>NZ_JH992901.1:0-668746 GCF_000315565.1 Mastigocladopsis repens PCC 10914 | reverse complement strand
CCCATCAATCAATTTTTACAAAATCTCATGATGTATTCTACAAGTCGTACACAAAATCTTGCCCAGGCTCAGAACTCTTCTACTGGACAACTACCACAACGACTATTTGCACGCCGCGAAATTATCCCAGCACGCAATGATGTATTGTGGCGGATTGAACGTGGAGCAGTTCGCACATTAACCTGGAGTGAAGATGGAACGTTTATCACTTTGGGTTATTGGGGAACTGGAGATCTGGTTGGTTATCCTTTGTCTAAAGTCAAACCATACCAAATCGAATGCTTGACTAGCGTGGAAGTAACCGTAGTCCCGCCTCATCTGTGGAATCAAGATGTCAACGCCTTATTGTCTCACATCCAACAGGCAGAAGAATTACTTAGTATCGTACACCGTAAACCAATCTCCTTACGCTTATGGCAATTTTTGGTTTGGCTAAGTGAAAAGTTCGGTCGTGATGTAGATCAAGGAAAGCTCATCGACCTCAATGTCACTCATCAGGAGATGGCAGAAGTGTTAAATACAACAAGGGTGACAGTAACTCGATTGCTTCAGCAGTTTGAGGAAGAAGGATCTCTGTTACGTTACAAACGTCGCATGATACTACATTCGTCAAATTTGTCAAATAAAGGATGCAAATAGCTTTGAAGAAAAAGAGTGAGCATTAACTTGTTTTAATCGCCACTAACATCTGGTACAATTCTCGAAGAAAATCATTAGTAAATTCCCAAAAAACTATGTATTTTAGGGGGTTGTACCATGATTAAGTCGGTAGGTGTGAGTGATACATAAATCATGAAAAAACTATCTAAGAACTTTCTAAAGCTAAGTCCAGTTGTTGTCGCCGCCACATTTTTCGCAGCAAACAGCGCTTTTGCTGGAGAAGTCAAAGAACAAGTGACCTCCGTTTCCCAGTTGACAGAACAATCTGACAACCTTGGTCAGGTGACATCTGTTTCTCAGTTTTCTGATGTACAGCCAACGGACTGGGCATTCCAAGCATTGCAGTCTCTAGTAGAACGCTATGGTTGTATTGCGGGCTATCCCAACGGAACCTATCGCGGTAACCGTGCATTGACCCGTTATGAATTTGCGGCTGGTTTAAATGCTTGTTTGGATCGAGTGAATGAACTGATTGCAACAGCTACCGCAGATTTGGTAAGGAAAGAAGACCTGGCTACATTGCAGCGCTTGCAAGAAGAATTCTCCGCTGAATTGGCAACCCTGCGCGGTCGTGTTGATACCTTAGAAGCTCGGACTGCTGAGTTGGAAGCAAATCAGTTCTCCACTACGACCAAACTGGTTGGAGAAGCCATTTTCAATCTATCTGACACTTTTGGTAGCGATGAGCAGGCTGTTCCCTCTGGTGTTGACCAAGACACAGCTGATGATGTGGAATCTAACACCATTGCCGCTAACCGTGTTCGTTTGAACTTACTCACAAGCTTCTTCGGCTCAGACCAGTTGCAAACCCGTTTACAAGCTCGCAATATTACCCCCTACGATGAAGATGTAACGGGTACTAACATGACCCGTCTAAGTTTTGACGGAGATAATGGCAACGATATTGAAATTGACAAACTGAACTATGCCTTTAACCTAGGCAATGCTATAGCCGTCAAGGTTGATGCTTTTGGCGCTGAGTTATACGAAAACATCAATACCTTTAGCCCCGACCTCGCCAGTTCTGGTAGAGGTGCGGTATCCCGTTATGGTCGCTTCAGCCCCATTTATCGCCAAGGTGCTGGTGGTGCAGGTGCGACATTAACCTTCAATCCCAAAGGACCTATCTCTTTGTCGGCTGCTTATATAGCTGACAGAGCTAACGATCCTAGTGATGGGTCAGGTCTTTTTGATGGTGGATATGCAGCTGTCGGTCAGCTATCCTTCCAGCCTAGTCAGGTATTCAATATCGGTTTGACTTACGCTCACACCTACCAAAACCAAGGAGATATTAGCCTGTTTGACTCCACAGGTAGTACTTATGCAAATGACCCCTTTGGTGGTGCTGCTCTGACTGCTAACCACTACGGCGTAGAAGCTGCCTTCAGACTAAGCCCCAAAATTACAATTGGTGGTTGGTATGGTTATAGTGAGGCAGAAGCAAAGAGCGGTGCTGCTGAAGGAGATGAAGCAGAATTTAACTACTGGGCTGCTACTCTTTCTTTTAGAGACTTTGTTAAACAAGGTAACGTACTTGGTTTTATCTTTGGTAAACCACCCAAAGCAAGTGAGAACGATTTCGTCCAAACAGACGGTGTTCGTCGTGAAGATGAGGACACATCTTATCACTTAGAGGCGCTGTACAGACTGCAACTCACTGACAATATTGCTGTCACCCCTGGTGTTATAGTCATCTTCAACCCAGAACACAACAGCGATAACGACACCGTCTACGTCGGTACACTGCGTACCACCTTCACTTTCTAAAAATAGCCCGACAGCAACCCTTACCCTAGAAGGGTAGGGCTATGCAAAAAAAGCCTGCCTACGCAGGCTTTTTTAGTATGACTAACAACTCTTGACTCTTGAGATTTATTGGAGGGCGATGGCAAAGCCGCTGCTAGCGATCATCCTCAGGACGCCGTTCTTTGGGGCGATCGCTACTCCAAGCCCACCATACACAACCACAATGACACTGGTAAAACTCCTGCCATTTCCGACGATAGTCTTCCATCATCACAGGCGAACGACGATTTATCCAGACTTGTTCAGCTTCCAAGCTACTTGAGCGACAGTTAGGACAGCAAAATTCATAAGCATGTATTGCCGTGTTTGTCCATTCAGGTGGGGTTGGAGCAAAAGCATCGATAGTCATTATTATTCTTCATTAGTTGCAGTAATCATCAAAGACCATACAAAGTGGTTAGACTTGTGGTTGCCATTAAAGCCAATAAACCAGGTATTCTTAGCATAAGCATATATTAAAAGGTTTATGAAAGCTGATAGCTAACATGGAACCAAACGTTGAAATTCGCCGTTTGCTAGATGTGATGCCTGCTTCTGGTCGAATGATGACAAAAATCGTCAGCAAGCCTGAACAGGCAAAAGTGATTGATGCTTCCGTTCCATTGCCTTGGAATAAGGAACGACCAATCTATATTAATTTGGATTTATGGCGTCGCCTGACGAAACCCCAACGCGATTTGTTACTATTACGGACTGTCAGCTGGTTGACAGGAGTCAAGTGGTTTAAACCTGACATTTATCAAGGTGTGGCGATCGCTGGTCTTTTGGGCGCTTTCGTAGAATCAGCCCAAGCAGATGCAGTAGGTGTGGTTGTAGCTAGTGGATTAACTACGCTGGCTATAGTTCGCATCTGGCGGACTAACCACTCCCAGCAAGTAGAGTTAAATGCTGATGAAGCCGCCATCCGTGTAGCACAACGACGTGGTTACTCGGAAGCAGAAGCAGCACAACATCTGTTATCTGCAATTGAGGCTGTGGCAAAAATAGAAGGACGTTCTGCATTAGACTTTACTGAATTGATTCGCAGCCAAAACTTACGAGTCATTGCTGGTTTGTCACCGGTGGGTGTTCCCCAAGACTTCCAATAAGGTAGAGAGTAGAGAGTGGGGCGCTGCCTGGTCTTCGTGGTTCATTCTTCATCCCCATTTTATGCCAATACGGTTCAGTTAAGGATTTTAGTTGTATTCCCGTTTTCTGTAGAGACGCGCCATGGCGCGTCTCTACAATGTGGTTTTGACCCGGGTTCTGGTCTTATCTGAACCGTATTGCATTTTATGCAACGCCTAAAAGATTTGTAGGATGTGTTAGGACGTTCGTCCTAACGCATCTTCAAGCATATTTGTTGCAACGCCTTTTATGTAGTGCGATCGCGCGGAGCGCACTGCCCAAAGGGCAATCGCCAGTCATATCAAATCCGGTAGCATTTGAATGATAAAAAACCGCTCCAGACGCTAAGAACGCACCAGCGAGAGGAAGGAGAAATCATTATAGCTATAATTTATCTAGTTTAGTTGCGGAATTTGAAACAAAAGCGATGGTTAAAATGTCGGCAACTTAGACTTATAGTACGAATATTTTCCTGATTTTCAAGTACCCTGCTGGTATTTTTTCTGTTACCAGTCTTGGGAAAGCCATTAGCAAAATAAATATCCAGTAACAGTATTAACTCAAGTCGTGCTAATTACTAATTACTAAGGACATTTTCTATGGAACCTATGACAGTAACAGCAACAGCGATTGGTACTTTACTTCTGATGAAAATTGCTGAGGGAGCAGCGACAGAAGCAGGGAAACAAGTCTTTGAAAAAGTGAAAGGGTTGCTGACACCACAGCTTCAAGAAAAAGCAACTCAGTTGTTAAGGCTGCTTCGGCTCAAATCGCCAGAAACCGCAAAAGCGATTGAAAAAGCTCCTAATCCTCCATTAAATATAGATATCACTGAGAATGAGCTAAAGCAAGCTGTTCAAAATGATAGTGAACTTGCCAAAGTTGTTGGAGAAATAGATGCAGTTGTCAAGGCAGATCCAAAACTAACGCAAGCAGTTAAAGAGGTGATAGACGATTTAAAGTCTCAACCTCCAGGGAACCAGAATTTTACGAATATTGCAGAAAAAATAGTGAACTTGGCTCAGGGAACAGGCGCTACGATTAATATCGAGAGCCAAATCATCAATTGACAAATTATCCTAACACAATTACTATCCGTGAAAATTTGCAATACTTACGCGACAATGGCACGGAACCACCAGTTTAGTTAGAGACTATAAGTAAGCAAGTGGTAGCATTCTGCAAAAAAGCCATTAGATTGTTAACAAGGTTCAGAACACAATACGGTTCAGATAAAGCTAGAACCTTTATCAAGAACATAATGTAGAGACGCGCCATGGCGCGTCTCTACACACGTGATTCTTTACACATCAACCTTAACTGAACCGTATTGGTTCATAACATAAGCTTGGACTCATAAATTAACCGAGTTACAATCCCACAGTGGTAACTTGCGACAACCTTTGATGTGGACTGATAGAAGCCTACAGTCGAGCGATCGCAACTACAGCGTCTAGATTTTTTAGTCACCTTGAAGGGGCTAGTCTTACCCTGTAACAACTTCCGCTTTCCCCGTAACAACTTCCGCTTTCCCTGTAGCAACTTCCGCCTTCCCTGTAACAACTTCCGCCTTTCCTGTAATAACTTCCGCTTTCCCTGTAGCAACTTCCGCCTTCCCTGTAACAATTTCTGCTTTCACATTTCCGTGTTTCGCGCAACCTGTAGCGGCTTTTGCCTTAACCTAAAGAAGCTTATGCCCGCGTAAAATTACTGTGGTTGTACGTTTTTTTATAAATTCAATAATTTTACGTATGACAACTTTCTAAACAATTGTCCACTATGGAGTTAGGAAAAATTTAGAACATGGGTATCAATTATGGTAAGGCAAAAACGCAATTCACGGACTCTGAGCAAAGCCGAGATGCGTCTAGCAAGCATCAAATCTATTAGTGCAACTCTAGATGTCGGAGAGGGTTTGAACGTTAAAGATTATACTGAAAAAATCGAAACTCTGCGCCAGTCGCTGGAAGCATACAATACCACCCTCTCTACTATTGATGTTTTGTTAACCCAGATTATAGAAAATGAACAAAATTTAGCAGACTATTCTGAAAAAATATTACGTGGAATTGCTTATAAATTTGGTAGTAATAGCCACGAATATCAAATGGCTGGAGGGACTCGTAAAAGCGATCGTAAGCGTACTGTGCGTCAAAGCGCAGTTTTGTCTACTAGCCAAGGCTAGGACAGAATGACACTGAGTTTAGCAATTGTCATTGAGAACGGTTCAGATAAGATTATTTTTAGGCAGGACACATATGTAGAGACGTGCCATGGCACGTCTCTACACCCATGGAATTGTCACAAAAACCGTTAACAGCAACCGTAGTGGGATATAAGGAGGAGGATATATGACTCAAGCCTTCACCAAACAAGTAACCTTTGATGAATTTATTGCCTGGTATCCAGAGAACCCGCAACGAAGCTATGAACTGCATAATGGAGTCATTATTGAAATGCCACCACCTACAGGCGATCATGAAGAAGTTGTGGGGTTTTTGATGGCAGAAATAATCTCAGAATACAGCCGTCTAAATCTTCCTTACTTTATTCCCAAAACTGCATTCATTAAACCGCTTGATGGCAAATCAGCTTATTCACCAGATGTATTGTTATTAAATCGCCCCAATCTAATAAATGAACCTTTGTGGAAAAAGGTGTCAACTGTAACCAGTGCCGCATCAATTCCCTTAGTGGTTGAAGTTGCTAGCACGGCAGTTGCTTCAAGCCGGGAAACCCGTCCAACGCACTGCCTCACAAATTGGCGTGATGATTATCATAAAAAGCTTGCTGACTATGAGGAAATGGGGATTCTAGAATACTGGATTGTGGATTATGCTGCATTAGGTGGACGGGCGTTTATTGGCAACCCCAAGCAGCCCACTATCTCTGTGTACCAGTTGATTGAAGGTGAGTATCAAGTAAGTCAATTTAGGGGAAGCGATCGTATTCTTTCACCAGCTTTTAGCGAGCTTACCTTAACCGCTGAACAAGTTTTTCAAGCTGGCGCAGCAATACGGTTCAGTTAAGGTTGATGTGTAAAAAATAATGTGTGTAGAGACGCGCCGTTTGAAGCGTCTCTACATAGACGTTGCCCATCAAAAAATCTTAACTGAACCGTATTGAATTATATTCGCCCAATACTTTTCAAACATCCTCTTAGCGCCCCTCTGCGTTTAAAAACGTTACGAATTTTTGAAAGCATTCATGCAATCTTGTCTAATTACCACAATGATACAGTTTGTATTCGTAACCGTTGACTGCTGGTAAAGATTGAGTATCAGCAACACAATTTTTGACTTCTTCCGGTTCGGGAGCATAAAAGTTGACTAACCATAAGTCAAAAGGACGTGGCAGCGTTTTTACAGTCTTTTGTACGGCAGAAGTGGAAGTATTGGGATTTTCATCTTGATGTGCAAGGATAAATAGAGGAGAGGGGAATTTTAACTTTTGAATTTTGAATTCCCTTGCTATCCCCATCATTTCCCCAATCTGTACATGAGTTTTTTGGGTTGTGGTGATGAGTACAGGAACATGAGATGTTTGCTGAATAAGTTGCACAAATAAGTCTGGACGATAGTATTTTTGATAGCCTAGATTGCAGACAACAGTAATGGCGCTTGCTAATCCCATCAACCAAATTATCATCACAGCTTTTTTGCCATTCATTCCCCATTTCCCCTTCTGCAAAATGGGAGTTTGCCAACAAACAGCCAGACTTGCCCCGAGTAAGACTATCACAGCGGGAAAGTAGACAAAGTTGTAACGAGCGCCTCGTGTGAGGTCAATACCCAACAAGTAGGTAAAAATAAAAAATAAAGCTATAGCTCCTACAATCAAACTCGTAAAAACTTGAGTCATCAAATGGGTTTGTGGTTGTTTGAGCTGAACTTTAATCCCACGTACCAAGATTGGTACTGCCCAAATAAAGAAAATGAGCATCAATATTCCAGAAACAATCACAAGCGCTAACTGTGATGCTTCCACTGGGAGCAAGGAAATCATCGTAATCCATGCCGCCAAAGCTTGAAAAATTGGGTTGAGCCAAGCCATTCCAGTACGTGGACTTTGAATCCATTCAGTCAACTTACTTCCATAACTGTTTTGTAAAAACACGGGTAGCCAAACTAAACCCGCCACCAATGTCCCAGCAGCAACAGCATAGATTCGGAACCAAGGGGCTGAATGGAAGTGGGGAGATAAGGAGGTGGGGGGAGTACGGATCGAATGTTGTGCCTGCTGCGGAGGATCTGCGCTAACGCCTAGCGTACCCTTCGGGCATATTTTGAATTTTGAATTTTGAATTGATTTGTGCTTTTGTCTCCACTCTCGCCAAGCAAAAAAGAGCAAAACCAACGCTTCGGCGCAGAGGGTTAGGGTAAAGAAGTAATGAGTAGCAATACCTATAGCATTCACCCCCACCCACCAAAGTACAATCGAGATGGGTATCTGAGTTTGATTTTGGATGTGGCGAATAGCAATGACTAAGCAGGCAAAAGAAGCAATCACCCACAATATTCCCAAAGTGTAATGACGGGCTTCTTGTGCTAAAAAAATGCCGTAGGGTGAGGTTGCCATCATGGCAGCTGCTAAATGGCTCACCAGGCGGGAGCGAAAGGCTAGCTTGCCTAAAGCATAAATAGCTGGAATAGATGCTGCACCGAAAAGAGCAGCAAGCGATCGCGCTCCCCACAAGGACACCAAACCCTCATGTGTGGGAAACAACCGCATCCACCAGTGAGTTAAGACAAAGTAAAGCGGTGGATGATTACTTTCACTCGATAAGTGTTCCCATACGTCTTTTATGCCAGATGTTGGTTGTGGTTGTAGTGGTTGCAATAAAGCATCGACAGAAATTGGCTGATCTAACGGTACAGGTAAAAAGCTATTACCCAGGCTAAACACCAAAGTGGAAAACTCATCAGTCCAAGGGGGTTTAGCAGTCAAGTTAGTTAAGCGCAAGCTGATGCCGATCGCTAGCCAAATCATCAGCAGTAATAGAGTTTTGAATTTTGAGTTTTGAGTTTTGAATATTAAATTCATAAATAATGATTTATCACTCATAACTTATAACTCATAACTCATCACTGTTTGTTCCTTTCTATTTCACCTAAGTCACATATCACCTGAACTTCACATTCACCCAAAAGTTCCAAATAGTAGCAACAGCAATGGTCATCGGCTTGGCAATGGAGCGGTTGGGAATAACCAAATTGAACACCAAGATCTGCAAGACAGATGTTGTTGAATTTCAAAAACCGCTTCAAGCACTGGCGCCATTGCTGCTGGTGGCTGCTGAAATCAGCAAACGTCCATATATCATTCCACAAGAATTTATTGAAAATTGCTACTTCCCCAGCAATGATTTTGCTGCACCTCACATATAAACCCAATGTCTTCGGGTTCCTGAGCAAGTAACGCACTGCCATATCCACAAATACCCCTGATAGTCTCAGCCAGCCAAAGCGAACCATACGGAAACTGATGCTTTGACTGCTCTGTTGCTGCCTGCTTTTTGAAGCGTAGTTATTTTATACAACTTTAGTGCTGCAACCGTGAAGTATGAGCAAAGTATAGCACTCAGATTCTAAAAATAAATCACTGATGCCATAGGTAGTAGTTATACATTACACCCGTAGTTTTGACACATTTGCTATCAACACCCCAAAATAAATGGAGCTAAATACTTTGTTTTTTGCCAATGCGAGCAACAAGTAGAGAACGGTTCCTGCCAAAGCAGCATACCCCAACTTGGTTAAAGCTTCTCATTATCGTTGTGTTATGTTTGGGTATATTTTTTCGCTTCGTTAATCTTGAGCAAAAAGTTTACTGGCACGATGAAGCTTACACCGGACTACGGATTTCTGGTTACACAAAGAAAGAGTTTGTCCAGCAAGTCTTTAATGGACGTGTCATGAATGTTGAATCTATCAGGAAATATCAGTATCCTAATTCAGAAAAAGGTATCATTGACACAATGCACTCTTTAGCAGTAGAAGATGCTCAGCATCCTCCACTGTATTACGTGCTGATAAGATTATGGGTGCAAATTTTTGGAAATTCAATAGCAGTAACAAGAAGCCTATCAGCTGTCATTAGCTTGCTTGCATTTCCTTGCATTTATTGGTTGTGTTTAGAATTATTTAAATCACCCATAACGGGATGGATAAGTATAGCCCTTTTAGCAATCTCTCCCTTTCATGTATTGTATGCCCAAGAAGCACGACAGTTCAGTTTGTGGACGGTAACTATCTTACTTGGAAGTGCTTCACTGTTGCGAGCAATGCGCTTAGGTGGCAAGCGGCTTTGGGTAATCTATGCAGTCACAGTAGCAATAGGGCTGTACACATTCTTGTTTTCTGGGTTGGTGACACTTGCTCACGGTATCTACGTATTTGTGATTCAACGCTTTCAATTTACCAAACCTGTCAAAGCATACTTGGTTGCAGCAAGTGCTGGGTTTCTCGCTTTTGTCCCTTGGATTTTAGTTGTTATTAATAACTTATCGCAAATTGATAAGACAACAGCCAGCGCTCAACAAAGACAATCAATATCAGCTTTAGTCACAGATTGGAGCAGTAATATTAGTTATCTGTTTGGTGATTTTTGGCGCTACGAACCATTTTTTCCAGATTTACATTTTCCTGGGTTGCGCTGGGGTCGATATTTAGTTCCTTTAATACTTATCTTAGTTGGATTTTCGTTTTATTTTATTTATCTTCGAACCGCAAAACAAGTTTGGCTATTTATTTTTACTCTATTTGGAGTACCTGCTTTAGCTCTCATATTAAATGATGTCATTATTGGAGGCAAGCTGAGTGTTCGCTCTCGATATATCATCCCCTGTTATGTAGGGGTTCAGCTAGCTGTTGCTTACTTATTTGCAAGTCAAATCCTCTCCAATAAGGCGCTACAACGCCGATTTTGTAACTTAGTTTTAGTAGCAGTTATTTCCACTGGGGTTCTCTCTTGTGCAGTGAGTTCCCAAGCAGAGACATGGTGGAGTAAAGGGAGTCACGCAAATCCGCAAATAGCTCGAATAATCAACAGTTCTATTAAACCACTTTTGATTAGCAGCAATCATTCTCTCAATATTGGCGATATCATGTCTCTAAGTCATTTACTAAATTCAAAAGTGCAGATTCAGTTAGTTACAAAACCCAATATACCCAAAATTCCTAATGGTTTCAGTGAGATCTATTTATATAATCCCTCCAAACAATTTAGAACTGACCTTGAAAAGACATTCACCATAGATACTGTTTACAAAAATGGTGAACTATGGCGGCTCAAGAAGAAAATTTAAACTAACAGAGTCACAATAGTTAAGATGATTAGACAAGATTACGGAATGTGAGTTCCATCTGTGTCCATCTGTGGTTAATTATTCTTTTTTTTTGGACTTTTGCAAAAAGTTTATTGTAAAAATAATAGTATGTTGCTTTTCATAAACTGTGACTACTGTAACTGTTGATGCTATTCTTGACCGTGCCTTGACTGGGTACGATTTGTCCCCCAAAGAGGGAGTCGTATTGTTGAAACAAACTGACGAAAGTGCAGTCGCTGCTATTCGCGCTACAGCTGATAAATTGCGTCAACAGCAAGCGGGTGACACCATTACTTACGTCATTAACCGTAATATTAACTTCACCAATATCTGCGAGCAGCACTGTAGTTTCTGCGCCTTCCGTCGAGATGAAGGGGAGGCGGGTGCTTACTGGTTAGACTGGACGCATATTTTGGAAAAGACGGCGGATGCGGTACAGCGAAGTGCGACGGAAATCTGTATGCAGGGAGGATTAAACCCACAAGCCCAGGTGAACGGAAAATCTTTGCCGTATTACCTCAAGGTTGTGAAAACCATTAAGCAGAAATTTCCTCAACTGCATCTACACGCTTTTTCTCCTCAAGAAGTGCAATTCATAGCAAGAGTTGACGGACTGGAGTATGTCGATGTCATTTTAGCTTTGCAGGATGCTGGTGTTAATTCTATGCCAGGAACAGCAGCTGAAGTATTAGATGATGAAGTGCGGCAGATTCTTTGCCCAGAGAAAATCAACACAGCAACTTGGCTGGAAATTGTAAGTACGGCTCATAGACTAGGTTTGCACACCACTAGCACAATGCTATCGGGGCATATTGAGACGCCAGAACAACAAATTAAGCATTTGCAAAAATTGCGATCGCTCCAACAAATCGCTATTGAGCAGCAGTACCCTGCTCGCATGACTGAGTTTATTTTATTACCCTTTGTTGGTAAAGAAGCACCCAAACTTTTACGTCGTCGTGTAGGACACGATCAACCTATTTTGGCAGATGCACTGCTACTGACTGCTGTAGCACGGATTTTCTTGGGAAACTGGATTTCCAACCATCAGCCGAGTTGGGTAAAACTAGGGCTAGCGGGTGCAACACAAGCCCTTGATTGGGGTTGTAACGATATCGGTGGCACATTAATGGAAGAACACATTACCACAATGGCTGGCGCTCAAGGTGGAACCAATATGGAAGTCGAAACCTTGCAAGCAGCCATCACTTCCAAAGGACGTCCCTATCAACAACGCGATACACTTTATCGGTTGGTTGTTGGTTGTTAGTTGTTAGTTGTTAGTTGGTTATTCCACTACCTACTACCCACTATCCACTACCCACTAACCCTTTTATATGATCCCCAGGATACCAATCCAGGATACGATGGACGTTGATTTAGGTATTATTTCACTGAGGCTTATGAAGCGCTATTGGTCACGTCTGCTTGCCCTAGTTTTGGTTGTCGTCATTGGTTTGATGGGCTGTAACAGCAGTCCGGGTGCTTTAACAGGGGATTATCGTCAAGATACCTTAGCTGTCGTTAATATTTTGAGGAACGCTCTGGACTTACCAGACGATTCACCAAATAAAGTAGCAGCTCAAGCAGAAGCGCGTCAGAAAATCAATGACTTTGCAGCTCGCTACCAACGGGATGGCTCTATTTCTGCTCTGGGTTCCTTCACAACCATGCGAACCGCTCTTAACTCCCTAGCCGGACACTATAGTTCTTATCCAAATCGTCCCGTGCCAAAAAAACTCAAAGACCGCTTAGAGCAGAAGTTCGAGCAGGTAGAAGCGGCGTTAAAGCGTGGTGCTTAACCATCGGCGTCGAGTCAATAGTCAAGAGTCTATAGTTTTTTTCACCATTGACTATTGACTGTTGACTACCTTATTAAGAAAATTTGGTTTAATTTTTGAATTTTAAATTGCGTCCGTGGTAAGTTGGTTGCCACAAAAGCTTGTGGATACAAGAAATTTTTTCTGGCAACAAAGCAAACCACTTATACACTTGAATGTTGCGTGATAATTTCCCGTAATTAATGATTAAATAACAAAATTCGGCAACAGAAATAGGGTTTTGGGAGTCTATACAACATAGGCTTTAAAACCCCTATTTCTGAATTATAGCATTCGATACACATCATCCTACGTAATGTGGGTTGATGATTGTTTTGTCCTTCTACTTGTACGTATGTCCAACTGTCCTTTGAATGTTGCAAAACCAATATTCTTTTGGCAACGTCTGCTGGCTGCTACTATTTTTAGCAGTAGTTTGCTGATTCCCTTTTTAAAGACTCAGCCAGCAGCGGCGCAACTAACCGAGTATTGCCAGTTATCAGCTCCTCAGGCGCAAGAAAAAGAAAACTTACGTTTATCAGCACTCAGAGGCGAGCAAAAGGAAAAGGTTCGTTATCAACAGCTGTTGCAACAACACTCACAAGCCTTACAGGAATGCCGCAATCGTACTTGGCCTCAACTCCAAGCAATTTGGTTGCGCCTGTATCCCTGTGATGTTCAGCCGGGAGCCGTTGACCAAATCATGGATCGGATTGTCAACCGAGGCTATAACGAAGTTTATCTGGAAGTTTTTTACGATGGACAGGTTTTACTGCCAACAGGCGCTAACCCCACGGTTTGGCCTTCTGTGATTCGCACACCAGGCACAGAAAAGACTGATTTGCTCGCCACAGCGATTCAAAAAGGGCGGGAACGCGGTCTGAAAGTCTACGCTTGGATGTTTGCAACAAACTTCGGCTACACTTACGCCCAGCGTCCAGACAGAGAAGGGGCGATCGCCCGCAACGGTAAGGGTCAAACGAGCCTGTATGTTGTAGATAACGGTTCTCAGGTCTTTATTGACCCCTACAACGTGGAAGCAAAACGAGATTACTACCAAATGGTACAGGAAATACTGCGCCGTCGCCCAGATGGGTTGCTACTCGACTATGTGCGCTATCCGCGACAGGCAGGCAGTGATTCCATTGCTAGCAAAGTCACAGATTTATGGCTGTATAGTGAAGCTACCCAACAGGCTTTATTTCGACGGGCGCTGAATTATAAAGGATTGGAGTTAATTAGACGCTTTTTAAGTAAAGGATATGTCACCCCAGGAGATGTGGGAGAAGTTGATAAACTTTATCCTCAAGAAGGAGAACCCTTGTGGCAAGGTCGCAATCCTCCCGCAGAGCAAAAGTCAATCCTTCCCCCAACCCAAAGGCAACCGCAGTTGCAATTTGAGTTATGGCAGTTAGCAGTTGCTCATGCAATGCAAGGCATCCTCGACTTTGTAGCCCTAGCTGCTTACCCAGCACAGCAACAAAGGATACCAGTAGGAGCGGTCTTTTTTCCTGATGGCAACCAAATGGTGGGTCAAGGGTATGATTCCCGCTTGCAACCTTGGGATAAGTTCCCAAATACTCTAGAGTGGCATCCCATGGCTTATGCCAATTGCGCTGGTGCTGATTGTATTAAGGCACAAGTGCAGCGGGTTTTGAATGTGGCAAAACCTGGTACCCAGGTCATTCCAGCTTTAGCTGGTAAGTGGGGAGAATCCATCAGCAATCGTCCTCCACTAGAAGTGCAAATGCAGGCGCTGCGCCAACTTGCACCGCAACTGAGAGGAGTCAGCCATTTTGCTTATTCTTGGCAAGACCCACAGCATGATAACCAGCGCAAGTTCTGCCGCGTTCAGTAATCGCAGGAGTGAGGAGGTTGACACGTTAGCAGACAAAGTGAGTTTGGTGAGGTGTCAACTCATGAGCTGAACTGAGAGCGTGAGCCAAGTTGCTGCCCGTGTGCCATGAGTTGGTTTCCGTAAGCTAGTTGAGTCGGTTCCCAGGCTGGCAACGCTTTTATAACATCATGGTTATGCTCAACCAGTGCATCCGCTAAGGCTAAAGCATTTGCCGCCGCTTTGGAGGTACTTGCTGCTGTATGCGGGCGTGGAACGAAGGCTGCATCACCCACCAGTGCCACCCGCCCAAAAGCCATCTGGCTAACACTCAAGTCAAGAATTGCCTGGACAAACGGTTCAGGAGTTGCGGCAATCAGCTTCTGGAATGGCGGCGCAAGCACAGCATCTGCATACATCCGCATTTCACGCTCAACGAACGGTGCCAGCATACCTGGTGGAATGGAGTAGTCACGGTGTCTCTCCACTTTATCCGTCAAAATGCGAGGCAATTCATTGGCTTCATCATAATTGACATACCAGACCCAGTTGAAGCGCCGCTCGCCAGGTACCAAGGATTCATTTGCGCCAGGTATGACATATTGGAGAATGTGCGAGTTTGGGAATTGGTAGAAAACAAAGCGCTCAGTAAACAGAGCGGCGGTTGAGCGATCCAGTTCGGTCTCTTCCACCAAGCCGCGATAGGCGACATAACCAGCATACCGATATTGCACTTCTGGTAAGAATTGCTGACGCACCGTGGAGCCACCACCATCTGCGCCAATCAATAAATCTGCTGTGTCATAAGTACCATCGGCGAATATTGCAGTGACACGCTCACCATTCTGCTCAATATTAGTTAGGGTCTTCCCTTGGTGATAATGCTCGGATGGAAAATGCCGACGCATCGAACCATAGAGAAAATTCCAGGAAGTCAGCACCTGACGCATGGACATGGGTTGGGCAATGCTGCCATCGCGGTTCAAATAATATCGTTCATGCGCCACCACACCGAGCGGTTCAGAGTAGCGAATGCCAGCACGCTGAAATACTTCTACTACATCTGGCTGGAGCACAATGCCACCTCCCGGGCTGTCGAGGTCATGGTCAGAGCGTTCGTAGATATCGACATCCCAGCCAATGGAACGCAGCATGATCCCGGTAAATAAGCCGCCTAATGACCCGCCAATGACGATTGCGCGGTTAACTGTGGGTTTCATAGTCATTGAACCCTCCTTAAGATTCTTCTTATGATCGGCGTTATGCCGCCTTTAATTCATTCACTGCGGTTTGCAAAGCTATTAAAAAAACATCAACAGACTGTGCCCCGACGATCATTTCTCTACCAATTTTGATGGTCGGTACGCTACGTATATTCCGGTTAGCAGCCTGCTGTTCTAGCTCTTTCACTTCCGCAACCCCAACAGTTGAAGCTAGGAATGTTCTAACTTGCTCAGCGTCTATTCCGACTTCAGCAGCAAGTCTGGCTAAAGTCTCAATATCGCTAATATCCTGTCCTTCAGTAAAGTAAGCATTCAGAATACGCTCAACCATCTCGGTCGCTTTGCCGAACTGACACGCCTTCCAAGTCAAGCGATGAGCCTTGAGGGTGTTCGGAGTGACCTGCATTAAGTCATAGCGGAATTCAATACCGTCACCAATAGCCGCCTGCATCGTTTGAGCATCCAGCTTTTGTGAGTATTCCCAACTGCCAAATTTGTTGGAGCGGTAAGTTTTGCGATCCATGCCAGCTTCGGGCATGGTTGGGTTTAACTCGAATGGATACCAAATGCGCTGGATCTCAACAGGAGTCTTGAGTTGGGCGATCGCGCAGCGTGCGAGTAGCGCAATCGCTCGATTTAGTCGTGTATCTACGACGAGACACCAGGGGCAGATAAAGTCCGAGGTTATTTCGATCATTAAGGTCATGGTTGCCTCCTGAGTCCGTGTTGCACATTGATTTTCTATATCTCAACCATAACCTCATTCATATAAAATGATAATATAGCTATTACGCCAAACACCTTTGCGTTTCTTGCAAAAATAGGAGAATACGAGAGCCGATGGATCAGTTTGCAGCCATGCGTGCCTTCGTGAAAGTGGTGGAAACTGGCGGATTTTCCGAAGCTGCGCGGCAATTGCAGATGGCAGTTTCTTCTGTGACTCGCCAAGTGAATGCTCTGGAAGAAATGCTCAATACCCAACTACTCAATCGCTCAACTCGCAGCGTTACCCTCACACCGCAAGGTCACAAATACTACGACAAAGCAGTTCGTATCCTGCAAGATGTGGAGGAAGTGAACCAATGTGTGGCGGAGCAGGAGGATATCCCACGGGGACTGTTGCAGGTCAGTCTACCTGTTGCGTTTGGTCGCCTACACGTTGCACCAATCCTTACAGATTTTCAAGCGAGATATCCAGCCGTGAAACTGAACCTCCGATTCATTGATGCGTTGTCTAACCTAGTAGAGGAGGAACTGGATATTGTCATCCGCATTGGAAATCTTGATCAATCAGGTGCTAACCTGATTGTCCGTAAGCTTGCCTCGCATACACGTTTTGTCTGCGGTAGTCCGGCATATTTCAAACAGTATGGTTTGCCCAAGCATCCATCCGAGTTAGCGGACTATAATTGCCTATTATTCAAGTATTTCACAGGCTATGACGTATGGCGATTCCAGCGAGACACGGATGTGTTTGAAGTCAAAGTGAGTGGTTCACTGGTGGCGAACAATTCTCTTGTGCTACGCCAAGTCTGCTTGGATGGTTCGGGTCTAATCATGATGCCAACTTGGCTGATTGGTGAGGACATTCGCGCTGGTCGATTGCAAGCCGTACTCACCGACTTCCAAGTGCATCCACAGTCCAACATGGATATGGGTATTTACGCGCTTTATCTACCGAATCGCAGGCATTCTCTGCGAGTTAAAACGTTCATCGATTTTTTGATGAAACGATTTGGTGATCCGCCCTACTGGGAAGCAACCCTGATCTGAAGGGGGTTATGGCAACGATTCGATGACTTAACACCTAAAAGTCTGTGGACGGTGATGGTTGATTGCATTGAACTAAAAAAAACCTAACCCGTATCTGATTCAGGTTAGGTTTAGAGTGCTTGATGTTAATGCCGTGTCAATATTAAATATTTCACCAGAGCAATTTCATGAGACAAAAGTCCTGACCTGATGTGACAAAAGTCCTAAATTACAGGGGGTGATTGCTTAATCACCCCCTGATTACCTTCCTACGATTATTTAATAGCACCAGCCCTCTTGGAACAGATATTACTCAGCAATATTAACCAAACCTGGAACTTGTGAATTAGCCAGTGTTGGTGCTGTAAATATACGAGAATATAAAGTTGATGGTTGCTGCTGCGCGACAACTGGTAGAACTTGGCGGGCGTGCGTTGCGACTTGCATCGTCTTTACATCGTATGTTTGGGTCGCCCACTTGGGATAGAAGCCGATACCGATGATGGGAACTATCAAACAAGCGGTGATGAACAGTTCGCGGGGTTTAACATCCGGGATGACTGCATCCAGCACTAACTCTTGATTTTGCTTGCCATAGAACACTTCTCGCAGCATCGACAGTAAGTAAATCGGAGTCAGAATCACACCGACAGCTGAGAGCAGCACAACGACGAGTTTGAAGCTAGAACTGTAAACATCGCTTGTGGCAAGACCGAGAAATACCATCAACTCACCGACAAAGCCACTCATCCCTGGTAAAGCTAGAGAAGCCATTGCACCCGCTGTGAATAGAGCAAAGGCTCTGGGCATTGCTTCCGCCATGCCACCCATTTTGTCCATCATTAAGGTGTGGGTACGCTCGTAAGTGACTCCAGCGAGGAAGAACAAACTAGCAGCAATCAAACCGTGGGAAACCATTTGTAGCATTGCACCGCTGATGCCCAACTCTGTGTAGGAGGCAATACCAATCAGCACAAACCCCATGTGGGCTATTGAGGAGTAAGCCAAGCGGCGCTTGAGGTTTGTTTGAGCAAAGGCGCAGCAAGCACCATAAATAATATTCACAACACCCAAAATTGCCAGCACTGGGGCAAAGTAGACATGAGCGTTGGGCAACATCTCGATGTTGATGCGGATGAGGGCATAACCACCCATCTTCAACAACACACCAGCCAAAATCATCGAAACAGGCGCTGAAGCTTCACCGTGAGCATCCGGTAGCCAAGTGTGCAGAGGGAAAATCGGCAGTTTGACACCAAAAGCAATTAAGAAGCAAGCATAAACCAGGAGTTCAAAGGCTTTGGGATATTGCTTCATTCCCAAAGTTGTTATATCGAAGCTGACAGTGTCTCCAGAGAATGCCATTGCAAAGCCGGCAACCAAGATAAATATTGATGCAGCAGCTGTGTAGAGAATAAACTTAGTCGCTGCATAGCGGCGCTTTTCTCCTCCCCAGATGGAAATCAGCAAGTAAACAGGTACCAACTCGATCTCCCACATCAGGAAGAACAAGAGCAAATCCTGGGCGACAAACACACCAATTTGGGCGCTGTACATCAGCAGCATCAAACCATAAAACAATCGCGGCTTGTTGGTTACTTTCCAAGCCGCGAATATTGCAAGTGTGTTAATCAAACCTGTCAGCAGTATCAAAGGCATCGACAAACCATCAACTGCTACAGACCAATTCAAACCCAATTGAGGAACCCAAGGATATTTCTCTATCAGTTGGTATGCTGAACTGTGAAAATCGTAGTCCTGCCAAAAGGCGTAAATCATTAGCGCAAAGTTCGCGATCGCCACTCCTAGACCATACCACCGGACAGTTCTGCCTTCCTTATCTGGGATTAAGGGAATGGCTATAGCAGCCACTATTGGCAAGAGAATTATGGTCGTTAACCAAGGAAACTCACTCATATCAATCACTGACAATCATTTTAGATTTTTATTTTTAATTACATTATATTAAGCAATTCGTATTTTTGTGAACACACTTCCTCCAAAAAAATCAAATCTTTAGATTTTACTAGTAATAAATACTTAGCTTTTGAGCCGTTTTCCATTCTAAATGTAAAGTTTTACTAAGTCAACAAAAAACGGTGGCTACAGCCACCGTCAAAAAACCTAATACTTTATTTTCCTTTCCCCCACACCCTTACTCCCTTACACCCCTACCCCCCTAGTTTTTGTAAGGAGGGCGTGT
This sequence comes from Mastigocladopsis repens PCC 10914, assembly GCF_000315565.1. Taxonomy (NCBI): domain Bacteria; kingdom Bacillati; phylum Cyanobacteriota; class Cyanophyceae; order Nostocales; family Symphyonemataceae; genus Mastigocladopsis; species Mastigocladopsis repens. The sequence goes on along the minus strand of NZ_JH992901.1, from coordinate 649,014 downwards.
AAGGATGTAAAGAAATTCAAAACTATTTTTTTGTAATTTATAATTTTAAATTTTGAATTGATTTTGCCCCCTGAGTATCAACACAAAGCGATCGCACCTCTGCCTTGATTCCCTCCTCCATCCAAGCTGCTGTCATTGCCACCGCAACAGCTTCAGAATGTGCCGTATCCGTTAAAGCCAACAGCGTTGGTCCAGCACCACTTATGACCATGCCATAAGCGCCAGCAGCAACAGCAGCAGAATGCACCGCATCGTAACCCCTAATGAGTGCTTTGCGATAAGGCTGATGTAACCTATCTTGCAAACCAGCCCTTAACCAATCACCCCTGCCAGTTTCCAAACCACGCAACAACAACCCCAGATGCGCCGTATTAAAAATCGCATCAGCACGGCTCACCTCAGTTGGCAGAACCCGCCGCGCCTCCTTCGTTGAAAGCTCAAAATCTGGAATCGCCACCACCGGCACAACATCCTCACACCAAGGAACCTCACAAATCTGCCATTCTTGGCACTCTTGGCGACGCCAGTCGCCTGCTGCGGGAAAATCTCCTGCAGCGCAGGTTCTTCTTGGCGGTTCATTTTCCACCCCCGTCGCCGCCAAACGACATCCCCCCAACAAAGCCGGTACCACATTATCAGGGTGTCCTTCCAAAGCGATCGCCAACTCCATAACTTGCAACTGACTCAAAGGCTCCCCTACCAATAAATTAGCACCAACTAACCCACCGACTATTGCTGTCGCTGAACTACCCAAACCCCGTGCTAAGGGAACACTAATATGAATATCAATCTGCACCGGTGGCGGTGTTTGCTCTATGTGTTGATAAAACTTCACAAACGCTTGATAGAGCAGATTACTTTCATCAGTAACAACCCGTTCAGCCTCCGTACCCGTGGCAGTAATAACCATCTGTGCCTCGGTGTGGCTTGTGAACTTAAACTCGTTGTACAGCGTTAAAGCCACACCAATGCAATCAAAACCCGGTCCTAAATTGGCAGTTGTAGCTGGAACCTTTACAGATACAGAAGAAATAACAGACATTAGCACCTAAAAACTAATTAATCAACCAGCATCCCACGTAACTGATTAATTTGCTCAGCACTCATCCCAATCTCTTGTAAATAACCAATAACTCCGCCATACTTTTGTTACAAAGACTGGAGAGTATCGAGCTGCACAAAAGGTGACACTGTGAATGTTAGGAGTCGTGGAGAGTTGAACAGACTGCTGTTAACTATCCAAATTTAACTGATTGCCTGAACAGTCGAACAAGTGTAAACCAAACTGCTGTGACAGTTCCTCACAAACCTTAACCCCTCGGACACTATTACCGCGTGAATCTAGTCGTGGTGAAAACACCCCAATTCCCATGCGACCTGGAATAACGGCGATAATCCCACCACAAATTCCGCTTTTTGCAGGAATACCAATCTTATATGCCCATTCACCTGCAAAATTATACATTCCACAGGTGTACATGACACTGAGAATGTCTTTAACATAACGGCTATCCACAGCTTGTTTCCCAGTGATGGGGTTAATACCTTTGTTAGCCAAGGTAGCAGCCATTACCGCTAAATCATGGCAATTCACCATAACAGAACACTGCTGAAAATAAAGGTCTAGCGCTTCATCAATATTTTGCTCAATCATGCCAAAATGGAGCATTAAGTGAGCCATTGCACGGTTACGATGTCCTGTAATGCGCTCTGAGGTAAATACTGAGATATCAACGAATACATTGTGAGCAGTATATCGCTGGAACATATCCAGCATCCGGTTGAGACGTTCTGTGGCATCTGACCCTTTAATCAAGCTGGTCGTTGCTATAGCCCCCGCATTTACCATCGGGTTGTAAGGTCGCTTTGATTTCTCATCGAGGATAATTGCGTTAAATCCGTCCCCTGTCGGTTCTACGCCAACTTTTGTCAAAAGGTAATCTCGTCTATGATCCTCAAGCGCCAGCCCGTAGACAAACACTTTGGAAATTGATTGAATCGTAAATAACTCTTTGTAATGCCCAACTTCGTAAACGTCGCCGTTAATTGTAGCGATGCAAATGCTAAATAAGTCTGGGTTTACCTTTGCGAGTTCAGGAATGTAGTTTGCGACAGACCCATCCTGTAGTGAATTGTACTTGGAATGCAACTCCTCAAGAAATGATTGAAATGACGATGCGACTGTTTGTAAATCTTCTTGCTTTGTCATGAAGCTGACAGTTGGGTGTGAAGAATTATACTTTTTCTTTTACCATGGGGAAGATTTTATGTATTCCATTTGCAGAGGCAAATATAGTTAATTTCTCTCTAGAAATCTTATTTTTAGAGGAAAAATTCTTTATTCAAGCAGCATCTACTCCACTTTTTTCTCTATTGCGAGCAATATGTCATTGATTTTACCAGAACCTACACAAAGATTTAAGCATTCTGTTTAGTATGACTTAATCTAATACATCATTTTTACTAAAAAATGAGAACGATTTTCAAATTACCTTGAATATTCCAATCATTTTTGAAGCGAAAACTCAATCATCGCGTGCAAACTTACGAAGAAATAAGGCTGAAAAATTAGTACAAAGCCTAATGATATTCCTATATAGTTATTAAAATAACTATATTTATTCATTTTATATTTAAATATATTATTTTAGGAGAATTCCTATAAATTAAGTGAATATATGGTATATTGGCGTTTAAAAAAAAGCTTTATTTACCATCAATTATCTTTATGGACAACCGTAAATAACCTCGTCATTAATTTAATTACCAAATAGTATTTAGGTTTTAAGAATAAAATTTCTAATTGAACAAAAAAACTGTTACATAGCCAAAAAGCCTTTTTCAGTAAGGTTTTGGGCTTGCAATTCGAAGTTAAATTGGAGAAAATTACCAATATTTGCGCTAAAACCCTGATCCCCAAGCATAGAAGTTCATGCTAATGTGTTGCAGTTATAAAGCAAAAAGTGAAAGCGAAACGAGTTTGAGTTTTTGAGTTTTGAGGATAAGTCACTCAACGCTGGTGCAATATCCCGCGAATTATGAAACCTCTGTTCTTCAGTCGCTTTAATATCGGACGCATGAATCAAAAATATTTGTGGGCTGTTGTCGTACTTACTACTGTTTTTGGGATACCTTCAGTAGGTCATGCACAGACGACCAAGGAAACATCTCCTGCTTCGTCACCTCTTGCTTCTACTGATGTGGTGAAAGTAGGAGAGTATAAATCCCCAGCACAAAACCCTGCTTCAGATGCTGCTGTGATTACTGAAATTCACACTCATGAAGTGGCAGGGCGTCAGGCGGCAACGCTCTATATTCGCAATATTCCCGTTCTCACCTTTGTTGGTAACAAGTCAGTTGCAAGTGCCCAGACAAAAGTGGGTGCATTTGCTAATGAGAACAACTTACATGTCACCAAAAATGCAACCAACCTAACAAAGGTAGCATCAATTGGGACAAACTTGAATATCAACAACCAGGCTAAGTTCATCAAAGATGACCCAGTTCAGAAGGCTTCAATCGTAGCCGCTAAGGTAAACCAGCTCATTTGGGACAAAGTGGACGCCAGCAAGATTACAGTGAGTTGGAAAGCAGGAGGCGAATCCACAGCCAATAAAGCCCAGAAAAACGACCAAGCCGATCAGCAAACGTCACAAGGTCGCTACATAATCCAAGCCAATGGCAAAGAAATCGTGGAAATCGATGGCGATACACGACTGGCAGATACAACCAACGAACCAGCAAAAGATGCACTACAAGCAACAAATCGCCTGCGGAGACTCATAGGTAATGCATCTGCCTTGAACGAAATTGCTGACTTACCGGCGCGAGCGTCAATATCGATACCAAAGTTACCACAGATGATTGCCCGACGAGTGCGATCTGGTGCTAGGGGTATGGCTTCCTATTATGGCTATGATGGTTCGGGAAATCGTACTGCCACAGGTGAGAGGTTCAATCCAGAAGGAATGACCGCTGCTCATCGCCACTTACCCTTTGGTACGCGAGTCCGTGTTACCAATACCCGCAATGGTCGTTCTGTAGTGGTGCGAATTAATGACAGAGGACCTTTCGCTCGGGGTCGAATTATTGACCTTTCTGTTGCTGCGGCACGGATTTTGGGAATGATGCGTAGTGGCGTTGCACCAGTGCGGATTGAAGTCATAGGTAGGTAAGAGTAAGGCAAGTAAGGCAAGTAAGGCAAGTAGGGGAAGAAAATATTTCCCCTACTTCCGCCAACTTCCTACCTCCCCATTCCCCATTCCCCTAGTTGCTGTTATCCTCCTCAATTTCAGATATAAACTAACTGGGGAGAGCTAGAGAACACTAGGGGTATTTTTGTGCGTCTGTTGACAACAGTTGCGGCATTACGCTGCTATTTGGCTAAACACCGTTTTGAAAACCAGCTTGTGAATCAAGTGCAGCCATTGCCATTTGAGGTGACTGCTAGGCCAAAAACAGCAGTTGGTTTGGTTCCTACAATGGGAGCGTTGCATGAAGGTCATTTAAGCTTAATTCAGCGGGCGCGGCAAGAAAATGCCATGGTGATTGTTAGTATCTTCGTGAATCCGCTGCAATTTAGTCCAAACGAAGATTATCAATACTATCCCCGGACTTTAGACCAAGACCGAAAACTGTGTGAACAAGCTGGGGTAGATGCGATTTTTGCTCCTACTCCGGAAGAGATAGGAATCGCCGAGAAGAGTATACAAGAATCAAAAGTTACACAAGTTATCCCACCATCTGCTATGATATCTGGCTTGTGTGGTCGTTTTCGACTAGGTCACTTTCAGGGTGTAGCTACGATTGTGACCAAGTTGTTCAACTTGGTACAGCCTGACCGAGCTTACTTCGGTCAAAAGGACGGTCAGCAACTTGCCCTTATTAAACGGCTAGTGGCTGATTTGAATTTTCCGATAGAGATTGTTGCTTGTCCAACGGTTCGGGAAGCATCGGGTCTTGCCTTGAGTTCTCGCAACCAATATTTGACTGCAACACAGAAGCAGCAAGCAGCAGTATTGTATCGCGGCTTGCAGAAGGCTGAGGCAACGTTTCGTACCGGCGAACGCGATTGCACTGCGCTTATAGCAGTCGTGCAGCAAGAAATAGCAATGGTCAGTTCTGTGTCTGTGGAATATATTGAGTTGGTTGAACCAAATACGTTGATGCCTATAGAAGAAAAAATTGAGGAGGAAGGAATGATCGCGATCGCAGCTCGTCTTGGTTCTACACGTTTGATTGACAATACCATTCTGCGCGATCGCAAACCCATCATCGCTATAGATGGACCCGCAGGTGCTGGGAAATCCACAGTCGCCCGTCAAGTGGCGGCAAAGCTGAATCTAGTCTTTTTAGATACAGGAGCAATGTACCGCGCCGTCACCTGGCTGGTGCAGCAAAAGGGAATTCCTTTAGACGATGAGTGCGCGATCGCAGAATTAGCTAACCAGTGTGTCATTGAACTAGCCCCTGGTCAAGACTTACAAACTCCAGCGCGGGTTTGCATTAACGATATTGATGTTACCCAGACAATTCGCTCTATTGAGGTGACATCTAAAGTATCAGCGATCGCCGCCCAGATCGCTGTACGTCAAGCTCTAGTAAAACAACAGCAAAGTTGGGGGAAAAAAGGTGGTTTAGTTGCTGAAGGAAGGGACATCGGTACCCAAGTTTTCCCAGACGCGGAAGTGAAAATTTTCTTAACAGCTTCTGTCAGTGAGCGTGCCCGCCGACGCCAACAAGACTATCAAAAACAAGGTCAAACAGAAGTGAGTTTAGCGCAGCTGGAAAAGGACATCGCTGAACGCGACTGGAAAGACAGCACCCGCAACGTATCCCCCTTGCAAAAGGCAGCAGATGCCGTTGAAATTAAGACTGATGGTATGAGCGTGTCTGAAGTCGCAGAACAAATTGTTGACTATTACCAGCAGCGATTATCTTAACGCCATTTGCTGTTAGTGTTCAACGGAACACCAGTTATGTTATGCCAATGTTAATTTAATGTATAAAGGCATAAAAACCCGATTAAAAAAAATCGGGTTTCTTAAAATGATTGTAGCGCATTTACCCGGTTCTCCGACAATACTATACAAAGGCGGTTTGACAGGCGGTTATTAAAATCTGGTTGAGATTGTGCATGACTTCCGGAATGGAATGATGGTGTCTTTTTACTCATAAATCTAGTTGTGTTTAAAGCCACCAGGTGCATCAAAAACCCAAGCATTGCCAAACCGTGTAAACTTGATCTGCAAAACACTCTTGTTGCGCCTAAGACGATGAAACCATCTGTAAAATTCGACTTTGAGGACGAGAAGTATAACGCACCAGCTTCTCAAGTACTCCCTTGGTGTCAGATGATAAATCCTCGCTATGGCACAAATGGTTTACAGCCTCACGGTTTGGCAATTAAGTTGGATAACGCCCACGCTGTTGGCTTTCAACCGGATGACAATTGGCATGAGGTAGAGCATGAATTTAGCTCCGGAGTTGAAACGGTGTATTTGACCACAACCCCTCGCTTAGTTATAGTGCGTCGGGGACCGTTATCTGTCAAAGACCGGGAAACTGGTGTGAAATTAGGTACGCTTAAAGACAATTACGATGCTTTTTTAGCAGACAAACTTAAATTTAAAACATTTACTCGCTATTTAATTTATTTAGTAGGAGAAGATAAAAAGTTTTTACATGAATCGCCCCTACAGTTAACTCTTAATGGAGCAGCTGGAGCAAGTTTCAGTAAAGCTTACTGTGAATACCAACAAGGTAGAGTAACCGGTGGGTTCCTTGCCGAACTAGAAAAGGCTTACTCTGGATACCGCAAGCAGCCTGTGACACCAAAAGGTCCATTGTTCCACTCCCACGGGATTTTCTCCCCCATTATTAACTGTGAAGAAAGAGGAATTGAACCAAACACGGTTTTGGTAGCTTCAACTGTGGACTATAAACATCCTACCGTTGCCACCTTAATACAGTATCTGATTGCTTCTGACTCTCAAGAATCTGAAATTATCTGCAAGACTTTTGAAGAATACAAAGATTTTGGCAAGGAAACTATGAAAGTAGAGACACCTCGGATGGAGATGGCTGGGGTTTCTAGTTCCTACATCTACCCAGACGAAGATGAGTTTGCTTATCCGCCATATTAAGACAAACAGGGAATAAATTCCCTAATTTTATAGAGAAACACCTCCTTAAAGGACTATTAAGTAGGGTCGATGTAAATAATTAAAGGTATGTAGTAAGCGCTACTCTACGAGAAGCCCTTCGGGTGTCTCCTCCGGAGAGGCTGCGCCAACGCAGTCGCCTGGGTCGGGACACCCTCCCCGAAGTTTGCTTGGAGGGAAACCCTCCTGGCAACTTCTCTCCGCAGCGCTGGCTCACCGCTGCGCGTCTATAGCGCTATAGACGCGCAGCGGCTTCTCGTAGAGTAGCGCTTACTACGAAGTAGTTTTCAAGCTTTACTTTTCTTTACATAGTTTGATTTTTTCTTGCCTACTTACTTACCCAAAAATATCAACAGAAGGTCTTAACTGGGCGCAAACTGACAAAGCTTGATGAATTTGATTCGTCAAAAAGTCCTCAAAAAGTTTTTCATCTATGTATTTGTTATCATCCAGTGCAGGGAAAGTCTGCTGACAGAAAATGTAATCGAATCGCGAAGCCCATTTTCTAGCTCCAAGCCGTGCTGTAATAGAGCAATTATCAACCATAAAAGCGACCCCTTTTTGATGCATATACGGGTTTAAAGAATCCACAGCTTCAATGATGGATTCATTCACAATTTCAGAGTAAAGGTGCCCCTTTTCCTTGAGTAAGTCTACTTGAGCCATCATAGTAGCGATATAAACTCCAGCAGTCACAGGATGAAGAGGAATTTTTTCGGGTTGTTTATTGGCACGAACATGAATGCCAATTTGCCACATTTCAGTCCCGTCAATTTTTCCTAAAGGGTAACGCTGATGGCGATTATTTGCTGCAATCACGCTGCGAATTTCGTTTCCGAAAGCAACTTCATCATAAATTTCCATCAAAATTTCTAAAGCAGGATGATAAGCAGCGCAATAAGCTTTCTTGAAGGTTTCTTTATCAGTCTCATTGAGAAACTCATAAACAGACAAAATTCCCTTTTTAGAAATCCTCTTGGTAATTGGTTCTGTAAGAGATTCTACAGAATTTACATAAGCTGCTTCCTGAGAATATCCATGACGGACAAACCAACGATATAAACTTTCTACAATCCCGTAAATCGCTCCTAACAGGATTCCTCTTTCTCCAAAGATGTCAGACTTATATTCTGATTCAAGGGTAGTTTGGAATATTGTAGGAGAACCAATCGCAACAGCCCATCCAATTGCATAATCTGTTGCTTTTCCATTGACATCTTGATGAATAGCAAAGCTGGAGTTAATACCTGCTCCGTTAATGTCTTTACCCTGTTCATAAAGACGCCTGACTGAAGGTCCCATCCCTTTAGGACAAACCGCAATGACGTTAATATTTTCAGGGAATGACTCATCAATATTTTTTAGGTGTCCAAGCAAAAAACCATGAGATAATCCAAGTGTAGCTCCAGGGCGAATAGCCTCAAAAATCTGCTGATAATTTTCTGCCTGTGCAGCATCGGAAATGAGAAGAATTGATAAATCTGATTCGGAAATCACTTCATACATTTCTCCTAGTGTGCCGTTCACTCTAGTAAAGCCAGCTTTTTCTGCCAATGGAATAGAAGAGGAATTTTTCCGAAGACCGACTTTGACTTTAATATTAGTTCCTACCAGAGAATCTCTTAAATTCTGTGCTTGAGCAGGACCTTGAGATGACCAACCAATAACTCCTATTTGATGAATCCCTTCAAAGGCTTTAGGTAAAAGCGGAAAAAGATGGCGTCCTCCTCGAACTATATATTCTTCCTTACCTGCTAAGATAATTTTTTCTTTCTCGAATGTCTTCGTGCTAAATTCCAAACTCATATTTAGTCGTCAAGTAGTATTTAATTCGCGTTGTTTATTCCCAACATAGATGCTAATTTTTTCACTGTCCAACACATTTTTTATAGCAATTAACACTTAAAACGTTCTAATGGAACTGCGACATTTACGTTATTTTGTTGCTGTGGCAGAGGAACTGCACTTTGGTCGAGCTGCTGAAAGACTGCACATGACGCAGCAACCTTTAAGCCAACAAATCCGCCAACTGGAGGATGAATTAGGGGTACTTCTGTTTCATCGCACTAAGCGCCAAGTTCAGCTAACAGAACCAGGAAAAGCATTTTTGGTAGAAGCACGCCAGATTCTGCTGAAAGCTGCTCAGGCTGTAGAGATAGCAAGGCAAGTGGCTCAGGGAGAGAGTGGACGACTCAAGGTGGGATTCTCTGGTTTTGCGACCTACAGCGTTTTACCTCAAGCTCTGAGGATTTTTCGAGAAAAATTTCCGCGTGTAGAACTGGAGTTGGAAGAAATGACAACGAGTGCTCAGGTACAGGCGCTACAAGAGCAGCAAATCCACCTCGGTTTGATGATTCCGCCTATACCTGACGCTAGCTTGACCCTTGAACCAATCCTCAAGGAGCCACTTGTCGTCATATTGCCAGAGACTCATCTGCTTGCAACTCAGGTAGAGTTAGCATTACCCATGCTGGCTAACGAGTCTTTTATTCTGGTATCACGTCACTTAGAACCTGGATACTACGACCAGTGCATCAGTTTGTTTCAACAGGCAGGTTTTAGCCCTAAAGTAGTGCAAAAAGCTAGCCAAAAGCAGACAATTCTCGGTCTTGTCTCTGCTGGTATGGGTGTCTCCCTCGCTCCTGCTTCTATCCGCAATATTCACAGAGCGGGGGTTGTCTACATTACTCTTAATACATCCAACGCAGAGGTGGAACTTGTAGCAGTCTGGCGACAAGATGAGCCATCACCAGTCTTGCGAACCTTTCTTAAGGTTATGAAAGAGGTTGTGGGTCAAAATTTATGTGAAGAGAGTGCTCAAGACACAATATAACAAGAATAAGCTGTCATGCATTTCATTTACATACAGCTATGACTACTTGCAAGCATTAAATTTCTTCATTGTGGATTTTGAATGCGTAAATTTTAAATTGTTAATAATCCCCTGGCTGATTGAACCAGGAGTATTGTGGCAAAATAGACCATCACTTTACAACCGTTGGAGCAAGCTTAAACCGTGAGTATCAGTACCACAGGTGTTCAACAGACCGTATTCACTAGCCAATTGTTGCACCTGTACCGATTCTCTATCACTGGGTTTCCAAGGGTTGGGGTTGTTGTAGGCGTAAAAAGTTTCAACGCCATTAATACCCAATTGTGCAGCAGCAGGAATCAATTCAAAATGCGATCGCTTATAACGTGCTGGGTGAGCTAGTACCGCCAGTCCCCCTGCTTGCTGAATGGCAGCAATTATGTTACCTGCTTGATATTCTTCTCCTGTAGTAATTTTTCTTTGGATGTATGGTTTCATGCTGGAGTGTTGTGGATCGAAAGAATAACCCAAAATATGAACTTCAATATTTAAAAGATGGGCATTAATTTCTACACCACTCCAGAGTGTGGGAGCATTTGCGCCAGGGTTGTTCCACTTCCAGTTTTCCAACCAGTTTTGAGCAGCTTGGTAGCCACTTATACTATGATGGTCGGTAATAGCAAGCCCTTTTAGACCAATAGCGATCGCTTGGTTCATCAATGCACTCGGCTGCAACCTACCATCTGAGAAGACAGTGTGCATATGAAAGTTGAAATACCTTGGACAACTTTTTGCATCAATGCTCTGGAATACTTGCTTTAATTGTTCGCTCTTAGTAGATACCTCAACAATATTGACAGTCATAACCCCCTCTTATCCAAAATAGGTTATTTTTAAAATGGGAACGTGCGACATCAACAGCCCAGAATGCACCAGCACCGTAAATGAGTGTTGGTAGCTATTTTTGAGCATCATTAGCAAAATTTTTCAATATGTTAAGACTACGTTAGCAAATTCAAAGGCTAGCGGTCATGCGTATTTTAGATTAGTTTTCTAATTAAAAGTCAAAAATATGACTACTATTCATCGTGAATTCCGCAATTAATAAATGCGGCAGATGTTGACTAAATTGACTTGCTTCTCGACATTAGATGACTGAAAACTAGTATCACACCAATGATGCCTATCGATTAAGGTGCTTTAGCGCAAGGTATAACACAGCAGATACGATAGGTCGTTTTTGAGTAAGAAGTAAGTAGAAAAAAGTACAGATAAGCTTTCTTAAAAAGAAAAGAAAACAAAACAAAACTTTTAATACTGTGTATAAATATTCTCAATCAAGTTGGTAATCCAATTAATTCACCTGAGCCAGTTATGACCTTACCAATTGTAAAGGCTGTTATATTTTGTGACTCAAAGTAGGTCATTGCTTGCTGTGCCTGATGGGGAGGTACCAGCAGTACAAATCCGATTCCCATGTTGAAAGTGTTATACATCGCTTGGGGACTCACAGAACCGACTTGTGCTAGCCACTGAAATAGAGGTGGAATAGACCAACTCTCGGAATCAATCTCAATAGCTTGACCTTGACCCAAACAACGAGGTAAATTTTCTGGCAACCCTCCACCCGTGATATGAGCCATACCGTGAATTTCTAACCCTGCTTGACGCGCAGCAAGTACAGGTTTAACGTAAATACGCGTGGGTGTGAGGAAAGTTTCTCCTAATGTTTGACCACCTAATAGTTCTGGAGACTCGCTCCACGAAAATCCTTTTTCGCTGACAATTTTCCTAACCAAACTAAAGCCATTGCTGTGTACGCCAGTGCTCTTGAGTGCGATCGCCACATCCCCCACTTGTACCTGGGAACCATCCAGCATCTGGCTTTTTTCCACAATTCCCACACAAAACCCAGCCAGATCATACTCACCCACCTGGTAAAAACCTGGCATTTCTGCGGTTTCTCCTCCCAGTAAAGCGCAACCCGCCTGCTGACATCCAGAGGCTATACCTGCAACTACCTGAGTAAGCTGCTCTTTGTCTAACTGACTTGTTGCTAGGTAATCTAAAAAAAACAGAGGTTCTGCGCCAGATGTCAGCACATCGTTGACGCACATTGCTACCAAATCAATACCAACGGTGTCATGACGGTTGAGAACTTGAGCGATTTTCAGCTTTGTCCCGACACCATCAGTCCCAGAAACTAACACAGGTTCCTGATAACCACTTGGTAGTTGAAAACAGCCACTAAAGCCACCCAGTCCACCAATGACCTCCGGTCTAAAAGTGCTGTGAACTAAATGACGAATTTTATTGACAAATTCTCGACCAGCCTCAACATCAACTCCTGCATCTTTATAATCCATTCTTCAGAACACCATCATCAATTCAACTTAAGAAAAGTAATCACTTTTGACTTTTGACTTTTGACTCTTGATTTTAAAACACCTCATCTTCAATACCCCGCCACCATTCCCCCAAATTCATCAAGTCTTGGTGAATATCTTCTAATTCTCGAACGTATTCATTTTCTGAAAGCGTGGCTCGTCGCTCTTGAAGTTTCTTCAGTCGCAGTTGCACTAATAGCCAAGGTTTGGCTATGCTGCCTGTTGCTTCCATATATTGGGCTAAGTTTGTGCTGTCCATAATCGATTTTAGGTCTTAGAAGGGCTTTGCTTGTAAGCGACTGATCGCTTTTTCTGTATGAAAAAGAGCCAGAAACTCAAGTTCCTGGCTCTTAGCTCAAGTCCATTTTAATGGACTGAAATTCTGACTAAGTCAGTGTTGAGTCCTATGTACAATGACTTTTGCTATCAGCTAGGGGTTGTAAAACTCCTAGCAGGCAGGTTTTTCTACCTTATTTAGCTTTAGCGTACTGTTCGGCAACAAAGTCCCAGTTAATCAACTGGTCTAGGAAAGTTTGCAGGTAGTCTGGACGACGATTTTGGTAATCCAGATAGTAGGCGTGTTCCCACACATCAGCGGTTAACAAAGGAGTTTGACCGTCGGTCATAGGGTTAGCAGCATTTGGTGTTTTCACAACCTTCAGTTCACCCTTATCCAGCACCAGCCAAGCGTAACCACTGCCGAACTGAGTTGCTCCAGCTTGTTTGAACTGGTTCTTGAACTCATCTAAGCTACCAAAGGAGGCATTTATTTTTTCGGCTAACTCACCAGTAGGACTACCACCGTCTTTCTTCAAGCCATTCCAGTAGAAGGTGTGATTCCAAACCTGAGCGGCATTATTGAAGATACCAGCTTTAGCTGAGTCATTAGCAGTTGCCAATATGACTTCTTCTAATGACTTATTAGCAAGATCTGTATCTTTAACAAGATTGTTGAGGTTGGTCACGTAACCAGCGTGGTGCTTGTCGTGATGGAACTCCAAGGTGCTAGCCGAAATAAACGGCTCTAGAGCTTTGTAGTCGTATGGTAATGGGGGAAGTTCAAATGGCATTGTGTCAATCCTCTCTTTACCGTTTTCCAGTTTAGAGCTTATGCGGTAGCTCTGGAAATCACAGGTTTATTTTTGGCAGTTGCTACTGCTTAATACTGCGAGATAAAACTTAACCACTCGATCTTACTAGGAAATGTCGCTTTAGTAGCCTCGTAAACAAGTGGGATATAGTGAAATTGCGATAGAAACGTTGAAAAATGAAGAAAAAGGGATACAAGCTCGCACAAAGCAGGCTTAAGCTTAAAAAATTTCAGACTTGATAGTCGTCAATTTTGTAGAAAGCACAATATCAAAACGGCGTAGCCACGCGTCATTAGTGAGTGAGGCCTTTTCCCACCTTTGTACCAGCTACTTTGTACAAACACTTCGACCGCTTGGAGGATTTACTCGACGAGTCAGCAAGGAAAACTCCGCGAACCACACCACTGGCTCCCGAATCTCTTGGTACAGAAAAAAGCCTTTGATGCTTGTTCAATTCCCCAAATTTATGTGTGGGTATTTACTCAGAACTGAGCACTTAGTACTGATGAATTAACTTTGGCTAGCAATATGGCTATTTTTTCTATTAATTCCTTTATCTATTGCCTCACATCAAAGTTCCCAACCCAGCTTGATGAGAGGGACAAGGGGGAATTACTTATGATGATCATTGAGTCAAGTAGTATTACGTATCAAAAGCTTCTCATTTAATCAAGACTTTATAAAGATTAATTTTTTCTATGTGAAAATTCTGTTAAATCCCTTGGAATCTATTGCTCTTTGTATTGTCCTAAATGTTAGGGTGTGTTTAATCATAAAAACATTAGACTGCTTGCAAAAACGGGAATCTTTGACTGCACTCAAAGATCTACGTAAACAATCGCAGATAGTTTGTCTGTATATATCACCTCTTTCTCCCCGTTATTTCCTCCTACTCCTCTATCAGTAGAGAAGAGCAAAGGAAAAACTTTGTTGGTGGGAAAACTAAAGGAATGTTTTTTATACTCGTTCATCTGTGGTTCTAAAAACTGAATAAGATTTTTGCCAAGAGTCTAATGTTAAAAGCAGGTGTGTATTTAGTAAGTATGTGCAGCCACTAGCAAACTGCACGATGGAAGCTCAGAGGTTATTCGTATGTTTAAGCTAGGTTTTATCCGCTCAATCCTTCTGGCTCACATCCAACAACCACTCCTAAAAGGAACTCTTTTTGTGGTGTATGAACTGGTACTTCAGAGAGTTCCTGCCGTAAGAATTCCTGGTGGTTTAACTCCCCCCTGATTTTAATAGATTTAAAAGGCTCGCTTGATAAAGATTAGAGGCATGACTTCTATTTTATCTAGTCTTGCAAGAGAGAGCTTTTACAAGACATGACTTAGTATAGAATTACACAAATTCGTTACGATTTCCAATTGCGAGTGCTGTAGATGTGTGGAGCTTGGCTTCAAGGGAAAGTAGCGTAACTTCACCCTATAAAAATGTGAGTTTGTGAGTATCTGTACTAAGTACAATACAAAAGTTTGTTTCAAAATAAAGCAAAATTACTAGAACTTCTGTTGAGGTAGAAGTTTGCGGTCAGTCTCAAAAATGGCTCAATTAGCTTTCGCCACTCATTTGCCATTGGTAGCAACAGACCTGATTTTACCTTTAAGCATAACATCTACATAAGTCGTTAACACTTATATATCGGTTGCGACCTCCTATTCCAGGAGTGATGTTTATAAGCTGTTTTCCTACCAGGTAAAAACTTCTGGTTTCTACGGTTTTGTTGAGATTGGGAGAAAAATTTTATCTGTGCAATCAGAAAATTAAGTCTGATTCTTGTCTTAATGAACCAGCTTTGTTACCAATGCTATTTGAGTTAAAGTTCCGATTTTTAGCCTAATCAAGCATTTTCTGACAAGAAGTTCCAGAAATATCTTGCATTCATTCGTTCCTAATAGGATGAGTATCTTTTCATAAACTCGTCCTGATGATTCTTGTGTGTCCAATAGTCAATTCTTAATTATTAATGCATCAAAATAAAATTCACGAATCTTCGGATACTTATTCTGAAAAACCCAGTAACCAGCGACTCCGTCTGGCTTACTTAGATGGCATACGTGGTTTGGCAGCTCTCTATGTGGTTCTAGTTCACTGTTGGGACGCCAACCTCTCTGAAGCTTTACAACCCGCCTTACTGTGGTTACCTATTACCAAGTTTTTGAGATATGGAATTTTTGCTGTTGTCATTTTTATTGTTCTTTCCGGCTACTGTCTCATGCTTCCGGTAGTTCGCTCTAACAAAAGATATTTGTCAGGAGGTTTACTAGGTTTTTTTAAGCGACGAATTCGGCGAATTCTGCCACCATATTATGCTGCTATGCTCCTGTGCGTGTTGATAGGTGTATTGATATTGTGGAGCAAGCAAATTGCTGCTTTAGACTGGAATAGTGAAAGATTAAATATTCTGAACGGTTTATTCTCTCCTATCTTCTCTTTCCACGATGTGCTTGTTTATCTTCTACTCATTCAAAATTTTGACTTACATCTAAATCAAATTAATGGTCCGACATGGACTATTGCTGTGGAGTGGCAAATTTATTTTATCTTTGCCATTTTGTTAATACCAATATGGCGACGGTTAGGCTTATTATCTACGGTAACAATCGCCTTTTTGGTTGGAATTACACTGAACTATCTATTGGGTGAAGTCTCCCAAAATGTCCACCCGTGGTTTCTAGGTCTTTTTGCCTTAGGAATGGCGGCAGCAGAAATCAGTTTTTCTCAAAAACCATCCTTGATGAGGATAAAAAATTCATTACCTTGGTCTAGTCTTGCTGCTGTTTTTGCTTGTCTTGCTTTCTTGACAGAGTGGCTGCGATTTGAGTATGTGACAGGAATGGAGCAATGGATAGTTCATTATTTTGTTGCCTTTGGAACGGCTTGTTTTCTCATTTACTGCACCAAGTTTGTGATGAACGGCAAACCACTTCCCTCTGTTGTGCGAGTCTTGGAAACGCCGTGGGTCGTAGCACTAGGCATATTCTCTTACAGCCTCTATATCACTCATGCTCCTGTGATATGGCTCGTGCATCAACTGCTACTTAACTTCCAGTTGTCTCCTACATTAATGGCTGTCAAATGGCTCCTCATCGCTGTTCCATTGTCAATACTGGTTGGCTACATATTTCACCTAATCTTTGAGCGACCTTTCATGTCCCACTACTCGGTTAACGTCAAGTCTCGAACATGAAGGAAGATAGGGAGGCAAATCAATAAATAGTTTTTTATACAGAAAAACTATGTTGTTACGACAACATAGTTTTTCCTAGATTTTACTGATACATTTAATGAAAAAGCTCTCCTTTACCCAATACCTGGTTCTAACCCCCATCACCCCTTTTGCCCTTGCCCAACTTTTCACATCAGCGCGCAAAAGTCCACTCTAGGGTTTTGATTGGTGCCGTCTGAAGCGCTTGCGTGAGTTCATCGTTACTCTCAAATTTCAATTGCTCTAGGTAGCTAGCTTCCACATTGACAGTAAACTTTTTTTCTAGAAAGGGCCAGGGTTTTACTGTCACATTCCCATCGCCAGACTCTATCACATCGTAGCGGTTGCCATCTGGCAGAGTTGCAATTTCTAAGGCACGTTCACCCACAGGTAACGCGTGATTGCAGAGGATGAGTGAAAGGCGATCGCACCATTGAAAAAATTCATAAGCTTGCGCTGCTTCGTCTTTTGTAATGTTCAACTCCTTGCGCCATTGCTCTTGATTCTGGAGTTGTTCGTCTAAAAAGCTATCCAATTGGGGTGATTCTCCGCGCTTACCCTCAGTTAGAAAGCTCATGTGCATAGAAATGAGCATTGCCACCCATCGTCCGCGATATCTGGAATTTTGGGTATGTCGGCGTAATTTGCTTAAATCAGTTTTCTTGTCCAAGGTAAAATCTAGCGGTGCGCCAGCTTCGGTGAGGTGATTGCCTTCCCATTCCTTTTCCAAATCGTCGTGATGGGAAATGGCTGCAATTGTCTCCAGCCAGCGCAGTGGACGTTTTTCTGGATGCCAGTGTCCGGCTATTTGAGCAGCAAGCAAAGCATGGGCGCGATGGTAAATAACTTCCCATCCCTTCTCATGTAAATTAGCAATCATGAATTAGGCTTAAAGGCTCGTGTAATATTGATTTGCTCTTTTATCTTGCACTTATCCAAAGCGGGAATTCATCCCTCAACAGCACGAAAAAAAACAACCTATGAACAGATTGACAGCCAAAAATTGGGTTCTTTTCTCACAGCGACTGACTCCTTACTTGTTTTTGCTGCCGGCGATGCTTATCTTAGGATTAACCGTCTTTTGGCCGGCACTGCAAGCGTTTTACCTCAGTTTTACCCGCTACGAATACGATTTGACTCAGATGCCGCAATGGGTGGGTTTTGCCAACTTCCAGCGCTTGTGGAATGACCCTGTATTTTGGCAAACCTTGGGAAACACCTTGCTGTACCTTGTGGGTGTCGTGCCAATTTTAGTTATTGCTCCTTTAGCAGTGGCAATTTTAGTGAATCAGAAACTGCGCGGAATGCATTGGTTTAGAGCCGCATACTACACACCAGTAGTCATTTCAATGGTGGTGGCGGGGATTGCTTGGAAGTGGCTGTACGCAGAAAATGGCTTACTTAATCAGTTACTGAAGGGTCTTTTCCCACAAGGAATTCCGTGGCTAACCAGTCCCCACTTTGCATTGTACAGCGTGATGGCTGTCACCGTCTGGAAAGGATTGGGCTACTATATGGTGATTTATTTAGCTGGGTTGCAATCCATCCCCACTGATATCTACGAAGCTGCGGCAATTGATGGATCAGACGGTGTCCGCAAGCATTGGGATATTACTGTACCCTTAATGAAACCATATATAGCCCTAGTTGCTGTGATTTCGGCTATTTCTGCCACCAAGGTTTTTGAAGAAGTCTATATCATGACCCAAGGTGGACCGCGCAATAGCTCGAAAACAATTGTTTACTATCTGTATGAACAAGCATTTAATAATTTGGAAATTAGCTATGCTTGCACAATTGGGTTAGTGCTATTCCTGATAATTTTAGGGCTATCCATTGTGCGATTAATAATTAATCAACAGGGCGGTGATAATATCACAGCATGACCTTGGAGCCGTTTTCTCAGCGCAGTTCATTCAGTAGCTTCAGCATTCCTTTTTTGAATATGAAACTGCGGACGGACGCAGATCATTTATCTGTGTCCATCTGTGTCCATCTGTGGTTCCAAATAGCCCTAAACCGAATTTTTACGAGTAATTGAATCATGAAAGTGCTGGCAAACGGCTCTTTAATCATTAAACTTGCTCTGACGTCGTTTGTTGAGAGGAGGAACAAATAGACCACGGTTTAGCCGATCGCAATACAGCCTCCAACAATCCAGGAAAAAGTGCTTCCAAATCATCTTTCCGCAACATATTAATGTGCTGTGTTCCTTCTTTGCGAGTTAAGACTATACCTGACTCGCGCAAAATCTTGAAGTGATTGGACATGGTAGACTTGGCAATGGCAAAATCGAAGTCAGCACAGCAATGCTCTCCTTCATACGCCAGTCGCCGCACAATTTCCAGCCGCACTGGATCACCTAAAGCATACAGCACTCCCGCTAAAGAAATATGTTTTCGGTCTGGGTGATATAAGAGTCTCATACTTGGATTATCTCACTTAGTTGACGATATTTTATTTATTCGATAATATCGAATTAACGAATAAATAGGAGGGCAAGTATGTCATCCGTAGCAAATGTAACAGAGTCCACGTTTAAGCAAGAAGTCCTTGAAAGTCAAGTTCCAGTGTTGGTAGATTTTTGGGCACCGTGGTGTGGACCTTGCCGTATGGTTGGTCCGGTGGTAGATGAAATTGCTGCCGAATACACAGGACAGGTAAAAGTAGTGAAGTTAAACACAGATGAAAATCCTACTGTTGCCAGCCATTATGGGATTCGCAGCATTCCTACGCTCATCGTGTTCAAGGGGGGTCGGCAAGTCGATACGGTGGTGGGTGCAGTGCCAAAAACAACCTTGAGCAAGACCTTAGCGCAGTATCTGTAGTTATAATTTGTAGGCGAACGCGCCTTGCGCGTTCGCCAAAATTCAGCAAAGCACGTTTAACTGCCCTGACCAAACGCTTTGCAACAATCGATGAGGTAGCAGCGATGGTCGTCTATCTATCCAGTTCCAGAACTGCAGCTACTCATGGTGCAGCTTTGCGGGTAGATTGCGGTGTTGTGCAGTCAGTTGTTTAAAGCATCTTGCCAACAGAATTCAACTACCTAGAATATACTGGTTCTTACTTAATTGAATGTACTACAACCTTTTTTCTTGTGGGATGGGCCACACGAACCGTCAAGCGGGCGCGCAGAACGCCCACCCTACAAGTTGCACCCAGCTGTATTAAATACGAACGAGAACAGCTAGAAATTTTCGGGCTAACAGGATAATTCCGTAAAAACGGACTGGAAAACTCAAGAGTTTAGCCAAGTCTAACTGACTTGAGTTGTCAGCTAGTGCCAGGAGTCAGAAATCAGAAGTCAGGGGAGAAAAAGACTTACATCAGCAGGGTTTTAACCTATTTCTAACTGTCTAGTTATTTCTCTCGTCCTGTACTAGAAAATTTAATTTTTTGCGTTGCACAGAATTTAGAGATTCAACCTATGAACACCAACATCAACTTACTCTCACCCTACAAGTTAGGTGATTTAGAACTGCCCAACCGCATAGTGATGGCTCCCCTAACCCGACAACGGGCGGGTGAGGGGAACGTACCGCATCAACTCAATGCCATCTACTACACTCAACGTGCCTCGGCGGGGCTAATTATCGCTGAAGCTACCCAGGTTTCTCCACAAGGTCAAGGGTATCCTCATACACCAGGAATCCACTCACAAGAACAAGTCGAAGGTTGGAAGTTAGTCACAGATGCAGTGCATCAGCACGGAGGTAGAATTTATCTGCAACTATGGCACGTAGGGCGTAGTTCACACCCTGATTTTCAACCGAATGGTGAGTTACCGCTAGCACCTTCTGCTATCGCACCCAAGGGTCAGGTACTCACCTTTGAAGGCATGAAACCCTATGTCACTCCTCGTGCTTTGGAAACTTCAGAGATTCCCGAAATTATCGAACAATATCGTCAGGGGGCTGAAAATGCTCTGGCTGCTGGTTTTGATGGGATAGAGGTTCACGGAGCTAATGGTTATTTACTTGACCAATTTCTCCGTGATGGTACGAATAAACGTACAGATGACTATGGTGGTTCTATAGAAAATCGTGCCCGATTGCTGCTAGAAGTCACTGAAGCAGTTGTCGGTGTATGGGGTGCAAAACGGGTTGGGGTACGCCTATCTCCCAGTGGGACGTTTAACGATATGCATGATTCAAACCCACTGGCGACTTTTGGTTATGCAGGCGAAGCATTGAACCAATTTGATTTGGCTTATCTGCATATTTTTGAAGCGATAGAATCAGACATCCGACATGGGGCGACAGTGGTGCCAACCAGTCATATACGAGAGCGTTATCACGGTACACTCATGGTTAATGGGGAATACACCCGTGAAAAAGGCGATGCCGTTTTAGCAAAGGGAGAAGCCGATCTAGTTTCTTTTGGAATACTGTTTATCTCAAATCCCGACTTACCCAGACGTATAGCTCTCAATGCACCGTTGACTGAGGCAGATTCAACGACTTTTTATGGTGGTGATGAAAAAGGTTACACCGATTATCCTACGGTAGAAGAGCAATATCCTTCTCTTGTAGGGGCAAATTAATTCGTAATTCATAATTACGGGCGTTGCTGATTCCATGTATGAAAATGATGAGTGCATAATACCAAAATCCTTGTCCAGACGTAGCACTGCACTTTCACTACATCCGGATTCATACTTCAATTCAGCAACGCCTAATTACGAATAGGTGCAATGCAACTTTATAATCTTTAAAAACTTGACGTATAGGTTTTATGGTTCAAGAACTCAGCCTTCAAACCCAACCTCTGGATGTCCCTAGCGCTATTCATCAGCGTCGTTCTATCAAAAGTTTCAAACCAGACCCCATATCCCCAGAATTACTCAAGCAACTCGTTGATCTGACTGTAGCAGCGCCTAGTAGCTATAACATCCAGGACTGGCGGATAGTTCTGGTACAAGATGAGGCACAGAAGGCAGCTCTTTCTGCTGCTTCTTGGAATCAAAAGCAAATCGTCGAAGCGCCTGTGACTTTTGTCTTTGCTGCTGACGCTACTGCTGGGGAAAAAGACCTGACCCCGATTTATGATCAAGGTATTCAAACTGGTGCCTGGAGTGAGGGCACAGTGAACTATTTTAAAACTGCTATCCCGCAGCATCAAGCAGGACTTGGAGAAAAACGGCGGGAGTACGCCATCAAAGATGCCATGATTGCCGCGACACATTTGGTACTAGCAGCAGAAAGTTTGGGTTTATCCACCTGCTTTATGAACGGTTGGATTGAGGAGAAGGTTAAGGAAGTGATTGGCGCTGCGGACAATCCAGATATTGCGATCGCAGTTGTGGTACCTGTTGGATATGCAGCAGAATCGCGACGCGATCCCGGACGCTTGCCATTTGCCTATAACGTTTTTGTCGATAAAGTCGGAAACCCTTATCAGGGTTAAATTTATTTAGCCCAAATCGTGTCTTGAAGTTGATTGGGGTATAAGGTGTAGGAACACCCTACCCCACACCTAAAGAATTTGGTTAAGTAAAATCTTTAACGGAGGTTTGTGATGATTGAGCTTTACTATTGGACAACACCAAACGGACATAAAATCACCATCTTCCTGGAAGAAGTCGGACTACCCTACAACATCGTTCCTATCAATATTGGCGCTGGGGATCAGTTCAAGCCAGAATTTCTCAAGATTTCTCCTAATAATCGCATCCCTGCAATTATTGACCATGAACCTGCAACGGGTGGTGAACCGATTT
The DNA here is from genome assembly GCF_000315565.1 of Mastigocladopsis repens PCC 10914. Classification (NCBI taxonomy): domain Bacteria; kingdom Bacillati; phylum Cyanobacteriota; class Cyanophyceae; order Nostocales; family Symphyonemataceae; genus Mastigocladopsis; species Mastigocladopsis repens. The sequence continues at coordinate 626,631 of NZ_JH992901.1, read as the reverse complement.
CCGTGTTTGAATCGGGTGCAATTTTGCTGTATTTGGCAGAAAAAACTGGCAAGTTGATTCCAACAGATTTACGCGCACGTGTTGAAGTCCTACAATGGTTATTCTGGCAAATGGGAGGTTTAGGACCCATGGCGGGACAAAACCACCACTTTAGTAAGTATGCGCCCGAAAAGATTGACTATGCTATCAACCGCTATGTGAATGAAACGGCACGCTTGTACGCTGTCCTAGATAAGCGGTTAGCAGATAGGGAGTTTATCGCAGGCGATTATTCCATTGCTGATATCGCTGCATATCCGTGGATTGTACCATATGAAAGCCAAAGCCAAAAGTTAGAGGATTTTCCCAATCTGAAGCGCTGGTTTGAGACAATTCAGGCGCGTCCGGCGACAATTCGTGCTTACCAGAAGGCAGAAGCCTTCAAAAATCAGGCGCTTGATGTCGAAAAGTCAAGAGATTTGTTATTCAACCAGTCGGCGAAAACGATTCAGCGTTGATTTACATTAGACCTCTTGCATAAGTAGATTCCATCTGTGTCCATCTGTGGTTATCAATTTTACCTCTTATGGGGATATGTACTGTTAAATGTCAGGAATAAATGAAAAATGTGGGTAATGGGAAGGGCTTCCAGCCTATGAGTAACTAGACTTAAAGAATAGGAGACATAAGTGGGTAGCTCTACAACAGAACAAGCAGGTAAGAAGCGCGTTTCATTGGGAATACTAGGTGCTGCTGCCTTTATGGTCATTGCTGATGTGCGTGTGATTGACCCTCTGCTTCACATTATTGCCAATGAGTTCAAAGTCGGTGTAGGTAGTGCGGCAATAATTGTCAGTGCCTACACCATTCCTTATGGACTGTTTCAGTTAGTGTACGGTCCACTGGGAGACCGTATCGGTAAGCTGAAGGTGATGACAGCAGCGATGGTTGCATTTGCTGTTGGGACGGCTGTATGTGCTTTTGTACCTAATATCGCGTTACTCACCTTGCTGCGTTTTCTCACGGGGATGGCTGCTGCGGGGATAATCCCTCTCTCGCTGGCTTATATTGGTGATAACTTCCCTTACGAGGAACGTCAGACTGCGATTGGACGTTATCTGAGTGCGCTTGTGCTGGGTCAGATTCTCGGCGGTAGTTTGGGAGGTATATTTGGGGAATATCTCAGCTGGCGTGATATCTTTTTGCTATTTGGGATTGTGTCGCTTGGTATTGCTGTGGCGATGTGGCGTGTGACTCGTCGCGTACCCGATAAGCATCGTCTTCACGGTCGGGTAGGTTTGGCAAATTTCAAGCCTTATTACCAACTCATGACTCAACCGGCTGCTCGTAATGTCATTGTGGCGGTCTTTATTGAAGGGTTTTTCCTTTTCGGGGCGTTTGCTTATACTGGCGCATTTTTGCGAGACCAATATAACATACCTTATATCACAATTGGGTTTATGCTGAGTGGTTTTGGAGTGGGTGGACTGATTTATAGTCGCTATGTAAAGTGGTTGGTCAACAAGCTTGGTGAAAGCGGTCTGGTTAGTGTTGGCGGGTGGTTAATGTGTGTTGGCTACTTGTCTATAGCTGTGTTCCACAACTGGATGCTGTTTATCCCCTTGAGTATTCTCATGGGGTTGGGCTTTTATATGATGCACAACACCTTTCAGACCCAAGCAACTGAATTAGCACCTGAAGCACGAGGGACTGCGGTTTCGCTGTTTGCATTCAGCTTGTTTATCGGACAGGGAATCGGCGCAGCTGCTTTTGGTAAGGTTGTGGATAATTGGGGTTACGTTCCCTGTTTTGTTGTGGCTGGTATTGCGATCGCGCTGCTCTGTGCTTGGTATGTGTATCATAAGCAGCGTATCGGAATCGGATAAATAAGGATGTCAAAATGAAATTCTTTATTGTTCACGCTCACCCAGAACCCAACAGTTTCAACAGTACGTTGACTCGCTATGCCAAGGAAGTACTTCACGCCACAGGACATGAGGTGATTATTTCTGACCTTTATGCTATGCAGTTCAACCCTGTTTCGGATCGTCGCAATTTCATTCATCAAAAAGACCCAAACTATTTTAAACAGCAAGTCGAAGAAATGTATGCAACTGAGGTTGATGGCTTTGCCCCTGACATCAAAGCAGAAATGGAAAAACTCGACTGGTGTGATGTGCTGATTTTTCAGTTTCCTCTTTGGTGGTTTGGACTTCCTGCGATCCTCAAGGGTTGGGTTGACCGAGTGTTTGCAATGGGGAGAATTTACGGCGGTGGGAGGTTTTATGACAATGGTGTCTTCCATGGCAAAAAAGCTATGCTGTCTCTCACCACAGGTGGTCCATTAACCATGTACACTGAAATAGGTATCAACGGTGATATTCATACTATCCTTTATCCGATTAATCACGGAATTTTCCGCTTTGTGGGTTTCGATGTTGTGCCACCTTTCATAGTTTGGAGTGCAAATCGCATTGGGAATGAGCGTTGCCAAGCCTATCTGCAGGAGTACAAGCAGCGGTTATTAATGATTAATGCAGCGCCTGCTATTGTTTATCCTACACTTGCAGATTTTGATGAAGATTTCCAACTCAAGCAGTGATGACAGTTAGTTAAATACTAATCTATACCTAGATTTAGTAAATTTGTGTTAACTGCTACATCTAGGTATTTCACAATTTCAAACAGTAGTTACTCAAGCTTAATATCAGTCTGTATTGCATTGAAGAAAAGTGCAAACTGCTACAAGCCGGATGAGGCTGATAATTTTGTAGTTATTTATTTTAAAATATAGAAGCACTCAATTTTACTTCGTGTACAACATTATTATACAACTTTAGAAATATACAGAAATTTAGTATAAAATAAACTATGTATAACTAAAGTTAATGTTAAAATTTCTACAAAATTTAGGCAAGAAATTAGATCTGTTAAATGAAGCTTTGAAAACAATGTTATATTTTTGTCATAAAAACCAATACCCCTAACAAGTAAGTCCAAAATATCGACTAAATTTTACTTGATGAGAAAAAAAGGTGAAGAGTCAAAGTATGAAGGATGAAAAAATATTGACTTTAGCTTTCACACCTAATCTTAAGCTATCAGGAGTCGCCCTTACGGCAGAACACCTGTATACGGAGGTTTCCCTCATCCTTGCCAGGTATTAAGTATCCGTCGTATCTTACAGTTAACCATTATTTTATCAAACACCTATGAGTAGGTTAGTTGTTTTAAGCTTAGGTCAGGGGAACCTAGACGGTGGCTTTGCCACTGTTACGGTCCAGCTTGGAGAAGCAGACAACCCCTACCGCATGAAATTTACTGCCAGTTTACCAGCCGCACCAAAAATTCCAGAGATCTACCAAAATTGGCAGTTGCTTTATTATGCTTTCTATCAACGTTTCAGTTGGCGGATTCGTACCGAAATAGACGATGATTTTGAAATTGAAGAAGCTGGTGTAACTAATATTTCTGAAGCTGACATCAATGATTTATCCCTATTGTTGTCAAAAAGAATGAATGCATGGCTCAACTCAACGAAGTTTCGCAAAATTGACCAGAAATTACGCACACAATTAAAACCATCTGAAGAAATTCGCTTTATTATTGAAACCAACGACAATATACTGCGACGACTTCCCTGGCATCTGTGGAAGTTCTTTGAGGATTACCCATATACGGAAGTTGCCTTCAGCGGAGCAGAGTATCAAAAACCTAATAAATTGCTGAACAATAAGTGCAAAGATCAAGTTAGAATTTTAGCAATTTTTGGGAATAGTCAAGGAATTGATATTAGTCAGGATAGGACTTTTTTAGAGAAATTATCAAACCGAGCAGAAATTAAATTTTTAGTAGAGCCGAATATTTGTGATTTAAACGAGCAGCTTTGGCAACAAGGTTGGGATATTCTCTTTTTTGCGGGTCATAGTTGCAGTAAAGAAAAAGGATTTTTGCAGCTAAATCAAATAGACACGATTACTCTTGAGCAATTAAAATATGGTCTCAAGCAAGCTATTAGTGGTGGGTTGAAGCTAGCGATTTTCAACTCCTGTGATGGTTTGGGGTTGGCGCAACAGCTCCAGGATTTGCACATTCCACAAGTGATTGTCATGCGAGAGCCTGTGCCAGATGTGGTGGCTCAAGAATTTTTAAAGTATTTTCTAGCTGAATTTTCGTGTGGAAAGTCTTTATACGCTGCGATGCGTTCTGCACGCGAAAGACTGCAAGGATTAGAGGGGAAATATCCCTGTGCCACTTGGCTACCAGTCATTTTCCAAAATCCTGCTGAACCGCCTATGCTTTGGTCACAAGAAAGTGTACGGAATAAATGGCAAGAGAAGATAGATTCCTCAATGGTGGCTTCCATTGTGAATGCTGGAAGCTTGCAAACAAACATCAGATTGCCAGTTGCAACTTCACTTTTGCCCAAAACAACGGCTTTTGATTCTGTGTTGGAGAATCTGAACCGGAAGCTACTGGAAAATCAAAATCGCCCTCTCAATTACACAGAAATATTACTCCTACGGGGAATCTGGCAGAATCAAACCTACAGCCAAATTGCCCAAGAGGTTGGCTATAGCTCAGGATACTTTACAAATGTTGTCGCCCCAGAATTACGCCAAAAACTTTCTTCTGTTATTGGCAAGCGTGTTACAAAAAAAAATTGTCGGCTGCTACTCGAGTCCTATGCTGCTGTAGAAGTTTCCCTAAAAACAACATTGCAAAGACAAAACCTGGCAAGTTTTGCCCTTGATGTTAACAGTTATATGTCGCCTCTGTTCCCAAGCGGTTCAGTCCCTGTTGACTCCCGGTACTACATTGAACACCCTGAAATTACTGCACAGGTTTATCAAGAAATCATTAAACCAGGAGCCTTAATTCGCATTAAAGCTCCTCAGGAAATGGGTAAAACCTCACTGCTGTTAAGAATTCTGGACTACGCCAATCGCATTGGCTACCAGACAGTGAGCCTGAACCTGGAGGAACAAGTTGACCAAGCAATTTTGAGCGATTTAAATCGGTTTTTGCGTTGGCTGTGTGCCAACGTCTCCCGTCAGTTGCAGCTTGAACCAAGATTAGACGACTGTTGGGATGATGATATTGGCAGCAAAGTGAGTTGCTCAATGTATTTGCGAAGTCATGTGCTGGAGCAAATTGACTCACCTGTGGTCTTGGCTCTGGACGAGGTGAATCAAATTTTTGAGCATCCGCAAGTAGCAAAAGAATTTTTACCTTTGTTGCGTTCCTGGTACGAAGACTCCAAAAGATTGCCCATCTGGCAAAAGCTACGCCTTGTTGTGGTTCACTCGACCGAAATTTATGTTCCCCTACAGCTTCATCAGTCACCTTTCAATGTAGGACTACCGATTCAGTTAACTTGTTTGTGTTTAGATCAGGTGGAACAGTTAGCGCAGTGCTTTGGTCTCAACTGGACAGATGGAGAGGAAGCAAGACTACTCATGGACATGGTGGGAGGACATCCTGCACTAGTACACCTTGCACTCTATCACCTTAGTCGTGGAGAGGTCACTCTGGCGGAACTGCTGCAAAATGCTTCCACATCTGTCGGCATTTATTCTCATCATCTGCAGCGTCATTGGGCAACTTTGCAAGCACAGCCGGAATTAGCGCTCGCTCTTCATAGGGTGATGAATGCTACTGAACCCGTGCAATTAGAATCTGTCTTTGCTTACAAGTTAAGCAGTATGGGGTTAATTAAGTTAGATAACAACAAAGTTACACCCACTTGTCAGTTGTATCGGCAGTATTTTCAGCAAAAATTCCTGACTGCAGCCAGCTAATACCAATTTTTTATTTAGTTATATAGGTTTGTGTCTACTCAAATTCCTCATCCTGATCTACATCCCCCAAATGATGTTGCTGCGTCAAAATTGCCTCGTCCACGGTTAAGCAGGTTACAACCTTTGGCATTGCTAGCACCTGCTGGAATTTGGATGTTGCTTTTGCTAGTGTTACCAACACTAATCATTTTTGAGTTGAGTTTAGTATCAAATATTCGACCTGGGGATATCGTCAATCCCAATGGGTTCGATAATTACATTCGGATACTTGATCCCTTATACCTGCAAGTCATAGGGCGATCGCTCTTTTTTGCACTCAGCTCCACAATGATTTGTTTAATCTTGGGTTTCCCTGTTGCCTATTGGATTGCTCAGATAGCGCCTTGGCGATGGCGAAATTTGCTCCTCATTGGCTTTGTCTTGCCTTTGTGGACTTCTTCCTTACTTCGCTCTTATGCTTGGATAACAATTCTCCGTCCTACTGGGTTACTCAACAGCATACTCAGCAGTTTAAGCTTACCGACTTTAGATGTCCTTAACACCAGTCCAGCTGTCTTAATTGGCATGAGCTATAGCTTGTTGCCGTATATGGTTTTGATTTTATACGCTGCTCTAGAAAAACTAGATAAGCGTTTGCTAGAAGCCGCAGCTGATTTAGGCGCAAATCCCGTCCAAACTTTTTGGAAAGTCACTGTACCACAAACTTTCACGGGAATTGCTGCAGCTTCTTTTTTGGTGTTCATTACAGCATTTGGCGATTTTATCAATCCAGAATTACTTGGCGGTGCTTCCAGCATGACGGCGGCGCGGTTGGTTTATAACCAGTTTCTTGGATCTACTCAAAATTGGGGATTTGGTTCAGCTTTAAGTATGACAATAATTTTGGTGGTCAGTATTGCTATTGCTCTTTTAATTAAGTTTGGTGATGCTACGCCAAAGCGATAGAAAAATTCTTTAAAACACATCTTTAAAAGACAACTGACAATTTAACTAGTGTTCTAACTAGCTTTCGCTTCATCGCCTAATGCTTCTGCCGCAGCAGCCAACCTAGCTGCCCCAGCTTGAACTATTTGAGCCACTTGGCTAAGAGGCAAATGATTGATTTGCCTAAGAATCAAACTTAAATCTGAAGCTTCTGGTACTGGCTTACCTTCTAAACAGCAGAGTAGCTCCTCCAATGTATAGCCTGCTCGTGCTGCAATTTGAGCCAAATTTTCTGTATCTGGCACCTTAACGCCCTTTTCCCACATCTGAACTGCAGTCGCAGAAACTCCCAACAGTTTGCCAAAACCTCGCTGACTCATCGAACCACGAGCTAGCTTGATGATTTCAATCAGTTTTTGTCTGCTTTCTGTATTCACTGCTGGGTTACTACTCAACTTTAATTACAAGTTTACTTGCATTATTACAAGTTTAGTTGTCTGTTGACAGCCTTCTGTTTAAGTAGTAATGTATTACTTAAGTTTTAATATTAAAACTTAAGTTTCTAAATTAACGAACTGGGTGCGTCAGAAGTATTGAGGTTTTAGGTAGATTTGCAGGTAACAGAAAAGGCGCATTATGGTTCGCTATTCACGGAAGATTCGTCGATATCATCGTAGAGGTCAAGGCTTAATTGCTGCTAATAAAATTAAACCAGAAAAATGGCACTTTTCCAAAGCTGAGGCTAAAGAAGCACTGCAAGCACAAGGCTGTAAGGTAAAAGAAATTAAGAAAATCCGCTGCTTAAAGCATCAAGTGTGTATTTCTTACTGGGACGAAAAGGGTAACGTATGCAGTGGTTTTTTTAGCTACAGGATTTTTACTCGTTGGCAAATAGAAGTAGAAAAGTTAATTGAGCGCTGCCTAACTTTGACGGAATGGCGTCACTTGAATCATATCATGCAGTACGAATTTGCTTATTATCCATATCCCAAAAATATCGATAATGCACTCCATAAGACATTAGAAAACCGCCTGTGTGTGTTAGAGGAAACAACACAACAAGCGGTCTTCCAAGATATTGAAAGCCAAGTGGTTAGTTGTTAATGGTAAGAAAACTCATAATTAACAACTAACTCTAACGACCTCAAAGATTAACTGCTAGCCCCAGAAGTGGCAAGTTCCGCTAAGCGTTCTTGCTGGTCTTGAGAAATACAAGCCTGAATAACGCCTTCAAGTTCGCCTTCAAGAAATGAATTGAGCGAGTAGTTTTGACCTAAACGATGGTCGGTGACGCGGTTATCTTTGTAGTTATAAGTGCGAATCTTTTCAGAACGCGACCCTGTACCTACTTGCGATCGCCGCATAGAAGTCACAGCTTCCTGTTGTTCGCGTAACTTCATTTCATACAACTTTGCCCGCAAGATTTGCATTGCCCGTTCTTTGTTTTGCAACTGGCTGCGTTCTTCGGTACAGAAAATGCGGATACCAGTGGGTTTGTGAAACAAGTCAGCCGCTGTTTCTACCTTGTTGACGTTTTGTCCACCAGCACCGCCGGAACGAGCTGTACTCATTTCAATATCCTTCGGGTCGATGTGGATTTCTACGTCATCCACTTCTGGCATGATCGCTACAGTTGCTGTAGAAGTGTGAACTCTTCCCCCAGCTTCCGTAACAGGTACGCGCTGTACCCGATGCACGCCAGCTTCAAACTTCAGCTTGCTGTAAACGTTGTCACCCTGAATTTCCAAAATTGCTTCTTTGAAGCCGCCCATTTCCGCCAGGGATTCGCTCACTAGCTTCACTTTCCAACCCTGGACATCAGTATATCGTGAGTACATACGTACTAAGTCACCCGCCCAGATACTTGCTTCATCACCGCCTGTACCCGCACGAATTTCCAGCATGATGTTTTTATCATCATTGGGGTCACGCGGTAGGAGCAATATCTTCAGGCGATTTTCTAGGTATTCTATTTTTTGCTCAAGTTCTTGAACTTCCAAGGCTGCCATTTCTTGGAGTTCTGGATCTCCTTGAGCTTCTTTTAGCACCTGACGCGCCCCTATTAATTCGTCTTGGGCTGTCTTCCAAGTTTCATAGGTATTTACGACTTCTTCCAAAGAAGAGCGTGCCTTTGCGACTGTTTGATACTCATCAGGGTTTTTGGCAGTATCGGGGTCGGCAAGGCGACGAGTCAATTCATTAAAAGTTTGTTCAACGGATTTTAATTTCTCCAGCAGATATGTTTCAGCCATGACGAATGCAGCGCTCCTTAAAAAATAGCAAATTGGCTTGAGCATTAAATACAACAATCGACCCAGCTGATGCAGGGTCGTCGTTAACAGCTAAAGCCAGCCCGCTACTTTTTCTTTCTGCCGCCTTTGGATTGACCGCCTTCCATCATGCCGTATTTACGCATGAAGCGTTCTACGCGACCTTCGGTGTCGATAATCTTCTGAGTACCTGTGTAAAAGGGGTGGTTTCCAGACCAAACATCTACGTGCAGTTCTGGCTTAGTGGAGCCGACGGTCATGACATGTTGACCGTTGCAGTAAACTTTTGCCTCTGGATACCACTGGGGATGAATCTCTGGTTTAGCCATTTTTCCTTTTGTGGTCTATCTATACATATTATAACTTCTAGCTTTCAGCCATCAGCACTAAAAAAGTTCCGAGCCATGAGTGCCTAAATAGACTAACTCGTTAACCTACTCATAACTCGGTACTCAGGGGATAGCTTTTAACGCTTGGAGTACTGAGGTGCTTTCCGAGCCTTGTGCAAACCATATTTTTTCCGCTCTTTTGCCCGTGGATCACGAGTGAGGTATCCTTCGGTTTTTAATGGTGAGCGGTTCTGTGGGTCAAGTTGGCATAGGGCGCGAGCGACTCCCAGACGAACGGCATCTGATTGTCCGGTTAAGCCGCCCCCTTCAGCTTTTACTAAAATATCGTATTCGTTTTCCAGACCCAGAGTTTCTAAGGGGGCTTTGGCAACGGAGATGTAGTTGGGGTTGAACTGGAAGTAAAGATCTCCTGGTTTACCATTGACAATCATTTGTCCGGTTCCGGGAATCAGGCGTACCCGCGCTATTGCGGATTTACGGCGACCTGTACCCCAGTACATGGCACGACCGCTATTGTTATCTGTTGCTTGCATTAGTCTTGTGCTCCTGGAATTGTCTGAATATTCAACTCTTTTGGTTTCTGTGCTGTGTGGGGATGAGTGGGTCCAGCGTAAACTTTGAGCTTAGTAAACAACTGCCGTCCCAAGCTATTTTTCGGTAGCATACCTTTGACAGCATGTTCCACAATCCGTTCTGGCAAACGTTGTTGCAGTTTGGCAAAGGTTTCGGTCTTCATTCCACCGGGACGACCAGAATGACGACGGTAAACCTTTTGTGTGCGCTTTTTACCTGTGACTTCCACTTTTTCGGCATTCACAACAATGACGAAATCACCTGTATCCATGTGAGGGGTGTATTGGGGTTTATTTTTCCCTCTAAGAATCATGGCGATTTCGCTTGCTAAGCGACCGAGGCGTTTGTTGGTAGCGTCTACGATGTACCACTCGCGCTCAATAGTATCCTGAGGAGGAAGGTATGTTTTGTTCATTGTTATTTGTCCTTTGTTATTTGTCCTTTGTCATTTGTTGATTGTTACTTGTTAGCTGTTAGTTTTTCTACTAACCATTAACGACTCACAAATGACTGATGACCGAAGACTAATTTAGGTTGGGCATCAAACCAAATCTCTGGGGGAAAGGGGAAATCAGGATAGCCGACTCGCAACAAGCATAAGCCCTGGGGGGGTGCGGCATATTTCACTTCTTGACGCCGTTGATATTTCCAAAGGTCGATGAAGTTATCAAGTGTCCGCTGTCCGGAACCAACCTGTACCACCATCCCCACCAACAGCCGCACCATGCCGTACAAAAATCCATCTGCCTGAATTTCAATCTGGAGAAATGGTCCGGTGCGATAACACTCTGCTGCTTGTACTTCTACCCAGGAATGCTGGCGTCTTGAGTTCGAGCGGCGAAAAGCAGCTAGGTGATGGTATCCAATCAGAGGTTTGAGTGCTGCCTGAATGAGGGATTCATCCAGGGGTACATAATAATAATGCCAACTAAAGGGTTTGGCAAACAAGTTCGGTAGCTCTTCAGTATAAAGCGTGTAACGATACCGTCGATAAGTGGCACTAAAGCGAGCGTGCCAATGGTGACTCACTTCTGCTGAAGCCCGAATCAGTATATCTTCGGGCAAATAGCTGTTAAGAATAGTTGCCCATTTATAAGCTGGTATCTTACTTGTGACATTAAAATGTGCTACCTGAGCAGCAGCATGAACTCCAGCATCAGTTCGTCCTGCACCATACAATGTCACTGGATGACCTACTACATGAGAGATAGCTTTTTCTATCTCTTCTTGGACGGTGCGTAATTGCAATTGCCGTTGCCACCCATGAAAATGAGTGCCCAGGTATTGAATTACCAAGGCGACTCGATAGGTCGGTGTAGGCTGGTGGCAATTGAGCATAAAGATTATGTCCTTTGTCATTTGTTATTAGTCAAGAATCATGGACAAATGACAAATGACTAAATTAGACTAGTTCGATTATTGCCATCTCAGAATTATCACCCCGACGAGGGACGGTATGTAGAATGCGAGTGTAACCTCCTTGACGATTGGCATACCGAGTAGGTGCTTGCTCAAACAGAGCATGAACGAGTTGTTTGTCGTAGATGTAGCCGAGGGCTTGACGGCGTGCTGCTAAAGAACCGTCTTTGGCTAGAGTAATCATTTTGTCTACTTCGGAGCGTACCACTTTAGCTCTGGTTAAAGTGGTTGTGATCCGTCCATAACGGATCAGTTCAGTGGTCAGCGATCGCAACAGGGCACGGCGCTGATCAGCTGGTTTACTGAGTTTTTTGATCCGACAACGGTGACGCATAATTTTTTCTGTTAGTTGGTAGCTGGTAGTTGTTAGTTGGCAGTTGTTAGTTGTTGGCGAGTCAGTGCGTTGCTGTGAATCAGTCCTCCTGGAGGGTTAGCCCGCTCTCACGGGAACTGGTGTAAGCGCAGCGTCCGGGCAGGAGATACCCGGAGGGGGGTTTCCCCCCAACCCCAACGCCAGTCCGCACCCTGCGGGAAGCCGCTGCGCGTCTACAAGTCGGGAGAGCCGTCTGCAGCGCTGCTTCACCACGCGGCTGACTCCTCCGTGGGAACCCCGAAGCCCCCGTTGTAGCAACTGCGTTAGCGCGGCCTCTGGGGAGGAGATACCCGACCCGAAGGGTTGTTCTACTAACCACTTACTACTAAACTAATAAGCAGTTTTAGGTGTGTTTGGAAGCCCTCTCAGTCGGTAGGGTAATGCCCAAACGTCGCTGTAGGGCTTCAACGACCTCTTCAGCTGACTTCTGACCAAAGTTTTTTATTTCTAACAGGTCTTCTTGGGTGTAATCCAACAAGTCAGCAACAGAGTTAACTTGTGCCCGTTTGAGACAGTTATAAGCTCGCACAGACAGTTGCAACTCTTCAATAGGAATCTGAGCGGTTGGGTCGTCTGGAATGTCGGAGGCTGTATCCGCAGGTTCCAGCGAGATATCTTTTAAGGGATTGAATAGGTCTACTAAGATACCTGCGGCTGAAGAAAGAGCTTCTTGGGGGTTTAAACTACCATTTGTCCAGACTTCCAACAGCAGTCTGTCTTTTGGTATCCCACTATCCCCACGAGTTTCCTCAACGCTGTAATTCACTTTGCGTACTGGCATAAATACCGAGTCGATTTGGAGAAAGTCCAAAGATGTGGCTTCTTCACGACCCCGCTCTACAGTGCGATATCCTTTGCCTCTTTCAATGCGAAACTCCATTTCCAACTTGCCACCTTCAGCTATGGTGGCGACATACTGCGTCGGCTCGATGATTTCTACTTCACTAGGCAAATCAAAGTGTGCCGCAGTAACTGTTGTTGGACCTGTAACGAGTAACCGACCAATCTGGGGTTGAGCGGAATAGCTTTTGAGGACGACTTCCTTCATTTTCATCAGGATTTCCAGCACGTCTTCCCGTACACCCGGAACTGTGGCAAACTCGTGTGTGACGCCCGCAATCCGAACTGCTGTGACTGCTGTCCCCTCTAGATTGGATAGTAAAACCCGTCTCAGGGCATTGCCAACTGTCGTTCCTTGACCACGCTCCAGAGGTTCTAAAACGAATTTACTGTACTGGCTCCTATTTTCCTCAGTATTAGACTCTACACATTCAATTTGAAATTGCGCCACGGAGTAGCCTCCCTTGTTATCAGGTCTTGCTAGCAGACAAATTCATTGCCTCGTTCGACACTTGGTTATGGGAAAAAGTACCCTCACCCGTGTCCAAGGGCGGGCAGTTCGATCAAGTCGAGTCAGCGCTATGCGGTGAACCAGCCCTGCAGGCGCTGAGCTTTTCGGGAACGCTATGTGAACGGGCACACTAGGTGTTAACGTAAGTTCCTCGCTCCGTGAGGCACGCACAGGGTGGCACGAAGTGCCTTAGGAGGGTTTTCCGACCCAGGCAACTGGTGTTGGCGCAGCCTCTTTGGAGGAGACACCCGGAGGGAGGTTCTGTCCGTTGTTGGCGTAAGTCCTGCGGACAGGCTGCGCCAACGCGTAGCGTGCTTGGAGGGTTCAGCGTCTCCGTGCCTCCTACGGAGGAGCTTACGCTAACGCCGTAGGCGTGCCGCAGGCATAGGAGATAGCAACTGCCGTGCGACTGGCGTGAGCCACTGCTTTGGTCAGAGTTGTCTGAGCGGAGATTTTCTCCGTTAGCGTAGCTCCGAAGGGGAGCAAGGCTCAAAACTACTGGCTCACCACACAGCTGCCCTCCCGAATGTACTTAATACCCTCTTAAGCTACGAGGTCTATCAAACTACATTTGGCGGTGATGCTTGACTCCTCAAAAAGCCAGTGGGTGATCATGGTATTTTGTGTTTTTTGAAGTTTTGAGTTTCTTGCGGAAGTTGCTGTATGCGAGTCAAGAAAACTCCCCATCATGGTGGTGTCTTCTGTAGTTCTTCTGCAAGGAAAGCTAACTTAAACTTCTTGCCCTCATCGCCCAACAAGTTTTATCTATACTCGGCGGCGCTTGGGCGGACGGCAACCATTATGAGGAATCGGGGTAATATCCCGAATTAGGGTGATTTCCAGTCCTGCTCCTTGGAGTGCCCGGATAGCCGTTTCTCGACCCGCTCCAGGACCGCTGACCATTACCTCAATTTGACGCATCCCTTGGTCGATCGCTCGACGTGCTGCGCTTTCAGCAGCGGTTTGGGCTGCAAAAGGAGTTCCCTTTTTCGCTCCTTTAAAACCGCTAGAGCCAGCACTTGCCCAGGAGAGGACATCTCCATTTTGATCGGTAATGGTGACAATGCTATTGTTGAAAGTAGACTGGATGTAGGCCATTCCATTTGGAACGTTGCGTTTTTGCTTTTTGCTCCCGGATTTTTTACTACTTTGTTGTCGCGCCATATCGGACTCAGTTAAGTTAAGATAAGTACTGCTGTAGGTAGGTGTAAAAAAAATTACTTGGATGGGGCTTTCTTCTTACCAGCCACTGTCTGCCGTCTCCCTCGACGAGTTCTGGCATTTGTGCGAGTTCTTTGTCCTCTAACTGGTAAGCCCATGCGGTGGCGACGACCCCTATAGGTTCCAATTTCGATTAAGCGCTTTATGTTTAGTGCCTCCCAGCGCCTCAGGTCACCTTCAACTTGGTAGTTGCTTTCTACTTCTGCCCGCAGAGCTGCTACGTCAGCATCGCTCAGGTCTTTAATACGGGTATCAGGATTGACACCCGTTGCTGCTAAAATCTCTTTTGACAGAGATAAACCAATTCCATAGATGTAAGTTAGACCAATTTCAACGCGTTTGTCTCGTGGAAGGTCTACTCCGGCAATACGTGCCACAACTTGTGTCTCCCTATTTCTCAAAGCTAGTGGTGTAACTTTTGTTCAGCTACTCAGTTATTAGATGGTGTCCCCTAATGACTTTTCACTGTTCGCTCTTGTTGTGTCGCTTTATCCTTGACGCTGTTTGTGCTTGGGATTGACACAAATCACCATTACACGACCACGACGTCTGATCACGGTACACTTTTCACATATTTTCTTGACAGAGGCTCTGACTTTCATGCCTTTTCTCTTGACTCCAAATAGAAGATTATAGCATTTTAATGTTAATTAATCAGTAAAATTCATCGGAAAACTAAAATTTTGGTTTTGTGGTATGATTTCCTACATAAGCTTACTTTCTTGGCATTTGACAAGTCATTCTACCTTCGGTGGTGTCCTTGTACTTAAATTTAACTTTGACGCTATTCTCGGTTGACATTTTCTGAATCTCGTGTCTGCCACTTTCATTAAGTTAAGCTGAGACATTAGAGCTATTGTCCGGTTCAACTCAAAAATTGTAAACAAAGACACTGGAACAATTGTCTGGTTCATCCCAAAAACAGGCATGAGGTAATCCGTCAGGAATAGTACTTTCTATTTGAATTGCATCTGAGTTAATTAAGAGCAATAATTGATTTACCTCCATGTAGATAGTTTTAGAAGTGGTTATTTCTTACGCAGTCGATAAGTAATCCTACCTTTTGTCAGATCATAGGGGGTCAGCTCCACTTTGACGCGATCGCCTGGTAGGATTTTGATGTAGTTACGGCGAATCTTGCCAGAAATGTGAGCCAAGACATTAAAACCGTTATCCAGGTCAACACGAAACATGGCATTTGGTAGTGACTCGGTGACCGTGCCTTCCATTTCAATCAAATCTTGCTTAGACAACTTTTTTCCTCAACTCAACAGTCTCCTCGTTTGTTGCAGCTAGTTCTAGTCTGCAAAGGAACATATTTCGAAGAATATATCAACAGTTTATTAATATATCTTATCCAAGATTGACATACATTTGCTTAGGAGATAGGGAACAGGGGATAGGGAAAAACCTATAAGCGTTAAACTGTAAGGTATTCTCTGTAACCCATAACCTATCACCTGTCATCTGTAACCTATTGCCTCTTTTTAAGAGGCAATAACCTTTTTCAATTCAGCGCTGACTTCTTCTAGGGACTGATTGCCGTTGACGCAAAGGAGTTGATGGCGACTGTGGTAAAAGTCAATCAATGGTGCTGTTTCAGAGCGGTACACTTCCAAGCGCCGACGAATCACCTCTTCGGTGTCATCTTTTCTGCCTCGCTCTAGCAACCGTGCTATCACAATTTCATCTGGCACTTCTAGATTGACTACCTTTTCGCCGTGCTGGTTTAGCTTGTGCAGCAATTCCTCTAAGAAAACTGCTTGATTCACAGTGCGGGGAAAGCCATCAAGAATCCAGCCTGAGTTAGTATCAGTCAAGCTAAGACGTTCCTGCACCATTTCCTCCACTAGCTGGTCAGGAACCAACTCACCTTTGTCCATAAAACTTTGAGCTTTAGCACCCAAAGGGGTTTGGTCTGTTAAGGCTTGGCGGAGGATGTCACCCGTAGAAATATGAGGAATATTGCAGTCATTAGCCAGCGTTTTAGCTTGAGTTCCTTTACCAGCTCCTGGCGGTCCCAAGAAGATTACTCGTGTCACTATTGTTTCACCATTCCTTCATAGCGCTGAGAGATGACATAGGTTTGAATTTGTCTTGATGTATCAATTGCTACGCCAACCAGAATTAACAAAGAGGTAGCACCTAGTCCTTTAAAAGTTGGCACTCCCAAAGCACTTTCAACGGCGGTAGGGATAATAGCAATCAAGCCCAAAAAGATCGCACCCAAAAAAGTGAGTCGATTCAGCACGCGCTCGATATACTCGCTAGTTGCCTTTCCTGGACGAATGCCAGGAATACTAGAACCCATCTTCTTCAAGTTCTGTGCCACATCAACTGGGTTGACGATCAATGAAGAATAGAAGTAGCTAAAGAACACGATGGACACTAAGTAGACCAAGGCATAGACCCAAGCCCCTGAACCGCCTGGGATAAGATAAGTCCTAATAATTCTGGAATACTCCGCATTGCGGATAAAGTTTTCTGCCAACAGTGGCAAACTCAGAATTGCAGTAGCAAAGATAATGGGCATGACGCCCCCTTGATTGAGTCGCAAGGGTAGGTAGTTACGCTGCTCTGCAAAGACTCGACGACCAACCTGACGGCGAGCCGAGATAATTGGGATGCGGCGGATGCCTTCCTGCACAAACACAATACCGATAATGGTGGCTATAAAAAGCAGCAATAGCACGATAACGCGACCCACAGTTTCCCGGCTGCCGCTCTGTACAAAATCGATTGTGTCACCCAAAGCTTTTGGCAATGTTGCCACAATATTGACAAAAATCAATAAAGATGCTCCATTACCAACACCTCGCTCTGTAATCAGTTCTGATGCCCACATGACAAACATAGAACCAGCTACGAGAGCAAGAGCTGTCTCAAACACAAAAATCGGTCCGTAGTTGAAGGCAAAAGGTCTAAGCCAGAACGCCGCCAAGAAAACACTTTGAATAATCCCCCAACCTAAAGATACATAGCGTGTAATCTGGGAAATCTTTCTTCGTCCTGCTTCACCTTCATTTTTCTGTAAATTTTCTAAAGCTGGGATAGCAGCAGTGAGCAATTGGATGATAATCGAGGCGTTGATATAAGGCAAAATCCCCAAGGCAAAGACTCCCAAAGCAGAGAGTCCGCCCCCGGAAAAGATATCCAAAAAGCTTAATATTTGGTTATTACCTTGAATGGCGCTGGCAAACTCGTCTCGATTAATACCTGGTATAGGCAAATGTATGCCAAGACGAATCAACAATATCATACCGACGGTGACAAGCAGCCGACCTCGCAGACCGGCTGCTTGCGCCATCTGCATAAAAGTTTCTTGAGCCGTTGGGGCTTTATCTCGACTGATCATAAAGGGCTACCTTACTAGTTAAGTGAGGCGCTGGCTGGGGTAGGCTTGTTGGTGCGCTGTTTTGGCTCACTCTAAAACTTCGCAACTCCCACCAGCTGCCTCAATTTTGCTACGAGCTGTACCTGTGAAAGCTGCCGCGTGTACCTTGAGCGGAACGCTCAATTCCCCATCCCCCAAAATCTTCAAAGGTCCTCGTGAGGAAGTGAGAATACCTGCTTCTTTTAACGAGGTCAGCGTAACTTCTGTATTTGCAGGCAGGGCGGCTAGCTTTTCTACATTAATCGTAGTGTACTTTTTCCGGTTGATGAGGGGAAAGCCTTTCAACTTAGGGATACGGCGGTACAATGGCTGTTGACCACCTTCAAATCCAGGTCGGGTACCGCCACCGGAACGTGCGTTTTGACCACGCATACCTTTACCAGCACTAGCACCCTGACCCGCAGAAACACCCCTACCTAAACGACGACGGCGTTTCTTTGAGCCTTTTTGAGGACGAACATCAGTGAGTCTCATAGTCGAAACCTTGTGTAATATTAGTCACTGGTCATTTGTGAGCCAGCGCTGCAAGAAGGTTTCCTTCTGTAGGCGACTGGTAAACCCGTAAGCGCAAAGCGCAGGCTACGCCAACGCGTAGCGTCTGGGTCAGGAGAAGGGCTATTTGTCATTTGGTAAGAACAAAAGATGCAGGACAAATGACTACTTAAATGTATAGATTTTCCACAGGAATGCCCCTGTCTTCGGCGACTTCTGCAAAAGTCCGCAAGGTAGATAGGGCATTAATTGCAGCTCTTGCATTATTGAGAGGATTGTTTGAGCCGAGTTGCTTGGCGAGAATATTACGAACCCCTGCCAATTCCAGCACCGTACGTACAGCACCACCAGCAATTACGCCAGTACCGGGTGCGGCAGGTCGCATCATCACTTGAGCGCCGCCACCGATGCCGTTAATAGGATGGGGAATGGAGTTGGATTTGGTCATGGGAATGTCAATGAGATGCTTTTTGCCGTCGGCGACGCCTTTTTTCACGGCACCAATGACATCTGAGGCTTTGCCCACTCCCACGCCAACTTGACCACGTTCGTTACCCACAACGACTATCGCCCGGAAGCTCAGTTTTTTACCTCCTTTGACCACTTTACTGACCCGTCGAATTTGGATAACTCGCTCTTGCCAGTTGGTTTCTTCTTTTTTAGTTCGGTTAGCTTTACGACGACCAGTTGCCATAATAAATGTCCTTTGTCATTTGTGAGCCAGCGCTGCAAGAAGGTTTCTTTCTGTAGGCGACTGGTGTGCCTCATTCGGGAGGTTCTGAACGCTAACGCCGTCAGGTCTGCCGGAGGCATCACCCGTAAGCGCAAAGCGCAGGCTACGCCAACGCGTAGCGTCTGGGTCAGGAGAAGGGTCTTTTGTCATTTGTCTTCTGCTAATAACGAATAACAAATGACGAATGACTAAATTAGAAATCTAAACCAGCTTCGCGGGCAGCGTCGGCTAGTGCTTTCACACGACCGTGGTAAAGATTACCACCCCTGTCAAAGACAACTTTAGTGATCCCTTTTTCTAGGGAGCGAGCTGCAATCAATTTCCCGACTTCCACTGAAGCTTCGCAATTGGAACCCGAACCTAATTTAGATTTCAACTCTGGTTCCACAGTTGAGGCGGCTACCAAGGTATGATGCTGAGTATCATCAATAACCTGAGCATAAATATGTTGGTGAGAGCGAAAGATGGCTAACCGTGGGCGTTCTGTAGAACCATCGACTCTGCCACGAATGCGTCTATGGCGACGCTGTTTTGATTCTCTACCTGTAAGCTTCATTTTTACTTCTTACCACCCTTACCAGTCTTACCAGCTTTACGTCTTACCACTTCACCGGCATAACGAATACCTTTGCCTTTGTAAGGCTCTGGTGGACGAACAGCACGAATTTTAGCTGCTGTGTTGCCTACTTCTTCTTTGTTATAGCCGCTGACAATCACGTTAGTATTATTTTCAACGGCAAACTGAATTCCGTCAGGTGGAGCGATTTGCACCTGATGGCTATAGCCCATGTTCAAAACCAGGTTACGACCTTGAACTTGTGCCCGGTAGCCAACCCCTTGAATTTCTAAACGACGTTGAAAGCCTTGAGAAACTCCCTCAACCATATTGGCAACCAAGGTACGGCACAAACCGTGTAGTTGGCGGGAGGTGCGAGATTCATCACGACGGTTTACCAGCAATGTTTCTCCTTCTTGGGAGACTAAGACATTGACAGGCAAGTCGCGAGAAAGTTCACCTTTAGGACCTTTGACAACCACTTTTGTGCCATCAATGGTTACTTGCACTTTGGCGGGAATTGTAATTGGGCGTTTACCAATTCGAGACATAACTTTTTGTCCTTTGTTATTTGTCCTTTGTCCTTTGTTATTTGCCTGTCGTCTTTTACTAATGACAAATGACTCATGACTAATGACTCATGACTACCAAACGTAGCAAAGTACTTCACCACCCAAGCTCTGACGTCGTGCTTCCCGGTCAGTCATAATGCCACTGGATGTAGAAATAATGGCAATACCGATACCGCCTAGCACTCTTGGTAGTTCTTTTTTATTGGAGTAAACGCGCAAACCAGGCTTACTAACCCGCTTCAGGGCAGTGATGAGAGGCTGGCGATTTTTGCCCTTGTATTTCAAGGAAATCACCAAATTGCGCTTCACTCCTTCCCCTGCTTCTTCAAAATCAGCAATAAAGCCTTCCTCGCGCAGCACTTTTACGATGCTACGAGTCATTTTTGTGGATGGCACTTGTGTAGTTTGATGCCGCGCCATGTTGGCATTGCGGATGCGCGTGAGCATATCTGCAATTGTGTCGTTAACCGCCATCGTTCCCTCTTTAGATGAACTTATTGATCCCGAAAGGGCATTCCCATTTCTTTAAGTAAGGCGCGACCCTCTTCGTCAGTCTTTGCCGTGGTGATGATGGAAATATCCATACCACGAATTTGGTCAATTCTGTCGTACTCAACTTCTGGAAAAATGAGTTGCTCTCTGACACCTAGAGTATAGTTGCCGCGACCATCAAAGCTTTTGGGACTAATACCGCGAAAGTCCCGAATTCTTGGTAGTGACAGGTTAATTAAACGGTCGAGAAAGGCATACATCCTTTCGCTTCTTAAAGTCACCATGATGCCAACGGGCATACCTTGACGAATTTTGAAGCCAGCGATCGCTTTTTTTGCCCGTGTCACTACAGGCTTTTGACCGGTAACGAGGGCAATTTCGCTTAAAGACGCTTCCAACGCTTTAGCATTTTGAGATGCTTCCCCTAATCCTCGGTTTACAGTGACTTTCACTAACTTCGGTACCTGATGAATGTTTTGGTATTCAAACTGTTTCATCAGTTTGGGGACAATTGTTTCTTGGTATAGAGTTTTAAGTCTTGTTGTTGCCATAGTTTTTTGTCCTTTTTATCCCTGGGCTTGGTCAGGGAACAATGAAGCTATGAGTTATGAGTTATTAGATTTATTCCTAACTCCTAACTATTTATCAATGATTTCGCCAGTTTTCTTGAGCATCCTAACTTTCTTACCTTCTTGTGTGAAAGTGTAGCAGATGCGACTGGCAACGTTTTGCTTAGTGGAATATAGCATTACGTTAGAACTGTGGATTGGGGCTTCTTGGGTCACAATGCGCCCTGATTCACCTTCTTGCTGGGGTTTGACGTGCTTGGTTACCAGGTTTACACCTTTGACCACAACTTTACTGACTTGGGGAAGCGCTCTGATCACTTCACCGACTTTACCTTTGTCTTTCCCAGCAATAACTTGTACGGTATCGCCTGTTTTTACATGCATTTTGTAAAAAACTTTCGGCTGATTCTTCTTCTTGATTGCCATTACAGCACCTCCGGAGCCAGAGAGACAATTTTGGTAAAGCTTTTGTCACGCAGTTCCCGTGCGACTGGTCCAAAAACCCGTGTTCCTCTGGGGTTCCCGTCTTTGTTGATGATGACTGCGGCATTGTCGTCAAAACGAATACTCATACCGCTGTCTCGATTAATGTTATGACGGGTACGGACAATAACTGCCTCTACAACATCGGACTTCTTCACAGCCATATTTGGCTGAGCATCTTTGACTACGGCGATAATCCGATCGCCTACGAAGCCGTAACGGCGGTTACCTGCTCCTAATACGCGGATGCACATGAGTTTGCGGGCACCGCTATTATCTGCGACATTAAGGTAAGTTTGGGGTTGAATCACAATTGTTCTCCCTTTTTGTGTTGTTAGTTATCTAACAACTAAGATGTTTAGCTGAGTTTGGTAGTCAGGATTTCTGTGACTGTCCAGCGCTTAGTTTTACTGAGGGGTCGTGTTTCCTGAATGCGAACGCGATCGCCCACTTTGCACTTATTATCTTCATCGTGTACTTTATAGCGCTTGGTTTGTACAACGATTTTGCCGTATTTGGGGTGGGGAGCGCGGTTTTCGATGGCGACCACCACCGTTTTTTGCATTTTGTCGCTGACGACTAAGCCAACTCTTTCTTTAATTGCCATAATCTCCTACTCTGACTCTTTGGTGGGTTGACTGGCTGCCGCCCGTTTGCGCTCTCCTTCCACAGTCATTAATTGTGCCAAACGATGGCGAGCGTGTCTGAACTTGTGGGGTTTGTCTAGTTGTCTGGTTGCTTTTTGCAAACGCAACTGAAACAGTTCCTTTTTGACAGCAATTATAGCTGTCGCCAATTGCTCGTCAGTTAATTCTCTAGCTTCTGAAATCTTGGGAAGAGGCATAACCTACACCTGCTGTTCCTCTTGGGAGCGTGTAATGAACTTAGTTTTAATGGGCAACTTATAAGCAGCCAAACGCATTGCTTCGCGGGCAGTTGCTTCGGGAACGCCTGCAATTTCAAACAGAATTCGTCCTGGCTTGACGACTGCAACCCAGTACTCAGGAGAACCCTTACCAGAACCCATCCGGGTTTCAGCCGGACGCATCGTCACTGGTTTGTCGGGGAAAATCCGAATCCAGATTTTGCCACCCCGGCGGATATAACGAGTCATTGCCCGACGAGAAGCCTCAATTTGACGAGAGGTGATCCAGCAGGGTTCTAAAGCTTGAAGCGCGAAATCGCCGAAGTTGAGGGTACTGCCGCGACTGGCTAGACCGGTCATCCGTCCGCGCTGTTGTTTGCGGAATTTAGTTCTTCTTGGACTTAGCATGATTTGTTAGTTGTTGGTTGTTAGTTGTTGGTTGTTAGTTGTTACCACTAACCACTAACCATTGACTATCCTTCATTGGAACGGTCTTCAAATTGCTGACGACGGCGTTGTTGACGGCGAGATGGAGGGCGATCGCGACTTGTTGTTGGGGGAGGCGTTTCTTCCTGTCCGGGAATGATTTCTCCTTTGAACACCCACACCTTGATACCGAGAATGCCGTAGACAGTTTTGGCTGTGCAGTATGCGTAGTCAATATCAGCACGCAAGGTGTGTAAAGGGACTCTTCCCTCACGAGTCCACTCTGTCCGGGCAATTTCTGCACCGTTAAGCCGTCCGCTGACTTGAATTTTGATGCCTTGCACGCCAGCACGTTGGGCACGCTGAATGGCTTGCCGTACCACCCGTCGGAAGGAAACGCGACGTTCTAGCTGTTGAGCAATGTATTCAGAAATCAGGTAGGCATCAGCATCAACTCGTTGTACTTCAACGACGTTAATGCGAATTTGGCGATTGCTGCCTAACAGTTGCTGAAGACCAGTACGTAAAGATTCAATGCCTTGTCCGCCTCGACCTACGACTACGCCAGGTCGAGCTGTACGTACCTCTAAATCGATTTGATCTGCTTTGCGATCAATGCGTACTTCAGAAATCCCAGCGTTGTTTTGAGCGTATCTACCCAGCTTTTGTTCTATATATTTACGGAGTTTATGGTCTTCTTGTAGAAGTTCTGGATAACGACTGGGGTCGGCAAACCAACGCGATTGATGCTCTTGGGTAATCCCCAAGCGAAAACCTACTGGATGTATCTTCTGTCCCACAAATGCTTCCTCTAAAAGTTCTTTCTGTACGCAATTTTTTATTGAGCTGCGTCAGGGTCAGTAGCAACAGCCACAGTGATATGACACGTCGGCTTGCGAATTTGGTAAGCGCGACCTTGTGCCCTAGGTTGGAACCGTTTCAGCACCGGACCTTGATCTGCGTAGGCTTGAGTAATGATCAGATCAGCTCTGTCTAGCCCAGCGTTATGCTCTGCATTAGCTGCAGCGCTTCTTAAAACCTTCAATACTGGGTCGCAAGCTCGATAGGGCATGAATTCTAGGATAATTAGTGCTTCTCGGTACGATCGCCCGCGAATTTGGTCGAGTACACGACGCACTTTATAGGGAGACATCCGTACATAACGGGCGATCGCTTTCACTTCAGTCGTATCTATTGCCATATTTTTCTCCATTTGTCAAGAGTCAATAGTCGTTGCTTTTGACTTTGGACTCTGGACTTTTGACTATCTACCTGATTTTTTGTCACTCTTGGAGTGACCTCTAAAAGTGCGTGTGGGTGCAAATTCGCCCAATTTATGTCCTACCATTTGGTCTGATATGAAAATTGGGACGTGCTGGCGTCCGTTATGAACAGCGATGGTATGACCTACCATGACAGGCAAAATTGTCGAAGCCCGCGACCACGTTTTAATGACTTCTTTTCTGTTGTTTTCGTTGAGCTTTTCAATTTTGCTAAGAAGATGATCCGCAACGAAGGGACCTTTTTTTAGAGAACGACCCATAATTAGTTAAGTTGGTAGTTGGTAGTTGGTAGTTGGTAGTTGGTAGTTGGTGGTTGCTGGTTGCAATTTCTACTAACGACTAACGACTAACTCTTTACGATTCACGACCACCGCGACCGCGTTTAGAAGATTTGCGGCGACGGCGCACAATTAACTTGCTACTGGCTTTCTTGGGCTTGCGTGTCTTTTTACCCAAAGCTGGTTTACCCCAAGGTGTCACAGGTCCTGGTCTACCGATGGGTGCCCGACCTTCACCACCACCATGTGGGTGGTCAACTGGGTTCATCACACTACCTCTGACCTGAGGACGGCGACCCTTCCAGCGAGTTCTACCTGCTTTACCCGAACTCAGGTTTCTAGCATCAATATTACCGACTTGTCCAATGGTGGCGTAGCACTCGCGGCGAATCATCCGGACTTCTCCAGAAGGCAACTTGAGTGTTACGTAGTTACCTTCTTTTGCCACAACTTGAGCGGTTGCACCAGCAGCACGAACGATTTGACCGCCCTTACCGGGTTTCAATTCTACGTTATGAACGCTGGTTCCTAAGGGAATGTTGGAAAGGGGCAAGGCATTGCCATCTTCTATCGGAGCATCTGAACCCGCAACAACTGTTCCTCCTACCTTCAAACCGTTGGGTTGAAGGATGTAACGCTTTTCGCCGTCTTCGTATTGCAAAAGGGCAATCCGCGCGTTGCGGTTGGGGTCATATTCAATGGCTTTCACTGTGGCACGAATACCACGCTTATCGCGCTTAAAGTCGATAATGCGGTAAAGGCGCTTGTGACCTCCACCTCGGTGGCGAACAGTGATCCGCCCCTGGTTATTCCTACCTTTGGGGCGATGTAGTGATACAGTTAGAGATTTTTCTGGCTCGGTTTTGGTAATCTCCGAGAAGTCAGAAATCGTAACTTGGCGAGTACTGGGGGTATAAGGGCGATAAGAGCGAGTACCCATTCTTTTAAACCTCTGGGAATAGAACCTGTCTAATCTTGTCTACGTCCGATGCCGCCACTGTTACGATGGCTCGCTTATATTGGGGCTTATAACCAATAAACTTACCAACGCGCCGCTTTTTGCGTGGTGGCATTATGGTGTTTACCTTTTCAACCTTGACGTTAAATAAATCTTCTATCGCCGCTTTGATTTGTGGCTTTGTTGCTTTTGGAGTGACTTCAAAAGTATATTGATTTTGCTCCATCAGAATAGTCGCCTTTTCAGTGACAATTGGGCGACGCACAAGGTCAGGAAGGTTGCGGGGGTCAATCTTAGTCTTACTCACTTATAGACCTCCTGAATTTTTTCCAGGGCTGATGCCGTAACAATAATCTTGTCGGCGTGCAGCAAATCATAAACATTTAACTGGTCAGCGCCAATCAGCTTTAACTTTTCTACGTTGCGGGCGGATAAATATACATTCTCCGTACGCTCGGACAAGATTAATAATGTTTGATTTTCTGGCTTTGACCCCCAACGGGTGATCACTTCCACTAACTCTTTAGTCTTAGGACGCTGTAGCTGGTCGCCAAAATCTTCTACCACGATTAAATCGTCAATGCGACTCGCAAAAGCTGTCCGCAAAGCTAAACGCCGCTCTTTGCGGTTCATCTTGATCTCATAATCTCGCGGTTTTGGTCCAAAGGTCACACCACCACCACGCCACAACGGTGAACGAATAGAGCCAGCACGCGCACGACCAGTCCCTTTTTGCCGCCAAGGTTTGCGACCGCCACCTCTGACTTCAGAGCGGGTTTTGGTACTAGCAGTTCCTTGGCGAGCATTCGCCATCTGTCTTACCAAGGCTCGATGTACGACATGAGATGCCGTTTCCTCTTTGGCAACTTTCCAGTCGAACGTTTTTTGTCCGACTTGTTCTCCTTGCCAATTTTTGACTATACACTCAAACATTTTTGTCCTTCGTCCTTCGTCCTTTGTCCTTCGTCCTTCGTCTTTTGTCCTTTGTCCTTCGTCATGTGTTTAATACTTTATCCCTCATGACTTATGACTCTTGACTAACCAACTTGTTTTGCAGGGACAATATTTACTAAGGCACCTGGTTTACCAGGAACACTTCCCTTGATAAGTATTAAGTTGCGTTCTGGGTCTACTCGTACCACAGTGAGTTTGCTAATTGTGACTCGGCTACCACCCAAACGTCCTGCCATCCGCTTACCTGGATAAACACGACCGGGAGTTGTACCAGCACCAATTGAACCTGGCTCTCTGTGGTTTTTGGAACCGTGGGACATCGGTCCTCGACCAAAGTTGTTGCGTTTTTGGTTACCAGCAAAACCGCGACCAATACTTGTACCGATTACGTCTACAGTTTGACCCGCATTAAAAATATCTGCTTTAATCTGTTGACCTAAAGCATAGTCACTAGAGTTATCTATGCGATACTCATTTAAATGACGCACTGCTGGGGCAGATGATTTGGCAAGGTGTCCCAACAGTGGTTTATTCAGCGCCTTTGGCTTGACTTCGCCATAGCCTACTTGGATGGCGGAGTAACCGTCGGTCTGTTTTGTTTTGACTTGGGTAACGGTGCATGGTCCTGCTTGAATGACGGTAACAGAAATAGCTACTCCTGCTTCGTCAAATATTTGGGTCATGCCCAGTTTGGTGCCGAGAATACCTACAGACACAGTTACTGGCTCTCCTTTTTACTTGTTTTTGTGGAAATTGGATTCTCAACGGACACTTGTGAACACCCTTAGGGGTGACTTCCAGCTTCTTTGGACTAACCTGTGAAGTCGCTCTGTTTAGGTTATGACAGATTCAACTTCTGTTGGTTCTTCACCAAGAGTCCGTAGTGTTTGATCAATCTGTTGACTTTGTATTCGTCACCAGAACGACCACAAGCACCTTCCTTCAAAGGAAGGGGTAACTTCTGGATTTTCTGCAAGGCTTTAGGGCTTTGCGCTTTGTACAGCTATGCCTTTATCCAAGCAATTGCTCTGGCACTTTCTTGCTGTACTAGGACTTAGGCAGCGTTCTGCCCAGTATCCATTAACTAAGACTTATGCAATGCGATAAACCAACATTACTGCTCAGCTTTTGCTTCATCGCTTACCTTCAACAATAATAGTTCAAGGTTGTTTGAAGTTTTGCTTGGCTGTTTTCATGTTCAGGAGTCAATGTTGTTGATACCCTAAGATGGGCATTGATTTTTTAATCAACCACTCCTAAGTTGTCTTCGCAGCTTTTCTAGTTTACCAGTCTCTTATCACTCTCTGCTATTTTATCCATATGGAATTTAGTCAGCAGCTTTTGATGCTAAAAGTAGCTAGAAATGGTAGTAAGATGACAGCCTAATTCAGTTTTTAGATCACGATCTCATAGTATAGATCATCTATTTATATTTGTCTAGAAATTTTCCTGTACAATATCAACTGCTTTTAGCCACCGTCTGTCCGAGGGATTAAAGTCGTCAGCAGCCAGATGCCATATCCCCACAACAGCCAAGGGCCAAAGGGACGGCTGGCGGATACAGGCTTATTGGAAAACACCTGCTCAAACCAATATAGCGTCAGAGCATCGAGTCACATACCCACAAGCATGACGACGCTGTACTTCCCTATGCAAATCTCCTAATCTTGCTCATAAGTTAATTTGTACAACTTAATCTATCTCAATAAAGCAAGAGGACTCCCGTTACAGTCGTCAGACTTAACGGGATGATGAATTGCGACCAGTATACAACCGACCGCAGGGAGACTTCTACATAAATTGACAAGGTGTGTAGAAACTCCTAAGATGTAAGAACATTCAAGTGGTCGAGAGAATGCTTACACTTACTTACGAATATAAACTCAAGCCAACAAAACAGCAGATTGAAGATATCGAAAACATTTTAACTGTGTGTCGTAAAGTGTGGAATTATGCTTTACGCGAAAGAAAGGATTGGGTTAATTCTAGGAAGTGTAAAGTAAATGCTTGTTCTCTTGAATATGAATACATCATTAAAGCTGATGAACCTTTTCCTAATTATCATGTTCAAGCTAAGAGATTGACTGAAGCCAAGAAAAACAATCCTGAGTTGAAAAGTGTAAATGCTCAAGTCTTACAACAAGTTTTAAGAACTTTAGATAGAGCATGGGAGGAGATGAAATCTAGGAATTTTGGATTTCCCAGATTCAAAAAACACTTCAAAATGAAAAGCTTTGTATTTCCTCAATTAAAAGGAGAA
Source organism: Mastigocladopsis repens PCC 10914 (assembly GCF_000315565.1). Classification (NCBI taxonomy): domain Bacteria; kingdom Bacillati; phylum Cyanobacteriota; class Cyanophyceae; order Nostocales; family Symphyonemataceae; genus Mastigocladopsis; species Mastigocladopsis repens. The sequence continues at coordinate 598,055 of NZ_JH992901.1, read as the reverse complement.
ATTGTCAAAGCGTGTAGAGTTAAACTACCTCAACTTGGATGGATAAAGTTTCATCAATCTAGAGCAATTCCAGAAGGCTTTGTTGTATGCCGCGCTAGGGTAGTGAGAAGAGCATCAGGATATTTCGTTATGCTGTCATTGCAGTTAGATGTTAATGTTCCAGATATTTCTTTTCACGGACACCCAATCGGGATTGATATTGGTCTTGAAAGTTTTTTGGCTACTTCTGAGGGGATGCTAATTGCTAGACCGAAGTTTTTTAATTCTCTACAACGTAAGCTGCAATTGCTACAAAGAAGATTGAGAAATAAAAAATTAGGTTCTAATAATCGCCAGAAGTTGAATGCGAAGATAGCTAGATTACATCAAAAGATTTCTGATACAAGGAAAGACTTTCACTTGAAAACAGCACATAAGATTTGTGACCAAGGTGACTCGATATTTGTTGAAGATATTGATTTTATAACTTGGGCTAAAGGTATGTTTTGTAAACATACTCTTGATGCTGGTTTCGGGCAATTCTTTACAATATTGAGTTACGTAACATGGAAAAGGGGCAAGTATTTTGGCAAGGTTAATAAAGATGGAACTAGTCAAACTTGTCCTAATTGTGATGCATATACAGGTAAGAAAACGCTAGATGTAAGAATACATTCTTGCCCGGAATGTGGGTACACAACAAATCGAGATGTTGCTGCTTCGCAGGTAATTAGAAATCGTGGTGTAAATGCCGTTGGGCAGACGGTATTAGAAAAAGTTTGCTGACTCGTACTGACAGGGGTTAGTGGTAACACTAATCTAGTTAAGTGGGAATGAAGCAAGAATCTCCCGCTACAAGCTTCGCTTGTAGCGGTGAGAGTGTCAATGCTTAACGGTAAATAATAGAGATATCGAAGTGGGATAGGACAAAAATCAAATTATGGCACTAATTACCACTGGTAATGGTTTAATTCGCGATCTGGAAAAATTCGGATCTCTTGGTGTTTACGTACCTCTGGAAGGGGGTTTTGAAGGTCGGTACAGACGCCGCCTGCGTGCGGCTGGTTATGTCACCCTCCATATGACCGCAAAAGGATTGGGAGATGTCCCTGCCTATCTCACAGGAGTCCATGGTGTTAGACCTCCTCACCTTGGCAAAAAAAGCACTGGCAGTGGTGCGGCAGTAGGTTATGTGTACTATCTACCGCCCATTGTTAGCTATCAGCTCGAACAGCTACCACCCAAGTCAAAGGGACTGGTGTTGTGGATAATTGAAGGACACATTCTTTCCGATCAGGAAGTTGAGTTTTTGACAACCTTGCCTAGCTTGGAACCCCGAGTGAAGGTGGTCATTGAGAGGGGTGGCGATCGCTCCTTCCGTTGGATGCCTTTACAAAAGACTCTTCTAGCTAGTTAGGACGAGTGGACAAGGGATAGGGGACAACTGTAACCTATCACCTGTCACCTAGATGGCAAATGAAACTGGAATCTTTGCTCAAACTTAACCGTACTATCCGCATTATCGGTTTCGATAATGCTCTTTTTATTTGAGGTGCTGGTGGCAAAGTCCATAGAGCAAAAGCAGTAGTTTGCCATAGCCTAATGACTTGTTTTCAAACCATGGGTTGATATATCTTACAAGTCAAAATTTAAAATGTTATCAGTCTTGCTGGTGAGAAAATTGATATGCACCCCATAAGGAAAGAGCGATCGCCATCACTAGCAAAATCGGCACGCTATACCAAGGAAACTGAGACAATGGCATATAAGCAGCTGCACGCAGTCCGATGCTAGCGTAGGTGAGGGGTATCAAGTAAACCACGACTTTTAGCGCGGCTGGCAATGTACTGGGGTCAAAAAATGTCCCGCCTAAGAAAGACATGGGGATAATAACAAAGTTGTTGTAAAGTCCGACTGCTTCGAGGGATTTTACCGTCAACCCCACAATGACTCCCAAACCGGCAAAAACAGCACAACTCAGCACCAGTATCATCACAAACAACGGGTTGAGAAAATTCCAGTTCCTTGTGAACAGCAGCGCCACCAAAATTACACCCAGCGAAGTCATTAACCCCCGCATTACTCCTGCCAGCATTTTACCTATATGCAACGCCAAGGGATGTACAGGAACAAGCAACAATTCCTCAAAGTTTTTGGTAAAGAGTCTGTCTCCACAAATGGAAAACGTTGTTCCAACAAAGCTAACCGTCATTGACGACAGCGCAACCATCCCAGGCAAAATGAATTCTAGATAGTTATCATAATTACCACTCATTCCTGTCCCTGGTTTGATTGAATTACCCAAACCAAAGCCAAAAGCCAAAATGTATATTAGCGGAGATATTAATCCCGATGAAGTAATTTGTACAATTCTTACACGTAACTCTAGCCAATCCCCCCAAAAAATTGTCAGACTGTCCTCTATGAGGGTTTGAAATTGTGAGATTTTGAAACTCTTGCCCCAGGCTTGTTGATGTGACACTTTACTTCTACTGAATGTATTAATATTTTCTTAATTTTTAGTTTATATTTCTTGATACCTCTAGTATCAAGGGTAGTAAAAAGCTGTCATACTGAGTTATTAAAATTAAAAAATAGGCCTCTTGCATAAATGCCTTGAACTAACAGACAATTACCCTCAAGAATCGCCATACTGAAAGAGGGAGAGCACACAAATCCACTCCTGCTGTCCAAAGCGTAAAGTTGATGAAGCGAAAATGAGACGAAAATCCACTGGTAGAACAGCTACTATTCCTAAACCCTCTGTCTTCCAATCCCCTTTCTTTAATTTCACCACCATAGCAATTTTGGGAGGGGTGTTTGTTTTAGGCATTGGGATTGGTATTGCTTTTAGCTCCACAGCTACGTTTACTCCAAACAACGTGGCTACCCGAGAGTTTATCGACACCAAAGCACCAAATGCTGATATTTGCGTGCAGTATGGAGCCAGCGCTATGGTGATGGACACAAGATTGTTTGTGACTCTCAACCCCTTTAAAGTCTACGTCGGTCAGCCTAGTATGCGTCCTGGATGCGTTCTGCGTTCAAGTAACTGGGCAATTTTAGAGCAACGAAAGCTTGTCACCTCAGACCAGGTGAGAGATTGTAAAAATCGCCTGAACCACTTTGCCTATGCGGGTGACTTGAACAGTGATAAACCCGACATTAGTTGCACCTACGAGAACGATGATGCGAAAAATTTCTTCATCAATCAGCCAGGAGCTACTGCTCCAGCACTGGAAACAGAGAGATTCTAAATACAGAAGAAAGAAGAATGGCTTTATTATTAGTTCTTCTTTCTTCATTTCTTCTGAGTTCGCTTTACCTTGAGGGGTTGGGAAAGGGTTGACCAAACTCAATCACTCTAGAATTGGGAGAACTGGGTTGATAGCTGGGCGCGCTTGGGACTGGAGAATTTGGCGTACTCACAGAAGGAATACTGTTGTTGAGATGACCGGGCTGATATGGGAAAGCTGGTGAGGGAAGAATAGAACCAGGTTGTTGAGAAGGATTATTAGGAGTAAAAGGCGGTACTTGGACAGAAGGTGTTTGTGGAAAGTTACTGGTAGTTGGGGGTAAGGTTGTTAATGGTGGCGGTACGCTGAAATTGGGTACTTGTGGCGAATTGTAGGTAGCTGACGGTAGATTACCTGAGGGTTGTGGCGGATTGTAGCTTCCAGATGGTAGGTTTGGTGGATATTGTGGCGGATTGTAGCTTCCAGATGGTAGATTAGCTGGATATTGTGGCGGATTGTAGGTAGCTGAGGGTAGATTACCTGGATACTGTGGCGGATTGTAGCTTCCAGATGGTAAGTTTGCTGGAGGTTGTGGCGGATTGTAGGTAGCTGAGGGTAGATTACCTGGATACTGTGGCGGATTGTAGCTTCCAGATGGTAAGTTTGCTGGATATTGTGGCGGATTGTAGCTTCCAGATGGTAGATTAGCTGGATATTGTGGCGGATTGTAGCTTCCAGATGGTGTGTTAGCTGGTAGCGGTGGAGTAATAGTTGTAGGTGAAAAATTGCTGGGTAGAGAAGGCAAGTTCCTTTGTGGTAGAGAGGTACGGTCACTATCCACTAAAGGACGTAATACCCAACGGTTGGGATTCTCTCTAGAAACGGGTTGCAGTTGCACGCTTGTTGGATCTATGAAAGTTCCTGGTGCTAAATCCATGACAATACGAGTTACATCTGCGTTGAATTGGGAAACGCGAATGCTTTGGACTGCTCCGGAGAAATTTTGTAGGGTGGGAATGTTGCCTAATTTGGTACTTGGCAAATCTACAACAATGCGCGAGGGCTGTGCAAGGTAAAAGGATCGGGGTTGTAAGGCTGCTGAGAGGGAAATTTCCAGTTGTAACTCCTGTGGGTAAAAGCGCCAATCTTCCAAGATTGCTACTGGCGCTACACCACTATTATTGCTACTATTGTCAGTCTCAAGGGCGTAGACGGTTAGCGGCTTGCCGTAAAGCATCACTGCATACAAGCCAAACAAGCTAACCCGAAACAGATGCTTGCAAAACTGGAAAAATTGCCTATTCCTTAATTGCTTGTCCATACTCCTCACTGCTCCACAAAATTCATCCACAATTGTCCATGACAACTGTTTTTTTTGCTTGCCGCTTCTACCAAAGGTGTCGGATGGTACTAGGTTAGGCACTGCTGACCAGACACTCAAATGTAGGGCGAATACTATACCTACTTTTACTGAATACGAGGCAATAACCTATATAGCTAATTACCGATTTGTAGTCAATGACTGTTTGATTGCTTAGATTGTTCATTGACTTTTTGTGGTATTGCTATCAATCCAATAGTTCTAGAAGTGCCACTCACATTTATTTTTCCTATTAAATCCCCTTTATCTGCCAGTTGAATTTGTATTCTAACTGGGCTAGAGGATTTATCCTGTTGACTGCGGTTTGCTTGGGTTTGAGAACTTGAGATGTTACATAGAATGTACCTAGGAACATTTCCAGATAAACTCAATTGTTGATTTTCAAGTCTACCTGTGAGAGAAGAATCAGTTTCAGAGCGTGTGGAAGTTTTGGTGTGAGAGTTAACTGGCAGTAAAAACCCATTCACGTAAATTCCTGATTGTTGAATATTTAATAGTAGAGCATTTGATTTTTCGCATGTGGGCAAATTTTCATCAAATAAGAGACCATAGCGACTGTTAATTGCGGGAGGTGCTTTGAGTTTACTTTCTCCATAAGCAGTGACGACTTTAAACAAAAACAGTACTGAACTTATTGCCACACTATAAAAGATGAGGGATTTCAAGTTAAAATGATGCATGGTGATGAGTATATGCGGTAATAGGAAATAAAAGAAATGACGAATAATGAAAGCTAAATGATGAAAGAAGAAATTTCATTATTCATCATTTATCTAACTTTTCACTTCTAATTGGTCATTAGAAAGTACAGAGGCAAGGTGAGAGGTAAATTGACTGTAGCGACGAGTAATGAGCAGCGAGGATCGACACTTAATGGCTAGTTCGTCTGTGTATCGTCCTAGAGTGTGACGTTCGATACCCCAAAGGCGGCTAGTACCGACAATGGTAAGGTCAACGGCTTCTGAGGCTTCGACTACCGCTTGAATTGGCTCTGCGGCTTCAACTATTTTAATGTCAATGCGATCGCGTACATTTTGAGGCAATTGCTCCATTATGGAGCCAAGCTCGTAACTGAGTTCATGTTTGACCTGATTATCTGTCACAACCTGTAAAATCAGTAACCGACAAGTCTCGAGATTTACTAGCAGTCTCAGAGCAAGTATGAGTGCTAAGTCATCATGAATGTTTGCTGAGTAAGGAACCAACAAGCTTTCTAAACGCTCTTCTTGGCGTTCTATGAACACCGCCACATCAACTGGTGCAGTGGTAAGAATTTGACCAACTCGTCCACCCAAACGATTTTGACTAAAAGCTGGGCGATGCCATCCCACTAAAATTAAATTAGTTGGTTCGAGTAAGGCAATCTGTGATGTTTCCCGTGCAACATTTTTCGATATGCGAACAATAGGATGCACATAGGAGTGTGCTTCTGATGGTTCTAGACGTGAAATCAAGTCTTCTAACTGTTGGCGACGTTCTGCAATGAGTCTGTCTGCTTCTTGTGGGGTACTTTCAAAGGCATAGTCTTCTTCGAGTTCAATCAAACTGAGAGGATAAATAACGGCGGCTTGTTGATTGTTGACAGCAATTGCTACAGCTAACTGTACTAAACCTTTTTGGGTATTGGGATTTGCGACTGGAACCAAAATTCGGTAAGGACGAGTGTGAGAGTCTTCACGAGTAGAAGCGCCTACATCTGTTTCTTCTGGTTCTTGCTCAACCACATCTAACTTGATGAGTTTTTTCGGATATGTCCACTCTAGGAGTGGCGAGGTCATAAATGTTGTTACCAATGCCATAATTACCAGCATGGTAAACAGCAGGGGCGAAATGACACCGAGACTCAGACCTATGTTTAGCACTATAAGCTCAGTTAAGCCACGAGTATTCATTAACCAACCTAGTGCTGAGGCTTCTCGGTTACTTAAGCCGCTAAAGCGAGCTGCTACATAAGTACCAACGTATTTACCTATGATTGCCACTGCTACCACAGCTAGGCAGAGTAACCACAATTGCGGTCTATTCAGCAAACCAATTTGCGTCCGCAAACCACTGTAAGCAAAAAACACTGGTAGCAGAAATATCAGCACAAAATCTTCCGTTTTGATTGCTAATTCCCGTACTAAACCTGCATCCTTGGGCATAACAGCCCCTAGTAAAAACGCTCCAAATATCAGGTGAATGCCAATCAGTTCGGTAATTAGGGCAGAAGCAACCACTCCAACGTAAATCAAAGCCAGAACAAATTGGCTGAGGCGTCCGGCGCGGCGGTAGTGCGTAGCAAGGCGTTGCAAGAAAGTTCGCCCCACCGTCACCATCAAGGCTATGTAGACTAAGCTGGCAATAATCGTAGGAATAGCACCAGTAATACTACTTGTACGTGCCACTGCGATCGCCACCGCCAACAAGCACCAAGCAGTCACATCATCAACTGCTGCACAAGTGAGCGCCAAAGTTCCTAAACGAGTCCCTTGCAAATTATTCTCAGTAAGAATTCGTGCCAGTACTGGAAAAGCGGTAATCGACATCGCTGCTCCTAAAAATAGAGCAAAGGCGGTAAACGATACGCTCGCATTGGAAACGACAGGATACAGCAGTAATGCTAGCAGCGTTCCTAGAGAAAACGGTACTAAAATACTGACATGGGATGTTAATACTGCTATTTCTAAATTGCCGCTTAGGTATTTGGGGTTTAACTCTAGCCCAATCAAAAACATGAAGAATATTAGCCCTACCTGAGACAGCACATTAAGGAAGGGAATTGTTTCAGATGGAAACAAGGTAGCTGATAACTCTGGAGCAACCAAACCAAAAAGAGATGGTCCGAGCATAATCCCAGCAACAATCTCTCCAATGACTAGTGGTTGGTTAATCCACCGGAAGCCAAGTCCTACTAGCCGTGACAGTCCAATAACAATCAACACCTCAACGAGAACGAGAACAACTGTGTGCATCTTTTCCTCACAAGCGACTATCCGGTGTTCCTAAGATGATTCTTTATATTAGTGAAATATGTCAAGCTTCTCTAGCTCACTAGGGGTGTGCTAACGCTGTTAATTGTTGTTAACCTAAACTTGCAGAAGTCATAAGCAATGCAAAGTTAATTATTTGTAGCGAAAAAATTAATAATGTATGAAATCTCTTGTAAAAATCCAGTTTAGGGTTATGTCGAACCGCAGATGTACGAGGAAATGCGTTAAAGAATTGACTTAGGCAACAGATGCCTATGAGATGCACTCACAACGCTGTCTGGAAAGTACAAGATAAGTCTATTGTACGAATAAATAAATGGGTTTGTAGTTTGCAAAAAGTGTAACTACGAACCCATGACTAGCAACTGAATTTCTTGCTTAAGTCTTGCTTAAGTTTTAGTAAGCTTGGGATTTTTTATCACTTTTCTCATCTAAGAAAAAGGCAACCAGCGGTGATGCCATAAGTGTAGTGATAATTGCCATAATTACCATGATTGTGAATAAAGTTGGGGTAATTATACCTTGCTCCAAACCAACATTAAGGATAATTAATTCCATCAAACCACGAGCATTCATTAGTGAGCCAATCGCTGCTGAATTACGCCAAGTTTCACTTCCAAACCGCGCAGCCAGCATACACGATACTCCTTTACCAACAATCGCAATTATTAGAATAATTACCGTTACAGCCCATAGAAAGAGTGTGTTTACCAGCCCAATTTGAGTGTTGAGTCCAGAGAAAACGAAGAATATTGGTAGCAAAAACGAAGTTGTCAGAAATTCAGTTCGGTGGCGAACTTGTTGGGCAAACTCTCCGCGTGGCATCACTGCGCCAGCAATAAACGCACCGAATATTGCATAGATACCTGTTAAATCAGTAAACCATGAGACAAACATTAAAACTATCAACAGTACAGTCAGGGTTTGTCTCGTGACTCCTCCATCCCGCTTAGTCCAAAGAGTAAAAATGGTAAATATTGGTCGCCCAACAAAAATCATCAACAGTGTGTAGCCAATGCCACCACCAATGGCTATGGCTGCAATAAGTGCTGAATTTTTCAGACTGGCTAACACGATCGCAAGCAAACACCAGGCAACCCCATCATCAACTGATGCTGCCCCCAGCGCCAAGGTTCCAAGACGGGTTTTAGCCAAACCCCGTTCGTATAGGATGCGTGCTAACATGGGAAAAGCCGTAATTGTCATGGACGCGCCCAGAAATAAGGCGGCTGCCCAAAGTGCAACCCCTGGTTGAAAAAAATCGCCGTTGTTGTACAACAAAAAAGACGCGATCGCGCCTAACACAAATGGAGTAATTATGCCTGCTCCAGAGAGCAATCCTGCACTTTTTGCGTGGTGTTTTAATAGTTCGGTATTGAACTCCAGCCCTATTAAAAACATATAAATCACCAACCCAATCTGGCTAATAGCAAACAGAATCGACATTGATGGGTTGGGAATCTTCGCTCCTGTTTCCAATATGAGTGGAACTTTAGGAAACAGCCATTGTTGCATCTCTGGTGCGATCGCCCCAAACAGTGATGGTCCTAACATCACTCCTGCTATCATTTCGCAAACCACATCCGTTTGCCCAAGGTATCGCCGCCCTATCATCGTGACTACACGACAAGTGGCTAAAATCACCGTTAGTTGCAGCAAAAGCTTTACGACTAACTCAAAATTAGACATATTATTCTTTAATGGAGGATTAATGCTCTTCATTCTACAAGTTGGCTGTGAGCAACTTCACAGATGAAGAAACATTGCATCCCAATCTTTTGTAATTGCTCTTACATAGTGGTCATTTTATAAAGACTGTAAGGAATAAATTAATTTTGTTCACACACTGTTCAAAAATAGGAAACCCAGAACTAGTTAACATTTTGCCTGTTGTTTGTATGTAAATTAAGTGAGTTGGTAGGAGGAAGAGAAATTGTAGGAAGCAAACGCTTCCCAATCCATCACATCCTCCAACAAAGTTTGATACCCTAGCGTATTGGGGTGAAGACCATCGTTGCTTACGCGTTTGAGTCTCCAAGCTTCACCGCGATCCATCCATTGCTGGAAAATGTCGAGATAGGGAATTTTTCTGGCGGTACAAGCGACTCTCGTAGCTTCTTTGTAGCGGTACTGGTCAGCATGATTGTAGTACAAGCAATCCAGAAATGGCATCTTGGCTTCATCAACTGGTACGACACCCACAAATAAAACCGGACACAACTGCTGCGCCTGGTCAAGTAAAGATGCGAGTTGCGATTCAAAAACGGTAAAATCTGTATAGTTTCGTCCATTAGGACGACCTAAGCGCGCTGAATCATTAACTCCTACTGACAGAATAATCAAGTCGGGAACCTGATTTCGCAGCTCACCCCGATTGCGAAATTCCACTTCTAGCCTTTGCGCCACTTGCTGGATGCGATCGCCCCGCACCCCCAAATTATAAAGAACATGACCCGTGCTGTCGGGTAACATCCAACACCGTCGCAGTCTCTCGACCCAGCCACCTCCTTCTGGATCGCCAAAACCGTATACTAAACTATCTCCAAGCGCTACAATCTTGAGAGGCTGGGAATGTTTTGGTACAACTGACAGATGCATTGAGGAACGTGCTTCAAATGTCTGCATCTTCAAAATATATACTTGATATCTCTATAAGATTCTATACATTTCTATACCATTTATGGTTATCTTGCTTGTTCTGTAAAGTATAGCTTTGTGTTCAAAGACGCAAGTAAAGCAGATTCGATTTCATCCTTCTGACAGGCACACAATTTCTCAAGACGTGAATTTGCACGTCTCTATATGAAACCTGCCTTGAAACTCTACTTTCATCCTGACTTGTAAGCTTTTGCTTATGGAGTAAGATTGCAAAAGTCAATTGCTATGAAAATGAAACCACAGATAAACACAGATGGACACAGATAATTTATCTGTGTTTATCCGTGTCCATCTGTGGTTCTAAATATTAAATACAGACTTTTGCAAAAAGTCTATTCTTTAGAAGATGCTAGTTTATCGGCAATGCGTGTCGTTTCTGGCAAACGATATTTTGTTATGCAACGTAATACATAGTCAATTGCTGTAGGTAAACTGACTTTATGACCGCTAGAGACATAGACAGGCTTTACTCCTATGCGCGTCCGTAAAACTGCACCTATTGTTTCTCCTTGATGTATTAATGGTTGCCACATGCCTCGTGTGTCTGGCAAGTCTTCATGCTTACCAACCAATAACGATTTTGCGACACCAATTGTAGGTAGATCAATAAGTAACCCTAAATGACAAGCTATTCCAAATCTTCTAGGATGAGCAATTCCTTGTCCATCACATAAGATAAGATCTGGTATAGTTTTGAGCTTTTCCAGTGCGTCTAATACAGCGGGTATTTCCCGAAACGAGAGGAACCCAGGGATGTAGGGAAATGTTGTAGGACGGCGTGCGATGCTTGTCTCTTGGAGTTGCAAATCAGGAAAACTCAGCACCGCTACGGCTGCACGGCTAATCGTACCATTTGCTTCAAAACCCATATCTACCCCTGCTACATACTGCACGGGTTCTTTGAGTTTATCTTCAGTAATGACCTCATCTCTTAGCTTTTCTTGAATTTCTATAGCTTCAGCCACCGTAAGAGACCAAGCATGACGTTGAGAAATTTTCATAATTTATCGCTTTAATTTAAATTTTGTAGCTGACAAAATTGTTACTGGTTATTATTACAAAATGAAAATAATTTTGCGCTCAGTTGCAAAGATGCAAAGCTTTGTAGGTGCGTTAAAGTACCTAATACAATTTATAATTCCGTAAGAGTCCTTTACAAATTTACTACCACTTGATTTGGCAATAGAGAATTTAATAAAGTCTCAATACTCCTATCCGATAAATTAGGAATGGATAGCGATCGCTCTACTTTGATAAAGTCCCGTTTCATGGACTTACTATACGTTGGATCGTAGTGGAACTGTAACATATCTTGCACGAATAATTCCCACTTTCCCGCATCAATCAACTGATACCATTCGTTTAATTTTTCTTTACCATATCGGGATTTAAGTCTTTCTAGCTTGGCTTTTAAGATATTGGTATGAGTTGTTAAATGTGGGTATTCTTGTAAGAGATACTGGACTCTTGCTGTCATCGATACTTGAATTTCTACACAGCTAGCCTGTTTCATTTTCTCCCAAAAAGACTGGGGCAAATAAACTTGCCCAATTTTGTTGCTTTCTGATTCTACCCACACAGTTTCAGCAGGATTAAAACTTTGCATCTGTTGCAGTAACAAAGATTCAAAGTATTTTTGAGAAGGTTGGGGTGAAAGTTTGCCTTCCCATTCTTCACCCAACAGTGAACCGCGATGATTAGCCAAAGCTTCCAAATCTAAAACTTGAGCACCACGCTGCTTCATCTGGTGCAGAATATGGGTTTTACCACTGCCAGTTAGACCACATAATATCCGATAGCTAAATTTTTCTGGCAAGTGTTTTAATTGGTCGCGGACATAAGCGCGATAGGTCTTGTAACCGCCTTCAATGACCGTCACTCGCCAACCGATCTGCGTCAGCACCATAGCCATACTATTAGAACGCTGTCCACCCCGCCAGCAATACACCAGAGGATGGTAGTTTTTTTCTTTTTCAGCAAAATGGTGAGTTAGATGTTGGGAGATGTTTTTTGAAACTAAAGCAGCACCAATTTTGCGTGCGGTGAAGGGGCATACTTGTTTGTATATCGTTCCCACTTGAGCGCGTTCTGCATCATCCAACACTGGTAAATTAATCGCATTTGGGATGTGGTCTTCCGCAAATTCACTACTTGAACGGACATCAATTATTTCACTGTATGTTTCTGTCCAAGGCTGTTTGGTATATGTAGGAAAGGGTGGCATTAAGCAATTCAAAATTCAAAATTCAAAATTCACGCATTGGGAAAGCTTGTTCCCGCAATTGTTCTACCTCGATGCTGTCAGCAAATTAAATATGCATGACTCTTATTGTCTAACACGAGCTTTCTCAATTGTGGCACTTCCATGACTTGGTGTGTGGAAGGGTATAATTTTGCTATTTTCAGCAACTTTCTTTAAAACCACACCTAAGACAGATGCAATTACCTATTAAATTTACTATCACTCCCATTGGTTGCTTGGTGGGAGCGTAGTATTGTTTAATGCAACAACGAGGTTTTCTGTTCAATCTGATACAGCGGAATCTTGAAACGGTAAGCTTTGACAAATTCATGTAGAGAGGTAGCATACTATGTCTCTACATAAATTTGTTCCAAGGCGCAGAAATCTGTCCACTTAAGTAAAACAGAGTAGGTGTGAGATGAGAAAGTTTGGATTACCCATATGGTTTCCTTTCCCCAGTTCTTGGTTAAACGCCTTGATATTATCGATGTTTATGACTGGGTTGGTAGCCTTGATGAGCCGTAGCAACGGTTTGGAGTCCTATTTGGCTAAATGGTCAGACAACCTAGAATTGTTGACCGTGCAAGTCATACTGTTACTCATATTACCAATACCTGCGATCGCCTTTTTTCATCACTTTTTTATCAGTCGCTTCATCCCCGCCATTCCAGGAGAACGGACAAACAATATCAAGGGATTTGTTCCTGGATTCATAAGTTGGTGGGAAAGTTTATATAGCTGGCTTGTCTTTGTCCTCTCTACTCTGATTGCAATATTGTTTTCTACTCCTTTTTTACCTCTATTTAAACTCAACTACGAAAACCTCATTGACACCTACAACCAACCTCACAAAAATCTGCAAGCAATCTTTGCTATTTTCTGGATAATTAGCGCTGCTATTTTCTACCAAATTGAGTATTTATTTAAGTATCGTCTGGTTTTTGCTGATGCTGTTATTAGTGAACTAGAAATTACGCAGGAAAAAACTGATGAAAGAATAAATGTAAAACAGGAAAATAATAAGCAGAATGAAATCGGTGTTACAGAAATTCAAGAAACTAACCAAATATCTACAAAAAAGCCAACTGTTGTTGACTTGATTGTGAAACATCGAAAGTTACCAAAAAGAATTTTCACCCTTATTTTGATTTCTGTAATATCTTTATGGGTCTACTTGTTTGCTAACTTACCAGAAGTTAAACAAACTATATCATCTACAAATATCTCTCTTGAAAACTCCTTAAGAGTCACTCCTGAAACCACTCCTAAAGATGAGCCTTTTAATAAGGCAATTGACAAAGCAAGAATTGCAGCACAGCTAACAAAGTCAGCACAAACTAGAGATGAGTGGAAAATAGTTGTCAGTCGTTGGGAACAAGCGATTAGACTTTTGGAAGAAGTTCCAACTTCTAGCCGCAATTATCCAATGGCGCAGCAAAAAATCTTGCAGTATCAGATTCATCGGGAATTTGCTAGGCAAAATGCTACATTCAATTAGGACATTTAAAAGTATCCTTCCGCTAACATACAAAAAGAAAAGTGCATTTACCCCAGCAAGCAAACTATGTCAGGAAACACGACGCGGCGTAACTTCCTCATCACGAGTGTTGCAGTTGCAGGCAGTATAGCAGGAGCATCTGCCTTGCAACAAAAACCAGCTGACACTGCAACACCACCAGCGACTATGCTAGAACGAGTGCTGGGACGTACGGGAGTAAAAGTCCCCATTTTTGGGTTGGGAGGAGCAGGTCAAACGCCACTCTCCTCGCAAGAGAGAGAACGTGATGCTGTAGCAATTATTGAGAAGGCGCTTCAACTTGGCATTCGTTACTTTGATACTGCTGCTGATTATGGACCGAGTGAAGATTATTTAGGGAAAGTGCTACCATCCCATCGCTCAAGGCTGTTTCTTGCGAGTAAAACAGATAAAAGGGATCGTGATGGTGCATGGCGGGAATTAGAAAGAAGTCTCAAACGTCTAAACACAGATTATCTGGACTTGTGGCAATTGCATCACGTCTCTTTCCAAAACGAACTTGACACCATTTTTAGTTCATCTGGTGCAGTAAAGGCTTTAGAAGAGGCGATGCAGCAAAAACTCGTCCGGTTTGTGGGTATTACTGGACATCATGACCCAACGGTGATTGCTGAAGGATTGCGTCGCTATCCATTCCACACAACGCTTATCCCTGTCAATTCTGCCGACAAATACCATCCGCGTCCGTTTCTCCCAGTCGTTCTTCCAGTAGCACAACAAAAAAATGTTGGCGTGATTGCGATGAAAGTACCCGCTTATGGTCGATTGTTCAAACCTGGCGGATTGGATGGGATGCAGCAAGCTATGGGATACAGTTTGTCTCAGCCAGGCGTTCACTGTTGCGTCATTGCAGCTGAAACGGTCAAGCAATTAGAAGAGAACGTGAATGTAGCTCGAGCTTTTCAACCTCTTAGCAGTAAGGTATTAGCTGCAATTGAACAACGTACTGCCACAGTTTGGGAAGATGGCACGTTTTTCCGAGTTTGGACATAGTATTTACTTGGGGTGTCTTAGCGCGGTTCCTAAAGCACCCTACGGCTTACTCATAAATCCTGTAGTTTTTTTAATCTGTTTCGGAAAAGTGTTTTTCTTGTACTATTTTGTTTGACTTCGCTTTCGTCTAGCGTTATTTCAAATAATTTCTCTTCCTTCGCTCTATAAAATGAGGCTCAACACCATAATATCTAGCTGCTTGAGACATATCAAACATTAGTAAATTTTCGTTTCCTAGTTCTTGTATCATTCCAGGTTTAGATGGATTTACACCAAGAGCTTTAATAATTTCTGATGCTACTGCCTTAGCTAATAACGGTGGAACAGAATTTCCTATTTGTCGAAATCCATGCCATTTTGTTACATGAAATCTGAACCAGTCCGGATAAGAATGTAAACGGGCAGCTTCACGTACAGTAATACATCTTGGGGTGAATGGATGAATTGGTCTAGCAGAAGTAAAGGCTCCTCTATTACTAGCAGTTCCTGCTCTAAGTGTATTGCATATTCCTTGAGGGTTAAGTTTATGAAAGCGGCTAACAGGTTCTGTTTTCCCAACAGGAGTAGACTCAAATCTTTTGATAGATTCTAGAGTATGCTTTGTTCTTAAACTTGAGGTAAGTATTCTAGAGTCATATTTACGTGCATAGGAATAGTCATTATCACAAGAGCAAAGACCCCGAAGTTGTCTTCCGTAATCACTTGGTTTCCCAAAGTCTGCAATAACCGAATCTTTCTCAAAAAGTTCTATGTAATCTTCTACTTCAGGTAGGTCGCCAATTGCATCCCAAACTGTTGGACTTAATGGAATTTGGTTATTTAACCCTGCTTTATTTGATTTTGCAGTTCTAGTGATTTGCTCAGGATAATGTGGTAATTCTAAATCCTGACGACAACCTAGCAAAAATAATCTTTCACGATTCTGCGGCACTCCGTATTCAGCAGCATTTAAAACTTTGTAATCTTTACGAACTTTGTAACCAGTTTGCTCAAATTCATTGATGATGATTGAAATAAACTCTCTGTGTTTTCCTAAAGTCATTCCTTTAACATTTTCTAAAACAAAGTACTTTGGCTGCAATTCTATAACTAAACGTATAAAATCTTTAACTAGGGAATTTCGAGGATCGTCAAAAACACGTTTACCTATTAATGAAAAACCTTGACATGGTGGTCCACCAAACACTACATCTATTTCTCTATCACCAATAGAAGAAGCTCGTCTAATTTCTGCTCCTGTAATATCAACGACACTTTTACAAAAAATATTCCAAACAGGAAAATTAAATTCATGTGTTGCACAATGAATTGGATCAATTTCAACAGATGCAAGCACGTCAAATCCTGCTTGCTCAAAACCAAGAGTCATGCCACCAGCACCAGCAAATAAATCAACCGCGATAGGTCTTTCTTTCTTATTACTGTGAATCATGTTATGTTTTTAAGCTACCAATTGTGGATTTTAGATGAAAAATGCTTAAGGACACTGTTAACAGAGTCTCTAGGTTGGATTATTGACTTTTAGCCTAATTAACAGCGGTTTTCAAATAAATGAACCACATATGCACTCATTGAAACCCTGTAGAGACGTTGCACTGCAACGTCTCTACAATGTGATCTATTTAAATGCAAATGGCTGTAAAATCTAAAATCTAATGTTGAAAATTTGGTAGCATTTGCAAAATTTCTTTGGCAGCGCGATCGCACACTCCCATTTCTCCCAAACACTGTTGCATTTCTTGATAATCTGCCAGCATTTGCTCTTTACTTTTGGGATTTAGCAATAATTCCAGCGCCGCTTGGGTAATGTTCTCTGGTGTGGCTTGTTCTTGCAAGAACTCTGGTACAATTTGCTTCATCATCACTAAATTTGGCGGCGATGCAAAAGGTATGGAACCTTTGAGCACAGTACGAGCAATCCACGCTGTGATGGGATGAAGTCGGTAGAGGACAACTTGAGGCACGTTCAACAATGCTAGTTCCAGGTTGACAGTGCCAGATTTGGTAATTGCTAAATCGGCACTGGCGAGGACTTCCTGAGTTTTACTAGATACTAGAGAAGCTCGCAAACCATACCGTTGTATTGCTCGTTCAATGGGTTGTCGGTAGATTTCCAGAGACAATGGTATCCAAAAATGTACCTGGGGCAATTTGGCTTGAACCACCTGAGCAGCCTGGAACATGACTGGTAGAAGATGTTTAAGTTCTTGGGTACGAGAAGCGGGGAGAAGAGCTACACTTATCTCATCCTCTGCAATTCCTAACTGTGTACGCGCCGCTTCCCGACTAGGAAAGCTTTGGACTCTGTCTACTAAAGGATGCCCTACCCAGGTGACTTTTGCTCCCTTTTGTTGGAAGTAACGAGCTTCCCCTGGAAAGATTGCTAGCAGCTTGTCTGTTATACCAACAATCAAATTTGTATTACGTGAATTTATTGACCAAACCCATTCTTGTGGTGCAATATAATACACTACAGGGATGTGTGGCAGATTCCGGCGAATGTAGTTGCCAATGCCAAGATTTGGCCCCATGTAGTCAATGAGGACCACCAAGTCAGGTGGATGTTGCTTAAGATAGGCGATCGCTCGTCGTTGGGTCAGGAGTGTTGGTAACATATAAGGCAGTGATTCTAGAATACCCACTGAGCCAATCCCACTGGTATTGCCTAAAAGGGTCGCTCCAACAGTTAGCATTTTTTCACCACCCAAAGCCACAATCTCTAATTCCAAGCCAGCGGCTACTGCTTGGCGTTTGAGTGCAGCAATCAGTAGCGACCCTTGCAGGTCGCCAGACACTTCGCCAGTACTGATAAATATTCGCATTTATATATTAAGAATAGGGAATGGGGAGATAGGGAGATGGGGAGAGTAAAAGTGTCCCCGCGTCTCCGTGTCTCATAACCTATGATTCCTCGTCTCTAAGGGCTGCTTTCCCCTTTCCAGGAATCAAGCCGCGTCTTCCTGGCATTTGAGAAAGTAGCAAAAAGCGACGCAGATGCTGTAGCTGTTGGGTATCTCCTAGCAGTTCCAACTGTTCCAAGGATTGCTTAAAGGTCAACTCAGAACGGTAGAGAAGGCGGAAGCCTTTTTTCAAGATTTGCAACTCAGCAGCTGTGAAACCTGCGCGTTTGAGTCCTACAAGGTTAAGTGTTCGTACCCGCGAAGGATTACCCTCCACCATCATATATGGCGGCACATCTCGGTCAATGCGAGTCATACCGCCCACGTAAGCCAAGCTACCAATATGTACAAATTGATGGACACCCAAAACCCCACTGAGCCTTGCGCGTGACTCTATGTGGACATGACCCGCTAAAGCGACAGAGTTGGCGATGATCACAGAGTCTTCAATAACGCAGTTATGACCCACATGGACATAAGCCATGAGTAGGTTTCCGTTACCAATGCGAGTTTCTTCACCCGCACCAGTTGCTTTATTAATCGTGACGTATTCCCGAATTGAGTTATCGTTCCCAATCTTGACCCAGCTATATTCGCCAGAGTACTTTAAATCTTGGGGTTCCATGCCAATAACGGCTCCCGGAAAAATTTGATTTCGTGCCCCAATCTCCAGAGGTCCTTCTAGTACGGCATGAGCGCCGATGACTGTTTGAGAACCTACTTTGACATGTGCGCCAATCACAGCATAAGCACCGACTTCCACTGTAGGGTGCAATTCCGCATTAGGATGTATGACAGCAGTTGGATGAATTAGCGTTTTCAAGGGTGCATCTCCAGAACAGGCTTGAGTGCTAAGAGTAGAGACGCGCTAAGGGCGCGTCTGTACCTCAATAGGTCATTTATTGAGTAGCCGAACGTGTCAGACTAGCTACTTATGTGTGAGGGCGTCGAGAATCGAGAACTAAACAATGCTGTTGTGGGTTGTTTGTTTTACTGATATCCTTATTCAGGATTCAGCAAAGGCACGTCACGGTCGGGCCTTTACCACAAAAGCAAATCTTCAGGTTACGAGGGAAAACATCAGTTCGCCTTCAGTAGCGAGCTGACCGTCAACTTCGGCACGCGCTTGCATTTTACCGAAACGACGTTGTTTAACGCACAACAGTTCCACGGTTATCACTATTTGATCCCCCGGTACGACTTGACGGCGGAAGCGGGTTTTGTCGATCCCAGCAAACACAAAGAGTCCGCCTTCCATTTCTGGTAATTGAGTCAAGACGACACCGCCGACTTGTGCCATTGCTTCTACAATGAGCACTCCCGGCATAATTGGGCGTCCTGGAAAATGCCCTTGAAAATGGGGTTCATTGACAGTGACATTTTTAATGCCAACAGCTCGTTTCCCCGGTACATATTCAATAATCCTGTCTACAAGCGCAAAGGGGTAGCGGTGGGGGAGCAGCTTTTGGATTTCTTCTACAGAGAAAATGATTTTATTGTCAGACTTGTTTGTGATCGTATTATCTGGCTGGTCGTTGGTAGATGCTGGTGTGGGAACATCGATGGTATTGACTTGGCCGGTGGCATTTGACATTGATACTGTGATTTATTTTCTATTTTTGTTTTTTCCGTAGGTGCTTGTTTGAACCTCCCCCTAGAGATGATGGATTGTGGATTGGTAATTGGCTTGTCGTAAGTGCTTAAGCGCTCACTACGAACCAACTCCTACATCTAAAATCCTTTGAGCCAGTTGAATGTGTAAATTATGGCTGGCTTTGTACGCCAAAAAATGAGCGCAGGGGAAAGATCCGAGCAAGCTCAAATCTCCTACTAAATCCAAGATTTTATGACGTACTGGCTCATTTGCAAATCTCAATGGTGGATTTACCCAGCCTTCTGGTCCACAAACGAGCGCATTATCCAAGCTTCCACCTTTAATTAACCCCGAGTGCTGGAGTTGTTCAATTTGATGCAGTAACCCAAAAGTACGGGCAGGAGCAATTTCGGCAGCGAAGCTAGCATAAGGGTTTCCCTTGTTGGCAGTAGAAGACCAGCTGTGCCATTGATTACCAATTGCAGGTAAATCGAAATCAATACCGTAGGTAAAGCGAGTTTCTGGGGCTGGAAGGGCACAGGCAAAGGCATCGCCCTGACGCACCCAAATTGGCTGGTCGATAACTAGAGTCATCTTGTCCTCAGTTAAAGTTTGTGACACTAAGCCAGCTTGGGCAATTGCGTCTGTCCACTCCTTTGCCGAACCATCTAAAAGTGGCACTTCCGAACCGTCAATTTCAATCCGGGCGTTATCCACTCCCATCGCAGCAAGGGCTGCTAGCAAATGCTCTACCGTGCGGACATATGCCTCCCCTTTACCTAACTGAGTTGAAAGCAGGGTTTGATTAACCGCTGCGACTTGCGCTGGAATGATCGGAGTATCCGGCAAATCCACACGTACAAAGTAGCGCCCACTTCCTGTCTCGGCTGGTTGTATCCGAACTTGGGTAGTGACTCCGCTATGCAGTCCCACTCCTGTTTGGATGATTTCATCTGCTAATGTATGTTGTTGCATATCGTCACTTTGTCTTTTGTCTTTCGTCCTTAGTCCTTTGTCATTTGTCTGAAAAAATGACAAATGACTTAATGACTAATGACTAATGACTAATGACTATTTAAAACCTTTCGCCAATACCAAAGTTTATACGGCTATCTCCATCATCGTTGATACCGTAGTCAATGCGAATTGGTCCTAAAGGAGACTGCACGCGCACTCCAACACCATAGCCGTAGCCAGTACCGTTTTTGTTCAAGACCTCAGATGCTCTGGTAGCAGTTCCCAAGTCGGAACCGACATCAAAAAATAGTGCGCCACTCACGACTGAGAAAACTGGGAAGCGATACTCAACCGATGCTTGTACGAAACTCCGTCCACTGCCTAAGGAACCTTCGTCATATCCTCGAACAGAGTTGCTACCACCAAGAGAAAAGGCTTCATAGGGAGGTAAATCACCCAGAATAGTTCCCCCTTGAATGTTAAAAGCCAGGGTTTCCGGTCCTTTATTAAAGTTAGTAAAGTCTACAGGCAAGTATTGGCTGTAGCTACCTCGTAACCTAGTAAGGAGAATATTGCCCAATCCTATCGGCACCGATTGGTCTACCCCGAAACGCAGGTAAGAACCACTGGTGGGTTGCAAGGGGTTATTTCGGAGGTCGCGTGCAGCGCCCAGTTGCAATAGCAACAAATCGTCTTTACCTTCCCCAGATTGGCTTAGTTCAACGACCTCATTCGTGTCTTCGAGCCGTCCTAGTTCTTTAATATCGCCATCAGCATCTTGGGTAGTCACTCGTTGATACTGCAAACCAGCTGAAGCTGTCCATACTGACTTCTCGTAGGGATTTCTGGATAAGGGACGGGTGAAGTTAACACCGCCTCCCAGACGCACAACCCGGGGGCGATCGTTGTCATTGTCAGGGTCGTTTGGGTCAAATGTCTCGATTTCTTCATCGTCGCCTTCAAAAATTAATGAAATCGAGCGACGACGGAAGATATTGGCTGTGTAGGAGGTTCGGTAGGGATCACCAGCTATCCAGGGGTCTGTAAAGCGGAGGTCAAACAAAAATTCCCTTGTTCCTAGCTGTAACTCTGCCCCTAATTTTTGATTTCTGCCATTGAGGTTTTGCTGCTGATAGCTGACGCTACCATACAATCCAGTGGCAGAACTAAGACCAGCACCCACCCCAATGGAACCGCTGTTGCGCTCAACCACGTTAACGACCACATTCACCCTACTGGGGTCTGTACCCGGGTCAAGCGAAACATTCACATCTTCAAACAGCCCCAGTCCGAAGACCCTTTGCAAGTCTTTTTGTATTGTGTTGCGGTTGAAGACTTGTCCGGGTTTCAACTCCAGCTCACGCGTAACGATATAAGGTTGCGTCCTTCCTCGGATCGGTTGTCCTTTGTCGTTTGTCACCTGACCTTCTTTATTGCGGAACTGAACTCGGATATTTTCTACGACCCCTTCTGCCACTTGCAAGGTGACAACTCCATTTTCAGAGACTTGCGGTGCTCCAATCACGTTTGCCAGGGCATAACCTTGGTCCTGATAGCGCTTAGTTAATTGCTTGATGCCTTCTTGTAAGTCACGTAAGTTGAGAATTTTGCCATACTGATCTTTAAATATCTCATCTGTAGTAGTAGCAGGTAGTACAGAGGGAACGTTAGTACCAGGATTTGCTTGTACTTGCACTTTAGTTAGAACCGGATTGGGTCGTACAACAAAGCTCACCCGCACTCCTAAGGGGGTATCTTCTGGCACTGCTTGAACGTTTGAGAAGAAACCAGTGGCAAAAATGGAGTTGATATCTTCTTGCAGTTGGGAACGGGTTGTTGTTCGTCCTGGCTGGGTGCGAATTGCTCGATATATTTGGTCTTCCAGTTCCGGCGCTAGTTGCCCGGTTTCGGCTCTAATCGAGACTTCAGAGACCAGCACGCGGGGTTCAGCGGCTTCTGGGGTTTGTTGGTCTGGTTGGGTATTTCCTGGAATTTGTGGGGATGTAGGTTCAGCCCCAGGCTGGCTGTTATTCTCTGGTGCGGGAGTGGTCCCGGGAGCTTGGGGAGGTGTTTGCTGCTGTTGAGTCTCAGGAGCTGGTGTTTGTTGTTGAATGCTTGGAGAAGGTGTTTGCTGCTGTTGAGTCTCAGGAGCTGGTGTTTGTTGTTGAATGCTTGGAGAAGGTGTTTGCTGCTGTTGAGTCTCAGGAGCTGGTGTTTGTTGTTGAATGCTTGGAAAAGGTGTTTGCGGAGGATTTTGTCCAGGTTCAGCCCCAGGCTGGTTGGTATTTTCTGGTGTGGTGGTACTATCGGGGGTTTGGGGAGATGTTTGCTGCTGTTGAGTCTCAGGAGTAGGCGTTTGCAGAAGATTTTGTGCAGTTGTTGACGATGTGGATCTTCTTGGCACTATGACCTGTTTTGTTGCTGTCGGTGCTGAAGCTGGGAATACCCCGACAACTTTATACTGCTGATTTGTGACAGGTTTTAAAGCTTCTGCTGTCTGTTTAGAACTGTTGAGGGGTTGCGTCGTCTTTGATTTTTCTATGGAACTTGGGACTACGACCTCTGGTTTCGCCCTTGGTTCTGACGAAGCTGGGAATACCCCGACAACTTCATGCCCCTGATTTGTGACAGGTGTTAAAACTTCTGCTGTCTGGTTTGAATTTGAACTGTTGGGGGTTTGTGCATTTGCACTCAGCGAACTGCCAAAAGGGGCTGCAATCGCCACAACTGTGGCTAAAACGGGAGATAAGCGCATTTTATTTGGATTCCTCTTCACGTCCACACACCATCACAAGGCAATCATGCTCTCCGGCAAGGGTTATGGAAAAATTACATTTTGACTTTTGCCTTTTTACCTTTATAAGGCACATTGCAAAAGGCAAAAGTGGATAAGAATCATTTGTTTTTCCTTTTTACCAAAAGCATTAAGGATTGGGGATCAAGGCTTGGAGAGTGGGAATGATCGAGTTCCCATTCTTCAATGCCCTATCTGCTTCAATTGCTTTGACAAGCTTTGAGTACTCTTTGTAAAACCTCCTGGTAGGCATTTTCTACGTTCCCTAAGTCCCGACGGAAGCGGTCTTTGTCCAGTACCCGGAGATTCGGGTCACTTCCAGCAGAATTGTCCCATAAACGACAGGTGTCAGGACTAATTTCATCTGCCAATAGCAATTGCTGTTGTGAGTCCAAGCCAAACTCTAGTTTGAAGTCTACTAAGGTAATGCCGCACCCCTGAAAAAAGTCGCTGAGAAACTTGTTGATTTGCAATGCTAGATGGGTAATTGTATTTACTTGTTCCAGAGTCGCTAGTTCCAACAGGAAAAGGCGATCGCGTGTTAACAATGGATCTCCCAGTTGGTCGTTTTTGTAATAAAACTCAACCAATGGCTGTCTTAACACAGTTCCGAGTGCTAATCCTGTTTGTTGGCAAAGACTTCCAGCAGCGATATTCCTCACGACGACTTCTAATGGCAAAATCTTCAACGCCTTTACCCGCATTTGATGAGGAGCCGGGCTATCAATATAGTGAGTCTTGATGCCATGGGCCTCTAGTTGTTGAAATAGTTTACTAGAAATGCTACAATTTATGTCTCCTTTATCCTGGATACTGCCACGCTTTTGGGCGTTAAAGGCAGTTGCATCGTCTTTAAAATCGGCTAATAAGATTTCAGGCTCGTCGGTTGTATAGAGAATTTTAGCTTTGCCTTCGTATATTTTTGTTTGAACAGACATGGTGAAAAGTAAAGTTTTAGGCAATGGGCAGCTTTTATGCTTTCAGGCTTAACCATTTTATCTTTAGTCATCAGTAATGGACAAAAGACTTATGCACCCAAAGCCGTCCTTGTTTTGCTGTAATATTGTATTCTTTGGCTGATAGGAAAACTTGTAGAGAAGAGTATAGTTGTTTACACGAACTAGTAATAGTAAAATTTTGGGCTGGATAAATACCTAAAATCAATTCAAAAAAAATTTGTATATAATACCAGCTCTTTATCTGGCGTTTTCCACTCAAGTTGAATAAAATCATTGTTTAAAGGCAGAAGAAGTCAGTGAGCAACCAAAGGAAACTCAACGATGGTTGCTAAATATTCACTTCAGCGCCGAAATCAGGGGGGATTGAGTAAACGGAGAGAACAATGGTAAATAAAGATGATTTTCTCTATCCTCGTGGTCGCTACTACGGTCAAGTGAAACCAGAAAACTTGGTTTTCAATGCTAATTTACAGGAATTTGCCCAAAAAATAAGTTACATTTGTAACCTAGAAACATCAGGAAAAATCCCACCAGAGCAAGCATACGAGCAAATCAAGGGTCTTTGGAAAAACTTAAAACGCTCAAAAAAAGAACTGAGAATAGGTGAAGACCCTTTCCATAGTGACGAGGGAAACAGTGAGTAAATTCTCAATGCTCAATGATGAATTAAGGGCAGTCTTTCGCTTTGATTATTCACAATTGATCATTTCTTGATTACTTCGTCAGCATACTGAAGACACCATCCCAAGAATGACTAGGAGGCTCCTTAAGGTAATTATGAGCACGTTCTAAGTGGATATCAACGGCTTGGTCTTTGGATCGGATTTTTTTGGCGGCTTCAAAACAGACAATAGCGTGTTGGAAATTGCGCGACAAGTAAGCACTACGTCCAGTTTGGTAATGAGACAAAAACTCTTGAGTGTTGGCATCTAAGGCAGTACCGCGATCGCTGATCAACTCGTAAATACTGACTGCTTGATGTTTTCCTTTCACCCTGATTCTGTCTAACTCGCGCACCCAAATCAGATCGCCACACAACTGGTAAGTAAATTCACTTAAAATGATATCGCAACCGTATTCCTTTGTGACTCTTTCCAAGCGCGAACTCAAATTCACGCCATCCCCGATGACGGTGTAGTCCATCCGTCTTCGGGAACCAATATTGCCGGAAACCACTTCTCCTGAACTGATGCCAATACCAATATGAATTTGTGGCTGTTCCTGGATAATTCGCCGCTGATTAAATTCTGCCAGTCGTTGCCGCATTTCTAATGCCGACTGCACTGCCCTCCAAGCATGATTTTCCAAAAGTGGTAGCGGCGCACCAAAGACTGCCATCAAGGCATCACCAATAAACTTATCTAAGGTGCCTTCGTGGTTAAAAACCGCTTCAACCATCGTTTCAAAATACTGATTCAGCAACGACACCACTTCAGCAGCACCAAGATTTTCTGTCAGTGTGGTGTAACCTCTGATATCAGAAAACAAGATGGTAACGTCTTTGCGTTCGCCCACCATCAAAGCATCTTCCCCTAGTATCATGACTTGTTCAGCGACACGGGGAGTCAGGTAGCGGTACATGGTCGTTTTCATGCGTTTTTCCTGACTGATGTCTTCCAAGACCACCAACCCGCCTCGTACGCCGCCTTCTGGGTTCGTCAAAGGATTAACAGTGAGATTGATACTGCGTTCGTTTTTCTTGATACTCGTTGCATCAAGCAACGCTACCCGGGGTAAGAGAGATTGATTCCAGGGAATGAAAACATCTGGGTTGGTGCGATCGCCTATTGCCAGAATGTATATATCTGGCTCTTGTAGAGACGTGCCGTGGCGAGCCAGCGCTGCAGGAGGGTCTCCCGACCTAGGCGACTGGCGTCGCGTTTCTACATACAGTCCTACCATCAAACTTTGCTCTGGGACATAATGTTTTGCCCCAGTTTTTAAACTATCTTGTAGCCTCAGTTGTAGATTATCAATAGGCACAACTTCCCAGACTAACCGACCAATCAAGTTTTGTTCCCAAAGATACTTATTGTTTTTAGCGTTTCCTTCCTCTAAGGGACAACCCAATAGCTGTAACGCTGCATCATTAATTGTAACGATTCTACCTTCCATGTCCGTAGAAATTACGGCGTCTGAAAGGCTTTGCAAAATATCTTTTTGATACTGTTTTTCTAGTAAGACATTTTCAAATAAGCGGGCATTTTCTAGAGCAATTCCAGCCTGGATATTAAAAGCCCGCATAAATTCCTCATCCGAGGCGGTAAAACTCCCTTGATGCTTATTAATTAACTGAGTCACGCCAATCAATTCATTTGCTGAATTAAACACTGGCAAACACAGGATATTGCGAGTGACATACCCTGTCTTTTGGTCTGTTGTGGGGTCAAAACGTGGGTCTTTATAAGCATCGGGGATATTTAGCGCTTCACCAGTGGATGCTACATAACCTGCAATGCCTTTGTTGTCAGGCATACGGATTTCCATCATGGTTTGATCATCCGCAGCTGCTACTTTAGTCCACAGTTCCCCCATTTCTTTACGATATAAAAATAGAGTGCTACGGTCTGCTTGCATTAAAATCCGGGCTTGCTCCATGACTATTTGCAAAGTTGCTTCGAGATCTAAACTTTGTCCTAAAGTCTGAGTCGCCCGTAATAGAGCTGTTACGCCCCGTTGATTGCGAGCTGCAACATAAAAAGATTGGCAACTTTCCAGGATAATGCCAATCGAAGAGGCAAAATCTCGAAAGTGTACTTCATCTTCATGATTAAACGGAATTCCCCCAGCTTTATTTGCTAGTTGCACGACCGCCACAATCTGGTTTTTGCTGCTCAAAACGGGCATACATAAAATATTACGAATCGTGTAGCCCATTTGTTTTTCCAGTTCAGGGCTAAAGAGGGGGTGAGTAGAAGTATCAAATATGTTCAAACATTGACCTGTACTGGCTACATGACCAGGGATACCAACGCTAATAGGAATGCGAATTTCTATAGCCTTTTGGGTGTTATCTTGAGGAAGTTTTGACCATAACTGACCTTTATCATAGTCAACCAAAAAAATAGTGGTATATTCTGCTTGGAGAATTTGACCAATTTTGAGTGTAATCGCCTCTAGAACCTTTTCCAGCATCGTTTCTAGAGCTTCATTGTTAATGAGTTCAATTGCCCTAAGAAACTGCTGAAATTCAGCAGTGATAAAGTCTAGCAAGCAAACAAATTCATTAACAGAAAAGTCTTTGACACGACGCAGTAGGGTGTGAGTGCGATTAACTTGAGTCAGTTCAGTTAATGTAGCCAAGACGCTACCAGCATTTAGGAGTGTCATGGAGATTTAAAATTTTCTTGTAGGTAGTAGGTAGTGGGTAGTGGGTAGTGGGTAATGGGTGGTGAATAGTAGAACAACTAACAACTCACAACTACCCACTAACAATCTCTATGCCACTTTCGGCAATTCAGAATAAATCACCTTTTGATAATAGGTTTGTAGCTGGCGGGTAGCAGCAGCCCATCCCCAACGTTCTGCTTCCCGACGCGCATTTTGACGGATAGTTTCTCGTTCTTGTTGCTGTTGTAGGAGACCCTGAGTTGCTGCAATGGCACTTTGAACATCTGCTTCTGGCTCAAAAAGATATCCATTCACCCCGTCTGTCACAATATCAGGAATCCCACCAGAACGGGCTGCAACAACCGGACACCCAGCAGCCATAGCTTCTAGTAGAACTAATCCTAGTGTCTCCGTCCGAGAAGGAAAAATAAACGCATCAGCACTAGCAAAGGCAGAGGCTAATTCTCTACCGACAAGATACCCAACAAAAAGAGTATTTGTCCCAGTAAAGTGTTTTTCCAGTGCTTGGCGGTGAGGACCATCTCCCACTAACGCTAACCGTGCCTCGGGAATGGCTTCTAAAATCGGTTTGATGCGCTCAATTTCTTTTTCGGCAGAAAGACGTCCGACGTAAAGTAATAATGGACTTTCAGGATGATTTTGCGACAGGCGCGATCGCATTTGCTGACAGGCATTGTCAGGATGAAATGATTCCGTATCCACCCCTCTTTGCCACAAATCTACCCTTTCAATACCGTGTTCTATCAATTCCTGCATCATTGCTGTGGAGGTACACAGATTTAAAGCTGCTTGATTGTGAGCTGTCTTCAGCAGTTCCCACAATAAACCTTCCAGCATTCCCAAACCGTAATGCTGAAGATACTGAGGTAGATGAGTATGGTAAGATGCAACCAAGGGAACATTTAGGTATTTGCTATAAATTATACCAGCTAATCCTAAGACTGCTGGGTTTACTACATGAATAATCTTTGGCTTGAACTCCTCTAGAGCTTGACCAATTGCTGGACGAGGTAGTGCCATTTTTAACTCTGGATACAGTGGCAGGGGAAAACCAGATATACCATATACTTTAGCTCCTTTGTATTCAGTAATGCCACCATCAGGGGCAATTACCAGCACTTGGTTGCCACTGCGCTGAAGATGGTCCACCGTATGACTCAAGCGTGTTACGATGCCATCAACTTTAGGCAAAAAGGTTTCGGTAAACAGGGCGATTCGCATAAAAACTATTCAGTACAGGCGAAGTATGAAGTCTGAAATGAAGGTAAAGGTTGGAAGTATAAAGTATGAAGTGAAGAAGGGGGTATTTCATCCTTCATCCTTCTAAAAAGACTGGTCGTCATACTGCACAACAATATGACGACCAGTTTTAGGCAGGTGGTAAACCAACCGCATTTAGGATGTACCTAATTTCTCCGCCAAGAGACTTTAGGCAAAATTTGATTTTTATCGACTTGATGCTGGTACTTAATAGCAAAGTTCAAGAGAGAATCGAGAAGAGAATCAGAAAGATAGTGGGGCTGCAAGCCAAGATCCAGCAATCTGGTATTTTTAGCATTGAAGTAATGTTCTTCTCTCTCGACCCTGGGATTATCTAAATGATTAATTTCCACATTCAGTCCCATTGCGTTACCAGCTTTTTTCACCATCATCGCCAAGTCGCCGACGCTAAATTGTTCGGTAAACTGGTTGAACACGCGGAATTCCCCAGCTTGGGCTGGGTTGGCTATAGCTAGTTCAACACATCGCACGGTATCCCGAATATCCAAAAATCCTCGAGTTTGTCCGCCTTTTCCATAGACAGTAAGGGGATGTCCAATAGCTGCTTGAATGCAGAAACGGTTTAGCGCCGTCCCAAATACGCCATCGTAATCAAGGCGGTTAATCAACAGTTCGTCCATCCCTGTCTCTTCGGTTAAAACGCCGTAGACGACACCTTGATTTAAGTCTGTTGCCCTTAATCCCCAAATCCGACAAGCAAAGTGGATATTGTGACTGTCATGAACTTTGCTTAAGTGATACATTGAACCGGGCTGCTTGGGATAGGGTAAGGTATCTTGGCGTCCGTTGTGTTCTATAGTGATGTATCCTTCTTCAATATCGATGTTGGGTGTGCCGTATTCACCCATTGTCCCCAGTTTTACCAAGTGACAGTTGGGGAAATCTTCCCGCATCGCATACAGCAAGTTCAACGTACCAACTACGTTGTTCACTTGAGTGAAAACTGCGTGTTCGCGGTCAATCATTGAAAAAGGTGCTGAACGTTGTTCGCCAAAATGCACAATGGCTTCTGGCTCAAATGTATGCAGCGCCTTATTAAGAGACTCGTAATTAGTAATGTCGCTAATGAAAAGATCGATAGATTTACCTGTCAAATCGTGCCAGCGCTGTATACGTTGCTGAATTGGCGTAATTGGGGTAAGAGTTTGCACTCCCAATTCGTTGTCCCAGTGCCGCCGCACTAAACTGTCTAGAATACCAACTTCATAACCGCGATTTGAAAGGTAAAGTGCGGTTGCCCAACCGCAATATCCATCGCCACCAATAACCAGGACTTTCATTTTGACCAGTTTTTACTCGCTGATAGCTAAATCTACCAGGTTTGTGTCCCCTCTCAACAGGTAAAGAAGATGGAAGAACGAACACAGAAGAGTTAATAATTATATTCTTTCTTCTTTCTTCACTCTTCATTACTTTGACGGATTTTGCCCCAAACGACACAGATGTTTATAGCAGCAGTAGACATGAAGCTAGCTTATTTCTCAAGAATGGATATTTTCTGTTTTGATGTAAAACCCTGAACTAATGACTAAGAGTTCCTGCTTTTTTAAGAAATGTAACAAAAATGCCGTCAAAACGTTTTGCCGTCTTGACAAGCAAAAGGGGAACCGATATCGTAAAATACATACCCGGGTAAGACCGTTAAAGAGTAATATGCAAGCTAAGCAAAAGGTTACATTGTATCTGACGCCGGAACTGCACAAGAAGTTGAAGATTCGTTCAGCTATTGACTCTGAACCAATGTCAGAACTTGCCGAACGCGCCCTAGACTTCTATCTGGCAAACTCAGAATTAGTAGAAGAAGTGGAAGCCTCTTATGGAAGGACGCATAGAGTTTATTCCTGTCCTGCTTGTGAAAGTTCAGTATTGGTGCGTGATGGGGAATTAGTCGCATTGGGTAAGCAAGCTGGAGTTATTGGGCAGGAAAAGCGTCTTCCCATGGATGAAATGGAACTTGATGAAAATAATCAAAAGGGTAAGGAAGAGTTAGTTCCTTGCTAGATAGAAATTAGGAATTTCATATTCATAATTTCCTCAAGAAAACAAAGCGATGTCTGTACTGTCTGTAAAGGTCTCAAGTAGGTCGATTGTATGAAAGAAGAGCTCAACATCCTTATTCAAGCTCAATACCCTCTAATCTACCTTGTGACCTCCGAGGAAGAGCGGGCTGAGCTGGCAATTTTTACAATCGCTCAATCATCAAAGCCACAGCGAAGAGTGTACGTGTGGACAGTCACTCACGGCATCGTGGAATATGGTCAACCCCGGAACGTTACCCAACACAATACGGTTTCTCCAGAGGCGGCGATTGAGTGGATAATCCGGCAGAGAGAACCAGGTATTTTTATTCTTAAAGATTTACATCCCTTTATTGATGCGCCTGCGACAACAAGGTCATTACGAGACGCGATCGGTGGCTTCAAGGGCACGCAGAAAAATATTATTTTGATGTCGCCAATGCAGCAAGTTCCCATTGAACTGGAGAAGGAAGTTGTCGTTCTCGATTTTCCCCTTCCAGACATGGCCGAGTTGAATAAAGTTTTAACTAGTCATCTAGAACAAAATCGTGGGCGAAGACTAGCAACAGAGGCGCGTGAAAAGCTTTTGAGGGCTGCTTTAGGATTAACTAAAGATGAATCAGAAAAAGTCTACCGTAAGGCACAGGTAACTAAGGGACGTCTGACGGAAGATGAAGTAGATATAGTTTTATCTGAGAAAAAGCAGCTTATTCGGCGAAATGGTATATTAGAATACATAGAAGAAGACGCAACTATCGATGCTGTTGGCGGCTTAGAAGAGTTGAAAAAGTGGCTGAAGCAACGCTCTAACGCATTTACAGAAAGAGCGCGAGAGTACGGTCTACCTCAACCCAAAGGTATGCTCATCTTAGGAGTTCCAGGTTGCGGTAAGTCTTTAATTGCCAAAACCACCTCTCGGTTGTGGAGTTTGCCACTGCTGCGGTTAGATATGGGGCGAGTCTATGATGGTTCTATGGTGGGGCGTTCGGAAGCAAACCTGCGTAATGCCCTCAAAACAGCAGAATCCATTTCCCCAGCAATTCTTTTTATTGATGAGTTAGATAAATCTTTTGCTGGTAGTACAGGTTCTTCTGACTCCGATGGTGGTACTTCCAGCCGGATATTTGGCTCTTTCCTCACCTGGATGCAAGAGAAGAAATCCCCGGTATTTGTTATGGCGACTGCGAACCGAGTTGAGCGCCTACCTGGTGAGTTTCTGAGGAAGGGTCGCTTTGATGAAATTTTCTTTGTGGATCTGCCCACACCTGAAGAGCGCCAGGATATTTTCACTATACACCTCTCAAGGCGCCGGGAGGACATCTCGCGATTTGACTTAGAACAGCTATCTAAGATGTCCGATGGATTTTCTGGGGCAGAAATTGAACAAGCGATTGTTGCAGCAATGTACGAAGCTTTTGCTCAAGATCGGGAGTTCACACAGTTAGATATTATTGCGGCGCTTAAAGCAACGCTTCCGCTGTCTCGTACGATGCAAGAACAGGTCACAGCTCTTCGAGACTGGGCTAGACAGCGCGCCAGACCAGCCGCATCCTCCGTCGCTGAATATCAGCGAATGGAGTTCTAAAAGCTTTCTCCTGCTACCACAGGGGGAAAGGCTAGCGTCAAAAGCTAGCAGTTATGAAAAAACCGCGTCTTGGTAAACGCGGCTTCGCTTAAAACAAACCGTTGTCTTTTTCTCTACTTTCTCATTGGAGGAAACCCAAATGTCTCACTTTAGCACTCTGCGTACCAAAATTACCGATGCTGAAATCCTCAAGGCTTCCCTGCGCGACTTGGGCATCACTGTAAAGACCGAAGCTGATGTTCGTGGCTACAACGGTCAGCGTGTTCGTTCCGACATCGTTGCAGTTTTGGAAGGCGAATATGACCTCGGTTGGTCTCGCAACAGCGATGGTTCCTTCGACTTGATTGCAGACCTGTGGGGCGTTGCTAAGAAGCACAATCAAACCGAGCTGATCAACTCCATCAACCAGAAGTATGCCGTTAACAAGACCCTGGCAGAAGTGAAGCAGCGCGGTTTGCAAAATGCCAACGTTAAGTTGGTATTGCAATAGTCATTTCTCTGCGCGTTCCCAAAGCTGCACGGGTTAACCTGTTCTACAGCGGTTAACCCGCTTTTTTTAACGGACTGAGTTTACGCTCAGTCCGTTAGTCTTTTTTTCCCTTTATGAATTTACCATAACAGAAACTCGTTTTTTTCAACAAACTCGAGAATCTAGAAATCCAGTTGCTCGAATAAACCGAGTGTCTCACTAATTTTAAGCCTTAGCAATAGCGATAGGAAGCAGTTCAGGTTTCGGTAACACCACACGATAGTCACAGGGAATCTTTTGCACCTCCCTCAGATACAGAAGCGATTGATAGATAAAAACCTCTAGGTCGGTACGAGTCGGTGCTATACGGGGGTATCGCCAGCGAGTTTGGTGAGCGCTGACTTCAGCAAGCAATGCAACTTATGATTCTTATCTTTCCTCCTGCTCTAGGAGCTTGGAAAGTCTATTTTTGATATCTTGTACCTGCTGATCGTTCTTAGGTAGTGTTAACAGACGCACTTCAATCTCTGCAATATTGTCAATCCGAGTGGTCTTCTCCCAAAGCCTCTTTTCTGCCTCGGATTCGTGTTCATAACGAAATGTTACAATATCAGATTTGACATCTAAAATTTCTACGTTCTTTAACCAGCCGTTACTGCTTTTGACAAAAAGCCAAACATTAGGCTGACCAATGAGTTCTTTGAGTTTACTCTCCATACAAATTATATTTAGAGGTAAGCACCTATACTTGGTTTAACAAAATTTGCGTATCTAGCTTAAGATACATTTTTGGGTCTATCTTAAGACATATTTTGACATAATTTTCGAATTTTGAAAAGCTTCTCGTCTAAATATTTTTGGCGATATATGATACAAATTACGTTATGAAGTAAGATTTGTACCTAATGGCTGGGTAAGTGACTTGCCAATAGATACATCTTTTCTGTAATGATGGAAAAGATAATAAAAGTGAATTTTTATTAAGCGAGGAGAGAGATGTACATCGTACAAATTGCCTCGGAATGCGCTCCTGTTATCAAAGCTGGAGGCTTAGGCGATGTCGTTTACGGACTCAGCAGGGAATTAGAAATCCGGGGGCATTGCGTTGAAATCATTCTGCCGAAGTACGATTGTATGCGCTACGACCATATCTGGGGACTCCATGACGCCTTCCTTGACTTGTGGGTACCTTGGTACGGCGGTGCAATTCACTGTTCAGTCTCTTGTGGTTGGGTACACGGGCGGCTGTGTTTCTTTATTGAACCCCACTCTGGGGACAATTTCTTTAATCGGGGCTGCTATTACGGTTGTCACGACGACAATATGCGATTTGCGTTCTTTAGCAAAGCCGCTTTGGAATTTCTGCTCCAAAGCAACAAGCGACCTGATATTATCCATTGCCATGACTGGCAGACTGGCTTAGTTCCAGTCATGCTCTGTGAAATGTATAAATATCATGGGATGGAGTCCCAACGAGTTTGCTATACTATCCACAACTTTAAGCATCAGGGATTTGGCGGTGTTGATACTCTCTGGGCAACGAGTTTAAACCGAGAGTCGTATTACTTTCAGTATGATAAGCTACAGGACAACTTCAACCCCTTTGCCCTGAACTTTATGAAAGGAGGGATTGTTTACTCCAACGCTGTAACCACAGTTTCTCCACACCACGCTTGGGAAGCTCGGTACACTGATATTGGTTACGGATTAGGTCATACCTTGCACCTACACCAGGATAAATTTACTGGGGTACTCAATGGCATCGATTATGATTTTTGGAATCCTGAAATAGACCGCTACATTCCTTATCACTACTCTAAGGATAATTTTCAAGAAAAAGCTAAGAACAAAAAAGCTTTACGAGAACGGCTGCTATTGCAGGATGTTGATAAGCCAATTATTGCTTATATTGGTCGTTTAGATGAGCAAAAAGGCGTTCATCTAGTCCATCATGCAATTTATCATGCCCTGCACAATGGATCTCAATTTGTACTATTAGGTTCAGCAACAGAGTCAGGAATTAATGCCCATTTCCGCCATGAGAAAAACTTTTTGAACGATAATCCTGATGTTCATTTAGAACTTGGTTTTAATGAAGAATTATCTCACCTAATTTATGCCGGGGCAGATATGATTATTGTCCCAAGTAATTACGAACCCTGTGGACTAACCCAAATGATTGGACTGAAGTATGGCACTGTACCCATAGTTCGGGGAGTCGGTGGGCTAGTCAATACCGTATTTGACAGAGACTACGACGAGGATACGCCTGTGGAAGAACGCAACGGCTACGTGTTCTACCAGTCAGATTATCCTGCCCTTGAATCCGCGTTGGAACGTGCTTTGAAGTTGTGGTACAACAATCCTGAAGAGTTTCGTAAACTTGCTCTTGCGGGTATGGAGTATGACTACTCTTGGAACCATCCTGGAACAGAATATTTGGAGATTTACGACTTTATCCGGCACAAATGGTAGTCGCATAGTCTGGTACTGCAACAACTGATAGCGCCCAACCTTCTACACAAAGGCAGGGCTGTTTCATTCCACAAGGGCAAGAAGTTTGTCAATATCATTAGAGAGAAATCTATGAGCAATTGTGATGGAAGTATGACCATTACGACGGAGTATATTGAGAGCGATTGCGCTCTGCGCAGTGCCCCTTGGGCAATCGCTCTAATAACTGAAAGATTAGCAGGAGCGTTACCCAGACGTATGGTGGAATCGTCTTCATCAAGAACTACATCTTTCACCCAATGCAGGCAATTTTCGATACTCCAATGACCGCGAATACCACAAGCAAATTCTTGTGCGGTACGAATCAGGCTACTAATGTAACAAACAACCTCATGGTATTGTTTTCTACCCCGTGTCCCAACTCGTTCAACCCGAATTAAAGACTTAATCCCAGTCCATCCTAGGTCTATTCCATTCAAATCATGAAAAACTTCTACTGTACGTGTTGTTAATCTATCTCTGGTTTTTTCGGTGGCTATGTAACGACTGGCTGGTGATCTGAGTGCAGCAACGCGTTTAATGTGACGATGTAGTTTTGGCTGATTGTCTTTAACAGCAATTACATAATCGTTGCCACTATCGATGATTAATTGACAAGTTTTTTTTGGCAATGTAAAGAATCAAGGCTGAATACAGCATCTTTGATCTCCAAAACGGCAATTAAATTTTGCACAGTTACGATTTCGCTCTCCGACTTGTTCTCAAGCTTTGAGATGCCCAAAACCAGTCCTTTTTTGCTCGCAAATACTGATACGATGCTGACAAAATTCTGACAAGCTTTTTTGTAGTTAGTGACTGTTCCTTTAATGCTTTTGCCATCGATGCTACACCACTCTGACTCCTGTAGTTCAACGTAGTTTTCAGCCCACTGATTAAATATTTCCACTAGCTTATCAAAGTCTACTCCCATCACTACACGTCGTATCGTTGAATACGAAGGAACGCCATGTTTTTGTATTTCAAACGTCTGGATCAATACTCGACGATGCCGTTTCACGAAATCTCCCCATGCACGATACCCAATATATCCACTCATGGTGCCCATTATGACAAACAGCAACACCAACCACAGAGGATGCCTTCGACCATCTAAAGTTCTGAAATCTTCAACAAGCTGCAGTTGTGAAATCAGATTTGCACCCATGATTTTTTCTCCCCTCAACAGTTGCAATTTTACCTGTTTTAGGGAATGAAACAGCCCTGCTACACAAAGGGGGGTTGGGCAAATCGTAGATTAGGATAGCACTGATAGTCAGAAGGTGAAAAATCCGCCCATCTTCCTAAGGATCTGCCCAAAGGGCGATGGGCTACGCCCCGCCGTTGGCGATGCTCCCAAAGGGAGCGGCCCAAAGGGCGATCGCATCCGCAAACCCCGCAAAGGAACTATAATCTTGGGCAACGATAGAAACCTTTAAACCTAACTTCTGGGCATTTGCTGCTGTATAAGGTCCAAAGCAGCCAATAACACAATGTTCGTAATCTCTTTTTGAGTTGACCATTTGTAAAAAACCTGCTATTTCCGCAGTGCTGCTAAAAGCAATGACATCAATGTTGCCTTGGCGAATCAGGTTTAACTCAACCTCATAAATATTTTTGTCCAAACACCGCGTCCTATAGGTCGGTACGCGAGTCACCTTCATACCCAATTTTTCTAAACCTGCAATAAAGCTTGGAATCACATCGGGTTCTGGTAAATCCACAAATTCTGGAACTGGAACGAGAACACTTTTCTTGGCAATATCTGGAATTTTAGCCAGTTCAGCAATGATTCCTGCTGGGCTAGGTTCTTTTGGTAATAAATCGACCTTGATTCCCAAAGCTGCTAATCTTTCCGCATCCAATCCGATTGCACAAAAACGACAAATTGTCAATAATAAGAGGTTTAACCCCAAATCTTCTATGCGTTGGAAAAATGCATCAATACCATTTCTACTAGTAAAAGCAATCCAATCAAACGTGTTGATATGTTGCAGTGCAGCATCTAACTCAGTAAAGTTTTCCAGTAAACAGGTTTCGATTGTTGGCATCAAAAACGGCAGACCACCTTGGTTGATCAGTTGCTGAGATAACCTGGCGGCATAGTTGCGAGGTGCGGTCACAATAATTCGTTTACCGTGTAAGGGCAGTTGAACAGATGGAGTAAGCAGTTTGGTTGACCTCCTTGCTCAAGGTTTTTCACGAGAATTGTAGACCCTTTGTTTGGAAGTTGGTTTGCTCCTTGGCGGTATGCTTTGAAATTTCATCTAGAGATGAAAGGTGATATCGAGTGGGCTAGGTTCAAAAAGCTAAAAAAATTGAGTAAATAATTAAAAACTATACTTTATGGGCTACTCGCTAGTTTTTTGGTGAGTTAGAGTTTCTTTATGCTTAGGAACACACCTTGGAGAGCCGCCTTGCCTCATTCGATTCAACTAGCTCAACCGCCCTTAGAGTTTATTCCCCAGCGCTTTAACCCAGTTGTACTATTCATTACCCAGAGGTTACTACCTGTGTTACTGCGGTTTCGGACTCGACCGTGGTTACCAACTGGTATCACGCAGATTGAAACTGTGAATGTCGAGGCGCTCGTCAAACTCTACCAACAATTCCAAGCTGGCAAAATTCGTTTTTTAATGGCATTTCGCCACTCAGAGGTTGATGACCCCTTTAGCATGATGTATTTGTTATCCCATGCTGTACCAAAAGTTGCCCGTCACATGGGAATTTTACTGCAATACCCAATTCATTCTCACTTTCTTTATGACCGGGGAATGACTTTGTGGGCTGGGGATTGGTTGGGTTGGTTTTTTTCTCGGTTAGGAGGCTTACCAATACATCGAGGTAAGCGCTTAGACAGGGTAGGTATGAAGACAGCACGGGATTTGTTTGCCAATGGCAAACTCCCAATGAGTGTAGCTCCTGAAGGAGCCACCAATGGACATAGCGAAATTGTCAGCCCCTTGGAACCTGGTGTTGCTCATTTGGGCTTCTGGTGTGTGGAAGATTTGGTCAAAGCTAACCGAACTGAGGAAGTTTTGATTGCGCCAATTGGCATTCAGTATAGCTACATCAATCCATCTTGGGCAAAACTAGATTGGCTTTTGGGCAAATTGGAAGCTGATTGCGGCTTGTCAGTGCAACATATTGGTCAATCAACCCTGATTGACCGAGAAAAAGTTTTCTATGAGCGACTCTTTTGCCTCGGGGAATATATTCTTTCCCAGATGGAACAATTTTACGCTCGCTTTTACCACAAAAGTACACCAACTGCAACACAAACGGATTCATCTGCTAACCGTAACCAGGTACTTGAAACTCGGCTTCAGGCGGTATTAGATAGGTCACTACAAGCTGCAGAGCAATATTTCGGTTTGGAATCGCAAGGAACTGTGATTGAACGCTGTCGCCGAATAGAGTCAGCAGGCTGGGATGACATCTACCGCAAGGATTTGCCAAACTTACATGCATTATCACCCCTTGAGCGAGGCTTGGCAGACTGGATTGCGGAAGAAGCTTCTCTGCGAACTCTACATATGCGTCTAGCGGAAAGTTTTGTGGCGGTGACAGGAACTTATGTTCACGAGAAGCCAACCTTTGAGAGATTTGCAGAAACGTCCTTAATCTTATTTGACCTCATCGCCCGGATAAAAGGGGAGAAAAACCCTGCACGACCCCGGTTAGGATGGAGAAAAGCACGAGTCACAGTAGGTGAGCCAATTTCAGTCACACAACGTTGGTCAACTTATCAGACAAGTCGTCAAGCAGCAAGAAAAGCAGTTGACGACCTGACGCAAGACTTACAATTGGCGTTGGAGAAGATGATTTCGTGAAGTTTTAAATTTAATCAACCGTCATAAAACTAGCTAGTAGGCTCAAAGCTTCCCAGGTCTTGTCACCAATAATGCCATCAACAAGCAGTTTTTTGTCTTTCTGAAAAGCTTTTACTGCTGTTTCTGTTTTCTCTCCAAAGTTACTATCAATTGCACCGTTATAATATCCGCCGTCTTTCAAGACTTTTTGTACAATTGCAACTTGTTCGCCAGTGCTACCACGACGCAAAGTGGGTTTATCGACTGGGGAGTTAGCACGCAGAGATTTCCAGGTCAGAGGTCCAGCAATGCCGTCTTGTTTGAGGAGGAATTGATATTGGATAATTTTGACAGCATCCTCTGTTTTGCTTCCAAAAACGCCATCAACCTTAATTTGCTCACGACTACTAAGCCTTTTGTTTAAAAGTGCTTGTAATTCTTTAACTTTGTCACCTTGAGAACCAAGTTTTAATGTGGGGTCATAGTTGGTATTAGCTGCTACCATGATTAACTCAACTCGAATAAAGTACTAATAACTTGATCACGCCCAATTATAAAGATTTCGGATTAGGTTTGGTACACACAAGAGTAATATTTGGGACTAGCGCAGCAGGATAAAATAAACTACGAAGGCACGTAGACGCCCTCGGGCGTCTACAAGTCTATGGGGTTTATTTTTCCGGCGACAAGTCTACACTGTAGAGGGTTTTGCCTTCCAAATTAAGCAATGCTACTGTCATCACCTCTGTAGAACTATCAATTTTGACTGTGCCAAAGAATTGCAAACCCTCACTTGGAGGTCGATTTGGTTTCAAATCTGTCGGTATACCCAAAAATTTCACCTCTGGACCAAAGGTATTGTCGAGTTGGTTTGGTCCAAATGTGCCAGAGTTGAGAGGACCTGCTACGAACTCCCAGAAGGGTTTGAAGTCTTGAAACTGTGCTTTGTTGGGGTCGTAATAGTGCGCTGCTGTGTAGTGTACGTCTGCGGTTAACCAGACAACATTGCTGATATTGTTTTGTTTAATAAACCGTAGTAAATCGGCAAGTTCTAGTTCCC
Source organism: Mastigocladopsis repens PCC 10914 (assembly GCF_000315565.1). Taxonomy (NCBI): domain Bacteria; kingdom Bacillati; phylum Cyanobacteriota; class Cyanophyceae; order Nostocales; family Symphyonemataceae; genus Mastigocladopsis; species Mastigocladopsis repens. Next base: position 557,787 of record NZ_JH992901.1, on the reverse strand, counting down.
GTCCTAAGGCTGGACCGTCTCCGTTAGCGGCGTTTTCAAACTTGGTGCTACCATCCCGAACTACTAGTCCAATAGGCATATCACTTGCGATGACTTTCCATGTCGCTGTTGATTTCCGCAATCGGTTTTTCAACCAACGCACCTGTGCATTGCCTAAAAATGCCGTTTCTTCACTTTGTTCTGTCTGGCGATTTTCTGTATTTGGTCCCCGGTAGCTGCGCTCATCCAGCATGAAAATGTCTAGTAATGGACCATACTTGAAGGAGCGGTAAATTCTGGTTGGATCATCACCATCAATCCGAATGGGGAAGTATTCCAAAAATGCTTGATTTCCCCGCTGTGCTAATAAGGAAACGTCCTTGACTGTGTAGCGGTCATCGTCCAGTATCTCGCCAGGATACCAATTGTTTGTTACCTCGTGGTCATCCCATTGCGCTAGTATGGGAACCTGAGCATTGAAGCGACGAACGTTTTCATCTAATAGATTGTATATATAATTACCACGGAATTCTGCCAAAGTTTCGGCAACTTTTGATTTTTCAGCTGTGGTAATGTTTTTCCAGATACTGCCGTCATCTAAGTTGACTTCCGATTGGATAACGCCATCGGCATAGATAGTGTCGCCAGAGTGGATGAAAAAGTCTGGGTTGAGTTGCCGGATGGTTTCGTAAATCTTCATACCACCGAAGTCCGGATTAATACCCCATCCTTGACCTGCAGTGTCACCAGACCAAGCAAAGAATATATTTTGCCGATATGCAGGGGCAGTTCGGAAAGTCCCCTCGGCGGGGGCGCTGTAGATTTTTGTATCACCTGAGTCTTGGAAAGTCACTCGGTAGAATATCTGCTGAGATGATGGCAGGTTTTTGAGATAAACTCTTGCTGTATAGTCGCTGGCTTCTGAAGCAGTTGGTCCGACAACTTGTTGTGCATCACGGAAAGATTCATCAGTAGCATATTCTACAATCATCCGGGCAGGGCGATCGCTACGACTCCAAATAATAGCTCTATTGCCATTGATGTCACCACTGGCGACTCCATAAGGTATGGTGGGACGTTCTTTGTCAGAAGTGATTATGGCAGGTGCTTGAGCAAAAACTTGCGATTTTGATAAAACGTTTGTGGCAATGATTCCACCACTAGTGATGGCTGAACGCAGCAAAAACTGGCGACGGTTTAGCTTTTGTGGAGGGTTGGATTTCATAAGATTAAGAAAAAGTTTATTTGCGCGGATTTTACTCCAATCTTTAACCAAAATTTAACCGAATCAAAACGAAAACATTAGAGTAGGAAACCACGAATTACAAGAAATTTATCATATACGATAATACTTTAAACAAGACTAATAGTGCTAAAAGTTGTTAATATTGCACCCCACACATGATTTCTATGAATGAGAACGCCCCATAGTCCTAATGAATCGTTTCTCGCGTTTTCTCGAGGCAAGTATTCTTGAATTTTTCTTATTTTTTTGGCTTTTTGAATTCATGGAAATTCGCAAGAACACAGTCAAAAAGCCTTGAAAAAGCTTTTGCCTATTTCAAGCGATTAGGTGAATAGTTTTAGACTTGTTGCTGAATAATCTTTTCTTAACCTTATTACTTTATAAATTTAATCTTAGACATTCATAAATGAGGGTTTTGTCAAGACTCATTCTTATTAGGCAACAACTCTTTTCTTTTGCCTATTTCTACCAAGGCAAGCGGCTACCATCCCAAGAAAAAAACTGTCCACTATCGCCATCCTGAAGCTGTTCGATGACGGCTAGCAATTGGTTAACTGTGCGTTCCACTGAAAATAATTTTTCCTCTGGTACATTTACTTGAAATGGACGAGAAAGCCGTGTATCAGTTGTACCAGGGTGTAACATGACTACCAAAGTCTTGGGGCTAGTTCTTCTATACTCAATAGCTGCTGTTCGCATTAACATATTGAGTGCAGCTTTCGAGGCTCGATACCCATACCAGCCTCCTAGCTGGTTATCACCAATACTGCCTACTTTAGCAGAAATACTGAGAAAAACGCTGCGCTCATGATGACGGAATAGAGGTAACAGGTGTTTAGTAAGTAGAATAGCCCCAATACTGTTGACTTGAAAGTACCGCATCAAATACTCTGGATTGATACGTCTTAAACTTTTTTCTGGTTGCAAAGCACCATCATGTAGCAATCCTACACAGTTGACAACTAAGTGAAGCTTGTTAACAGCTACACTGATCTGTTGAACAACTTCAACAATCTGTGGCTCCTCAGTAATATCCATCGACAGACAAGTTAATCTGTCAGAATGTTGGCTTTCAAGAGTTAATAACTCGGACGCAGACTCTGGCAGACGATAGGTTGCATACACTTTGGTAAACCTGTCATCTTGCAGTAATTTTTGCACAAAACCTAAACCAATGCCTTGGCTTGCTCCGACAATCAATGCATTGGCGTTGTTAATTCCTTCGAGAAAAGACATTCGTTTCTATTCACAAACTTTGTAAATAAATTTAAACCATCCAATGGCAGATGAGAAGCCTGTGCTAAGTTTCAATGCTAAAATTGTCACAACGAAGCGCGAAGACGTGTAGACGCCCTTTGGGCGTCTGTGTGGTTTACTTCCCAATACAAAACTTACTAAAAATCCGCTCAAGAACTGATTCTGTCACTTCTTCCCCTGTAATTTCCCCTAAAGCATAAATTGCACCTCGCAGGTCAATTGTCCAGAAATCAAGAGGTAACTGCTGGGCAATTGTCGCTTGCACCTGTTCCAGGGATGTTTTCGCTTTTACCAATGCTGCTGCTTGTCGTTGGTTAATGGCTAAATCCAAGTCTGCGGCTTGCACTTTGCCTGAACTGACTGCTTCCAAAATCGCTGCTTCTAACGCTGCAATACCTTGGTTTTGAGCAGCTGCTGTTTTGACAACCTGTTTAATGGTGTTGGGTATCCCAACATCAAACCTATCATGGCACGTCTGGACAAGGTCAATTTTATTAATCACTAAAATTAACGGACGGTGTTGCACCTGTTCGTAAATTTCTAGGTCTGCTGCTGTCCAACCTGCTTGGGCATCAATGGTCAACAGCACTAAGTCGGCTGCACTCGCTGCACGGCGGGAACGCTCAACCCCTATCTTTTCTACTTGGTCTTGTGTTTGGCGAATTCCTGCTGTATCGAGTACCTGTACGGGAATTCCGCCGACAACCAATTGTGATTCCACCACATCACGGGTTGTACCGGGTAAGTCGGTGACGATCGCTCTGTCAGTTCTGCTCCAAGCGTTCAATAAGCTCGATTTTCCTACATTCGGACGCCCGACGATCGCCACTTTCAAACCCGTACGCAACAGTTCCCCTTTGTCAGCAGTTGCCAAAATGCGGGAAATTTCCACAGAAATTTTCTCGATTTCTGATATGATGGCTTTATCATCCAAAGGTGGCAAATCTTCCTCAAAATCTATCCGTGCTTCAATTTCTGCTAAAACATCTAAGCAGTTAGCGCGTAACTGACGGATAGGATAAGCTAATTTCCCTTGTAAACCTACGAGTGCTGCTTGTGCTGCTTGGGGCGATCGCGCTCCCACTAAATCGGCAATACTTTCTGCCTGAGTTAAATCTAGTCGCCCATTCAAAAACGCCCGTAGGGTAAATTCTCCTGGTTGTGCTAGTCTTGCGCCATTTTCGAGACATAATTGCAAGACCTGCTGCACCACCATAATTCCCCCGTGACAGTGGAATTCCACCACATCTTCACGGGTGTAAGAACGAGGTGCTTTCATGAGGAGCAAAAGTGCTTCATCCACCAGTTGCTGCGTTTGGGGATGGCGGATGTAACCATAGAGGATGTGGTGGCTTTCCCAAACTTGACGCCCTGGTGCATAAAAAAGAGTTTGAGCAATTTGCATTGCTTCCAAACCGGACACGCGCACAATGCCGACGCTACCCTGTTGAGGAACAACAGCAGTGGCGATCGCGGCGATGGTTCCAGTGGTAGCAAAAATTTCCGACATCTGCGCCCTTTTAACCAAGATATTGAATCTATATTCGATTGTAGAGACATTACAATGCAACTGTAGAGGCGTGGCGTGCCACGTCTCTACAGTTTTTTAGATTTTAGAAATGTTGCATGGAAGATCCACACGGCAATCACAAGGTTAAGATTTACTAGAGCAACACAAGTCTTTGTGCTCCACAGTAGGAATTGCTGTAGATGACTGCCGTTCTGAAAATGACTACTCAGGAGGTTTGCGTGGAAGAGGATAAGGGAAATAATCCTGAAACCAAAACCAACGACAGCGCTTTAGATGAAAAATCCCATGTAGAGGAGGCGTCAAAGTTCATCCAAGAGACTTCTTTAGAAAAAATGCATGAAATAGCTGAAGCAGCACGACTCAAAAAACTTATGGAACCTCCAAAATGGGTTTTTCCAGAAGATACTTAAGATTGAGTAGAACGCAGAACGCAGAATGACCCCACGGATAAACCCGGGGGATTCAGCCACCGAAAGAATGTTTCTTTTCTCCATAATTAAAAACAGGCGGCTCTTGACCTCTACTCTTCACCCAGTTGTATAGAACTTGGCTGACCACAGCCTACGTATTCGTAGTTAATTCTGAGTTCTGACAACTGAGTTCTGAGTTCTTTTTCGGTAAATAAAGAAGAGTGAAGAATGAAGAATGAAAAAACTTCTTCTATCTTTATCTCTTCTTTTTTTTTTAGAGCATAAACTCTACAAAACATCTGGCTCAATATTCAATTCTCGTAGTTTTGCGACTAAACGCTCAACTCGTTGCGTTTGTTGAAAAGCAACGTCTTCCAGTGTTGAAATGAGTTGCCCATTTAGAGTAAAAAAGCGCAACTTGAGCTGATGAATACCTAAGTATAAACATAGCTATTGACTCCATAACCAGCCTTGGGGATTGGGTTCCAAAAGATAACATCTTTTGGTTTTGGAATCTCTAAATCTTTGGCGACAGAAATGGCGGGAAGTCTCTGGGTGCTACAAGTTTAGTCTAGCAGTGACAGACTCGTAGTTGCGATAGATGTGCAACGACAAAGACAATGACCAATCTTGTAGCTATCTAACTGTCTTCTGCAAAGTTTCGATGACTCCATACATTTGTACAGGATCGAGGACTCGCAGTAAGCTGCTTTGAGTCACAATACCGAGTCCCGTCCCTCCATGCCAAGACACCACCAATCTTCTCGTATGTCGCCGTTGCATCTGGTGAAGAGCAGTCCATAAAGAATCCTCAGGATTGAGCAGAAATAGGGGTGTACTCATCACAGTTTGGGCCAGAACTTCAGATAGATTCACTTGCATTGCCTGAAATTGTACAATGTCTTGCTCAGTGACGATTCCGATCGGAAGGTGAACGAATTGTCCCAAATCTGACTGTAGTTGTTCCTCGGTAATTACGACACAGCTAATCCGAAACTCTGCCATGACCTGAGCTAAAGTCAATACCGAAACAGTCCTTGGGGCACGAATGACATGGGTTGTCATCACATCTGCCACACGCATGAACTTCAGGAGATGAACAGGGCGTAAAATGTTACGAATACTCTCGTGAGAAACAACACCAATAACTTCGCCCTTTTGTCCTACTATCGGCAGGTGGCGAATGCGATATCGCCGAAATAGAAATAAAGCAGCAAAAACATCTTTAAAAGCAGCTTGCTCTAGGGTAATCACTGGCTGCGTCATGACTTCAGCTATTGTCACCGTTCCAAAATCGATGCCATCTGCCGTTAGCCGTACAATATCCCGTTCTGTAAAAATTCCCAGTAACTCTGTTAAGTGCATCACTAAGACACAGCTAGAGCCTGTCTCATATATGGTAAATGCATTTGCTGGTGAATGAACACCAGATAAGGAGCAACTGTGAATTTGCTTTTGGTTCATTAAAGCAATGACATCTACCAGCAATGTTGTCGGTGCAACAGTGAGTGGTTGATAGTCTATTGCCGCCTCTATTGCTGGTTCACTCAGCAGCAGGTCATCAAGTTGCATGGCTGATTTGTCTAAGGAACACTGTTTCATAATGTAGCAAGACTTGACGAATTCCTTACCTGTTTCAATCCGTGGTAAATTTTGTTACTTTTCGTTACATTTGCTTGGGACTTAAAATCTAAGAGCAATTGAGACAACCTGGTATCTATTTTGATAGATGCCAGGTGGTATGATTTGGTCTGCATATGTAAATGAAAAAACTGTAGAGATGCGTTAAAATGAGCGCCACTGAAACAACAATAGGAGTGAGAAAAACTCAACTCGCAAGCAGGCTCCAATCGGCTTTACAAGTGTGCATCAATGCTCCTATGACAGTGTGCTGCGTGTCTCTTAGACGAAAATCGTTATTCTTTTATGTCTAATACCACCTGGACTCGTCACCACATTCTTTCCCTAGCTGATTTCACCACAGTTGAGTACGATACTGTTTTGCAAACTGCTGCCAGTTTTCAAGAAGTCCTATCAAGGCGCACGAAAAAAGTACCAACCTTGCAGGGACAGGTGGTGGCGAATTTATTTTTTGAGTCATCAACCCGCACTCGCAGCAGTTTTGAACTCGCTGCTAAACGGCTCTCGGCAGATACGCTAAACTTTGCCTCAGCAACGTCTTCCATGACAAAAGGAGAGACGATTCTCGACACGGCAAAGACTTACTTGGCAATGGGAACTGATATTATGGTGATTCGCCATCGGGAGGCGGGAGTCCCCAATGCGATCGCCCAAGAAATGGATCGTCTAGGAGTCCGAGTCAGTGTCCTCAATGCTGGTGATGGTCAACATGAGCATCCTTCTCAAGCCCTGCTAGACTTATTTACTATCTGTACTCTCCTTGACCCTGATCTTCCCCGCATCGAACTTTTAAAAGATAAAAAGATTGCCATTGTTGGGGATATTCTACATTCGCGGGTAGCACGCTCGAATATCTGGAGTTTTACAGCAAGTGGCGCTCATGTGCATCTAGCAGCACCACCCACACTCTTACCTAAATTATTCTTAGATTACGGTGAAAGCAGACCAGGCAAACTGTTTCTCCATTGGGAGTTAGAACCCGCTTTGCAAGATGCTGATTTTGTCATGACTTTGCGCTTGCAAAAGGAACGGATGACTGCTCATTTATTGCCTTCTTTACGAGAATATCACCAAATGTTTGGTATTACACACTCAAGGCTGCAACTGTGTAAGCCAAATGTCAAAGTTTTGCACCCTGGTCCAGTTAACCGTGGTGTCGAAATTAGCTCAGAATTGATGGATGACCCGGAATTTAGCTTAATTCAAGCTCAAGTGAGCAGTGGTGTTGCCGTTCGCATGGCGCTGCTCTACTTAATTGGTAGCGGTAAGAGTTAGTGGTTAGTAGTTAGTGGTTAGTAGAGAGTAGAAACAACTCACAACTCACCACTAACAACCAAAATATTAGTGTTGTTCGGGAAATTACCCATAATCAAACTTCTTTGTAGTGAGGACTTTAGTCCTCACTACCAATTTATTCTCCCGTAATCGACAATTCATCAACCCAGATTTTGGGACACACACCTCCGGGAGTCAACTCTGGTTCTTTTTCCACAAAAATAATCGACTTGAGGAGTTCTAGAAAATCTCCTGCAACAGTTGCTGATTCAATGCTTGTCTTCACACCATTATTGACAAGCCAACCATCAAATGGTAAAGAAAAAGAACCTTGTAAGGCTTTCACCCCTGCATGAAGAGCTTGCAAATCATCAATAAAAATCACATTTTCAGCGGTTTCCAGGCTCAATTCCTGTTCACCAGGTGCGGCTGCAAAGACGTGATAAAAGTTGGGGCTGACAGAGACTTTTGCACCAATATTGGCGTTACCTGTCGGCTTGGCATTCATTCTTTTAGCAGTCCCTGCACTGTGGAGAAAGCCTGTTAAAATACCATTTTCAATTAATGAAACTTTACGGGTAGGAGTTCCTTCGCCATCAAAAGTTTCTGCACCAATGTTTGCCGGATGCAGTGCATCATCGCACACCGAAAGCAGAGGAGAAGCAATTTGCTTGCCTAAATCATCAGGGCTAGATAAACTTTGCTTGTCCAGAATACTTTGAGCATTAAACAAGTTGGAAAAAGCACCCAATAGACTCAAGAAAGCATCTGGTGAGAAAACAACTCGATATTTACCAGACTTGATTTTTTCGTAGTTCAAGTGGCTGATAGTTTTCTCTGCCGTTTCTTTGATACAACCATTGATGTCTAGAGTATCTAAACTTTGGCTGATTCTAAAAGCGCCACCACTGCGGGGTTTTCTCCCGTCTTCGTCAGTTTTGCTGTAAAGATAAATCGATGCTATTGAGCCAGATTCTGTTCTCATTGCACCATCGCTGTTGAGATAGAATTTGTCAATATCTCTTTGCGCCAAACTATTGTATGGTACTCCTTGAATAGCCGGATGAGCTGCTAGAACTTCTTTTTCAGCCGCTAACAGGCTTTCTATCAGTTGAGAAACAGGTGCTTGGGGTGCTTTCTCGTGTGATGAATTAGGAATAGGAACAGTAGACTCTGGGCTAAAATCAGGGACATTTTCTTTCACACCAAAGAAACTCGCTTCGTAAGCTGTTTTTAAAGCTAATTCAAGTCCTTGGGGGTCTACATCTGTCGTGCTGGTGACACCCATTGTATTGTCTTCATTCCAGACACGCACGGTGACACCAGAAAGATTAGAGGCTTTCACTTGCTTAGGCTCACCTTGATCCACTTGTACACCAGTTTGGTCTACAGTTGAACCATAGATGTCGAATTTTTTAATGCCAATCTTCTCAGCAGTTTCCTTGGCGTAAGTTGCAATTTCGTTGATATTCGGCATAGTTCATCAATTTTGAATTTTGAATTTCAAACCACAGATGGACACAGATGGACACAGATAAATTACATCGGTGTAGCCTACGGCACGGCTTACGCCTACATCTGTGTTCATCTGTGGTTCTAAAAATAAATAGGCATCTTCTGTTGGGTGAGCGATCGCCCACCCGAAGATAATTTAGCGTCCGCCTACGGTAATCGAATCAACCTTGATGTGAGGCTGTCCTACGGTTGTGTAGATACTGCCACTGACAGAACCACAGAAGCCGGGTGCAAGAGACAAATCTTGGGAACACATGGAAATTTTGTTCATAATTTCCTTCGCTTCACCAATGAGGATAGCTCCCTTGAGTGGCTTGGTAATTTTGCCATTTTCAATCAAATAAGCTTCGTCTACACCAAAGTTAAATTGACCTGTAGCACCAACGCTACCGCCACCCATCTTTTTGCAGTAAATACCTTTATCTATAGAGGCAAATAAATCTTCACTGCTATATTCGCCAGTAGCAATGTAGGTGTTACGCATCCGGCTTGCAGCAGCAAAGGTAAAATTCTGGCGGCGTCCACTACCGGTTCTGGGATGTCCGGTACGCACTGAACCTGCTCTATCTGCCAAAAAGTTCTTCAAAACGCCTTTCTCAATTAATAGGGTTCTTTGGGCTGGCATACCTTCGTCGTCCATGTCAATTGTGCCGAAGGCATTTTCGGTTCGCCCTTCATCCCAAGCAGTTAGAGCTTCGTGGGCAATTTTTTCACCTTTTTTGTCAGCAAAGGGAGTGGTGTTGCGTTCGATTTGAGTGGTTTCCAGCAGGTGTCCGCACGCCTCGTGGAAGATAACCCCGCCAAAGTGATTCGCCATGATGATGGGGTAAGTGCCTGATTCTACATAATCAGCATAAAGCATTTTCCCTGCTGATTCTGCAATGTGCTCTGCTGCTTCTGTGTAATCCCAAGCCGTGAGGAAATTGGGGTCGCTGGTATTGCCTGCACGTTCAGCCATAGAAGCGCGATGAGCACCGTCAGCGCACAGGAGGATCAGTGCTACCGACTGGGTGAGGCGAATGTCACGAGCAAAAGTGCCATCACTCGCAGCGACTAAGACTTCTTGCCAATCACGGAAGTAGGTGGCGCGGCGTGATTGTACGTGGCTTGCTTTTTGCTGAAGTTGAGCAGTCCCATCAAGGAGAACTTCTCCCATTTCCCGCATGGAGGTACATAGTGGTAGCCAGCCATCTTTACCTCTTTTGGTACCATAGTCTCGTAGCAGTTCCAGGTTGATTTCTGGGATGAAAGCGTTGGGAGCGGGAAGTTGCAATCCCAAGATAGAAAGACCTTTTTCCAAAGCTGCTTTTAAACCAGAAAAAGAAAGGTCATTGGTGCTAACATAGCAATCAGCTTTGCCACGAAATACTCTTACTCCTGCACCTGTAGAAAGACGCGGTGTAATGCTGGTAATAGAGTCTTCCTCTGCCAAGCAGCTAATATAGTTGACACGCTCCAAGAAAAATTCAATAAAATCAGCACCAGCGGCGCGTCCCAGTCCCAAGAGGGTAGACAGGGGAGCTTCCCAGGATTCATCGAATCGCTCTGGTGTAGAGGAGTATTCTAAAGTAGGGAGTTGTTTAGAGAGAAGTAGAGTACTTGTAAGCATCAGTAGCCTCAAAAAACTGGCGTTATCAGAGTGTTATGTATAATTGGTTAACACCCATCAAGGTCATAATATTAGGGAAGCGAGTGGTTCTGTATTAAACCTTATTAGGCATCGAGACTAGTCTAACAAATCCGTGTAAGCCGCAGTCGCTGTTCCAGCTTTTCATCGAGGTGTGGATACCCGCCTTGAGCCAAAGCAAAGAAGAATTCAAAAAAGATTGGAGGACGCCGTGAGCATTATACAAACCATTATTGTTATAAGGTGAACTCGAGCAAGTTTTAATCTTCATCTCTAACAATTTTGATTTGACTCACATTAAAATGAGACTATATCTGGCTACTCCGATGAAAAAATCAGTGAAAAATACAACGACTGAAATTATATTTTTAATTGAAGAAGACCCTGAGGGTGGTTATGTAGCTAGAGCTTTGGGTGAATCAATTTTTACCCAGGCTAATGACCTGGCAACTTTGAAGGAAATGGTACGCGATGCAGTTCACTGCCATTTCCCTGAGGAGGCAAGTTGTCCTAAAGTGATTCGGTTGCATATCGTCCGTGATGAGGTCATTGCTTCGTGAAGCTGCCACGAGACTTGTCGAGTGAAGATTTGGTCAAGGCATTAGCTCGTTTTGAGTATTTAGTTGATCGGCAAACAGGAAGCCATATTCGTCTAACGACACAGAAAAACGGCGAACACCACGTTACAATTCCTGCTCATGACCCGCTTAAAATTGGTACGCTTAACGCCATCCTGAGAGATATTGCTGAACATTTTGGCTTGAGTCGCGACGAGTTAATTGCAGAACTTTTTCATAATCACTGAGAATTAAAATTCTAGTCAGGCGATCGCCATTCCCCCACCACCCCTTTTCTTAACAGCTTGAGCGGGATTGCCAGCAAATATTGTCATCGGTTCTAAAGAACGCCCAGTCACTCCACCTAATGTCAGCACTGCTCCCCGTCCTACAGTCACTCCAGGACCAATAACCGATTTGGCTGCAATCCAACTGCTTTCTTGAATATGAATTGGCGCAGGAATCAGTTTAAAATCGGGATGGCTCCAGTCATGATTTCCTGTGCAGAGGTAGACACCTTGAGACAAGCAGACATGACTTTCGATGATGATTGGAGCGATGTTATCTAGCCATGCATCTTCACCAATCCAAACATAGTCCCCTACTGTCAGTCGCCAAGGAAACTTCACCCGGACTCCAGGCTTAATACGCACACCTTGCCCGATTTTTGCCCCAAACAAGCGGAGCATCCAAACTTTTAAAGCTGACATGGGAAGCAAATAAGTCTGTATCAAGGGTGCTCCGAGAAAGTACCACAAAAGTTGTTTCCACAAGGGAGCGCCAGGAGTGTAAGTTCCAAGGGTATAGTTATCTAAACGCATAGGATAAGTGAGCAACACGAGGGCTTAGGCTGGCTCCGGTTCGACCTGTAAAAATCCAGAGGATAGAGCGACAGCTATCACGTAAGATTCGGAGGAAGGACTCTTCCGGTTCGTTTGAGGGAATAGAGATGGGGGTAAAGGTGATACCCTGACTACCAAGGACGATGGTTCCTATTGCCTTAGCTCTAAGCATATGAAAGTCGGAGGTGATGAGGTAGAGATGCTGAATATTTCGGCTTTTGAAGTCTTTGACGAGGGAGGTGAAGTTGGTGACGGTATCAATGGCGCGATAGTCGAGATGAACTCGCTGATCTAAGATACCAACAGCACGGAAAATCTCACGGGCTTTGTTAGGAAGAATACCAGAGGAAACCCAGATTTCTAGAGATGGGTCAGCCTGGGCAAATTCAGCAGTGAACTCTTCCCGGTCTTGACCACCGCCCAGAGTTAGAATTGCTTGGGGATGAGGCGCTTGGTAGTGGGCGATTGCGCCGAGCGCAGTGCCGAAGGCAATCGCCAGTCGAACTGGAATAATGCTAATCAGGATGACAATAAAACCTGTTAGACCAAAAATCCAATATGTTTTGAGTTGCTGATGTAACTGTTTCACCTTAAATTTTAAATATCTTGTTTTTGTATTTTTTCATATTCAATTAAGCGAATAGACAAAAGAATTTCTGCCAAGACACGCTGAAAAGTGTAGTACCAACCATGCCAACCGTCGAGGATACCACCTTTGAGGATAAGGCAGTAGAACAGGATGACGAAAGGAGCTAGAATTTTTTGCTTGCGAATGCGATCGCCTAAACTTAATTCATAAGTAGGAGTTTCTAGCAACTTCTTAGCTTCTATTACCATGTAGCGGTCTTGTGCCCATAGCCAGCGAGTTAGAGATTTGCGATCATCATGATGGATATAAGAAGAAAGCAGCTTAGAAGCTCCTTCTACAACAACTTTATGGGCGTGACCATCGTCTATATAAACTGCTTTTTCTCGTTTATAAAGAACTTTACGTGGTGGGAGTAAAGTACCGTGTAGAGGTTTACCAAAGACGCAGTATTTGAATCTGACGCTGTAGCTATTTACGTCCGACTCTGCTGGCAGTGACATAGTTTCATTAACTAGCTCATCAGTCAAGACGTAATCAGCATCTAGTGATAGTACCCACTGAGATGCAATTTTTTCTAACCCATAATTACATTGAGCAGCAAAGGAGTCAAACGCTCTTTGAAAGATTTGTATTTGAGGATGAGCGGACAAAATCTCTAATGTTTCATCTGTACTATAACTATCAATCACAACGATAGTCTTTGCCCATATAAGGTGTTTGAGCATACGAGCTATATTATGGGCTTCATTGTATGTCAGAATTAGTGGAGTTACTTCTTGAAGGAACATAAGGCATTTATCAAAATTTATGTTTTTTTATTTAATTCAAATTTTTGTAATGAGGAATAAACATTTTCGTTATTTATGAAAGTTGGGTTAATCTTTTAAATAATCGTTTGAAATTATATTTTGATAAAGCTGAAGCATTTTGACTACTGTTTTTTCCCAAGTATAATGTTCAAGAATAAATTGTCGGGCACTCGTGCCTATATCCTTAGCCTCTTGAGGATGACTCAGGCAGTGTTCTAAAGTATCTGCAATTGCAGATACATCTAGTTTTGAAACATAACCCAGTTGATATTGTTGAACAACAGAAGCTAAAGCAACACCAGGGGTAACGAGAACAGGAATACCGGCGGCTAAAGCTTCAAGAACTGCCACTCCAAAATTTTCAGAATGAGAAGTCAGGACAAATAGATCCGACCCTTGGAGGAATAAATTTTTTGTCTGTCCTGCAACAAATCCAGTAAGATGAGTGCGGCTGCGAATACCATGCTCAACAAGAAGGCATTCAATTTCAGTTTCATAATCTGGAGAGCCACTACCAGCTAAGACAAAAGTGAAGCGATAATGAGATAATTTTCCAAGAGATGGGATCAAATATTCCAAACCTTTTTTAGGGTGGAGACGAGACAAGAATAGAATAATTGGTTCATCTGCTGGAAGGTTGAGGTGTTGCCGCAAACGCTGACAAGCATCATCCATGACAGGAGGGATGGAAAGACCATGGGGCAGAACGAAGCTTGGGCAATTTAGGTGTAACTGAGTTGCCTCCAGTTGTTCCTGCTCTGAAGTTAAGTGAAGGGATTTACTGTGATTAAGATTAGCTTGTTCTATAAGTCTGAGATAAATTTGCTTTTTGCGAGCGCTTTGTTGGAGAGACCATTGGCACAACTGTCCCAAAGGACGAACAATGTAAGGAACTTGCTTTAGGCGAGCGATCGCCATTGCTACTGTGGAAGGATAGGAAAAGATGGCATGAACATGTAACAGGTCATACTGATGAATGACTTGCCACAACCAAGTGCTTAACTGCCAAGAATAGGCAAACTCACGTAGGGCGTGAAGGTTAGGGGAGAAACGGGGGAAAAACCAAACTGGAACCTGTTGATGCTCAATTCGTTCCCCAAGAGGGACATCCAGCAGATTGGCTCCGTTATCGTTAGTAGTGGCAATTTCAGCCTCAACGCCACTGTCTCGCAGTGCCTTGACCATTTCTATCACGGCTTGGCTTGGACCACCCCGGACTGGAGCAATAGAGGGAATTACATGAAGAACTTTCATTTTGACACCCGCTCCCACCAGTATTTGAGAATTGCCAGACTCCAGCGACGATACCAAGGTTTGAGGGATATATTATTTGGGACATTCACATGATTGAAGTAGTCACGCCATTCACCTGACATCCATTGCTCAAAGGGAAAGGAAAAGCCTCGTTTAGGACGGTTAACAACCCAGTCAGGTAACTCAGGAACGGCTGCAATTAACAATTGTTTTCCAGAAGCTAAACGAATATGACTAGGAATTGATGCAACCGCTTCGAGTAAAGCGCGATCAACTAGAGGGACACGTAGTTCCAGTCCCCAACTCATGCTCATGACATCGCTATCTCGCAATAACTGATTACGCATATAACAACTCAATTCTAAAAAGCTCACTTCATCTTCTAAAGTCAGAGTTTGCCCAAGGCAACTTGATAGATGATCCTCCCTAGCCCCTCGAGGAGTGGGGAGTTGGGGGGATCTAATATATTGACGGGCGATTGCACAAGCTTCTGTGTGAGAAAAAATTCCCCGGAAGCTGCGATAGGCAGCTGCTGAACTGGGGGTTTGTTGTAGGAAATCACCAAGGCGCTTCATTTTTGGTGATGTTGCCCAATGCGATAATCCCACACCTACACCCGTCGCCAACAGAGGAATTGCATGCATCTGCTTCCCCCATGCCACCATCTGCGGAATTTTCTCAAAGGAGTGGTATCCAGCAAACAGCTCGTCTCCACCAAGTCCAGATAGTACGACTTTAGTGCCGCTTTGATGAGCAAGCTGGGAGACACAAAAGGTATTAAAGCCATCGACACTGGGTTGGTCAATTGCTTGTAGGAATTTAGGTAATAACTCTTTAGCCAATGATGCTGTTACTTTATATTCTGTATGTTCTGCGCCAAACTGCTTTGCAATTTGCTTGGCAATTTCCCCTTCATTCCACTCTTGTTCTTCAAACGCTACAGAATAGGTACGTAACTGTTCATTCTGAGTCTGACTTGCTAAGGCGAGAACAGTTGTTGAGTCGATGCCTCCACTGAGAAAAATTCCTACAGGTACATCACTAACGAAGTGATGTTGAATTGAATCAACTAAGGCAGCACGAACTTTTTCTTTTGCTTCTTGTGGTGAAATTGTTGTTGCAGGAGGAAAGTTGATTTGCCAGTACTGCTGTTTTGTCATACCAACAGGTTGCCAATGTAACCAATGACCAGCAGCTAGACAATGAACACCTTCAATTAAAGTGTATGGTTCTGGTACTGAGCCACCAATTAAATAACCGTATAACCCTTTCATGCTCATTTTTATAGTAGGTAAACCTGAGGCAAGAATGGCTCTGAGTTCTGAGGCAAAGACTAAGCTTGAACCTGATTGCCAATAGTATAACGGCTTAATTCCTAAAGGGTCACGAGCTAAGAAACAAGTTTTCTCAAAGTCATCCCAAATAGCCAAGGCAAACATTCCGCGTAAATGCTCGACACAGTGAGAACCCATTTTTTGGTAAAGCTTGAGGATAACTTCTGTGTCGGTTTGCGAATGAAACTGTTCTCCTTGAGAAATTAGATTGCTTCGTAGTTGTTGAAAGTTATAAATTTCACCGTTGAAGGTAATCCAGTAGCGCCCGTCAGCAGTAGACATAGGCTGATGTCCGGCTTGGCTTAAGTCGAGAATTGCCAAACGAGTATGGGTGAGGGCTGCTTGTTTTTCAGATGAAATATAAATACCCGAATCATCAGGATCACGGTGTCGGAGAGCGGTCTGCATCCGCCGAATTATTGTTTCTAATCCATCCTGATACTGATTAACTGTGAGAATTCCCGCTATGCCACACATATTAAAAATTAGTTCCTTTTCATCAGTTGGAAATGCTTGTCTAAATAGCTAGCAAGAGTTTGTTTGAAATGCTCAAAACCAAATTTATGAATTACCATGAGGCGTAAAGCTTCAGGTTGATACATTAAAGGATTAGGATAAGTACCTTGTAAAATTTTAATCAGTGTTTTGGCAATTTCTTCGACATTATCAGGATTAACAAGTGCGCCGAGTTCGCCATGACAAAGAGCATCAATTGCCCCATCTTTGTTGCCTGCTAACACAGGTTTGCCACATGCCAATGCTTCTAAATAGACGATGCCAAACCCTTCCTTTTTACTAGGCATGGCAAAAACATCGCAAAGATTGTAGTAGTCACAAAGTTGCTCATCAGGCACAAATCCAGCCAAGGTCACACAGTTTTGGAGCCGCAGTTGTGCAATCATCTGCTTAATTCTGGATTTATCATTTCCTGTGCCGACTAGGATATAGTGAACATTTGGAATAATCTCGCGAATTTGAGGAAGAGCCTGGAGAATTTTGTCATATCCCTTGTACTGTTCACCTTTTGCCAACCGTGCCACAGTTAATATCACTGGTTGTTCCGATTTGAGTCCATATCGCTCCAACAAATAAAAAGGTTTTGGTGCCCCTTTAAAGCGACTTGCATCAAATGTGTTGGGTAAGAGAGCGACTTTGTTGGGGTTGAGGTTTTGTTCTTTAAGAAGGCGATCGCGCGTGTAGCTACTAACAGCCAGAATCAGGTCTGCATGATGTAGAGCAGTTTTTATAGTAGGATTTTTCATATTCCAAGCTTCTATACCGTGGGCGACTGTCCAGTAAGGAATACCAACGAGACGTTTAAGCCAGTAAGCAGCAACGGTAAAATTTAAGTGAGTAGCAATTATCAAATTTGGGCGTTGTTGAAGACCATTGCTGATAATTTGGGCAGCAAAGATAAGCGTACGGATTTTGAGATGCCATGCTCCAGCAAAGTGGAACTGAGTTTCGGGTAAACAGGGAATATCTGAGGTAGGCTGGACATCATGTTTAAGGAAAACATTGTATTGACTTTGAGGGTAGAGGCTTTGCAGAGCCTGCAAGAAAAAGGCTGAATAAACTTGGATACCACCCTTAAACCCAAACAAGTTGGGAAACCAAAGATGAAACTTTAATGAATTAGGATGGGTTAGCATTTTTGTCGGTCAATGTTTTTAAATAATCTGGTTCAAGGCTTGGCTGAGTCCTTGAGTTGCTTGTGTATAACTGTACTGAGATATAATGTTGCGGCTGTTTTCTCCCCATTGCTGCAAGCGTTGTCGGTCTCTTAATGCCTCCTGTAGGCTATGGGCTAGGGCAGGCACATCACCGGCACCGAAAATGAGACCATTTTGATGGGGATGAATAAGGTCTTGAGTACATCCCACATGGGTACTAGCAATGACTGGGCGAGCAAGGCACATCGCTTCGTTCATAACCAACCCCCAAGTTTCTGAATGGCTAGGTAGTACCACCAGATCTGCAACCGCGTAAGTACGTGGCATCAAAGTTTGATTTTGGAAGGGTGCAACGTAAATATTTTTATGTTCTGCGACTTGCGATTTCAGGTCTTTTTCTAGAGATCCAGACCCCACAAATAACAGCGACACCTGAGAAAGTTTTGCTTGTACAAAGGCTCGAAGTAAATCTAGCGGTCGTTTTTTCTCTTCAAACTTACCGGCAAATAGAATGACTGCATGGTCGATAGGAATACCCAATTCCTGTTTCCATGCAACTGCTTGCTCTTTTGCAGTTTGTGCATGGGCAAAGAAGCGATCATTATCTATGGCATGGGGAGAGAAATAGAGACAGTTAGCAGGAACGCCATGATATAGGAAGTAATTATAATTTGCTTTACCAACATAGAGACACGCAGCAAAACGCCGATAAATGAGAGAAATAAATTGCTGACGTGCCCATGCTTTAAGTCCCGTAGGTGCTAACAACCGATGGGAATCTCCGCGAAATAAAAGAGGGGCTTGGCGAGTATTCCAACTCGAAAGAAAGCGATAAAGACTAGCATAGTTATAATTCATCAACAGCACCGCATCAGGGCTATATGCTTTAACTTGCGATACTAAAGAAGGATTTTGTAAACCCCAAAAGTGATGAGTGCCCGGGTTTGAGCTAACGTTGGGCACAAATTCGTAGTCGTAACCTATAAGTAATGGAACATCCCACTGAAGAGATTGTTGGAACCCCTTATCAACCTGGTGCGTAATGCCAAAATCCCAAAGATAAAACACCTTGACAGCAAAATCTGCATAACTAGCCAGGTGTCGAAACCAAGGCGCATAGTACTGGACGGGATGGGAGGTAATAATAGCCAGTTTTTTCATAATTGATGGTTACAGCAATTTAGGCAAGATTGCTGATGTAGAGACGTTGCACTGCGACGTCTCTACACACATGGAATTGTCACAAATAACCTTTAGCTCAAATGTATTGACAGTAGTTTTCGTTAGGAGAAAATACAAGCAAAGCATATGCTATTTTAAGTTTTATTTAATACTTATCAAGAGATGACCTATGGAGGTGAAGGTAGTTCTGTATTCATCCTGACTAGGGATTGAAACTTCATGAGAAACACGACTATGCCACCAAGCACCACACTCGATTGAAATAGAGCCGCAACATACACTCCAGCCGTCCATTCTGTTTGAAAAGCGAAGGTCATCATCAAAACAGCAAACAAGGAACGAGCAGAAAGAATTGGCATATTGAGGCTCCAACGAGTGGACTGTCCATAGGTTACCCCCAGAACAATGGCAAGTCCAGCACAGCCAAGCAAACCAAAATTAGCATAGGACTCAGCCAATAAGCCCCAACCAATGGTCGTCGTGAAAGTTGCCTCACGAGTTTGTAGCCCGTAGTGAATATTTAACAAATACGTTCCTTCATGGCTCCTAATTTTATTAGGATTCAAGATCCGAGGAACTAAGATCTGCGGTAGGATAGCGTAAGTTTCTCCATGTAGGAAAGATGTAGTGTCAGGGCTTTTATCCTGGGCTAAAAGCAGCAAGTGAATAACGCTAGAACGCTCTAAAAAAGATTGTTTTCGTTGTGAGTCTGGTAAACTTTCTGGGTCTTGATTTAAGTAATTCAACGAGTAGCCTGCCCATTCAGCATACCAGGTGGGATATTCCCAAGGTTGAACAAAGGTATATTGCCCACTAAACCAATATTTAGCTCGCATTTCTGCTTTACCGGCGTGCAACAGTGACAGGCAAACCAAGACAATCAGAATAGGCAAAACAGGAATTTTTCTCCGTCCGATAATAAAGGCGACTGTAGCCACCAAAAACGTAGAAGCTGTCCCTACAAGCAGGAGTCCAACCGCATTCGTGATCATGTTGGCAACCAGCAAAAATAAAAACAATCGAGCTTGCCCTTGGGATAGCTCTTGAGTTCCTAACAGGTAAGCAAGCACAAAAGCTGCCAGAGCATTCAATCCAAGAATTGCGCCACGAACAATCGCAAATACACCCCCATCAAGAAAAAACCAGCCTCCAACAAAATACATATTGAATAGAACGCCAGCTGCTAGAACCCACAAGAAAAATACTTTACCCTTGTGACTACTTAAGGCACGATAAGACTTGGGCAGCAAAGGAGCAGATTTGACAAATTGGAACCAGATAAACGTTCCGAGTCCCAAAAAACCTGCTGTTGTACAACTGGCAAATAGGTGAGAGGCGCTCGAATAAGTCACTACCTGAGGATGGTTACTCACCAGAGGTAATGCATAAGTCCAAATAAATGTCAAGGAAAAAAACGGGAAAATGGGCATTCCCTGCGCTCGACCTAAGCACCACAGGTAGCTGGGTAGGAGAGACGCCGCTGTTATCAAGATAGCCCCAAAATTAGTCACTAAGGAACTGGTCTCAGTCCAAAACAGTTCAAACACAAACAGCCCCAGAGCAACCAGCCAAAAAGCCCTAAGCAGTTGTCGCCGATTTTGTTGTGGACGCGTAGATAGTAAGACTAACTGTTGGGAAGTAGTTTCTAAAAACTCAGTCATAATAATTTTCTTTGACTCCCACTGGTGAGACTCCGATCAAATATGGCACATTGTTGACGGGTCATTTCCCGGGCTGTATAAGGTTGAAAGGCTCCCCAGTTAGTTTCCGGTTGATATCCTTTGGGCAAAGATAACAGTTCACGCAGTTGAATTGCCACTTCAGCGAGTAACTCCCCAGGTTGGTTTTCTGACGCAAAGGTTACAGCCCGACCTGCTTGACAACGGTGCAAAATATCCACTACTGAACTCTGTTGATGGAAAATTGCCAAAATAGGTTTGCGGGCTAGAATGCAGGGGTAGAGCTTAGAAGCCGTATACCCAGCATCATTAGAGCCAATCAGCAAGATGGCATCACTATCGACAAGCACCTGTAGCGCTTCAAAGTAAGGAATGCGATGGGGATGCTCTGTCACTAAATCGGCAACTCCTAGCTCTTGGGCGATCGGTTCTACCGTTTTCACAGCTTGGTCTTTTGGAGCATAACTAGTGCCAACAAAGTGTAACCTCACTGATTGCCATTGCTCAGGGTGTCGGTGACGCTCCGACTGGATGCCTAGAAATAAAGTTCGTAGTGCCAATGCCATATCATTGCCACCTCTGCCCACGTAAACCCAGTGACGCTTGCCATCGTTAGGGTCAAATATTTTTTGCTGAATATTGAGGGAGGGGAGTTGCTCGAAGTCAGTTTCAGGCGCACCAAAAGGCAGAACTGTAAATTGCTCTGGGCGTAAGTGGGGATATCGGTGTTGTAGGGTTTGCGGATACGCGGGTGAAACACTAATCACATGACCTACCTCACTCAACGCCATAGGTTCCAGTAGTTGTGCCTGGAATTGGGAAAACCCATACTTCAAGCGTCCGCCTGGTGGAGGGGCTGCTCCTAGCTGCTTGTAGTAATCACTTAACCAAGGGTCTTGGAAGTCTAGGACGTAAGGAACGCCAAAACGTCTGCGCCATCTGAAACCCAACGCCATCACAATAAAGACGGTGGTTGATAAGTAAACTAAATCAAACTTTGTTTGACGGAGTAGGGAATCACCTGCTTTTAGCAAATAGGGAAAACATCGCAGTCC
Source organism: Mastigocladopsis repens PCC 10914 (assembly GCF_000315565.1). Lineage (NCBI taxonomy): Bacteria > Bacillati > Cyanobacteriota > Cyanophyceae > Nostocales > Symphyonemataceae > Mastigocladopsis > Mastigocladopsis repens. Next base: position 536,332 of record NZ_JH992901.1, on the reverse strand, counting down.
TAAGCTGCTCACGCCAAGACGCCGAGTTTGTTGAACGGATAATGCCCCTGTACAAGTCACTGGAATATGAGAGGGAACTGTTTTGGTCAGCAGAGGGTCTTGGACTCCTTCAACGCAATCTGAGCGAACTGCAAGCACATGAGGTTCCCAGCCAAACTCCTCAAAGTAGGGCAAAGACATTCGCACCCGCTGATGGTCAGCAGCGTTAATGGGTGGAAAGTGAGGACTGACAATTAAAACTTTATGACTCAAGGCTGAATACCTTTAATAGTGGGAAGTTAGGCAGAAATGACTTCTCCACAGACAAGGCTATGGTAAAGTGACTCGTATTTGTCGACAATAACCTTAGCAGAGAAAAACTGTTCAGCACGTTGGCGACAATGACGACGATCAATATTGGGTAAATCCTTAATGGCAATATAGGCTTCCTCAACACTGTTGACTAAGTAACCGTCTATACCCTGACGTACAATTTCAGGTAGTGCCCCTCGAGGACAAGAGATGACGGGAGTCCCACAGGCTAAGGCTTCAGCAAAAACAATACCAAAAGGTTCATCCCATTCTATGGGGACGAGCATAGCCGCAGCTTGACCTAGCAATTGGTTCTTTTGGGCATCGTTGACTGCACCAACGTACTCAATACCATCCTTACCAAGATAGGGTGCAATTTCCTCTTGCCAATAACGCTTTCCCTCATCTGTATTTACTTGGTTCCCGGCGATCAACAAACGCCTTTTGGCTTTGCGAGCTATTGCGATCGCCATATGCGCCCCTTTAATCCGTTCTATGCGGCTCAAAAATACCAAGGGTGCATCAGCAGCAACCATGGGCTTGAAGGTATACTTCTCGATTTCCACACAGTTATGAATGGTATACCAAACTCCCCCAGCAGCTCGCCCAATCCTACAAATGTAATCACTGCAACCTGTGAAGGTGAGAGAACCTTTTGCTAGTTTTGCACCCCAGCTCGTGGTGCGGCGGCTGGGATAACGTTGGTATGACATTACCTTGGGAAGTCGAGAAGGCAACAAGGGTAATAGATAAGCAATGCGAGAAAAACTGTGTATTATGTCAGGCTGGAATTTCTGAACCGCTGACCATAGGGTAAGAGTATTTTGGAGTGCATCAAATTTGTCTTGCGATCGCCTTCCTGTCCAAGGAAAAAACTCAGTTGTTGATGAGGTCGAGTCAGGATGAGCAACAAGTCCAACAGTATGTCCGAGAGGTTGCAGTTGCGTGACCAATAGGTCGATAATCCGCTCAATACCGCCGTAGAGTTGTGGCGGTACTGGTAATTCAGGATCGGCAGTGATTAAGATACGCATTTTAGGTTGATTTGGCAAGGAAAGTTTCCCATGCACATAAATTGATGTCGGCATAACCTCTTTGCTCTATTGGTACTTGAGCTTGCAAGATAGCTTGATGAATCTCTGGTAAAAGCTCCAGGTAACGAGAAGGCTTAATTGCTGGATGCAAAAGCCATGCTTTCTCAGACTTAAGATTAAGTCGCCAACCTCCAGCGCTACCTACTCGCTTGAAAAGCATAATCTCAGGCGATCTAGGATAACCGCGATTTAAATATTTCACGACCAAGGTTTCTAGTAGTAGACGCCCTTGAATCAGTGGTAAATAACTAGATAATTTATCTTTCTCACTATAGCTGGGGTAACATTATTAACATCAACATTCATAATATTGCTAGAGTGTCGATTAAAAATCATGGTTAACTCCTGGGAGTTAGTGAAGCATTCAATTACACACTGAGAGTCAGATGAGCAGCTTGTAACACAGCGTCAGCTTGCTGCTCCCAACAAAACTGCTCTTTAGCTGCTTGGAGGGCAGCTGCTTTTGCACAGGCCAATTTGTCAGGCGTGTGAAGTAAGTCTTCTAATGCCTGAGCTAGGGCTGAAGGATTATTACTGGGAATTAATCGACCAATTGCAGGCTGCTGGGAAAAGATTTCTCGTTGTCCAGCAGTGTCAGTCGCAATCACTGCTAAACCTGCTTGTAAGTACTGGAAGAGTTTATTGGTCACGCTCAGATTTCGACTAACAATATCTTTACATTCCAAAGCAAGACCGATGTCATGTTCAGCAATACGGGAAACCAATTCGGCATTAGGGACAGTGGGATGAATAAATAGGCGATCGCGCCACTGAGATGGCACTAGTGGCTCTAACCACTGACGAGCGCTTTCAGGATAGTTGCCCCGCAGATGAATTTCTACTGGCGTTTTCAGGTAAGGTAAAGCTTGAAATAGAGTTTCTAGTCCTCTTCCAGATCCAATGGTTTGGGAAAACCAATGAATAGATGGTAAGTTGTGATTCTGGCGATCGCCCTTATCGTAATTAATTTGTGATCGTTCAGCCCAAGGAAAGGTATTGTAAATTACTCTCGGTTTAGGTGCTTGATAAGCTTCAGCTAAAGCGTCAGCCAAAGCATGGGAAGTTGTTAGGCAATAGGTGCAATTACGAGCAAGACGACTCTCGAGTACTTTCAAATGTTTTATGGGTCGGCTAACACGGTCTTTTGGCAAAAGATCTTCAGAAAACCAATCTTCAAAGTCTACTCCCACACATAAACCTTCATCTAATAACTGACTACCAACCCACAGACCTGGTTCTGAATGAACAATGGTCAAATCCGCACAGGCTCGTCGAGCTGCTCTCAGCATTGCCTGTGTACCATACCCTAGAAGTTCAGGTGAGAAAATGCCGAGGTGTAGAAACCCTTCCTTGGATAGGCGCGATCGCAATCGGATACCCAAGTTCCTAAAGCGGTGAATGGGTTGAAAGTCAACAATAGGTTCAAATTGCCACTTTTTGTTAGCCATGAGCAGGCGATCGCGCTTAACCAGTTCTGGGTCAAACCAAAAACCACAGACTGTGACATCGTGTCCAGCATCGGTTAATGTTTCCGCCTCCTTTTGGGGACGAGGAGCAGTACAGAGATGTCCACCGATTAGGATAAGGATCTGTGCCATCTAAAACTTACCATTTATAGATAAACTGGTGGTCTGCCAAGTAACTTCAGCAGTATTGCAGCCCCTTGATTCCCCAATAGAGTTGATGCAACCCCTGCTATTTTTGACCAACTGGGGCGAAATCCAGGCTCTACCTGATAAAGGCGATGTAGATTCTCTGTGAACAAATCCTGCTCACCCATAAATAGGGAACGAGCTGTATAGCTGTAAACTTTTGCCAATGCATGGCAACGATTTTTTGTCAATCCACCATTCGCTTTCCAGAATGCTTCTACCTGACAAGCATTGCGATACACATCTTCGACAAATCTCCGAGGATTGCGTTTAGACAAACTATTAGATTTGTGAACTCGATAATCAGCTCCTACTTCCGGCACATAAACAAAATTAGCACCCATTAAGGCTGCATCTAAGAAAAAACGAGCGTCTTGAATAATAGACAATGATTCATTCCAACTCCCAATAGCGTTTACAATCTGGCGACGGTAGAGAAGAGCTGCTGGTGGTGACCAAAAGTCAGTAAACAGAGCAATTTGGGGGTCAGGATGCACGTCTTCAATTTTCCTGGCGATAACAGCACCTGGTAGAAATTCGCCCTTTTCATTTTCCTCCAGCCGTTGCCAATCTGAGTAAGCCACATCAGCATTGTTGGTTTCCAAAGCATGCACTCTGCGTTCTAAGGCATCCGAACGTAACAAATCATCGGCATCAAGATACTGAATAAACTTACCCTGAGCTAATTCTGTTCCCCGGTTACGAGCAACGCTGGCTCCTCGATTTGGACCGAACTCAACTGTGATCCTTGCTCCAAACGACTTGATTACCTCTGCTGTGCCATCCGTTGAACCATCATCAACCAAAATAATTTCGTAGTTTGCTAGAGTCTGTCGTAGGACACTCTCAACAGTTTCACCAAGAAACCGCTCGGCATTATAGCAAGGAATGACAACAGAAATAAGAACCATAGAACGTATCTAAATCTACCGTGATTTCAAGATTTCTTGGTACAGATTTGCCATTTCTGACGCCACTGAACTCATCGTGCGAACTGGCTTAATCCCTTTGCGTAATTTTGCTAACAAGTCGCGTCTGGTAGCAAAAAGAGCAATTGTTTGGCTCCAGGCTGATACATCCCCAGCAGGCACTAAAGCCCCATTTACCCCGTGGTGGACTAATTCCGCAATTCCCCCTAAGTTAGAACCCAAAACAGGGGTTCCTACAGCCTGCGCTTCTAGCACAACCAAGGGACCTGTTTCTAACCACAGAGAAGGCACAGCCAGCATATCTACATCTGCAAGTGCAGAGAAAACGGCATCTCGTCCTACGGGTGGCTTAAAGTGAATGCGGGGGTCATGAGCAGCGATCGCCAGCACCTCTTGTTGATAGGCTTGTCCATCTTCTCCCTGTGCTAAGGCATAAATGATGAGTTCCACCGACACATCTTGTGGTAAATTACGGACTGCTTCTACCAATATATGCAGCCCTTTGACTCTATCCCATCGTCCTAAGAATCCAAGTCGGAGGGTAGCACAATCTTCAGCTTTTTCCTGAGCCTTAAGAGGCAATCTTGAGCCTGTCGAGGTGACACCTTGACGACACAAAACTAGCTTGCTCTCCGGTACTCCGTTAATGACTAGAGCATCGTACAGCCACTGACAGACAGCAATGACCCGATCAGCTACAGCAGCCATCTCCAGCAAACTATTCTGATGTAGGGTCACTAAAGCTGGTGTGGCTACTGCCGTAGCCAGACGTACACCGGAAAAAGATGACTCAGCAATGGTGCTTAAAGGCAGCGGAGTTCTAGACAATATAGCAGCGGTGCTTGCTGGTATACCTCGTGCAATACCCCAGCAAGTACCGCAGCGTACCCGTTCAACACGTCCATCACAGACGCTTTGCCCATTCAGTAGCATTGTGCCACGCAAACAGACACTTCCGGGAACGTGAATAGTTACCACTGTTGCCAGACCCAATTTCCTCGCCTGTCGCAGGTGATGTATGCTGCAACCAGTTACAAAGGAGTGTTGATGGTAGATGTCAGCATTTTGGTTTGCTAACCACTGGGTAAAATAGTCGAAACCACCATGAGGTAAGTGACCACGAATCTGATCTTTGGTTGGGTGAGGAAAGTTAGGATAACGATAGACTTGGACACCATCGTGGCTGTAGAAGCTTTCACGGTGTCCACTGGAAGGTGCAGCTACTATACTTTGAATTTTGTAAGTGTTGAGTTCTTGAACTAACCCGTTAACATAAACCTCTGTTCCGCCAGAAGCTTCGGGAAAATACCAACCTAGGGTATGAATTACTTTCATAGAAAACTATGTCATGTTCTCCCCAATAATGGTTTCTATAACATCACTAACCGTGCCGGCGCTTGTTCTAAAGTACAATTATGACGGTTGAAAACTACTGCTTTCCATTCAGATGAAGCTGGCGTTAACCCATAAGAAACCATCGAAGATAGCAAGATTTTAACTAGAGAATGGAGCCTGGTTCTAAGTAATCGAGCTACAATACGATTTGTCAGTGGCAGCTTATTGACAAGTGGTAAAACTCCTTTTACATATTCTTTTGAAAGGTTCGTCTGATTAAGAGTCTTTTGACCATCATGCCAACGCATTGCTGAGAAAACCGCAGAGGTTAAAATAGGTTTGCATAACTGAATTAATTGCCAATGCAAAACTGTATCAAAAACATTATTAAACTCTTCTGATAGTTTAATTTTGTTTTGTTTTAAAAAAGAGATTTTAACAAATGTGGCATCCTGAGGAAAGTCAATCATATCTAATCCAATAACCGTTGGGTCAGTCCTCCAAGGAACACATATATCCACCATTTTTCCACTTTTATCAATATCAATTCTTGCGCCAGTTATCCATTGTGCTTCCTTGACAATTTGGCTAATTTCTACAAGAGTTTTTAGACAAGTTGGCAGCAATATGTCATCACTGTTTAGCCAATTAAACCAAGTACCTGTAGCTAAATCTATACCTTTATTAATTGCATTTGCTTGACCACTATCCTTTTCACTGACCCAAAATGAAAGCCATTTTTCGTACTTTTTGATAATTTCGACAGAATTATCAGTTGAGCCGCCATCAATAATGATATATTCCAAATTTGGATAGCCTTGAAGCAGTACTGAGCGAATGGTTTCCTCAAGGAAGTGACCGTAGTTGTAGTTCGGTGTCACAATACTAATGCGAGGATACTCAAAACCATCAGGTATCTGCTCCGAAAATTGCGAACTTTGCACTGTCCAAGGCCAACCAATTTTGTCAGGTGGCGGTGAGGGTAAATCATCTAAGGTGAGTGTTCTAGTGATAAGTGGCATAGGTAAAATACTTTGTCAGGATATTTAATATTTGTTGAAAAAGATAGAAACTTGGAAAGTTTTGATAAAGATAGTTTAAGTAACAGACGATTTAGAAAAATACAAATTACCATACCTCTGAGTAGCAGGAATTAGGAAGTAATTTACCTAGGTAAACGCTTTGCACTCGTCGCTTACTTGTCTGTTCAACACCTGATGATACAATTCGATGTATCGCTGTGCTTGGAGTTCTAAGGGATATTCAGTCAGGGCGATCGCCCGACAATTTTGACTCATGCGATCGCGCAAATTCTCATCTTCCAACAACTCTACAATTCCGTTACAAAAATCATCAGCATCCTCTGGAGTAGCCAAGTAGCCAGTGATACCTGGGCGCACTAAATCGGGGACACCACCAACTTTGAATGAAACCATAGGAGTCCCACAAGCCATACTCTCCTGTAGCACCAAAGGGAGGTTGTCAGCACGAGTAGGAAAAATAAACAAGTCAGCAGCAGAATAGGCGATAGATTTCAGGCGATCGTTGCTGACGTAACCAAGATTTACGGTAGCCATTCCCACTGTCTGAGAAATTGCCTCACCACCATCACCTAGAGTTAAAAGAACAGTTTCATTTGTGAGCGATGGAGGGAAAGTTTGCAACGCCTTCAGCAGTAAATCGCCTCCCTTGCGGGAATCTGTCAGACTTTGCGCTCCAAACATCAAAACTTTTTTCCCTGTCGGAATACCGAGCAAGGAACGGCACTCTTCAGGGTCAAGGGGTTGATATGCTTCCGTGTCAATGCCATAAGGAATATGATGAATGGGAAAGCGATTGAGCATACTTTGTTTTGCTTGCTCAGCAAGCCAACTGCTGGGAGTTACAATGGTAAGATTCGAGCGATTGTAAACCCAGTTTTTGAGCTTCCACTCTAGGTGAGTGTTATCTATACAAATACTTGGTTGGCTATCTGGATAAGGACATTTACCACAGCCAGTTTTCCATCGCTCGCAATCATAACTGTAAGCACAATGCCCAGTGAAACTCCACATATCATGAAGAGTAAAAACAGCAGGTTTATTTGCAGTCAATATCGACAGGGCAAGATATGAAAAGTAGTCACTATGAATATTATGGAAATTCAGCGCAGTTGCCCGCTTAAAATACTCATGGTTTATTAACTCAAATGAAGAAATATAACCAATATCATTTAATCCTACTTTTTTTAAAAGCTTTGTTAAGATACCTTCGATTTTATTATCTTTCTTAATTGCGATATAGTGATTTAACTCCTTAATCTCAGAGTCACTATTTTTGAAAACTTTACCATAAGCTAAAGTGGAGTCAATACCAGAGTTTAACAAAGCCGTGTGAAGGCGATCTGAAGCAATAAATGCTCCACCAATTCCACCCCATGTATTAATATGGAGGACACTAACTGATTCCATCAACTACCTTACCTCGTCTACGCTCAGAGTCCATACATACATAAAACTGTATAAAAATCTTGCTGAGATTTAACTGAAGACATAATTCTTGGTAACAAAAATGATAAAATAAAACTTTTTTTAGGAATTTTTAATGTATTCAAAAAATCATATTTTTTCTTGATTATGTTGTAAGAAATATGAATTTCTTGATATAATCTTTCCCAGTATTTTGAGGAATATCTACTTACTACATCTAGAATCTCTTCTCGTCTTTTTAGACCACCATTACTTGTTTTATGAAGAGGATGATATCTATATATAGAGTAAAATTTGTGAATGTATTCAAACTCTGCAATTTTTGATGCTCTAATAAACCACTCCCAATCAAGAACATAGTTATACTTAATATCTAGCTCTCCAGTATACTGCCATAGCTTTCGAGTCCAAAATGCACTTGGCTGAACAATAAAATCAGCATATGTCAATTTAAATTCTTCAAAAGGAGCAGCAGTCTGAGCGTCACTAAACAATTTTTCCTTACTTTGGTTAATAGTAACCGCAGATCCATAAATGAGATGACTTTTATCAGTACGTCCAAGAAACCTTTTGCCAATATCTAATAATGTTCCAGGCAAATACATATCATCAGAATTTAACCAACATACTATATCACCAGAACTTAAATTTATTCCCTGATTGATAGCATCAGCTTGTCCCTTATCTTTCTTAGAGTGCCAGTATGAAATTTGACTTGAATACTTCTCTAAAATTTCAACGGTATTATCTGTGCTGCCACCGTCAATTACCAATATCTCTAAGTTAGGATATTGCTGTCCAATGACAGAAAGGAGCGTTTCTTCTATATACTGACCTTGATTAAATGAAGGAATTACTACTGATATTAAGGGATAATTAACAGAGCCTGTCATTTGTACATACCTCAATTATAAGTAAAGATAGATAGTTGTTTACTGCTATTTTTTACTGTGCTAACTAACAAACTTAGGTTAATTTTTTATGCTAATAAGGCTTGATTGTACTGGCTTAATAGCTTCTATATAAATGGAGTCAGGTTTGTAGGCTGTGCCATCCAGTTCCGTGTCCAAATTAAACTTGACCCAATGTTGTATATAACTTTCAGTTGCAGTTCGTTGAATGATGTCTTGAAAGCTGCATTTCTCTAAAAGAACAGAAAGAGAATAGCAGTCATACATCCATTGATGAACTTCGCCATTTTTACGAAAGCGTCCAATCTGTAAGGCACTATATTCTTGACTTAGTAAAATCTTAAGCAGTAACTCTCGGCGATAAACTGGATAGCGGCAAAAGCGATAAATTTGCTTTAACAGGCGCTTGGGTTGAGCTTCTGGTACAGGTTGAGGATTTTGTCGCTGTAGATGTCCTGCCTCTATCAAATTTTTAGCCTCAGTACCACAACGTTTAAGAACAAATTCCTTATTAGGGATATGTTCTTTGGAGAGATATGCTGCCATATCTCCTCCAGAGTAGTTTCTCACCGTTTGGTCGTACATTTCCAACACAATCCATTCGTAGTTTGCAGCCCATTCTTGAGAACCCAAACGAGCTTGCTCAAGTGCTAGTAAATAAGTGCGAGCAATTTGCTCTAAATCTGGTACTGCTACCCGCAAAACACCTTCCGGACGTAAGACACGCCAGCATTCTTTTAGAAACGATTCTGCGGCCGTTTTAGGAAAATGTTCCAGCAAGTGGGAAAGGTAAACAACATCAAAGGAAACATCGGGAAAGGGAATACCTTGAGTGAGGTTGTGAGTAATCACATCCTTACCTGTTGAGGTGAAATCAACGTTTGTCCATGCGGCATGAAAACGGCGACCGCAGCCAAGGTTAAGATAGTTCATCTGACTTTATGAAATTGTACATATAAGCTTTGACCAGTCAATAACTTTCTCAAGCCAGCATTGAGACAATTCTTATAAAAAGTAGAGTGTGACGATAAAAACTCATAACAATTACGAAGGAAATAAAAAACAGCTATTTTTCTAACCAAGGTAATTCAACTATCACCAATCCAATATTATGATAAGTTTGATATTTTGCTAACTTAGTTCCAGTTTCATTTATATTAAATACAAGTATATGTTCATGAAAATCATAAAATTGTATCATTGGCTCATGTGCTCCAATTGTGACCAAGTAAGAGCCTGGCATCAAAAACATAGCCGGAAATTTGACAGAAACGTTGTATATTCCAACATGACGACTAAGGCTCTCTGGATTATAATCAGATTGGTGTGTAGTAAATACGGCTCTACCATCATCAGTTTCAATACGGACTGACAATTCTACATTCTTTAAAGCTTTTGTAACTTCGTAGCTAAAGTTTAGAAAGAATGGATAACGAATATCTATTTCTGACGAAATTTCATTTTCATGATTAACAAGAGCGATGTCTCTAAAGAAAATAGGCTTGCATACCTTTTGTTCATATTGAATAAGCTGAACAATAGAATTTTGATGAATATCTGATATTAAATATTTTGATACGATAGAATTAACACTGCCAATATCAAAAACTTGACCGCGTCTTAGATAAATTGCTTTAGTACATAGTTGCGTTATCGTCCCCATATTATGACTAACAAACAAAACTGTTCGCCCCTCTTTTCCTACCTCCTCCATCTTCCCCAAACACTTCTTCTGAAACTGAGCATCCCCCACAGCCAACACTTCATCTACAATCAAAATCTCCGGCTCCAAATGCGCCGCCACCGCAAACGCCAGCCGCACATACATCCCCGATGAATATCGCTTCACTGGCGTATCTAAAAATTTCTCAACTTCAGCAAAGGCGACAATTTCATCAAACTTCCTTTTAATCTCCGCCTTGCTCATTCCCAGAATGGCACCGTTGAGATAGATATTCTCTCTACCTGTTAACTCTGGATGAAACCCTGTTCCAACTTCCAACAAACTAGCAACTCTTCCTTTAATCCGAATTGAGCCTGTGGTGGGTTCTGTAATCCGACTGAGAATCTTCAGGAGTGTAGATTTACCTGCACCGTTACGACCAATAATGCCTACTCTGTCACCCTGCTTAATCTCAAACGATACATCCTTCAGTGCCCAAAACTCTTCACGAGAGTTACTAGATTCTTTTTTTAAGTTCTGAGTCAGAGGATTGAGTGATGTCAGTAGAGATTTTGCACGATTAGCAATTACATCCCGCAGTGCGGTGTAACTCTCTTGCTGCTGATGACCAATAATGTATTTTTTGCCTAAATTTTCAACTCGGATGACAGTATCAGACATTTGCTATTCACTTAAATCACATCTGCAAAGGTACGCTCCATTTTACGGAAGTACCAGATTCCACTGGCAAACAGCACCCCAACCAAAGCTAGGGAAAGCGCGAAGCCTGGAATATACAGCCTCGATTCACCTCCTAAGATTGCCCAGCGAAACCCATCAATCACTCCCACTATTGGATTCAACGAATAAACCAATCGCCATTGCTCTGGCACAATACTGCTACTAAACCCAACTGGGGAGATATACAAACCAAACTGCACTATAAACGGCACGATGTAACGGAAATCTCGGTATTGCACATTCAGGGCTGCCAGCCACAACCCCGCTCCCATTGATGCTGCAAACGCAATCAAAATGAACAGAGGCAGCGCTAAAATTCGCCAACTGGGTACAAAGTTATACCACGCCATTAAGCCCAGCAAAATCATTCCTGAAACCATAAAATCCACGAAGCTGACAATGACAGCACTGGCAGGTACAATCAGGCGGGGAAAATATACCTTAGAGACAAGATTTGCATTAGTAATTAAGCTATTACTACATTCTGATAAGGCATTGGCAAAGAACTGCCAAGGTAGCATTGCTGCAAACACCATAATTGGATAAGGTCCTTCTGAAGGCAATTTAGCAAAGTTGCCGAAGACTACAGTGAACACCACCATCGTCAGAAAAGGACGAATCAAAGCCCAGGCAAGACCGATGACTGTTTGTTTGTAGCGTACTAAAATGTCACGCCACGCAAGGAAATAGAATAGCTCGCGGTAGCGCCATAAGTCTGACCAATACTGTCTCTCTGTTCGTCCAGCTTCAAGCACTAATTCTGTCTGTGGTGCATTTGTGTAGTTAGGCATCAGTTCCAGTCTCAATATTTGCGCTTTGATGCAGTTAACTTTCGGCAACAATTCAAGTGAGTGGTCACAAAATCTTGGTTTCAAGAATGGCTCAATGGACAGAAAACTCTCTGCTTGTGGCAATCCAGCTTGTCTTTACCCAATACAATAGCCTTTTACAATATCTCTCTTATTGCCCCAGATCACCTTAGTCATCAGATGCGAATTGCCATAAGGGCAGTGCGCTCCCTTGCAATTGCAAGCCATGAAAATGATAGATTCTTGGAAGTCTTTGCGCCTGTTGTCAAAGTCTTCTAACCAGCAGCGTGGAGCCTACATGATAGCCCGCAGCAATACATCAAAGTATTGCCTAGATATAACCTCAGGTGTGAAATAAGACTGCAAATATTGACGAGCAGATTGACCCATATGCTCTGCTAACTTGCGATCGCGACTCAACCTACGAATGAACTCCGCTAGCTCGTAACTGTCTGCATTCTCAAATGTGTCACCACACTTTGCATGTGCAATCAGTTGTCTCAGGTATGAATGCTTTGGACAAATGACTGCTACTGGTCGTCCAGTTGCTAAAGCCGGGTAAAGTTTGCTAGGAGCAACTAGACTTTCCATACCTGCATCCACACTCACTAGCGATAAATCACAGGCTGTCAAGGAATAAGGTAGCACATGTTTTTCTTGATATGGAAGAAACTGAAAGTTTTGAAGCCCTAATCGATTGACCTCCCCAATAAGCTCTTCACGCTTAGCTCCGCCGCCTATACAGACAAACTGAATAGGCTCGTCTTGTAAGTACTTAGCAGCATTCAATATTGTGTGTATATCATGACAACGACCCATGTTGCCTGAGTACATAACTGTAAATTTATTTACGAGATTATACTGATGGGCAAACCAGTTATCTTCCTTGGCAATTGGCACAATCGATTCAGGATCTGCCCAACTGTGAATCACGGAAATCTTATCAGCTATCTCTGGACAATTCGCCACTACCTGTCGCTTCATGGCAGGACTGAGAACCACAATACCCTTGGCTTTTCGCAAAATCTGTCTATTAAGAGCCTTCCAAAATCGAGCTAGCCAGTGGTGTTTTGGGAGCACGCCTAGAGCGATCGCAATATCTGGATAAAGGTCATAGAGGATGCAAACATAACTGAGTCCGAATAAGACATGAGCCAGATATCCCAAAATTGGCAGAAATGGGGGAGCCGTGGTCAGTAAAACTACATTGCGACGACGTGTGGCGTTTAACAGATAGAGTGCAGCACGCAACGTGAACAGAACACCATTGATAGCTTTACCACGAATCCGCCCCTGGCAAAGTTGAGCAGCGCGCGAGCGCTTAATTCGCATCCCACTTGACTGTTCAACGGCTGGAGCACAAGAATTATGAAAAGCGTAGCTTGGTTGACCTGTAAATACCTCAATGTCTACGCCTTGTTGCTCTAAATGTCTGACTAGTTCATCAATTAACTGTCCAGTAGCAGCGTAATCAGGGGGAAAAAATTGGGTAATGACCGACAACTTAATTAACGGTTCAATTCTAAAAAATTTGTAATTTCCAAGTTGTAAGTCTTCATAATGGCTTTGAACTAATTGCTTAACCGGTTCGCTATATTGCACGAGTTGAATGCTCCTAGGGAAGTCCCTAATCCGATTGCTAGTATTAGACTTCCCAAAAAATTTGAAGGATTAACATCGTAGACCAAAATTTTTGGACTTTTTTAGAGATATAATTATTTTTATGCAGAAAAATGTCTTTTTTAAAGACAGAAATGCTTTAGTAAATGCTGTGGAAGAGGTATTTTCATCAATATTCGGCAAGTAATTTAGTTAGTTTCACTGATAGCAATTTGTTTTTCCTTGCTATAGATAAGTGGATTTACTGAAGCTTAGAGACAACTGGCAGGGTTAATATTGTCCAAAAAAATACGGCTTTAGTCTTCTAGGTAAGGAGCAAAATATTAAGTCAATGTGTGACAGCTAAAAACCCCTATTTCATACTAATTTCAACAATAAATGTCACAGATACCTGGGAAGGGGTGCAAGGCATTGCGCCTCTACATACAGCCTCTACATACAACAGATTTATGTGTTACAAAGATATTTGAAATTGGTATCAGGTGCTTACCTCTACGATTCCTGTTTTAGTAAAAATCTGTTGATTTCAAGCTGTTACACAAATCCAGCCTAAAGGATTACCAAGTAAGAATACATAATGGAGATTTCTTTCTTGAAAACCTCATCTCTCAACGGGAATAACGGGAATAGGAGCTACGTACCTCAATTGCTTCCAACTCAACCTTTGCCTTTGTTAGAAGGACAAGAGGATGATTGGGATTTGTTCCAAATCCTAGGTATTATCAAACGGCGAGCGCTAGTAATTGCAGTGGTCATAACTGCTGTAATGGCTTGTGTTGTGGGTGTAACGCTAAAACAAAAACCAGAATATCAAGCCAAATTCCGGATTTTAGCGGAACCTGTCAATAGTGATGACAACACGTTACCAAAAATAGCCTCTGATTTTGAGCGCAAATTAGATAAGTCCAGTCTAGATTACGAAACTCAGATTCAGGTTCTCAAGAGTCCTGAACTCATGACAAGTATTGTTAAGCAGTTGCAAGTTTCTTATCCAGATATTAACTATGATTCTCTTGTAAACTCTTTGATTATTGCCCGTTTAGGCGAAACGAAGATTATAGAAGTTCGCTACCAAAGTCATGATCCTGCAAAGATTAAAGTTGTACTAGATACACTGGCTCAGGCTTACTTAAAGTACAGTTTGGAAAATCGGCAAACCAATTTGCGTCAAGGGATTCAATTTGTTGACAAACAACTGCCATCCATACAGAGTCGGGTTGATCAGTTCCAGCAACAACTGCAAAAGTTCCGACAAGACTACGACTTTATCGACCCAGAAACCCAATCACAGCAAATTGCCCAGCTAGCTCAACTTTTATCTGAGCAACGGCTAGCGATTAATCAACAGTTGACGAAAGCTCGTGCTTATTTCACTAGCCTGCAGGGACCAGAAGGAGCAAAAGCAGCACTGAGTGATGCTCCTGTGTATCAGCAGTTAGTTATTCAGATTCGCCAATTAGAAGCTCAGACGGCTTCTGATTTAACTCGTTTCCAAAAAGATAGCCTACCCATCGAAATATTGCGAGAAAAGCGGCAAAGGCTGTTACCCTTGCTACGTCAAGAGGCTCAGCGGGTTTGGTCTATAAAAGTTGCTGAAGTGGCGAATGAAATTCAGAATTTAGAATCGCAGAGTCAAACACTTGTCCTAGCCGAAAAGAAACTTCACCAAAAAGCTGAGCAATTACCAGTTTTGGCACGGCAATACACAGAATTACAGCGGAACTTACAAGTAGCCACTGAGAGCCTAAATCGTTTTCTCACGACCCGCGAAAATCTACAAATTGAGGCAGCCCAGACACAAATTCCCTGGCAGTTAGTTCAAGCGCCAGTTCAGCCACAAGTGCCTGTGTCTCCTAACACTCAACGTAATTTGATTTTGGGATTCGTCGCTAGTACACTCTTTGGAATCGGTGGCGCGTTACTCACCGAAAAGCTTGACAATACTTACCATACGGTTGATGCCCTCAAGGACAAGCTCAAACTACCCCTGCTAGCAACTATTCCATTTGAAAAGCAACTTTCAAGAACTCAAGACCGCACTGTTGCAGATAAAACTCACACACAATTGACAAATTTGCCTTCTCAGGACAGTTCTAAGTCAGATGAAATTGTCAAGCATTTGGATGCATTTGTTGAAGACTACAACCAGTATGAATCCTTAAAATTTTTGGAAGCTTTACGGGTACTTCATACGAATATTCAACTGCTTAGTTCTGATCAGAGAATTCGCTCAATAGTCATTAGTTCTGCTATGGCTGGAGATGGTAAGTCAACGGTTGCATTCCACTTAGCACAGATAGCTTCTGCTATGGGACAACGAGTACTACTGGTAGATGCGGATCTGCGCCGACCTCGGATTCATGCTTTATCAAATATAAATAACTTGTGGGGATTAAGTAGTGTCATTTCTGGAAGTATGCCAGTAGAGACGGTGATCCGCCAAGCGCCTTCTATGCGCGAACTTTCTATAATCACTGCTGGACCCATTCCACCTGACCCCACAAAGTTGCTCTCGTCCCAAAAAATGAAGCAACTGATGGCAGATTTCCATCAAGCCTTCGACTTAGTAATTTATGATGCCCCTCCCTTGCTTGGGCTAGCTGATGCTAGCTTGCTAGCACCCTGCTCAGACGGGATTATGCTTGTGGCTAGGATGCACAAAACAGACCGTTCAGCACTGAAAGAAGCTATAGATAGCCTAAAAATAGGGCGAAGCAATATCTTAGGTCTAGTTGTTAACGGGTACAAAAATGTTAGTCATTACAACTATTACAAATAATTTATAGGTCTCACTAACCTAAAAGGCTATTAGACCTGCCTCTATAATCCCTCTAAGGAGTGTTTTTAAATATTCGCTCTGTGATAACCACTACTTAGCAAAGTACCTCCAGCGTAAGTGGTACGCATCAATCCTATTCACGAAAATGGTAAGGAATCTATCGGCTGCAAGTGCAGGGCGTCGTCATCGCTGAACTGGATACATAGTGCGTATTCTATCCGTTGTCGGTGGAACGTCCCGTACATGGCTGATGTGCCACGGTCACTTCGCTCAACGGGGGAACCCCCGTTTGCGTAGCCTGCCCTCCGGGCGAACTATCCCCGGAGGGAAACCCTCCTCTCTAGGGCACAGACGCTATGCTAACGCGACTTCTCTCCGCACGCGAGTGGCCTCGTCAACGCATACGTTATGGAGGATTACGCTTTATGGAGCCAACACAACTGAGTCAAGAACTGCGTCAAGGAAAAAGTCCCGATATGACTCGTCGGCGATGGATTATTGGCTTGTCTATGCTTGGGGGTTCGATGGGGCAACTCGTCTCACTCTACCAAACCGGGATCGTTGATCACTTACCCGATCCGCCAGGACCTTTCGACGCAGACCGCGTTGACGCGTCTAACTACGCTTACAGCCGATTCAACTCACCCGATGGACCGCTAATGGTTGCTAATTACGCTATCACTGCCTGGCTGGCTTCCGCTGGTGGTATCGACCGCGCACGGCGTAACCCGCTCCTACCAATTGCAATGGGCGTCAAGCTCCTGTTCGACGGGGTTCTCTCGGCCGAGCTAGCTCGTGAGGAATGGAGCGAGAACAAAGCGTTTTGTGAGTACTGCCAGGTTGCGACGCTTTGCTCGTTCGCGTCCATAGTGCTCGCAGTCCCTGAGGTTATGACTGCTGTTCGCACCTTGCTTGGACGCCGGGACAAAAACAGCACTGCACGCAGCAGCACACGTTGAGAAAGCAGAAGATAGAAGGCAGAGGGCAGTGGCTCCTCTGCCTTTTTTTGAATTTAGAATTTAGCACTTTTAATGTTTGAGGAGCGAGGTTCATCGCCGATATTCGTCGCCACAGTCACCAATCAACTGATACAAATCCCGTGACTTACTAGATACGGCATTTATTTGATTTAAATCCTCAGCATCCAGTGTGAAGTTAAACACTCTGGCAGTGTCTTCTATGTGTTCGGAGACACCAAGCCTCGCGCCAACAATGACACCTGCAACAGTTGGTTTATCCAAAATATAACGCACTGCCACATTGGAGATACTGACGCTGTGTTTGTCCGCTATTTGTTTAAGGGTAGAAAGTAATTGTTGAAAAGTTTTCCAACCACCCCAAGAATCTATCATATTTTTATATTTTCTCAAGCTAGCAGTAGTCAGATCAAAACCTCGCGGTTCCGGTTTACCTAAGTACTTTTCTGATAACAAACCACCGCAAACTGTACCATATGTGAAAAGTTTTACATCGTGTTCTTGACACAACTGAATCATATTAACTTCAGGACGGCGGTCAACAAGAGAAAATTGCACTTGGTTGGAAACTATTTTGATGCCTGCATCGATGATAATTTGTAAATGTTCTGTATCAAAGTTAGTCAAAGCTAAATGCTTTATTTTTCCCTCAGCTTGGAGTTCCGCCATATACTTGAGGGCATCAAGGTAATTTTTATCCCGGTATTCCCACCAGTGAAATTGCATTAAATCTAAAGAGTTTACACCCATCCTTCTCAAGGAAATATTAATGTTTTCCTCAACTAACTCTCTTGTCATCCTGGTGGGACGAGGTACCCATTTCGTAAAGGCTTGAATGTTCAATAAAGCCTCTTCGCCATGAGTAGCAACTAGCTGACGGCGGAACTCACCAATAAAATCTTCTGCTGGTCCATAGTGGTCTGCTAAGTCCCAAGTAGTAAAGCCTGCATCCACATATTTGATCATACTTTGGATGGCAGCTTTTGGGTTAATGCGTCCGTGTGCGCCGGAGACTTGCCACATTCCGTTGAGGACGCGACAAATGTTTAAATCAGGTGTAAATTGTAAGCGACTTGATGTAGGTAGATTCATTTTGAGTTTTGGATTTCGGATTGGTCATTTAGTTGTAGAGATGCGCTCTCATGAAAGCATCTCTACATTAGTCAAGAGTCAAAAGTCAAAAGTTATTAGTTCCCTTATCCCCCTTCTTCTCATCTCCATATCCTTCATCGCCAGCCTTTTTGGGCTTGCTCTAAAACATAAGCAGCGACATCTTGTATTTCTTGTTCGCTAAGGCGGTCTTTGTAAGCTGACATATTGTTTTTACCATTAGCAACAATGGAGGAAATTGCCTCAATGGAATCCATGCTATATTTTTTGAGAGCTTTGAGTTTCAAGTTCTTGCCTCTCCTGACAATGTTGCTACCGTTAATATGACAACCAGCACATTGAACGCTAAAGATTTTTTCTCCGTTAGCTGTAGAGCCAGCTATTGCTGTAGGAATGAAGTTTACATTTAAGACAATGAATGTCAGTAAGATAATTGTCAGTAGCTTCTTTAATTTAATACTCATTTCAACGACACAGAGGATTATATTTTGGGGTTGACAAATCCTATTTTCAAAGCAACTTTAGGCATCACCTAACAAGTGATTTCTACAAGCTACATAGCTAAATCTCCTTTGCAGGATAGAATTTTGATGCTCTATCTGTTGATTATCATCCTAAAAGTGTCTGTAAAATCACGAGATGAATCGCAATCGTTTATTGTTGATGGTCGCCGCACTGTTGCTGATTGCCTTTTCTTGGTGGGGTGTCATTACGGCGCGGACTGGCTTAGTGGTGCGTAGCCTTAAGCCTGAAGGCGTGCCCATGCTGTACCTTGCGCCACGCAACGCCGAGAAGATACCGGGTGTCCTCATAGCTCATGGTTATGCAGGTTCCAAGCAATTGATGTTGGGTTACGCCCACGTTTTGGCACACGCAGGTTATGCTGTGATGCTGTGGGATTTTGACAGTCATGGGGCTAACGCCAAACCACTGGAACGTGGTTCACTCCAGCAAAACTTAGATGTTGCTTATGCAGCAATTTTGGAACAACCAGAAGTAGATTCGTCGCGCTTAGCGTTGCTAGGGCATTCTATGGGGAGTGGTGCGGTAATGTCGGCGGGTATCCGCGATGTCAACCGTTTTGCTGCAACTGTTGCGGTTTCGCCCACGGGTGCAAATGTAACGCCATTAGCGCCGCGTAACATGCAACTACAAGCTGGTAGTTGGGAAGGTCGCTTTGTTGCCAATGCACAGCGGTTGCTGGTGGCGGCGGGAGGAGAAAATAACAACTTTGGTCAGGGAAGGGGACGCGAACTTGTCATCATTCCCAATGCCGAACACATCACAATTCTGTTTCGCGATGCTAGCCATCAAGCCGCGAAAAATTGGCTTAATGCCACTTTTGGAGTGCAACGCAGCAGTAACTATGTTGACTATCGGATGGTTTGGTATTTCCTGCACTTGCTAGCATGGCTGGCTTTACTTGGTGCAGTTGCTCCCGTAATAACTTCGCCTTCCACCCCAGATAAGCTGAAGGTGCACCAGGTGAGAAGCTGGGGAGGTTTACTGGCTGCACCGTTTGTGGCAAGTGGTGTACTCGCATTTTTGAGTCGTGGTGGCAATATTGGCAGTTTGGGTGGCTTGCTGGTAGGCGGTGCAGTCAGCATCTGGTTCGGCGCTGCGGGTTTGGTTTGGCTAGCTGTCATGTTTCGCTTACCGCGTCCTACAGTACGAACTGTCGGGTTAGGTGTAGCTCTATTTATAGTATTGTGGGTTGCCTTTGGCGCAATGGCGCAGGTGGTGTGGCTACAGTGGTGGCTTATTCCAGCGCGGTTGAAGTTGTTTCCCCTTATGTCACTCGCTTGTTTCCCTTGGTTTTTGGCATCAGGAGTCGCACAACAAGGCGTTGGAGTTGGACGACGAATTTTGTGGTGGCTAGGACAAAGTGTGATTTTGGTAGGGGGTTTTATTTTCGTGCTTTACTTGTTGCCAGAACTCGGCTTCATTTATCTTTTGCTACCATTGTTTCCCTTGGTTATGGGGATTTTTTCTTATGCTGCCAGCTTATTTGAAGAACCTTGGAGTTATGCCATTGGTAGCGCCTTATTGTTTGGTTGGATACTAGCAGCTGCCTTTCCTTTAGCTAGCTAGTTGTTTTCTACCTATTCTACCTAAAGGATGTACCGCCTTAGAAAATATTACGTCACGATAAAGGAGAGACATACTCTCGATAAATTTCTATAAGTTAAATCTCAAAGAGCAAAGATGACTAATAATATCAAAGAGCAAATTAAAAACGACCTGCAAGAAGCAAAACAAACCGGACAACTCAGAGCCGAACGTGTTCGAGAAATTGTAAAATCTGCACTTTCTCAGGTAGTATCTGAGTTTAAAGAAGGTTCTACTGAACTTCGCATCCTTGTTAAAGATGCTGTCTCTACTGTCATTGAAAACTTACAAGAAAAAGGTAGTGACGTGAAAGAAGAAGTGACGGCGTCCATTGAGGGAGCGTTGGAAGCAGTTAATAGTAAAAGACACGAATCTATTGCTAAAACTCAAGCTGAAGTTAAGCAGCTACAAGCAAAATTAGATGAACAAGAAGAAAAAATTCAGCAAGAAGTTGAAGGAATTTTAACAGAAATTCAAGACACAACTCAAGAAAAATCTGCTAGTGCAAAAACCGCTATTGATTCGGCTATAAATGGGATCAAAAATAGTGAGGAAGCAGAATTATTAAAGAAACGCTATGCTCAACTGCGAGCACAGCTAGCCATCGTACAAGCTAATTTGGCTGCACGTTATGGCGGACGTTCTGAGGAAGTTCAAGGATATTTAGACGAAGCTAAAAACTGGTTTAACCAAGCTCGTCCGCAAGCAGAAGTGGTAGTTGCACAGGTACAAGAAAAAAGTACGCAGATAGACCAAAAACTTGGTGAAGCAGGTACGGCGATCGCTAAAAAAGAGCGCCAGATCAGACAAATATTAAGGGAGTTACTCCATGCAGCGGCTGACAGGTTTAAAGAAAAAGAACCTGTTAAGAAATAGAGTAGATTATCAGCGGCAGGGTAGGCAAATGCCTACCCTAATTTTTACATATTCTAAAGTAGAGACGCGACATGAATGCCGCGTCTCTAAAGTTTTTTAGCGTCTTTTGTTGCAATTTCAAGAAAGATGACTACCAATAGTGCAAAAGGTTAGTATATTTCTCCCCCTCTGTCCAGTTTCTCTTCGTGCTTGGCAATGACCCAAATTGCATGAATACTACCGGGAAGCCAACCAAGAAGCGTAAGTAAAACGTTAATCAACAGAGTAGAACCAACTCCAACTGTTAGGAAAACGCCTAAAGGAGGCACGACTAAACCAAGAAGAAAACGAACTAGTTTCATGGGATTGCTGCTACTTTCTTAAACTGTTTTCACTTTCATTTTCTTTAATTAACCGAATGAAAAACTCCTCCACAGGAGTTATCTTGTTTCGGCGTAGAGTAGAGACAAGAATACTTTAGTCTCTACTGATAAATGCTGATATTTAGCTTGATGGCAGTTCTGCTTTGTTCTTTGCATCTTGGCTGCTAGGTAAAGCCAAATTTCTTTCAGCAAAGTATTTGTTAATGAAAGTGCTAGCAAAAGAAAGAACAACAGGACCGAGAAGAAAACCAATTAATCCGTGAACTTGGAACCCAGGAACAAAAAATGCTGCTAAAGAGAAACAGATGCCGTTGACAATGAGTGAAAATGCTCCTAAGCTCAGGAAATTAAGTGGCAAAGAAAGAACCGATAGAACTGGCTTGACTGAACCATTGATAAAACCAATAGCCAAAGCAGCGATCATTGCTGCTGGGAAATTATCAATGTTAACACCAGGAACAACTAAATCCACAATTAGCAAGCTTAAAGCTGTTGCTATAGCGGTGACAAATGCTCCAATCATTGTTTTTTCCTAAAACCCAGAGAATGTGTTTTTAAACTCCTTCCCCTATCTTCAAATGATGTACTGTATCTTAACCTCTCTAACAAGGCATATTTCTTGTTATGCCATTTGGCTAGTATCTTAAAATAGTTAACAGTATGGTGTTATAGAACCCATTTGAGATCTTTTTGCTAGCTAGCAGCTAATCGTTTGAGCATCAATCGGATAAAACAAAGTTTGAGCTTGGCATTGGCACGAGCGAGTGTGCGGTCAAAGTTTTTGACTAAACTTTTACATCGCTCTACCCAAGCATTGGATCTCTCTATCACCCATCTAGCAGCCACCGGAACAAATCCGGATTGTCCTTTGGCTTGCTTTTCAGCTTTTGATGGCTTGGCAGAGAGTTCAAATTGGATTTTGGTCATGATCTGGGGATAAATTTGCTCTAAGGCCGGGATAATTTTTTCAGGATGATAGCCATGATCTACCAAGATAGTTGTTTTGGGCAATTCCAGTGGTTTAGATTGGAAATAATCGATATTTTGTGAGAGCATTTCAATCAACCCCTGGTCATCAGATACGTTGGCGGTGGTGCAGTGAGTGAAGAAAGGGAAACCCAATATATCCACTGCTAGATGTCTTTTAATCCCGTTGGTTGCTTTGTAAAAACAAAACCCTTTCGACTCAACACTGGCATTACAAGTATTTTTGACCGCTTGTGAATCAATCAGGATCAGGGTTGTCCAGTGTGGTTTTTTTTTACTTGTTCACGCACTCCCTGATGTAAATTAGCCATAATTGAGTCCAGGATGCCATCTTCACACCACTGCTTGTAATGCCAGAACACAGTAGAATAGGGCGGCAAATCTCTGGGTAAGTCTGCCCAGTTGCAACCATTCTTAAGTTGATAAAATATCCCGTTCAATATTTGCCTCTTTGTCCACACAGGAGGTCTTGTTTTCTTCTTGGTCGGCAATAACGGCTCGATAATTTCCCATTCCAAGTCTGTCACGTCGCTTGAATATCCCATTTTTCGCCCTGACCTGATTCTATTCCACTGTTTGTGCCGATTTTACTTCTTCACCTCAAAGATCTCAAATGGGTTCTATAAATTAAAGTTAAAAGCTTAGAACTAGCTAATTTATAAAGAAAATATTAAATTTTTAGGGTGCGTTAACCAAAACTCCGGCATCCTATAGTCATTTTATACTTAGCTCTATAAATGTCCACTATAACTATTCTAATGGTGCAGTATTTCCTTGAAAGTAAAGCGATGATTTATACAAGACTTGTTCTTGATGAGTTTCTAAAGTGCAATCCGACAAAGGATAAGCAACACAGGTAATAGTGTAGCCAGCCTCTACTTCATTTGGACGCAGAAACTTTTGCTCACTTTGGTCAATTTCTCCACTGGTTATCTTGGCAACACAGGCAGAACATTCCCCTTGTTTGCATCCTGATGGTAAACGGATACCAGCTTCTTGGGCGATATCAAGAATATACTGGTCATCTGGGACTTCTATGGTGCGATCTAATCCAATTTCGGAATTGATGAGTCGAACTTGATAAATTGCCATTTGCTATTTTTGAGAAGAGATTTAGATGAATAGACTTCTTGCAAAAGCCTATATTTAGTATTTAGAACCACAGATGGACACAGATGGACACAGATGAATTATCTGTGTGTATCTGTGTCCATCTGTGGTTTCATTTTTACAAAAATTGACTTTTGTACGAGAGTCCATGAGCTACGCTTACAACAGCTTATAACAAAGCATAAAAATAGACTTTCAAGGCAATTTTAATACTATTTTCCACTGCTAAAGTGGTTTCGCACCTAGAGACGCGCCATGGCGCGTCTCTACATTTTCGCACCAAAGAATCTACTGCTTAACTGATTTCATCGACAAACTAATCCGCTTCAATTTCTCGTTGACTTCCAGCACTTGCACTTTCACAACTTGTCCCACCTTCACGATTTTCTTTGGATCGTCAACAAATCTATCAGCAAGTTGGGAGATATGCACTAAACCGTCCTGATGCACACCAATATCAACGAAAGCGCCAAAGTTGGCAACATTCGTGACGATACCTTCTAATTCCATCCCTTCTTTAAGGTGAGAGATTTCCTTGATTCCCTCTTTGAAGGTGGCATACTTAAACTCAGCGCGTGGATCTCTTCCTGGCTTTTCTAATTCGTTGAGGATATCGCGCAGGGTAGGTTCGCCAACCGTATCGGTGACGTATTTCTGGAGATTCGTTTTTTTCAGCTTTTCGCCAATTTGAGTGATTTGAGTTAATGGTACGCCCAGATCAGATGCGATCGCCTGCACCACTGGATAACTCTCTGGGTGTACAGCAGTATTATCCAAGGGGTTGTCACTACCGCGAATACGTAAGAAACCCGCCGCCTGTTCAAATGCTTTTGGTCCCAATTTCGCGACTTTCTTGAGTTCCCGGCGATTTTTAAACGCGCCGTGCTGGTTACGATAAGCGACAATGTTATTGGCAACGCTTGACGTAATGCCAGAGACAAAGGTGAGAAGTTCCTTAGAAGCAGTATTCAAGTCTACGCCGACGTAGTTGACGCAGCTTTCAACCGTGTCATCCAACTTCTTTTTCAACAACTTCTGATCCACGTCATGCTGGTATTGTCCCACACCGATGGACTTGGGATCGATTTTCACGAGTTCCGCAAGTGGATCTTGCAAACGGCGACCAATACTAATGGCACCGCGCACGGTAATATCTAAATCGGGAAATTCTTCTAAAGCAACTTTGCTTGCAGAATATATCGAAGCACCCGACTCATTCACCATGACTTTAGTTGGTTTGCGTTCCATTGTTTGCAGCACTTGCAAGACAAACTCATCTGTCTCCCGGGAAGCTGTACCGTTACCAATGGCGATTAACTCTATTTTGTACTTCTCAATTAAATTTCTCAGAGTTTGTGCAGCTTTTTGGCGTTGTTCGGCTGCTTGATGGGGAAATACCGCTTGGTATTCCAAAAATTTCCCGGTTTGATCGAGTACAGCAACTTTGCACCCAGTTCTAAACCCTGGATCTATAGCTAGCGTCGGTTTCATCCCCGCTGGTGCTGACAGCAGCAACTCGCGCAAATTCGCTTCAAACGTCTTGATAGACTCAATATCTGCTTGCGTTTTCTTCTCCGAAATCACTTCACTCATTATGGAAGCTTTCATCAAGCGGTTAAATGCATCCTTCAGCATCGCCTGATAAAAATCACGAATGGCGCGGACTTTTGTCTTAATTTCCTTTGACTCCAAATAGGAAAGCACCAGATCCTCATCAAAGGAAATTTCAAAACTCAACACTTCCTCTGCTTCACCGCGACACAACGCCAGCAGATTGTGGGGTGCAATGTTTTTCACCTTCATCTGATAATTGCGGTACATCTCAAACTTGGTTGTCCCTTCTGGACGATCATCTTTGATGCGGGAGACAAACACCCCTTCCTCCAGCAAGTACTCCCGCAGATATGCACGCAGTTCTGCTTTTTCCGCAACTTCTTCCGCTAGGATATCAGAAGCACCTTTGAGCGCTTCTTCTGCTGTTTTGACTCCCTTTTCCTGGGAGATATACTTCGCCGCTTCCGCTTCCAGCGACGCCGCTGCACCATTTTTGACGTTCAGCGACTTGATGAACTCCGCAAGCGGTTCGAGTCCTTTTTCTCTAGCAGCAGTGGCGCGAGTGCGGCGTTTCGGACGGTAGGGGAGATATAAATCCTCTAGTTCGGTTTTTTGTAAACAGGATTCAATTTTTTGTTTGAGTTCATCGGTGAGTTTATCTTGTTCGGCGATCGCCTTCAAAATCACCGATTTCCTTTCTTCCAATTCTCTTAAGTAATTATACTTATCTTCAATTTCGCGTAACTGGACTTCATTCATTTCGCCTGTACGCTCTTTGCGATACCGTGCAATAAAGGGAATTGTCGCACCCTCGGTCAAAAGTTCTAGCGCGTTTTGCACCTGAAAGGGTTTAAGGTTGAGTTCAGTAGCCAGTAATTGAGGAATGTTCAGCATCGGGTGTCTCAGTTGAAAACGCTACTTTTTAAGGTAATACGTTAGATAGATTCGATAGTGCAACTCTAAAGTGTTAAGCTAGATTAACATAGGATTTCGGAATCTTGTCTCTATACGCTGTTGTTATAGGTAGCGTGTTATGGCTAAAACGACTTAGAATGTCAAATTAAATACATTTGTTACCAACAGCAGCTTTAATACGCATATATAAACGCTTCTGCTTTTCTCAGAGGTGAGGAACAATGGCTTTATTTTTCCTGATTCCACTTTTCACTGGTTTAATTGGCGGCTATATCTTCAAAAAGTGTACCGATGAAATCGGGTACTTTGCAGGGATATTTGCAGTTGTCTGTATAGTTCTCAGCTTGGTCTTAGCACCTTGGCAGATACTATTTTTAGTGCTCATTTTTACCCTCATTACCACTAAAAAACTTTTGGAGCAAAACGAGTATAAAATGACTCACTCTAATGAAGAAAAGGGAAAACTTAATTCCGGCAATAATCACTAACAAGTTCTTTCTAAAGCTAAGGATTTTGATAGTGAGATGATACTTAAGTCTCGGGACACCATCTAATCAGCTTTAGATGAAACTGATAAAACTTCGTAGGTGATTTGGTAAACAAAGTATCATCGTATCCCTGTGATAATTCACAGATGGAGAAGTACCTAATTTTCTACTTTGAATTATAATAATTTCTTATACTAAAAATAAAATTATTTAATATAAATCTTGACTTTGTCTAGAAACCAACTTTTTGAACTGCCTTAGGCTTTAAGATAAAAAACCAGTTACTCCCTTACTATTTTGTCAACGCTCCTACATTTGTTGATGCTTTGCTAAAAGCTGAAGATATTTTTCATTCGTCTTGGCTTGTATCCACTTTTCTTTAAAAATTGCTGCTGATTCAGCTTTAACTGGGTCTACTTCATTAGGTAAAATATCTTTTCTAGCTTTAATCTGGTCTTCTTTAGAGGCTTCTTTTTGAGGATTAGTTTTGTACTTTCTACCACTTTTGTGATTTGCATAACGGCGCGAGCGCGTGTATCCCATCTGTAAAAACTTCCGCGCCATATCCGCACCAACAAAATCGTCTTGCTCCAAATACGTCAAAAACATCTGATAAATTTTTACACTAGATTCTCTCGCAATATCCGGAGTTTTAAACCGCCAGTAGGGAAGAATTTCTGATTTGTATGGTTCTACCAAAAGCACTCCCTGTTCACCCTTACCCACGCGATAGAGTTCAGGATGTTGGCGAAAATCAATATTGTGAAAATCTAGAGAATAATTAAATGACATTATCTTACAAGCAAGCACTACCACATTTATGGACTTTTGCCCAAACTCTTGTTGGTGGCTGAGTGGTACTGGGATCTGTTACAAATTCTACTTTAAGAATTTTTAGCTTCTCTTGCGGCTTAAGAATAGCTAAAGCTTTTTGTTTTTGATGACTAAAGCGAGGTGCTTGTGGTTTATTATCCCTTAACGTCACGCCTGGTTTGACAGTGACAGTTACTATCGACCCCACAGATGGAACAATAGATGAATCAGTAGACTGTGAACTTTTGATGAGAGGCTTTCCAAGCAATAGTGAATTGGAGGCTTGATTGACATTACCTATAAAAATCCAACCATCAGTCATTGTTTTTAGACTTCTTTCCGGTGTTGTTTCCGGTGTTGTTTCCGGTATTGCAGATAGACTCTGAGAAGATGCTGATGATTTTATGACTAACGGATTTTGTTTTGGATTAAATCCCAAGGCTACACCCATCAAAGTTATGATAGATACTCCTAGAATAATTCCGGTAACTTTTGGGATTTTGTCGGTCTTTAATTTAATATTTTGTTTTCTAAGCTGTTGACTTTTTTCTGATTGACTCTGCTCAAATTCTTTTTCTTTGTGTTGAATATTGTCTTCCTCAATGTCTTTTATATCTATGTCTTGAAAACTCTTAAGCTCTTTTATATCTATTTCTTGAAAAGTCTTAGACTGTTGTAAATCATTAAACCCTTGAGCTACCTGTTCACTACTATCAGGTTCATTTGGTGAGTTACTATTCTGAGGAAACTCCACCCCCAACTCCTGGATAAAAAAATCTCCTCCTGTGTGTGTCGCTAGCGGGGGAGTGGGAGGTGGTGGTGCAGGAAGGGATACCGTAAGCGGGGTGGAGTCTTCGTATTGTGGAGAATTAGACAGACTTGATATAACATCATTACTTAGAGGATGCTCCGTCACCAGCTGCTCTTGGTGTATGTTGTGGTTGTGATTACCAAATGGCTTGACTGGCTCATCTGTATCTTTGAGGGTTTCTTCTACACCTATGACAGATTGCTTAACCTCGTCAATTGTATCTTTTAATGCATTTCCTACACTGATTACATTGTAGTTAACAGCCTCAGCTACGTTCTTGGCTGCACCTACTACAGATGGATTAACCTCGTCAACTGTATCTTTGACTGCCTTTACTACACCTACTACAGATGGCTTGGCTTCCTCAACTGTATCTTGGACTGCCTTTACTACACCTACTACGGATGGCTTGGCTTCCTCAACTGTATCTTGGACTGCCTTTACTAAGCCTACTACGGATGGCTTAACTTCCTCAACTGTATCTTTGAGTGCATTTCCTACACCGTTTACATTGTGGTTAACAGTCTCAGCTACACTTTTAGCTGCGTCTACTAAACTATCTACCGTACGGTTAACACGCTCAGCTGTACCCTTTCCAACCAAAGCGCCAGCTACTGCGCCCATCACAGCACCAGAGACTCCTCCAACTCGGCGACCGAGTAAACCACCAATAGCTGCTCCAACTAACCCACCGCCTATACCCATGCCTCCTCGAGGAGCCTTACGTTGCTCTATAATGCGGTCAGCATATTTGTGATGCTGATCAATAGGCTGCTTGTTATAACTCATACTAACTGTCTCCTTAAATTATACTAAAGAGGCATAACCGCTAGTTAAAGCAGCTCGTGATCTATGACCAACCAAACAATCTTAGGTAAAATTTCAAATTAGTAGGGTGGGGATTGCCCACCCTACACTTCATTTCTGGTTTTCTACTGGGACTAACATGTAAGACGTCTGGTCATTAGGTATGTTAGCGCTCTGACCACCAGAGGGCTTGGGATCTTCAACGGCACTCTTGGCTACATTCATTGTGTTTGTGACAGAGTGGCTAACACCTTCAGCTGCACCCTTAACAATGTCCATTGTATTATTTACGGTGTCACTAACACCCACCGCTGTAGTCTTAACAGCAGTCACCGTATTGTTTACAGTCTCGTTAACGCCCACCGCTGTACCCCTGACGCTTTGCCCTACATCTTTTGCGGTGTCGTTAACACCCACAGCTATTGTATTTATTGCCTCCCCTACACCTTGTACACTGTGGTTAAAATTTTGGGCTGCATCCTTTACCTTATCCCCTACATTTTTTACAGTTTGGTTAACCTTTTCGGCTGTACCCTTAATAGCTAAAGCTCCAGCTATTGCACCTAAGGTAGCCCCAATGAGTGTTCCAATCGCTATTTTAGAGAACCCATTATTCGTGTCTTTACCTACTTGATAAGTGTCAGTTTGATCTGGAGCTAGATCAATATTTCCTTGAGGTTGATCCAAAAGCTGCTGGTTCGCATCCATAATAATCGTTTCCTTTGTGCCAAAACTGGTTAATTCCTATCTCGTTACACGACACTCAAAGCAACGCTTAGACCTTTTTCCTTGATTTGATAGGGTCTAAGCCGGAAAACCATATCGTATAACTTGCGAACTTCTTATGTTTGCAGGTAGTCCAATTAGGACTACCTTTATTTAAAAGGGGGCACCGTTGTTACAGTGTCTCAATTTTATTGATGACCCTCGGAATGTTAAATCCCTATTTGTAATCGGTAAACCGAGAAATTTCTTCCTCTAGCGGGTCTATTTCACCAGCGTCTACTGACATAGGATCAACTACAGGCGTAATTGGCTCAACTACAAGCCGCTCTGTTTCATCTGGGGTTGAAATGTAGACCATCGGCGTACGATCCATGTCTACTGCA
This sequence comes from Mastigocladopsis repens PCC 10914, assembly GCF_000315565.1. Lineage (NCBI taxonomy): Bacteria > Bacillati > Cyanobacteriota > Cyanophyceae > Nostocales > Symphyonemataceae > Mastigocladopsis > Mastigocladopsis repens. The sequence continues at coordinate 506,012 of NZ_JH992901.1, read as the reverse complement.
TCATTGTTGATCCCCTGGTTGCCTGTAGCCATCCAGCCTTGATATTGATTGCCCTGATTTTCAGATGACTGGGCATTCTGTGCTGCACTTTGTACAGATTGGTTAAAATCCTGGGCTGTATTCTGTACTGCGTCCGCTGCACCTTGTGCGGCTTGCTTAGTTCCCTCAGCGGCTTTGTTTGCTGTGTCCTTTGCTGTGTCTGCAGCACCTTGTACAGCTTGGCTAACACCTTGCGCTGTACTTTGTACTGCGTCCGCTGTACCTTGTGCGGCACCTTGTACAGCCTGGCTAACACCTTGCGCTGTACTCTGTGCTGCGTCCGCTGCAACTTGTGCGGCACCTTGTACAGCTTGGCTAACACCCTGCGCTGTACTCTGTACTACGTCTGCTGCAACTTGCGCGGTTTGCTTAGCTACATCAGTGACGCCCTGCGCTGTATGCTGTACTGCATCCACTGTACCTGCTACGGTTTGCTTGGTTACCTCAGCAACACCCTGCGCTGTCTCCACTGCGCCACCTACAACAGCTTGGGTAGCACCCTCAGCAATACTCTTTGCCGCTTCCCCTAAACCTTTTCCTGTTTGGCTAAGACCGCCGCCTATAGTCTTTGCAGCTTCTCCTATACCTTTTGCCGCAACGTTAAAGCCCTTAGCTATTCTTTGACCAGCAAAAGCCGCAGCTAATGACCCCAACGTACCACCAATGAGTCCGCCTATCAGTGCTCTACTGACTAGAGGATTGATGCCTCCTTTTGCTGCTTGAGCACCTGCTTGACCGCCAGAAGAAGCATTTGCGTCTACAGATGCCCCAGCACCCATGTTTGTGCCTGCTGAACCAGTATAAGGTTGACCTGTGGTCATGCGATTAGCATCAACGCTTCCATATGCCCCAGCACCCATGTTTGTGCCTGCTGAACCAGTATAAGGTTGACCGGTGGTCATGCGATTAGCATCAACACTTCCAGACGTCCCAGTACCCCTGTTTGCGCCTACTGAACCAGCATAAGCTTGATCGGTAGTCATGCGATTAGCATCATCGGTTCTAGATACTCCTGCATCTATGTTTTTTGTGCCTGCTGAACCAGCATAAGGTTGCTCTGTAGTTATGCTGTTAGCGTTTATACCCTGCCTATCCAAAGCCTGCCTGCTCTCAACCATGTCAATCGTCTCCTTAAATCAAAAAGGTTTGACGCTTATTTGATGTAGATTGTTTTCATTCGCAAATTTAACGATTACAAACCATAACTTAAACGATCTAAGGATATACATACGAAATAACACAGTCTGTCTGAAGTTAGAATTTAGAGACGTAGATAAATATGCGTATTAACCCTGTCTAGATTTATTTGGTAATATACATTTTGTGACAGGAATATATGCTTTTTTTATCATTCCTTTATTCAGTGAATAAAAACAGTAAAAATTTTAGAGAAATCGAGTGATAAATCAGTAAAAAAGGCAAAGAAACTATTTTATTAGCCAAGATAATACGCTTTACTCTATAACTGAATTTGCCGTAGCATTCTTGATCAACCTCGTTTAGCACAGGGAAGAATCATCAGCCATTCAAAAATAAAAAATCAAAAAAGCAGCATTGGTAAGCATTCTACTTATTGACTATATGCAAGTTAAATACGGAACATTTCAGTAACTGGTTAATAGAGTCAGCTTTTTATATCATTAAGTGTAGCTTCTACCTCAGTCAGTCAATTGAGTTCCGCCATGCTAACAAGTCCCCAATCCCTGAAAACTGTCCTTGCTGTGGGCGACCTCCGAAGAGTGCATCACATAGCCCTCAACGTCCATGATATGCAAGCCTCTCGTCACTTCTACGGTACTATTTTGGGTTTGCATGAACTGACTGGTGATGAAGTTCCCGCAACCCTTGTAGACTTAGTAGCACAGGGTAAAGTCGCTAACTTCGTCACCCCTGATGGCACAATCCTCGATTTATTTTGGGAACCAGACTTATCACCGCCAGACCCAAACCCGGAACGCACCTTTACCAGAGCATATCACTTGGCTTTTGACATTGCTCCTGAGTTGTTTGAGCAAGCCGTTGAAGTCCTAAGACAAAATCACTTTGCGATCGCCCACGGACCCGTTACCCGTCCCACTGGTAGAGGCGTGTACTTCTACGACCCCGATGGCTTTATGATTGAGATTCGTTGCGACCCCAAAGGGTAATATGAATATGAGTTTAGAAGTCAGACTTAGTTGTTAGTAATATTCTTTGACAACTAACAACTAACAACTATCAACTATCAACTATCAAATGACAAATCCAAAAACATATCAAGTTCTTGAAGAGGCGATAAAAAAACCTCCTATTCCACACGAACCACACAAGCAGCCATTAAAAGGTTGGGCGATGTATTGTTTGCGAGATAGAGGTTTTAAAGTAGTCTATGCCCAAAATGCCGACTTTGCTGTTGAAACTAGAAACGGTGAAAAGATTTATTTTAAAGTCACAAATAATGCAACTGATTTAGATAAGCAATTTTGCTGGATAGTTTGGGATAGTGTAGCCAAAAGCGCTAGCCTCATTGCACCAGAATCTTAACTCTATCTCCTCTGTGCCTCTGTGGTTCATCAAATGCGATTAAGCTTGAGGTTTTTCAAACACCATCAAATGCTGCTGTGGTAAAAAGTTTTTGGTTTCACGCCAAACCAAACCAACAGCTTGCATTTCTTTTCGTACTTGCCTCTGAGTCATCTTGTGTAGAGCTTTAATCATAATAAAGGGATTTTCACCCCGGTATTCAACCAGCACTACCCTAGCACCTGGTTTAAGCGCCCGAAAAATCCCTTTCATCACCTCTCGTGGATACTCAAATTCGTGATACGCATCCACCATCAAAGCCAAGTCAACACTTTCTGGTGGTAAATTGGGATTAGTCAAAGTTGCCAAAATAGGCTCAACATTGGTGATATTGTTCTCTTTGTTCAAAAACTCAATAATATCTAACATTTCTGGCTGAATATCCACAGCCAATACTTTTCCTGCTGGTAGTAGGGGAGCAATGCGAAAGCTCATGTATCCCGTACCAGCGCCGATATCCGCAACAACATCGTTAGGATTGAAATTAAGGGCGTTCATCACCTTGCTTGGTTGTTCTTCAGCCTCTCGACTTGGTCGTTCTAGCCACAATGCTCCTGTGTGACCCATGACTTTGGCTATTTCTCGACCCATGTAAAATTTACCAATACCATCTGGATTATGAATCAGTCGTTGTTCGTAAACAGTGGAAGATGGAGAAGCTGCGCTTGCTGTACCAGGGTTAAGTAGCAAGTAGTACAGCATCACTAGGACAATTGCGGCGAGATGTAAAAAGTTATATTTTTGTTTACGGTTCATCAACTTTATATCACTCAGCACTCTGCACGTTAAATCACAAATGGTTCTAGCTGGAGATCGCACCACTGTCCCTGAAAGCGTTCGGTGACAAACGGTCTCACAATAAACTTAGGTGGGAGACCGTCTTGAACATCAATTCGCACAAATGAGTAGGGAAGACGCTTTTGCTCATCGTATCCATTGCGACCAAAAAAAAGTAATGAATCAGCAACTTTACGGCTAGGACTACGTGGAATATCCTCAAAAGTCTCCATCAATTCTGATCCCTCCTTTCGCTGACGACGGGGGTAATGACCGCTACCACCAGAGATAATGCAGTTGATAAACGAGTCAGCGTGTCCAGTGTCTACAGTACGGAGATGTTCTAGACAGTGCGCGTGACCATTCAAAATCAAATCGACCATTGGACGCCCCTGAGTGAGGGAACCAAGGGTGTCTGCGACTTCATCCAAGACCCAACGCAGACGGCGGCGAACTGCCAATGTTTGCGCTTGATACCACTTGGTCGCCTCGGTAACGTAAGGAGGATGATGGAAATAAATAATACGTCCGCGTACTTGCTCGGTATTCCAAGATTCGATGAGTCTTTGCTTGAGCCAATTAAGTTGTTCAAAGTCTACAGCTGGCGCTTCATGGGATTCAAGCTGTTTTTCAATATCGATTTTTACCTCGTCAATTTGGTATAACTTAGCTTTGAGGGCGTCGAGTTGTTCAGCTTCTTCGGCAATATCAGGGTTGAGGCGATCGCATACTTCCAGAATTTGCATCTCCTCTTGTTCTATTTCATGCCGACGATGAACCAATTCGCGACGTTCGTCTTCTCCTTCTTTCGTCGCAGGAAGCGGTAATGGTGCATTAAAGGTATTGGAGTCGAGGGCGAAAAAGTCAATCCCACCGTAACGGAAAGTGTAATAGCGGTTGGGTAAGCGGGTGAAACGTCCGGGTTCATAACGCAAACAGCGTCCTCTATCTGTCTTAGCAGTATAATGGTTGTCTAGGTGATGTTCTAACTGTTTACTAGGAGCGATGACAGCCATGTAGTCAAGAAACGCTCGTGCATAGGCGTCACCCTGGTAAGATCCATGCCAGCCAATCTCGATATCTTTGTAGCGGAAGAAACGGCGCAGTGGCAGCGTGGTTCCCGCGAGCAAACGGTACATCAACGGTACATCATAGTAATCATGATTACCAGGCACTGGCAGAATTGGCAAGTTAAACACCATGCGCTCGTAGGAAATGCGTTTGGGGTTTTCGCCACCCACAAGAAACTCACGGTAAGGTTCAATAAAGTTGGTCGGATAATACTCATGAGAACCCACCACATAAATCACATCGCCGGTGTGGACGACAAAACGGCACTCCTCGTGGTGAGCAAGCATCAATTCAGCAATTTGCCGTTGGGGGTGGTGTCCGTGATGTTCCGTAGTGCCACTATCACCTATAACCATGAAGGAGAATTCTGGATTATCCGAGTTGCCATCATCTATAACCATGCTGGTTTGGTCAATCCTCCGTTGGACAATACTCGGATGTCGCCACCGTACCCGTTCCTTCATTTTTTGGATTTTCACAGAAATCGGTGGGTCAAATATGAATTTCATAAGTTAGTTGATAGTTGATAGTTGATAGTTGGTAGTTGGTAGTTGGTAATTGTTAAAAATTACCACTAACTACTAACTACTAACCACTCCCTCATCTCTACTGATACCCTGCTGCTTGTAATGAAAACAGCGTCGCATAACGCCCTCCTGCTTGCAATAACTCCTCATGAGTTCCCTGTTCCACAACTTCCCCAGCTTCAATGACCACAATTTTGTTAGCCATCCGTACTGTAGAGAAACGATGGGAAATGAGAAATACCATCTGATTTTGTGTCAGGGCGCGAAAGTGATTGAAAATGTCAAATTCCGCTTGGGGGTCCATTGCTGATGTAGGTTCATCCAAAACCAGAATATCTGCATTAGTTCTCATGAAAGCACGGGCAAGAGCGATTTTCTGCCACTGACCCCCAGAAAGTTCCTGTCCACCCTTGAACCATTTACCAAGCTGAGTCTGAAAGTTTTCGGGCAAATGTTCAATAAAAGGAAGCGCCATGCCTTTTTCAGCCGCAGTTTTCCATTGGGCTTTGTCTTCAACGTGGTTCACATCCCCCACACCGATATTCTCACCAACGGTGAACTGGTAGCGGACAAAGTTCTGAAAAATCACCCCAATGCGCCGCCGCAGCACATCAATATCCCATTCTTGCAAATCCAAGCCATCTAGTAAGATGCGTCCGGAGTCTGGGGTATAAAGTCGAGTCAGCAGCTTGATGAGCGTAGTCTTACCGGAACCATTTTCGCCCACAATGGCTAGTTTCTCTCCAGGTTTCAAATGCAGGGAAATGTTGTTTAATGCAGGTTGCAAACTTCCCGGATAAGTGAATGATACGTTCTCAAAACGAATTCCGTCTTTAGGTTTTAAACCTTTGGTAGCTTTACCCCTTGGCTTTGGCACTTCTTCTTCTAGGAACTCATAAAGATTAGAAAGATACAAGTTATCCTCATACATTCCCCCGATGGAAGTCAGGACACCGGAAAATGTAGATTGTCCTTGGCGGAACACGGTAAGATACATCGTCATGTCACCCAAGGAAATTCTACCAGCAACCGTCTCTACCACAATCCAGGCATAAGCCACGTAAAAGGCTGAGGTACTCAGCAAACTCAGCAAATAACCCGACAGTCCGCGCCGCAGCGTTAACTCGCGGTCTTCGCCGTAAAGTCTATTGAACAGGTTGTGGTAACGTCCCAGTAGCATATCCCCTAGCTGGTAGAGTTTCACTTCCTTGGCAAAGTCTTCTCTAGCAAGCAAAGTTTCCAGGTAATGCTGCTGGCGGCTTTCCGGCGCACGCCAGCTAAACAGGCGAAACGCTTCCCCCGCAAACTTCGTTTCGGCAAAGAATGCAGGCATAGCTGCTAGGACGAGCATTACCACTGCCCAAATTGAAAATTTCACCAGCAAAAAGCCGTAAGTCACCAGTGACAAGGCGCTTTGCACTAAGCCAAAGGTGCGGGTTACTAGAGACAAAGGACGAATTGATGCTTCTCGCCGTGCATTGGTCAATTTGTCGTAGAATTCAGAGTCCTCAAATTGAGTGAGATCCAGTGTCAGCGCCTTTTCTAGGATGAGAACATTTACCCGCTGACCAAGTAGCATTCGCAATAAGGACTGACAAACAGTGAGTCCCCGCTGACTACCTGCTAGCAAAGCTACGGCAACTGCCTCTAATCCGACATATATTAAAGCACGATGGCTATTGACAAAATCGCTATTATATGGGTTACTTTGAGAAGCCAGAACTACCGCATCAACGATTAATTTAGCGATATAGGCGAGCGCAGCCGGTAAAAGACCAGCCACTAAAGTTAAAGTGGCAAGAATAATAGTAAGAGTGTGGCTAGTAGTCCACACCAAGTTTACAGCCCGTCCACTGTAGCGGAATACTGCCAGTGATTGGCGCAGGGCGTTGCGTTTTTTACGTATCCTCATTATTTTTTTATAGCGTGAAATTGCCCTTCATTGCAGCGATTGGGCGTATCCAAAACGCCGACACCCTTCCAGGGTGCGGGCGTTTTTTCGCAGTATCATCTCTATGGAAGCTATCTCTCCACGGGTGAATCTGTAATAATGCCTGTACGTCAAACTTTATCGAAGCCTGACATCAAACTGTCTTATTTAGAGTGGAACCAAGGTCAAGAACCGTTGCTGCTGTTACACGGTTTAGCTGACCATGCCCTAGTTTGGTCTAGCTTAGGAGATAACTTAGCGCCAGACTATCATATAATTGCGCCAGATATGCGCGGTCATGGTGAGAGTGCGAAGCCTGAAAAGGACTATAGTTTTGAGAGTGCGATCGCGGATTTAGAAGCACTGATGGATAGCCTAGGATGGTCGGCGGCTCATGTTGTAGCTCACTCTTGGACAGGTAAATTAGCTGTCATCTGGGCAAGGGTGAATCCACAACGTTTGCGGAGTATGGTTTTGGTCGATCCAATTTTTATTTGGAAAATCCCCAGCTTTTTCAAGGTCACTTTTCCCTTCTTGTACCGCGTCTTGCCTTTTCTTAAAAGCATGGGTCCATTTGCCAGTTACGAGGAAGCCGAACAGCAAGCACGTCAGTTAAACCAATATCAAGGATGGAGCCCCTTACAGCAGCATGTCTTTCACGCAGGTCTTGAACAAAAACCTGATGGGAGTTGGGGTAGTAAATTTACCATCCCAGCCCGCGATGGGATTTTTGAGGAAGTGATGCAGGTTCCTGGTTTTACAGCCCCAATTCATATCCCTTCCTTGTTTGTACAGCCAGAAAAAGGCGTAAACCTCAAAGATTGGCAACTCCAACCTTACAAAACCTATCTAAAAAATTTACGCATTTGCCAAGTTCCCGGCAATCATTGGCCCTTTTTGACGCAGCCTGAGGCTTTTAACCAAACTGTGAAAGCTTTTTTGCAAGAACACAGAATTTCGCGCTCAGACTAGCAACAGATTTTATGGCGGATGTAGGGGATGAGTTATTTAATTATCCCACAAATAACTCATCCGTTGCCACTATCCCTGACTTTGTAAACTTCTCATTTCCTGTTGCACATCTAATGCAATCTCCAATGCTTCATTGAGCAATCGTCCATGTTCACTAGCCTGTTCGCTAACTTGCATTGCTGTTAGTGTTGCTAAATTATGAGCAAATAATTCAGATTTACTAATAATAAAATTTTTATTTTCTCTCAAAATTTTTTCTGTTTTCAATGCCCGAACTAAATCATTTTTTGTCAGTTTTAGTGCTTCTAGAACTTTCTTTCTTTCCTTTAAACTCACTTCTGGATTGCCAGCTGCTTCTATTTGGTCATTGATATCTATTGCTTTGATAACGGCATTATATCTATCAACATCATTTAAGAGGATTTTCAGCGAATGTGTCATATTTTTTTGGACAGTCCTATTTCTTTGCTTCCAAAAAAAATATAATAGGATTTGTGTAACAGTTCCAACAGAAAGACTAAATATTATTAATAGTATCCAGGATGGTATAGTTACCCAGTCGGCAAATAGTCTAATCATGACATCAAATATAACATGAGTAAAAACTAGTATAGTAACTCCAATGAAAACCACGGTAGCGCCCTCTGAACCTTTGGCTTGTTCTATAAATTGACTAAAGCCTCTTTTAATAGGAGCAAGAAGAATTATAAGTTCATCATTAACAGGTAAATTAGTCAATTTTTGCAGTTCTTTTTGACTAATCTCCAATCCTTGTAAATCATCACGCACAGCTTTAATATCCTTTTTAATATAGTTTTTTTCAGTATTATATAACAAGAGAATTTATGGCAGACAAATAACGTTGCCATTTTTGTTAATTTTTTTTACATTATTTTTAGAATTGATATATTACAGCAATTTTCGGGTAAATAGACCACATTGTAGAGACGCGCCATGGCGCGTCTCTACAGGGATTGAAATGAGTGCAGATGTGGTTCATTGATTTGAAAACCGCTGTAAGATTATGTAATATGTATGAATATAAGTAATATAATCTCCAGAAATCGATTCGCGCCTCCTTAACTTCTTTTACATATTTTCCCTGAAGATTTCAGGAAAACTTTTCTAAAAATTAAGGAAATACAGACAGCGAGACTCAAAGAGATGATTGTGTCAGTAAAACAAACGGCACAATTAATGTATCTACTAATACCTAATCAAGAAAGATATTCATAAACGATAACTTTCTCGGGTAACGTACAAATCAAATGTCCATCACATAGCTTGAATGTTAACTCTCAAACCCAATCAGGCAAAGATCCTATGTGTATATTCTTAAGAGTATAGAGGTGTCAATGGTTCGTGCTTTGTCGTTACAGTTCAAAAATTAACTTTTAGCAATGACAAATCATCATCCAAAGATGCTTTGGCATTTATGGACATAATCTCTGTTAAGACTTGCTTGAGTTGATAGGTATTTGTCTTGGTGGATAGCAACACATCAATAAAAGCATTCAAACCCCAAATATTGTCATCTGACTGAGAAATTTCGTAAGCACCATCACTAAAGATGTATAAAGTGCTGTTTCCTTCAATTTCAATGGCACTTTGGTCAAAATCAACATCGGGCAAAAAGCCAATAGGCAAATCTAGAGAATCAAGCTGTATAACCTGGATGTTTGTGGCAGATGTACTAGAGAGCAGGACAGCAGGTGGATGTCCGGCATTGGCGTAAACGAGTTGACGTTTAGAATGGTTATACACCCCGTACCAGATGGTAAAGTATTTATCACTGTGGTTACTCATCTGGAAAGCTTGATTGAGTGCCCTCAAGACTTCACTGGGTTGACAAAAGTCAGTCTTGGGCAGGGATTGCGATCGCAGTACATTCAAGATCGACACAGAAAGTAGCGCTGAACCAACTCCATGCCCTGAGACATCCAACAAATATATTGCTAAGTTCTCATCATCTATCCAGTAATAGTCGAAGCAATCACCGCCAAGCTGGACAGAGGGAAGAAACAGTGCTTCTGTGCTGACTGCTCCCACAAGAGGAGAAGGGAGAAGCGATCGCACATAATCAGCAGCCTCAACCAATTCAGCTTCCAAAATTTGTTTTTGGGTTTGCAAATCTTGGTTGAGAACCTCCAAAGCTTGCTTTTGGTTTTGTAAATCCTGATTAAGGCGATATATCCTTAGCCCTGCTCGTACCCGTGCCTTTAATTCATTCATCTCAATGGGCTTGGAGATAAACTCATCTGCTCCAGCGTCAAGTCCTCTGACTCTATCTTCTTCTTCTCCTGGAGCAGCTCCCTTAGCAGTCAGTAAAATAAAAAAAGTCGTTGCTAACTCTGGCTCTGCCTTAATGCGACGACAGACTTCCAATCCATCTAACTGCGACATCATCCAGTCACAGATAATCAAAGCCGGACGCTCCTGTTGTGCTATAGCAATTCCTTCCTCACCATTGCTTGTTACAGTCACATCATAACCCTGGTTTTGGAGGGTTCTTTTCAAGACTGTCCGTAAAATAGGATCATCATCAATAATTAGCACCTTAAACATAAAAATAAATTCCTACAGTATAACTAATAAGTATTACTCTAATGAGAATTTCTCGTAGTTTAAGAAGTGAATATTAAAATCTTTCTCAAGGTAAATACAGACCTTACTATGTTATCTCAAGTTTTGTCATGGTTCGACCAATTGAATCAACCACCTCTACCTGACAAAAAGATTTTGTGGCTATGTCAAACACTCCTTATAGAAGGATTTACAAATATTGTTGAACATGCTCACAAAAATTTACCACTTGATACTCCTATTGAAATAGAAGCTGTGCGGTCAAATGAAAAAATAGAAATTCGTATTTTGTCTTATGGTGAACCCTTCGACTTGGAGCAGAAATTGCAACAGACAGTTGAATTCGCAGACAATGAAGAAGATCGGGGGAGAGGTTTGAAAATTATGTCAGCAATTGCAGACGAGTTAAGATATGAGCGCATAGCAGATAATCGTTATTGTTTATTTATGAGTAAATTTTATTAAGCATGATTTATTTTTGACTTCTTAAAAAGGCTTGGATGCGGTTAATAGACTCTTCTAACTCCCAGATTAAGTGAGTAGTCCCTCTACGCTCTTGATTACGAGCCAGTTGTTCTAGTTCTTCCGCAGCTAAGTACATGGTTGTAGCTCCTAAATTGCCACTCATCCCTTTAAAGTGATGTGCCTCTTTGGCAAATTGTTGAAAGTCATTAGAAGCGATCGCCTCTTTTGTTGCCTCTAAATGCAACTTGCTATCCTCAACAAACATTTGCAAGAGTTCCAATTCAAATTCCAGATTGTTTTCTGATATTTGGTGTAACTGTTCCCAATCAATGGGGATGTCTGATAAATCGACCTTTGTAGAAGAAACTGTCTGTTCAGACACAATTGCCTCCTGTTTTATTTGTATGATTTGGCTCCAATGCTCTAACACCGCTGCCAATTTCTCTTTGTTTATTGGCTTGCTCTGATAATCATCCATGCCCGCATCCAAACACATTTGTTCGTCTTGTTTCATAGCATTTGCTGTCATAGCAATGACCACAGGGCGACGACCACTAGCAAAAAAGCTTTCTTGCCGACGATGAATTTCTCTTGTTGTTTCCAAACCATCAAGAATCGGCATTTGGCAATCCATAAAAATCAAGTCGTAAGGAATTTTCTCCAAGAGTTCTAAAACTTCTTTACCATTGCCAGCGACATCAGCAGTGTAACCCAGGCTCTTGAGCTGCTTAAGAGCTACTTTCTGATTCACCAAATTATCCTCAGCTAGTAGAATTCTTAATTTGGATTTAGGAGACTCAGCACTATGTTGAAGAGGTTGGGAATGTGACAGCTTTTTGATACCTGAAGTGTTGGAATTATCTAGTTCAGATTTGTTTCCTAAGATATTCATGATGATATCGAGTAGCCGGGATGCCTTAACAGGTTTGACCAGATAAGCAGCAAATCCTATTTCTAATGCCCGTTGCACTTCATCCCGTCGATTAGTAGAGGTCAGCATAATCAACGGGATATTAGAAATAGCAGAATTTCCCTTAATTTGTTCTCCCAAAGTTATGCCATCTATTTGCGGCATTTGCATATCAATTAAGGCGATATCATAGGGCATTTTCTGCTCGACAGCCTGCTGAATAGCGACGAGGGCATCAGCAGCACAAGAAGCCTCATCTACCTGCATTCCCCAGCGTGTAGCTTGATGGTAAACAATTTTGCGATTGGTAGCGTTGTCATCCACCACTAAAACGCGTCGATGGGTCAAAATGCTGCAATCGTGTGCTGAAGAAACAGGCTGGAGTGCAAGAGCGAAAGGAATTTCAAACCAAAACTTAGACCCTTGCCCTATTTGACTTTCGACCCCAATTTCTCCTCCCATCAAAGCGACAAGTTGCTTGCAAATGGCTAATCCTAAGCCTGTACCGCCATACTTGCGGGTGGTGGAAGCGTCCACTTGGGTAAAAGGCGTAAAAAGATTGCGTTGGTCAACAGGAGCAATGCCAATACCCGTATCGATTATGCTTAAGAGAATGGTAGCTTCCTTAGCAGTTTGTGTTCGCAATTCTGCCCGCACCACGACTTCCCCAGCGCTAGTAAATTTGATAGCGTTGCCTAGCAGGTTCATGAGAATTTGTCGTAATCGGCTGACATCTCCTTGAAGGTGAGTGGGGACGTTGGGATAGATTAAAGCTGCAATTTCCAAACCTTTGTTATGTGCAACAGGAGCAAGTAATTCCAACACCTCTTCTATACAGGTGGACAGGTCAAAATCTAGAGTTTCTAGAGCCATCTCCCCTGCCTCTAGTTTTGATAAATCCAAAATCTCGTTAATCAAACTTAACAGAGCATCTCCACTAATGCGAATTGTCTCCACAAAATCTTTCTGCTCTGGGTTGAGGGGAGTTTCTAACATCAATCCGGTCATCCCCAACACGGCATTCATGGGGGTGCGGATTTCATGACTCATGTTAGCCAAGAAGGCACTTTTGGCAAGAGATGCTAACTCAGCTTGACGGCGGGCAACTTCAAGTTCTTGTCGCTGACGAGTTTCCGCTTCTAGTAGTTGAGCATGAGCTAAGGCAATGCCTACTTGGTCGGCAATTTGCCGCAAAAGATAAATTTCAAAGCTAGACCATGGGCGTGAACAACTGCAACATTTATGGACAATCAGCAAACCACATAGTTCTTCTTTGACAACAATAGGCACGACGAAATTTTGCTTGACCTCCAACTGTTGCAATAATTCCACATAGTTTTGTTGCAATTCCATCATATCCAGGTCAGCCAGTGCTGACATTCGTCCCTGACGGTACTGCTGCAAACAGTACTGTTGCAAATATTCCGCTTGAAAGTAAGAGTCGGTGATGCTTTGCTCTTTGATGCTGACACAGTCAGAATTCACAGCTTCGGTGAAGCTTCCCGACCCATCAGGTAAAGGCTGATAGATAAGGACGCGATCGCTGTTGAGAATTTTTTGGACTTCACAAACCGTGGTTTGGAGAATTTCTTCGATTTGTAAGGATTGGCGTATCTTGAGGGTGATTTCAGTAAACAGTTGCGATCGCAAGTTTTGGCGATTGAGTTCTTCCTCTGCCTGCTTGCGCTGGATAAACTGACCCACCTGGTCTCCAAGAGAAGTCATAATCATCAGCAAATCTCTATCAACTTGCTGGATTTCCTGTTTAAAGAAAGTCATGACGCCAAGGATTGTGTTACCACTACGAACAGGAAAACCAAATGCTGTGTGCAATCCTGCTTGAGCGGCGATTTTAGTTCGCAAGAAGATTCCATCCTCAACAACATCATTAATCCAAACAGGTTGATTATCACTCCATACACGACCTGGCAGTCCAACTCCACGTTCAAACGTGGTTTGCCTAGTGAGTGCTTCAAACTCTTGTAGCTCAAGAGATGCTCTTTGCCAAATGTCGAGACAGCGTAGAACATTTGCTGGCTGCTCCACTATCCAAATTTCACCCAAATCCCATGTCAAATGCTCACAAATAGCTTGCAAGATTTGGGGCGTGGCTTCGCTAATTGTCGCAGACTCTGCTAACACGCTGGTTACAGCATATTGTGCAGTCAGATGCCATTCGGCTCGTTTACGATCAGTAATATCCACACAGGAGCCAATGTAACCGGCAAACTTATTCCCTGTGTAGCGTGGCGTTCCTGACACCAAAATCCACCGATACTCGCCAGTGTGATGCCGCAGGCGGTGCTCCATCCACACAGACTCACGCGCTGCAAAAGCCTGCCGGAAGATGAACCTCCAGCGCTCCCAATCATCAGCAGGCACACCCTCCGCCCAACCAAAGCCTAACTCCTGCTCCAGCGTCCGACCTGTGAAGCGCAGCCACGGCTGGTTCACATAGGAACATAAGCCGTCAGCGTCGGTCATCCACAGAAGCACAGGTGCGCTGTCTGCCATTGAGCGAAACCGCTCCTCACTCTCTTTGAGCGCCTTCTCAGAGTGCTTTCGTTCGGTGATATCCTGTGCGGTTCCCATGATTTGATACGGCGAACCATCAGATTTGCACTTGAAAACAGTTTCGCGATGCCAAAGCCACCGCCACTCACCTGACACATGCTTTACCCGTTGCTCGAACTCGACAACCTCACCGTCCTTGACGTTCTTGAACTGTTCAAGATGCACCATCATGTATGGCAAATCGTCAGGATGAACAATAGAAGGCAGAAAGTTTGCGCCTATTTGTTGGATTTGCGCTAACCCATAGCCAAGAAATTCTGCAAACTCTTTGTTGCAATAGGCATTGGTCATCGTTTCCAAGTCGAACACATAGATAATGCTGGTCGAGTTTTCCGTAACACTCTCGGCAAACTGCTTGCTTTCTTGCAATGCGTCTTCTGCCTGCTTGCGTTCTGTGATGTCAATGCCAGTGCCGATAATGTATTCAACCGTGCCCTTATGGTCTTGCATGACAGTGTTTGACCATGCAATCAGCCGTCTATTGCCATCCTTAGTGACCCAGTAGTTTTCGTACTCCTTCAACAATTGACTATCTCGTAGCTGCTCGAAAATTGCTTTAACCGGCTCCACCTCTTCAGGAATCAGAAACAAATCCCAAAAATACCTACCCCTCACCTCATCGAATGAGTAAGCCGTTGTTTCTTCGCAGGCTTGATTGAAGCGAATAATTTGCCCTTGCGGATTTAAAACAACGACCAAAGCGCCGGCTGTATTTAGAACTGCTGAGATAAAATTGCGTTCTGTATGCAGTGATTCCTCTGTCCTCTTGCGCTCAGTTATCTCACGGTAGATGAAGTAGTAGACTACAGCAAGAATGGCAAAACTCAGTCTGATGCCAATAAGCACAGTTTCAATCGTTTTGCGCCCACTAGCTTCTACTGCTTGAGACTGCTCTTGAAGCAGCTTCCTCTCTTCGCTTTCCATCTCATGGTTGACCTTGCGAAGCTCATCCATGAGGTTCTTTCCCATATTTGTTCGGTTCAGCGATAGTGCTGCCTCATATCCCTGAACTTGGCGCGTGTCGATAAGTTGCTTCACTATAGCTAGTTTTGCCGTTACCAAATATTCAATGGTTTTGAGTCGCTTTTGTTGCTTGGGATTATCGGTTGTTAAACTCCTCAATGCTTCAATTTTTTTATCTAGGTTTGCTAGTGCTACTTTATACGGGTCTAGATAACCTTCGTCTCCTGTCAGCAAGTAACCGCGTTGCCCAGTTTCAGCATCCTTCATGAGAGACAGCAGTTCTCCCAGGTGGTTTATTTTCTCTTCAGTTTTTATCAGTTGATAGCTAGTATCAATAAACTTTTGTGTCTGTTGATACGAAAACACGCCAATCAAAACTAAAATTGCTGACGCTAACCCAAACCCTCCTGCAACCCTTTTGAAGAAGTGGCTACTTCTGTTGTGTGTCTGTCTGCGTTGACTAGATCCAAGTTCTAAACTTGCTAAATTGCGCCGCAGTTCCAGTTGCTTGATGACTTGGCGACCTAAGATTCGTAATGCTTCCACCTGTTCTGGAGTAAGTTCTCGTGGTACATGGTCAATCACGCAAAGCGTTCCCAATGCGTGTCCCTCAGGATTAGTTAGGGGGACACCAGCATAAAACCGGGCATTGGGGTCAGAGGTGACGAGTGGGTTTGTGGCGAACCGTTCGTCAGTGGTTGCATCAGGAACAATAAAAACTTCTTTTTGTAGGATGGTATGGGCGCAGAATGCAGCATCGCGGGGTGTTTGTAGCGCATCTAAACCAACTTTTGATTTAAACCACTGGCGCTTGTCATCAACTAAGCTAATTAACGCAATGGGAGTCCCACAAATATACGCAGCTAACCGGGTAAGGTCGTCAAAGGCGGCTTCAGCTGGAGTATCGAGGATTTTATACTGTAAAAGCGCCGCAATTCTTTGTGCTTCGTTATCAGGTAATGGTGCTTTCATCCTTGATTTTTATCCTCAGCTGAAGTCTCTATCAAAAGGCAAATAAACTTATTACAATTAATGGCAATAGTTTGCTTAAAACAATAGCGTAATTTCACTGATAAGTTTTGCAAAGCCAAGAAGAGTTCTGCTGATTCAACAGTGAATTTACGGTAGTTAACTAAAATTTTTTATGACTATAATGAACTTTTTAGAACGGCAAAAATTTCAAGTTAAATTATTATCTAAAAGTAAGTGCGGGATACTAAACCTATGAGTCCTGTTGTCAAAATACTAAAACCCTTTGGTATTTTAGATGGTATTAGAGGTCATGAACTCCGTCGCGAAGTTAACGATCTTGTAACTACCGGAACCGATATTGTGTTGATTGACCTTCAAGATGTAAAGTTTATTGATAGTTCCGGTTTAGGTGCTTTAGTATCAGCAGTGAAAATCGTTCGCAATGCCGGATGTAAGCTTTATGTATGCTCAGTAAACGACCAAGTTAGAATGTTGTTTGAGCTAACTAAGGTGGATAGAATTTTTAAAAAATTTACTGATCAAGAAGAATTCAAGCGCCAGATACTGACAAGTCTATAAAGCAATACGGTTCAGATAAGCCCGCAGGCTAAAGCCTCGACGGCAGTTTGCACACTCGAGGGAACCTCCCTATGGCTGACGCCACGCCTGACGGCGTAAGTCCTGCGGAGAGGCTGCGCCAACACGTAGTGTGCGCTCTGCGCTTACGGGTATCTCCTCCGGTGAGGCTGCGCCTATGCGTGTAGAAACACTAAAATCTTCTTGTGCAAATTAAGTGAATGTGGGGTTTCCTTCAACCCCACACCCAAATGGGCGTCACGGTTGCCGTGCCCCTGTACCCCCATACTGACTGATAATTAACATCAAAACTCTGAGATAACTGCGAGTTTCCTGGGAGGTTTCTGATTTTTGATGGTACTTGAGCTTTTCAAGGTCATTTTAGGTTCGCTAGTCTGCAAAATGACCGCTTTATATGGCACGACACCAGCTATTTCACTATTGATACAACGAGCTGCTACCCTTGATAAATCTAGACTTCTAGGTGGGATATATGGACCCCGGTCGTTGACTCGCACAATGACTGCTTTGCCAGTTTTTAAATTAGTGACCTGCAAGTATGTATTAAACGGCAGGGTTTTATGGGCAACTGTCAGTTCATTTTGGTTGAATATTTCACCGTTTGCGGTTAAACGACCATGAAAATAGGGACCATACCAAGAAGCTAAACCAGTCATTTTCTTTTTGGAAGGTGTCAAGCCATACATCTGTTGTTGACCTTCCACGAGTGATAACGTGGGTACTTGTAAAGCTTGGCGCAAGTTATTGATCCATTCAATTGCTAACAAGTCGCCACTACGATGGAATCTTTGAGACACTCCTTTTTGAATCCCAAATAAGAAGCGATTACCTGCCATCAACGCTGGTATTCCGTCAACTAAGGCGGGTCTTAATCGAGAAGCATCAAAGTTGGATGACTTTATGAGCCGTGTCAAGCCTTGCTGCATCAAACGGGCTTGCTCTTTATTAGGTAAATTGGCAATGACACGGTTATTGACCCATACTTCATAGTTATTTTCAGCCCTGTGAACAACTACCACTGGCAAGGAAGCAGAACCAAAACTTTGTCCGACAGGATTGGAGAAGCGGAAGAAATTTTGCAGCGATCGCAGAGCATGCCCTATACCCCAACCAAGCTCTGGCTGCTTGTCCCGAAGCTCCGCTTCAGGGAGAAGCTTTCTGGAAGAAAGCTTCTGGGCATATACGGGCGAAAGTAATATTTGGTTTGGGAGAAAGTCTCGGTTCGTAAAACTCGTTTCTACGAAGCTGGGAGGTGATAATATGCTTGCGGTTTTGATGGTAGGCTGGTAAGCTCGAGTGTCTCGCAGAAGACCGCAAAATTGATTTTTGCTACTCTTAACTCTCTTCACCGCTGGATTAGATGGTTTAACTAGGGTTGGTTTTGATTTTTTATCTCTCCAATCTGGTCGGAAAAACCTTGTAGGCAGCGTCACACTCCAAACATTTACCTGCTGCTTGTTATACACAACAAATGAACGAGGTTTACTTGCCAGTTTGCCTAAATTGGATGACACTTTTGTTGGAGCAATCTTTGAAGTAAAACTTGGTGGCAAGTTTTGGTTCAACGACAAAAATGAACCAACCCAGGATGTAACCCAAAGTATTCCAAATAATATCATGATTCAGTTAGTTTCAGGTAACCAACACCTTTTATAAGGTGCAAACCTTTCCTTGATAATTAAAATTTCTCAACAACTAAATCGCACCATATAATCTTCCATAAGGAAGATTATATGCATAGTTAGGAGTAAATTTCTGAGTGATCCCCAGCAGGTTACATATTATCCTGTTGCTGCTAAACAAGCAAATAAAAGTTTTAGATGTTATTTTCAATTTTTACTCACTTTTTAATTTATTTTTTTTATAAATCGGCTGAAATTAGGCAGAATAAGTATTCAAATTTTGCCTAATCAACAACAGTAAAATATGCAGTATTTAAGTATAAATTTATACATATATTTTATTTAGATGGAGTAAAATATACTGATAATTAAATAGCAGTCTTTACCAAGGCTATAAAATTATTTTCAAAGGAAAATCACTATAATCTTTGAGAAATCGACTATTTAGGTATTTAATTACCTTACTTTATGTAAAAAAAAGCATTTTGTAGTAAAAAAATATACAATAAATTAAAATATCTCTCAAGAGGGAGAGCTACTTTAGACACAGCCAAGGCACTCTTACAGGAAACCGTCCATAAACAAATCAACACATTTTATGGAATTTACAAGGATGATAAATCTTTGAAACCTTGATTTTAGTAACAGAACCCTTCTATAGATTCTAAATATCATCACAAACACTGACTTTTTCGGAGAGATTTTGAGTAGGAATAATTGCCAAATCTCTGTATTGGCAGGCGGATAAGATAAATTATCACTGTCTTGAAAACTTCAAAAAGTGTCTTTTGGAGTACTAAAGACTACTATTCATTCTTCTGAAAACTTTGCGTTCATAAAAGCTCGACTCAGCCTTGTAAAAGCAGATATTTTCAACCGACTGATAACAGTACTCAAGGCAAATGTGTCCTCACTTTTGCCCGTAAACCTGCTAGTCTGCCAATCATAAAATTGAACGTTTCAAGAAACCAGAATTTCTTTAACCTGGTTTCTTGAGTGATGATTTGACTGAACCCTGAGACTGATGCAAAGCTTATACACGCAGGAGGACGCAGTCGCGCCCGATAGCGGGCTAACCCCTATGGCTGACGCCACGCCTGACGGCGTAAGTCCGGAGGACAGGCTGCGCCAACACGTAGTGTGCGCTCTGCGCTTACGGGTATCTCCTCCCCAGAGGCTGCGCCAACGCCAGTTGCCTGGGTCAGGAAACCCTTCCGTTCGCGCAGCGTGCCCTTCGGGCTTAGTTTGCAAAGGAGGAAACCCTCCTTGCAACTTCTCTCCTGCAGCGAGTAGTTCTCTTGGAGGGTTAGCCCGACCTAAGAAACTGCGGTACTGGTCTCACCTCCTGCATAGCGCTGTCTCACCGCCCTCCGGGCGTCTACAAGTTGGGAAACCCGCGATAGCGCGCTGGCTTCCCAACTCCAGAAAAAACCTGTAGCCACCACTTCAGAAAAACCGATCACCCTGAGACTGCTAAATGTAACGGATTGCAAAGTATAATGAAAACGATAAAACGATTAAGAAATATTGAAGAGCAGTAAGGTTAAATGCGTGTAGCGATCGCGGGAGCAGGTTTAGCCGGTCTTTCTTGCGCCAAATATCTCACCGATGCAGGTCACACTCCGATTGTCTTGGAAAGCCGAGACGTACTGGGGGGTTTGGTAGCAGCTTGGAAAGACAAAGACGGCGACTGGTATGAAACTGGGTTGCACATCTTCTTTGGGGCATATCCCAATATGTTGCAGCTCGTTAAGGAACTGGGCATTGAAGACAGATTGCAGTGGAAAGAACACTCCATGATCTTCAACCAGCCCAATAATCCAGGGACTTATAGTCGCTTTGATTTTCCAAATTTGCCAGCGCCTTGGAATGGCATAACAGCTATTCTGCGGAATAATGATATGCTCACATGGGCGGAAAAAATTCGCTTTGGGATCGGTTTGGTACCAGCGATGATTCTGGGGCAAAGATACGTAGAGGAGATGGACCAATACTCCTGGTCGGAGTGGATGAAAAAGCAAAACATTCCTCCACGAGTAGAAAAGGAAGTTTTTATCGCCATGTCCAAGGCGCTGAACTTCATAGACCCCAATGAAATTTCGGCAACAATTCTTCTGACAGCTCTCAATCGCTTTCTTCAAGAAAAGAACGGCTCAAAAATGGCTTTTCTGGATGGTTCCCCCACAGAACGCCTGTGCCAGCCAATAGTGGATTACATTACCGCACGCGGCTCAGAAGTGCGGTTGAATGCGCCCCTCAAAGAAATCGTACTGAATGACGATGGCACGGTAAAGCATTTCGTGATTCGGGGGTTGAATGGAGCAGAAGATGAAGTATTAACGGCTGATGGCTACGTCTCGGCAATGTCGGTTGACGCAATGAAGGTTTTGCTACCTGCACCCTGGAAGCAAATTGAATTTTTCCAAAAGTTGGAAGGTTTGGAGGGGGTGCCAGTGATAAACTTGCAACTGTGGTTTGACCGTAAACTCACTAAGATTGACCACCTGCTATTTTCGCGCTCGCCCCTGCTCAGTGTTTATGCCGATATGAGCAACACCTGCCGTGGATACGCCAACCCTGACTGCTCAATGCTGGAACTAGTCCTAGCTCCGGCTGCATATTGGATTGCAAAAAGTAATGAAGAAATTTTGCAGGCAACTCTTGCCGAATTAGAAAAGCTGTTTCCCGACCACTTTGGTGGAGACGATGCAGCAAAGTTGCTAAAATATCATGTCGTCAAGACGCCGCGCTCGGTTTACAAAGCAACGCCTGGTCGTCAACAGTACCGTCCCTCGCAACAGACCCCAATTGCTAACTTCTATCTGGCAGGGAGTTACACCATGCAACGCTACTTAGGAAGTATGGAAGGTGCCGTACTTTCTGGTAAGCTGACAGCGCAGGCGATTGCGCGGAGCGCAGCGCCCCAAGGGGCGAACGACCGTAATACCGCTGAGGGTCTTTCTGAAAGAAAACCTCTCCCTCGTTCCGAAGGAACAAGGCAAACGCCTGAAGAGGCGTTTGGACGGTAGGACGCGCTACGCGATTGCGCGAAGCGCAGCGCCAAGGGCGATTGGGCAAAGCAAGCGCGCCGTTTGCGGCGATTGCTGAAGCTCATCCGGTGGCAAATACAAAAAGCCTGCAAACGCAAACCCTTCAGCCTGCAACGAATGCTGCAACTGCCTGATTCTCCCCCACGCATGAAAACACCGGTCTCTGTAGACGAGTCCTATAAACTTTGTCGCCAACTTATAGTCAAGTATTCCACGACTTTTTACATTGGCACTTTGTTGGTTAACAAGCCAAAGCGCAAACATATTTGGGCAATTTATGCTTGGTGTCGCCGTACAGATGAACTAGTGGATGGTCCCGCATCTGCTATCACCACGCCAGAAACTTTGGCTCTGTGGGAACAGCAGCTAGAATCGATTTTTGCAGGACATCCATTGGATAATTTTGATGTAGCTTTGGTGGATACCATCCAACGTTTCCCGATAGACATTCAACCCTTTCGGGATATGATTGCAGGTCAGCGTATGGACTTATACCGCAGTCGCTACCAAACCTTTGAGGAATTATACCTCTACTGTTACCGCGTCGCTGGCACAGTAGGTTTGATGTCAACAGCGGTGATGGGTCTTGACACCTCCACAAACACAGCTCCGTGGAACCGTCATCAACAGCCGTATATCCCCACTGAAGAAGCAATTACCTTGGGAATTGCCCATCAACTTACTAATATCCTGCGGGACGTGGGGGAGGATGCAAGGCGGGGGCGAATATACATTCCCCAAGAAGAATTAGCACGGTTTAACTACACAGAGCAAGACCTGTTTAAAGGAGTCGTAGATGAGCGCTGGCAGGCACTAATGCGCTTTCAAATTGCACGGGCACGCCAATTTTACGCCAAGGCTGAAAAGGGAATCTCCCACCTATCTGCCGATGCCCGGTTGCCTGTGTGGGCATCTCTGATGCATTACAGTCGAATTTTGAACGTCATTGAACGCAACGATTACAATGTGTTCACTCGACGTGCCTACGTTCCTCAGTGGCAAAAGTTACGTGCTTTGCCTGTAGCATGGTTGCGCTCGCAAGTGTTATGAAGAAGCCGTCATTTGTCATTTGTCCTGAGGAATGACGAATGGCAAATGACAGATGACTATTGACATTGAACTTTAGAGTCTGTTATCATTAATCTTCGTGACCGTGGAGAGGTGGCTGAGTGGTCGAAAGCGGCGGATTGCTAATCCGTTGTACAGTACGTAAGGCTGTACCGAGGGTTCGAATCCCTCCTTCTCCGTTAATTAAGAAAATAGAAAGGCAACATAGGCTCTTAAGAGCAGGTAGCAAAGGTAGCTTTCCTCCTGTGGGAGGATGTTATTATTTATCTTCTGGAGCCATTAAAGAAGTTAATTCGTCGTCAAATTTGAATCTTACTTTTAGGCTCCTGAATAGAAGAGGAGTGAAACTGAATATATGCAAAAGATGAATGCTGCCTTTGCTCTGGCTTTGGCTACCCTGGCAGTTGGTTTTCTGGCAGCAGCTTGTGACAATACAGCCCCAAGTAACACCCCTGGTAATGGAGGAAGTGCCACCACCAAAGGGCTAAAAATTGGTTCCCTACTACCAGCAACAGGTGACTTGGCTTCCATTGGACAGCAGATGATACCTGCCGTTCCCTTCCTTGTGGAAACTGTCAACGCTTGCGGTGGCGTGAATGGCGAACCTGTGACCCTTGTGCCTGTGGACGACCAAACCGACCCCAAAGGTGGTGCTGCCGGTATGACCAAACTGGCAACTGTCGATAGGGTTGCAGGTGTCGTTGGCTCTTTTGCCAGCAGCGTTTCCACTGCGGCTGTCTCAATTGCCGCTCAAAATAAAGTCATGCTCATTTCTCCAGGTAGCACCAGCCCCGTATTTACAGAACAGGCGAAACAAGGTAAATTTAAAGGCTTTTGGGCGCGTACTGTTCCACCTGATAGCTACCAAGGACCAGCATTAGCCACACTTGCTAATAAAAGAGGTTATAAAAGAGTTTCCACCGTCGTCATAAACAATGACTATGGTGTGGGTTTTGAAAAAGCATTTGTGCAAGCTTTTAAAAAATTGGGGGGAACTGTTGCTAACGAAAACAATCCTGTTCGCTACGACCCGAAAGCTACCACATTTGAAAGTGAAGCATCTGCTGCTTTCGCTGGTAAGCCGGATGCAGTCCTAGGCGTTTTTTACGTAGAAACTGGTAGTCTGCTGCTAAAAGCAGCGTACCAGCAAGGTTTGCTTCAGGGTGTGCAGGTCATGCTAACAGATGGAATGAAGTCAGATGAGTTTCCTGGACAAGTCGGCAAAACCAATGACGGTAAATATATCGGCTCTGGAATTATCGGTACAGTACCAGGTTCCAACGGCAAAGCGTTAGCGGCTCTCACCAAACTCTGGCAATCCAAAAAAGGAGGCTCACCAGGAGAATTCGCTCCTCAAGCTTGGGACGCCACCGCCTTGCTAGTTTTGGCAGCACAAGCTGCTAAAGAAAATACAGGTGTTGGCATAGCCAACAAAATCCGTGAAGTTTCCAATGCCCCAGGCACAGAAGTGACTGATGTTTGCGAAGGACTAAAGTTACTGCAACAAGGTAAAGATATTAACTACCAGGGAGCCAGTGGCAACGTAGATGTTGACGAAAACGGCGATGTAGTCGGTATCTACGATGTTTGGACAGTTGGGGACGACGGCAAAATCAAGACGATTGATAAAGTTAGCCCGAAATAAAACTTAGGAGTAGAGACGTGCTATGGCGCGTCTCTACTTAATAAACACCCTTTGAATGTTCTTTTACAAGCCAAAAAGCCCACTAAAGTTGTAACCGACTCCTACCGACAAACCGATATCAGTTTCATCGAGAAATGCCGCATTCACAGCAGCTGTTGCTGTAAATTGAGGAGTTATAGGCACATCGATTCCACCAGTCAGAAGAAAGCCAACCTCAGTATCGTCGCCTGTTTCAATAGCTGCACCTGCTCCAATATAAGGAGCAATAGGCAACGGTTCAGCAAACGGATCTGATAACTGCCTGAATGAAAAGTCGTAACTGACGGGAACTAGAATGACAGTATTGTCTCCTATCACTGCCGATGGACGCACCGATATGGCATTTGTCAAGCCTATTTTACTGATAACCATAAAATTGGTGTCGCCTAAAGCAGAGTCCCCACCCAGACCAATATTTGCTGCTATTCCGATATAACTTGAGCCACCACGGGTTGTTGTGCCTGGGTCAATATCTGCTTGTGACACCTTAGAAGTAGATGGTTGAGCCTGGACATCTGCATTCTGGGTCTTTTGAGGATCTATAACAAGTGCCGCAGATGAAGTTGCTGTTGTTCCTGGAACAGGAGTTACCACGCTCTTCGCAGTTTCCTGTTGTATGTTAGTTGGCTGCTGCTGAGACTGGTTTATATCTGATACTGGCGCTGAATGATTTTCTACGCCGATGAATTCTACCGGAGTAGGAGTAAAAGCTTGTGGGTAGAAACTTTCTACTTCAGGACTTACCTGATTAGGAAACGCTTCAGTTCCGGAAGACTCGCTTAACTGCTTAGTGCTTGTATTATCTGCTGTTTGGGCATCAGCAGATAAGCCGCTACCCAGAACCGCTATAGCTGATAAACTCAGCAACAAAAATAAATTCTTACGAAAAGATATAGTATTCACATTCACTCCTCAAAGAATATTGCCTCCATAGATGACGGGTTCTGTGGTTATTAGCCCACTTTTGGCAATATTCAACAATTTAACACCAAAAAATTAATTCCTACATCCTCAATTGGACTATAGTCACTAAAATTTCAAATAAGAAATTTAAGATAAATATCATTAACTTGACAGATGACACAAAATATTTTTATCCTAAGAAATAGAGCCATTAATATACAGATCTCAGTATTTGTATAAAATAGAGTCACAGTCTCTAAGAGTAAAGCCATTTAAGAATTTAAAGCAACAAAGAGAAACTTTACGCTTCAACTTTAGTTTGCGTCTAAAAGGTTCTAGTTAATTAGATGTTGCATAGATGTTGCAAAAATATTGACAGTACTGAGTTTTAGCTCTTTATCCGGCTTGCTCCAACTACTGACTTTGATGAAAGTTCTATATACAAAAGTCTCTAAGCTTACAGCATAGCTAATCGAGCCGATAATTGTTTTTAAAAAATTTATTTCACTCCTAATGTGCTTAAAAGCACATAATTCCTGTGGTGATGGCTTTACATAATTTTCACATATCCCTAGATATTACTTAATAAGCGAGCAAATTTGGGTTTTTATCTGTATAAAAGCTAAATTTTAGACTGATATTAACTGTATATGTACTGAAGAACCTTCGGTTTTTCATGAAAAATATGTAAAGCTAGTATATCCTTGATATTTTCATGATAAGTTATCACTTGATAATTCAAAATCTATAACCGTTACAGTGAAGAAATGCACTTAAAGAAACAGTAAAAATACACCTATAAAATCGAGAGCAAAAAGAAAATTGCTCCCAAGGTAGTTTGTTTCTCAAACATTGCATCGGTTATAGAAAAGTTCATTTCTGTTAATTTTTCTAATGTTGGTGGTCAAAAGTGAGCGCGATTACAAGGAAGCGCAGCGCCCCAAAGGGGTGAGCACCAAATCTTTTAAAAGTTCCAAATCCTCATCTGAGCCTCTTTCAAAGCTGTTCCTTTGCTGTAAGTTAGTTGCTGTAACTGAGTAGGATGAGGATGGTGAAATCAGGGCGTTACGGAACTCTCAACATATTCTTCACACTCTAACCGTGTGCTTTGTAAATCAACCGAAAGTTAGATATAAGCTAAATTGTGCAAGCTATGAACAAAGTTAAAATTCTGAACCTAGAGATTGACAATTTGTCGAAGGCAGAATTTTTAGAGAAATTGCAATCCGGGGTAGTATTTACGCCGAATGTTGACCATCTGATTAAACTGCAAAAAGACCCTGAGTTCTTGCAGGCGTATAGTATTAGTGACTATAAGGTTTGTGATAGCCA
Organism: Mastigocladopsis repens PCC 10914; assembly: GCF_000315565.1. NCBI lineage: Bacteria > Bacillati > Cyanobacteriota > Cyanophyceae > Nostocales > Symphyonemataceae > Mastigocladopsis > Mastigocladopsis repens. The sequence continues at coordinate 479,411 of NZ_JH992901.1, read as the reverse complement.
AATACTAGTTCATGCGTCTAAATTTTTAGGAACCCCAATCAAAGAAAAAATTTCAGGTTCCGACTTGTTTCCTGCTTTCTATAATTATCATAGGCATAATGAAGACATCAAAATCTTTCTTTTAGGAGCAGGTCAAGGAGTAGCTAGTAAAGCTCAAAATGAAATAAATAGGAAAACAGGTAGGAGCATTGTTATTGCTTCATATTCTCCGCCTTTTGGATTTGATAAAGATGAACAAGAGTGTCAAAACATAGTTCGCATGATCAATAATTCTGGTGCTACTGTCTTGGTTATAGGAGTTGGTGCCCCAAAGCAAGAAAAATGGATATACAAGTACAAGGCTATGCTACCGCAAATAAGGATATTTATGGCATTGGGTGCGACTATTGATTTTGAAGCAGGAAACGTGAAAAGATCTCCAAAATGGATGAGCGAAGTTGGCTTAGAATGGTTGTTTAGAATGTTGTGTGAACCAAAAAGATTATGGAAAAGATATTTGGTAGATGATATTCCTTTTTTTATATTAATTTTGAAACAAAAACTAAATTTGTACATGACCAAGGATCATAAAAATAAAAATAAAAAACCCATGTGGCAAATTGCTGACAGATTATAGTACAGACTTGAAAAGCAGCTTATAGCAGTGCGTTACACTCGGTGAACGCACGCCACAGTTTCAATGTCCACTTTGTACTGTGTCAGCTAAGTTTCTTAAATGAGCCTTTCGAGATAACATTTCTGGTGTGCTTTCAAGCCCTAATTTCTCTAAAATTTGTTCCCAACGGTATACCCAGTCATGACGTAGTAGAGAGTTAATCACATTGTCTTTACGAATTCTATTTAAGCGCTCTGGTTGTGCATCAAGAGCAGTGATAATATCAGCTAAATTAGTAGCATCATAGGGAATTTCAATCACTGCATCAGACCAGTTAAAGTAAGTTGTATAAGCTTCACAAACTGGAGGAGTCCCAATCATAACCGCTCCCCCTGCTGCTCCCTCAAAAAAGCGAGAACCTAGCTCCTCTTGACCACCTGTTTGATGTATAGCGTCAAATTTTGCTTTATTAGCAATATAGTAACGACTTCTCTTAATCAAATTGCTATATAAAGTTCGGTGCTCTTTATAGTCGGTCATTTGTAAACCTTTAAGAGAGTCAAATAAATATAAAAAATTTTTCCGTTCCGCCATTTCCAGTAAAGCTTTGTGTACTATTGGTGAACGGCGACCAATGCTATAAATATCTATACTCCGTTGCGGTGCTTGTGGATAGGGGCAAAATTTTATAGTATCGACCCCATAGGGTAAAGAATAACAAGGACGCTGAACCAAATTGGTAATAGCATTAATGCTAGAACTTTGTGTCGTAAAAATATAATCAAAATCTTTCACAAGTTCAAAGCAAAGTCTAGTTTTATGGTCTCCAATCTCTTTTGCCCAGATTTCATCTATCCATAAAACAGCTTTACGGCATTTTTCTCGCCATGCTTTAATAGAATTAATACACGCGATATCCCAAAAGTGTTGGCAAATAAAAAATAATAAATCGTATTCTCTATCTACAATGGTAGGAATGCAACCCGAACTGAGAAGTTGACCTTTACCAGTAGCTCTTGCTGCATAGTTTGCCAGCTTTTTATTAAGTGTACTGACGGCACCAGAAGCTAGCACAGGAGCAAGTATATCAGCATAGTCAAAAGTAAAAACAGCATCTTCAAATTCATACTCAGCAGAGCGAAAGGCTTGGGAATGGAAACCGCGCATTGATACTACTAAAATACGTGGTTTTTGATTTAAACGAAGATATATATTTTTGGATGATGAATTTTCCTGAGTCATTTGTGACATACTGAAACTCCGGCATTCTGTTAAAAGAACATTGTGGTATCACACCCTGTAAAAAAATATTGTTCATTATTGTTAGTGCCGCTACCCCATTCAACGCAGCAGCTTACTCAAAAGTTTCTGCTTGTCAGTATTAATACTTTCCCAGTCGTCTTGTAGAATGCCTCCGGTACCTTGACTGTTGGGATTCCAACACCAGTAGGTAAAGCTAAGTTGTTTCTTATTGATGTAATTGACAAATTCCTGTTGCCAAATACCCTCCTTAGAAGTGCTATCTACGTCATATCCACCAAATTCACCAATCCAAATTGGGGCAATCCCTTGCGAAGCAATATAGTTAAATGCTGTTTCCCAACGTTGAGATAAGTTTTTAGGAAATGTAGAGTCTAAAAACCACGACAAATCAGAACCACCGTACTCATGAGGAGAATATACTAGCTTTCCGGATACCTTCAGGCGTACTGGATATTTGCGGACGCCCTCAAGATTTGAACCCCACAAGTAGCCTGATAATTTTTGACCAGGCACATTTTTCTCTACTCCCTCTACCAAAATCAGCCAATTTGGGTTTACATTGAGAATTCTGTTTCCAGCCCGTTCTGCAGCTAGCCGCCAGTCAGTTGCTGAGTTACCTGTTCCCCAACTAGCACGACCATGAGGTTCGTTTTTCAGATCCGCCCCGATCACGTTGGCTTGGTTTTTGTAGCGTTTGGCTAGCATTGTCCAAGTGTTAATCCAGTCGCTCTCGGTAAATTGGTCATCGTACCACAATTCCGAGATCTCCTGATCGTTGAGTCGGTGATTGTCGAGCAAAATTAGCAGTCCCTGACGCTGCGCCTCCTTAATCACCAAGTCCATTATCTCCAGCGGAGTCTTGTCTTGGAAATCTTTATTTGCACCAATAGAAAAATCGACACTACTGATGTCACTAGAACGCAGTGCTTGTATGGAATAGGGGAAGCGGATGACGTTATAGCCCAAACTTTTAATCTGAGCGAGCATATCTTTGTAATCTCTAACCCAAAGGCCATTTGGGGCATGGGTGTTTAGTTCCATGCCAAACCAGTTGACACCGCGCAGCAGAACCACGCTACCATTGGCATCAACAATCTGAGAACCTTGAGTAGACAAAGGAGGGACAATAGTAGTAGCAGCCTCACTGATAGAGATGTCATTCTGTTTGAACGGCATTGAACAGCTACTAAAACCTGTGTAAAGCAACACCAATGCCAAGCCAATCGCAAGGTGTTTTGTGAACTGTCTCCACAGCCTTGTACCCTTGTAGGCTCTAAAAAAACTTATTTTTTGTAATACTTGCACTATAAACCGAGTATGACTCATATACAAAGCTTGCTACTTCAAAACTACATTTTGTAAGAGCTTAGATAATTTTGATGAAAAAACTTCTAAGTTATATTTTTCTTCACACAAACGCCGAGATCTGTTTCCCATCTCCCGAGTTTCATCTGGATGTTGCAGTAAATAGGAGATTGCCTGTTGCCATCCCTTAACATCTTGCTGGTCAACAACAATTCCGATACCCTGTTTTTCTACATCAATACCAACGTACTTGTTTCTTGTCATTACAACTGCTTTACCCATTGACATTGCCTCTAATAAACTTGTCAAGCCAATCGCATTATATGGTTTATTGGGTCTCATATTTAAAGGAATAGCAACTGCATATGCTTGTTCATATTCTGCTAAAAGTTCTTGCCATGAAAGCATCTTTTTAACAAGATGAATGTTTGAGGTTAGTTCGCAAGTGTTAGAAATGAGAGAGTTCCCATGGCTGCAAATTTTTAAAGGGTGGTTGATTTGGCTAAAGGCTTTTATCAGTGTGTCGTAGTCTCGATAAGTTTTACCTGCACTTAAAATAAACCTAGTGCCAGATTTTTTGTTTTCATCAGTACTTACATTCTTTATTTGATAACAGGGTAAATCGTTCCCCCACTCTAATATTTCCAACTTGTTCTCAGGTATATGAAACTCATATTTTAAATGGTCTTTAATTTCATTGTTCAAGCAAAAAAGTTTATCGTGTCCCCTAAGAAGTAAGCTAGTTAATAAATGGCTCCCTAAATTTTTCCGAAATGATTGATATGTTATGGCAACGATTGGTTTTTTGAATATACCAAGAGAACGGAGAAATGCGAGGAATGCTGTAGTCAGGTGGTGTCCTGAATAAACAACATCATACTCCTGTTTAAAAAACAGTATCCTTAATTGCTGATCTAAATCTCCAAAAATTTTTAATCTTTGGCTGATTTTTTTAAGAAAAGAACATTTTTCAAAAGGCAAAATATGAACATCGATACCATATTTAGGTAGTAATGTAGCTCCCCAAAGATGATGACTTGGATATTGGTAATTCTCTCTGTGCCACTGTTCCCATTGGCCAGTCATGCTGTAGTTGTTAAGTAAAATTACTTTCATTGTTCATTTATTTAAGTAGGAAATATGCCTTGAAAAACTCTGATTGAATTCATTGCATCAGCAACATCAGCAAAGAATTTTTTCTGCCGAATTCTTGACCATATAAGCGCATCCTCACAAGAATCTGGGGCTGTATTTGCTACTAATTCAACTAAATGATCAGCAAAATCCTTTGGTTTTTCGACAACCTTAACGCAAGACGGGTAGTCGCAAATTCCACGCATTGCCACAGGAGTTGCCACAATGGGAGTTCCTGAAGCAATAGCATCCAAAGTTTTAATTTGGACACCACCCCCACTAATAGAGGGAACAGCAATCACTTTTGCCTGTGCCATAAATGCTTGTACATCTGGCACAAAACCACAATATTTTACATTAGGATACTGTCCCTGCAACCATTCAGCACCCCTACCTGCAACCTGAATGGAGAAATCTAAGGGTAAGAGAGGATAAACTTCTTGGAAGAACCACTTCAAACCCAACATATTAGCTTTCCATGTCCAACTGCCGAGAATTCCCACATCAAAGGTTTTCATTGCAGTTGTACTTGATAATCTTTCTAAGCTAGAAGGTATATTGAACACTCTAGTCGCCTTGTTAATGTTGCTAAAGTAGCTCGCATCATATGATGTGAATGTCCAAACTTCTTTAGCTTTCCTTGCCACACTATCTTCCAACTCTTGAATGAGGTGAGCTTCTCGCTTGTATATCTGTTTTGATATATTATTATGTGTATTTTGAAATTGCTCTAAATAGACTTCGTGTTCTACGTTATGAGCAATGAATATCAACTTAATTTTGTTGCTTAAGAAAGGCAATAACCAACCTACTTGTGCATGATCTATGATGGCAACATCATAGTCTTGGTTATTTAATAGTGTTATTACATTTTTGATATACCTTTCAGAATAATATTTTGCACAGGAGTAGGGAAGCTTTTTTATCAGGCTCAAACCCATCCAAAAAAGAGGATAAAATTTAGATTTATCTGTTTCTATATATCGTTGACCGACTGAGATTTCATTTACGAGTTTGTTGAGAGAAACATCGCCTTGTCGCTGGTAGCCAACAACCAAAACCTTGTGTCCGCTTTGCTCAAGAGCATCAATAAAGCTTTGGGATGCAATTTCCCCACCAGTTTTCCTTTGACTAGGAAGAACCGTTGTCAAGTATAAAATATTCATGTTGTTTGCTTAAGGAAGGTAACAAAACTTTTGCCAAGTTTCGATATTCTATATCCCTTGAGTTATCCTGTATACCTCGTGGCGCATTCCAAGAATACCTGCAAGCGTTCCAGCACCCCTATAAATATGTAGCAAAGCTTTAATAAATACGTGTTGTCCCAAAAACAGAGATGGGAAAATGAGGCATACCCCTTGAATCATCAGTGCGATTCCTTTGGCGATACGTATGGCAAGTACCATAATTGAAGGATAGAGTTCCCGCTCGCAAAAGCTATGTCTGCTCCAACCTAGATAACCTCTTTGAAGAATCCATCTCATGTTGATACGGCTTTCAGGTATCCATTCATAGACTAAAGCTTCATCCGCCCAAACTAGTTTATATCCCGCACGATAAACACGCATGAAAAAATGCGAATCTTCTCCACCAGTCAGAGCAAAACGCTCATCGAAAATTTTATCTAGTTTCTGCAAAACGAGTAAGCGAATCAGCACATTGTTAGTAAACGCTACTCTTAGCAAATGACCTGTGGAATAACGCTTAGGCTCAAAAAAACCTCCTTTGACAACCCAATTAGGGATATTTGACTTCATAAAATGCGGTAAAACAGGTCCAGTGACTACGTCCGCATCATATGTTTGCTGAACCGATAAAAGCTCATCCAGCCAAGATGCTTTGGGGGCTTCATCGTCATCTATGAAAGCCACAAAATCTGAATCTTTGCTGACACAAGCGATCGCTTTATTGCGAACATAGGAAATACCACGAGTAGGTTCAATGTGGTACTTTAGTAACCATTTGAAATCACTCACTTTACTAGAGTAAACTGCATGAGCAGAACCAGTTGAATCATTATCAACAACAATTACCTCTATATCTGGAGTTTCACACTTACTAAAAGTGAGCTGATTGAGTCCATCAAGTAAGCGTTTTAATCCTTCAGGACGTTGATAGGTTGCTACGCACACAGAAATTAACATCCTCTCACCTCAAATAGAAATTCTGCTCAGACTATTTGTTGTGTCTTTATAGCAAAGATTTGATATCGGATATAACGCCTTCAATGACCTGAGAACCGAATAGACGCTCTAGCACTTCTCGGTCAACATTATTCTTCTGAGGGTTGAACAAGAACTTAGTAATTTCTTCCCCAAAAGATTGAGCATTAGCGGCTATTTTGAAATATTTTTTGACTGCTTCCGGCAAACCAGCTATTCCTTGAGGAGTTGAAACAATAGGTCTTCCATAAGTGAGCATTTCCAAGGACTTTATACTAACACCACTCCCTGTTAAAACTGGATTAATGAGAACACGCCCTGAATTGTAGACTGCTACAGAAGAAGCTGGATTAATACTCAGATGCACCCCTTCATTCTCTTCACATAGCTGCTTTATTTTCTGCACAGGGTTTGCTCCAGCTATCAGCACCTTAACATTTGGTAATACAGAGCGAATCACAGGAAGAACCTCTGTTAGGAACCAAACTATACCTGCTACGTTGTTGTTTGAGTAAAGGTTGCCTAAGAACACAATATCATAATAATTTACCCCCTGTTCATTATCAGAAGTCTCTAAATCTCTATCTTTGTTGAACTCGACAATAGGAGGTAGATAACGCCCATTAGTAAAGCCTTGGCTTTGCCAAAACTTTAAATCATCTACTGATATATCATAAAATAAAGAGCTATAACTTAGTAAATTTTTTTCATAACTTTCCAAGTGAGAAAGCGATAAATATCTTTTAAGTTTGTTTAAACCTGTTGCAAATGTAAATAATCGTCTATAGTATAAATGTTCTACATTGTGGCAGCGAGTCACTAAAGGGATATTTAAGTGCTTCCTGAGCTCAGTTGCGACTTCTCCACCGTGAATACCATCCAACCAAATAACCTGAGGAGCAAAGACTGGAACCTCTTCAAGCAGTCTGCTCAGTTCTTGTCCTCTGACAATTCTAGAAGTCACTTCCAAAGGATAACGAAATAAATCAAGAGTTCTACGTACAGTAGAACTTAGTGTGTATCTAAAAGGTATAAGATAAATTTCTCTAACGTATTTTTTTATCTCTGCAATTTCTTCATTTTTTGGATAAGATCTGAACCAGGATATGAGTTGTAACTCAACACCTACTTGAGAAAAGGCTTTTATCCTTCGCCACATATCTACCCGCCCTCCATGCATCGGCGGGTAGGGAAGATCATGACATATCAGAGTAATTTTCATTAAATTAAATAACTTTCACCTGAACTACACTTGAACTATAAATTTTGCTTTGACGATGCTTCTGATTCAAGGTACTCTTTTTCGTTGATCAAAGGACTGACATAGTTATAAAGTTTTGCTTGTTCGTACTCAAACGCCATTGAAAAAATTGTAGACACGTATAATATCCAAAAGATACTGTTAGTTGCTAAAAGAGTACTTTCAGTTACGTTGTATATAAATAAAAACGTCAGATACATTAAAGGCAATAAACCCTCTACCGTTCTGGTCATTCTTAACCACATGACTCCTCTTATACAAGCAGTCACATAACTTATGAAAAATACTGCTAATCCTGATATCCCTAATTCCGCCAATAAGTCCATAAAGCCATTGTGACCATAAGGACATTCCCAATCCAAAACGCGCCAAAGGTAGGCTGTCACCTCATTATCCCAGTTCTGCCAAAAGGCATTAAATCCGTAGCCAAACAAGGGGCGTTCCCAGATGAGTTCGAGCATAACTGCCCATATATCTGTGCGTCCTGTAAGAGTCAAATCCTTACCCAATGAACTTGCTATAAATGGCAAATTATCTAACAGCAACGTAGCCGTACTTCCTATCACAAGTACCACAGCAATCATCAAAGGCACTATTTGGGCGTAATTGCTCCGCAAAGCCCTGTACAGTGGCTGAATAATAATCAGGGTAAGAGAAACAACAAGGGCTGTTTTGGAAGTCGAAAGTATGATTAAAGCTACTGAGAGAATCAAACCAGCCCACGCAACCCAATGGTATTTACGGTGCATAATGGAGTTGCTGGTAGCTAGTAAAAGAAAGACTATAGTACTTACATTCATGATGCGACCCAAGATGTTTTTGTGCATCATCACGCCTCGCCAAGCTCCCGTGTGAATACCTCCTTCCTGAAAGGTCATCAAACCATAAGATGGCAGTGCTATGGCAAATGCAACGCTAAGTACAATGATTATGCCAAACGTCCAACCTAATAACTGTAGTTGCTCCCTCAAGCTGTAGCGCGTAGCTATGTATACTCCAAATGCTGTTGTTCCCAAAAGAAGGATGCTACGCCTTGGTGTGATGTCGGGTGCGACTGTCCAGAGTACTGATGCCATGGCAATTCCTACCAGTAGCCAGATCCAAATGTGCTTCTGTGAAACGCGCACAAAACTCTTCCACCTTTGAATAATCAGGAAGAAAGTCACCATGTAAATTCCCATGAATAAGATGGGACTATATGGATCTTCTGCGATGCTAGAAGCATCTTCCTTTTCCAACAAAACAGGTATCAAGGCAGTTGTAGAAAGAAAAAGAGTAAATACAACAAATACCTTTTCAGCTAGCCTTGATAGTCTATGCATGGCAACTCTATTTCCAATGGTCTTTTTGTTGTCCAAAGAAAATCCTTTAGACAGAAAAACTGCTTCTTTAGTTGAATGAGTCTCCTAAAGAAACTTACCGTAGAAAGATTATCCCATCTAATATCTCACACGGATATGTCCAAAGAAATAATTTTGTCTTCGCTCTGAAACCGAGACTTTACTCTACCTTCATTATTAAAATCGTTTTCATAAATTTTCTGTAAAGAACAGCGCATTATAGTGCGTGCAAGATATGTTGGGGGTATCGAAACTTAGCAAAAATCTGGTATGATTTGTCCCTAAGACAGGAAGTCTTCTGCGGACGGAGAACTAACATATCTATAGAAATTTCGGGTGCAGAGTTTAGAAAAGCATCATCTTGCTGTATTTTAGCTGTATTGTCCTCACGCCGCCGTACATCATAGCAAACGCAACATCATTACACAGAGTTATCCCGTTTATTTTTATGGCAAGTTGGCGAAAATTCAGCATCTAGGAAATAGATTGATAGAAGCATGTATTCAACATACTTAAATGGGATTTAAATGGGAAAACAGATGCCAACTAAGGAACAAAGCTTGCAGCACCTGAGAAATCCCAATGCTCTCGTGAAAGAACCGTATTTGTTCTGGAAAAGACCAGAAAGCGAAGAAGACAGTGCGGGTTTAAATCAGGTTTTTTCTGTTTTGCGTCGTCGCTTAGGCATAATTGCTAGTACGACAGTCATTCTTACTACAGTGGCTGTGGCGTGGACAGCTACTCGAACTCCAAAGTATGAAGGCAGGTTTCAGATATTAGTTGAACCTTTAACAACTGCAGATAGTGAGTTACTGGTTTTACTATCCGAAACCCTGAAGCAAAACGTCAACGAAATCACTAAACAGAATAAAACAGAATTGGATTACCAGGCTTTGATGGAGGTTTTGAGAAGTCCAAAGCTCATAAATCCAGTCGTTAAAGACCTGAAAAGCCAATATCCAGAAATTAACTATGACCAACTTGTTGGCGGGGATGGATCTAGCAAAGTGTCTCCTGAGCAAGTAGGCACCCTACACATTAGCCGTGTTGGCAAAGGCAAAGACCTATCCAGAGTTATAGAGGTTCGCTATCGAGAATCCAACCCACAAAAAGTTCAGTCTGTCTTGGATCAGGTATCAAAAGCATATCAAAACTACAGTAAAGAACAGCAGCAGACGAACTTACGCCAGGGAATAAAATTTGTTGAGCAGCAGATTCCCAAAATGCAGCTTCGGGTGAACACACTTCAAGGACAAATGCAAGTGTTTCAACAGAAGTACAGTATGTTTAACCCTCAACTTCAAGGAGAACAACTGCTCAACAGAGTTGATGAACTCAAAGCACAGCGCATAGAAACTGAAAGAAGCCTGGCTGAGGCTAAGTCACTTTCCCTCTCATTGCAAAAGCAGGTGGGAATGTCAGACAAGACAGCGATCGCCGCATCCGCCTTGAGTGAATCACCTCAGTATCAGCAGACACTCACTCGTCTGCGAGAGGTGGAAACAAAAATTGCCACAGAGTCAGCCCGTCTGACTGAGGATAACCCAGCAATGCAGAATTTGCGCGAACAGCGACGCAGACTCCTACCTTTATTGCGACAAGAAGCAAAACTGGCAATAGGAAGCAACGCTTCCTCTAACGCGCTTAATTCTCCAATAGCAATTTATCAAAACTCCATTCGGCGTGATCTTATCAAACAACTGGCTGATACCGCTAACCAAATTCAGTTGTTAGAAAGCAGCCTCCAAGCTAATAAGAAAGCAACATTTGAGCTTAACCAACAAATTCAGCAATATCCATCACTTTCACGTCAGTACTCAAACTTGCAAAGGGAGTTGCAAGTTTCTAGCGATACCCTCAACCAGCTTTTAGCCAAGCAAGAAGCACTGCGGGTAGATGCTGGTCAACAAGATCTTCCTTGGGACATGATTATGCCTCCCACAGTCCCGCGTGACAAAATGGGTCATCTCCTACCAGTAGCACCCAATAGTGGGCGTAACGTTGTATTGGGAGGAGTTGCAGGTTTACTCTTAGGAACTTTAGCTGCCTTCGCTCTTGAGAATTGGCAAAATGTCTTCCATGACCCAGAAGAAGTCAAACGTGCAACTAAGCTGCCAATTCTTGGGGTTATTCCTTTTCACAAACAATTAAGACACCCGATTTCTACAACCGACAAAGAACTAGCTTATGCATCCCAACATGAATTTGTGCCAACTGTAAAAGCCAAGTCTCAGGAGTATAAAACCACAGCTTTTACCGAAGCCTTTTGCTCTTTGTATAACAGAATTCAATCTTTGAAGTCTGAAACTTCTATCCGCTCAATCGTAATCACATCAGCGACTAGTGGCGATGGTAAATCTACAGTGGCAGCGAACCTAGCAAAGATAGCTGCTCAAGCAGGTCAGAGAGTGCTCCTAGTGGATGCAAATTTACGCCATCCCCAAGTGCATCATATATTAGGTTTAGTCAACGCTAAAGGACTCAGTGAAGTCCTTTGCGAGGGTCTAGATTTCAGTGCTGTTGTTGGGCAACTGTCCGCAGAAGAAAATCTTTTTGTCGTCACCGCTGGTGAGACGCCACAAAATCCCACAAAGCTGTTCTCGTCTCAAACAATGGAGGATTTTGTAGAGCGAACTCATACAAACTACGATTTAGTTGTGTATGACGCACCACATATCATGGGACTTTTAGACACAAACATCTTAGCAAGCCGTGTAGATGCAGTTTTGATGGTTGCAGGACTTGGTAAAACCATCCGTCCTTCTTTGCAACAAGCATTGGAAGAATTGAAAACTGCACGGGTTTCAATATTAGGTACAGTAGCTGATACCATTGAACGTTAGCTAGTAGCAGATAGTGACAAGAACGTAACTCTTTTGTTGTCTTAAGGATAGTAGTGAGTTTCATTAATTCAGTGATAACCATCATCAAGAAAAAACTCTCCAGCCAATTCATTCGCAATGTTGGCTGGCTAAGTATCTCAGAGATCATTTACAGAGTCTTACGTTTGGGATTAGTAGTCATCATTGCGCGGTTTTTATCTTCCTATGACTACGGTCTAGGAGCAATTGTGATGACAGTTCGGGAGTTTTCTCTCACATTCTCCAATGTAGGTATAGGTGCAAAGATTATTCAGGCTGAAGAGGAAGAATTAGAGGTTTTATGCAACTCGGCATATTGGTTAAACTGGGTGGTTTTTTTTAGTCTGTTTATACTTCAATCTATTGCAGCTTTTCCTATAGCTTGGTTTTATAAAAGTCCGGATATTATTTTGCCTATTATTATCTCAGGAGTTGCTTATTTAATTTGGCCCATATCTATTATCCGAAAAATTCTTCTTCAAAGAGAAAACCGTTTGAAAATAATTGCTATTAATGACAGTATTCAAAATATTATTGGTACCATATTAACCGCAGTATTTGCTGTTTCAGGTATGGGTGTATGGGCATTCGTCTTACCTGCCGTTGTGGCAGCACCCATAGAAACTTTAGTGTACTATAAGACTCATTCTTGGCGTCGAAATACAAAATTTGCTACAAAGGAAACTACAAAGGATTGGACAGACATTCTGAATTTTGGGAAAAATATTCTAGGTGTTTCCTTACTCAGAACTCTCAGAAACAATTTAGATTATTTATTGGTTGGTCGATTCATAGGTATTCAAGAGTTAGGAATATATTTCTTTGGTTTTAACGCCGGATTAGGAATTAGCTTAAGCTTTATCAATGCAATCAATTCAGCGATATTGCCTCATTTGTGTGCAGTGCGATCGCAATGGTCTGAATTCAAAAGATCTTACTTGAGCAGTCTAAAAACAATTACAATTACTATTGTTCCTTTTGTTATCCTTCAAGCTAGTTTGGCTCATTTTTACGTACCAATTGTTTTTGGACACAAGTGGATACCTGCCATCCCCATTGTGATACTCATTTGTTTATCGGCAATTCCACGACCTTTTGCAGATGCAGCATCACAGTTACTAGTAGCTGTTAATAAGCCTCACCTAGACTTGCGTTGGAATGTCATATTTACTGCGGTATTTACTATTGCAATCCTTATAGGAGTTCACTGGCAAGTCTATGGGGTGGCTGCATCTGTCATGATAGTTCATCTGGTTTTCCTACCTCTGTTTACATTGTGGGCAACACATCATGTTTTCGGGAAACACAAGGAATAGTTAACAGATGTAACGGATGAATTCATTGTGGAATTCACAAATAATTTATCCGCTACACCCGCTACAAAATCTGTTGCTACCTCAATACGGTTCAGTTAAGGTTGATGTGTAAAAAACCATGTGTGTAGAGACGCGCCATGGCGCGTCTCTACATTGTGTTCCTAATAAGGGTTATGGTCTTATGTGAACCGTATTGGTTGCTACCTATCCTAAACTACCCACTGCTTCAACAATCAGCTTTGACAACAACGGCAAAATGTCGCGCTTGTTGGCGTTCGCTTTGCCCTCAGTGAAGACAACCAGAAGATAGGGACGTTTATTTGGTAACTCTATGTATGCGGCGTCGTGGCGAACTTGACTTGTCCAACCAGCCTTTGACCAAATTTGTGCCTCTTGGGGAAGACCACCACCCAAAAAGCCTGTCACTTGGTCTTCTTCAACGTCTTTTGGCAAATCATTGAGGTTAAGACTGCGCTTCATCAAACCCATCATGGCTTGCGATCGCGCACTAGACACCGCCACACCACCAACAATACTATGTAGTAACCTAGCGGTGGCATTTGTCGTCAGCATATTACGGTTCTCTAATAACTCTCCTACAAATGCGCGTTCGCGTCCGTAGGGTTCATCACACCAGGTTTTTTGGCAGACGTTTATCGTTTCCATTTCCGACCACCCAAGGGACTGGTAATAGCGGTTAACGATATTGCGTTGCTGCTTCCACGTCTCAAATGGTCCTAGAGGTAATTCTGGTCCAGAAGTTGTTCCACTCAGGATGTCTACAACTAAACTGGTAGCATCACTGCTGGAATCAATAATCATATCACGCACGGCTCTTTCCAACTCTTTAGAAATGGAAATCATGCCTTTGTCCAGCCATTCGTTGACGGCTACTAAGTAAAACAGCTTCACCACACTTGCAGGGTAAATTCGTTCAACACCGCGATAAGTGAAACCACGAACTGGGTGACTCCAAAAAGCATCTGGAGTTAAAGCACCACCAGTGTTTACTAGTACAGGTGGATCGTAGACAATCCAAGTTAGAGCAATTTGGTTACGGGCTAAAGTTGGAAATGCTGCCCAAGTTGCTTCTAAAATTCCATTACCAAGATTCTCAAGTTGTTCGTCTTTGTTGAAGAAGAAATTCATTGTTGTTCCAGTATGTCCTCTAATCTAAAATCCAAAATCCAAAACCTCAAATCAGGTGAATACCAGTGCCTAGCTAACTTGAACATCTATGATTCTCCCAGTTGTGACCGATTGGCAACTCAAGCTGCAACTGGGCGACATTTGTGGGTAACATCGAACTATCAAGATGTAGAGACGTTGCATACAACGTCTCTACAAGTGTGTTTATGCGAGGATGACTATCCAGGGTGGCTGTCGCTTTCAGATTGCGTTTTGTTACAACCATGCACTGTACCCTATAAAGCGAAAAATTTTGTTGAATCTGAGATAAAAAAACGATTGCCAGAGGTGATTGCGTTTACCCAAAAAGCCATGCAACAACCCAATTATTACCTCTGGGGTGGTACAGTAGGACCAAATTACGACTGTTCGGGATTGATGCAAGCGGCATTCGCTTCGGTGGGGATTCGCATACCCAGAGATGCCGATCAGCAGGAAGCTTTCACTCAACCCGTTACTATGAAAGAATTACAACCAGGAGACCTCGTGTTCTTTGGATCTTCCCAAAAAGCAACTCATGTGGGACTCTATTTGGGAGATGGCTACTACATCCATAGTTCTGGGAAAGATAAAGGGCGTAATGGAATTGCCATTGACCCTCTTTCGGAACAAGGTGATGAGATTTGTCAGTCATACTACCAGCAACTGCGCGGTGCTGGAAGAGTGGTCAGGAGTTACGAACCACAAAGACGCTGAGGACAAAAGAGGAATATGAGGAGTGGACTGGTTTCTAATGAGCTGACTGGGCAAAATGATGCAATATCGTCAATTGTCCCAGATGTTTCGGTCGTGGTGCCTGTGCATAATGAAGTAGAAAGTTTGCCGCATTTGCTTGAGGCGATCGCTTTCACCTTATCTGCTACTGGGTTGAGTTATGAAATCATCTGTGTAGATGATGGTTCAACAGATGGTTCGGCACAGTTTCTCAAAGAACAGGCGCAAATCCGCAATGATTTAAAAGCGGTCATTTTGCGCCGCAACTACGGTCAAACTGGCGCGATGGCTGCTGGGTTTAACTATGCCATCGGTAAAGCAATTGTTACTTTGGATGCTGACCTCCAAAATGACCCAGCAGATATCCCGATGCTGTTGGCAAAGCTGGAGGAAGGCTACGATTTGGTCAGTGGGTGGCGCAAAAACCGACAAGATGGTGCTGTGAATCGGTTACTCCCTTCCAAAATTGCCAACTGGTTAATTAGGCGAACCACCAGCGTGAATATTCATGACTATGGTTGTTCCCTGAAAGCCTACCGCGCAGAACTGGTAGCAGATATGAACCTTTATGGGGAACTGCATCGATTTCTTCCGGCTCTGGCATATATTGAAGGGGCAAGAATTACAGAAATGCCAGTGCGTCACCACGCCCGTCGCTTTGGTCGCAGCAAGTACGGGATATGGCGGACTTTCCGAGTTTTGATGGATTTGTTAACGATTTTGTTTATGAAAAAGTTCCTCACACGCCCAATGCACGTTTTTGGGCTGTGGGGTTTGATTTCGATGGCTTCAGGTGTGGCGATTGGAATTTACTTGACTTTTGTCAAATTAGCTTTTCATCAAGATATTGGCGATCGCCCTTTGCTAATTTTGGCGGTTCTTTTGCTAGTGACTGGGGTACAGTTATTTTGCTTTGGTCTGTTGGCTGAGTTGCTAATGCGTACCTATCATGAATCTCAAGGACGCCCCATCTATCGTGTCCGTGAGGTGATAACAAAAAGTTCAAAGTAATCTGAATGACCTAGTTACACCCACTGAGTCAAAAAATTTTTCAGCTAGAACTGAAGCCAACTAAAACAGGCTGAAAACAAATCAGACCATGCTTTAGCTGGCTTTAGTTATTATCCAAGAAATTTATTTCTATTGCGGTTCGTTTTACCTCTTTATCCAGTGACTTCGATATAAATTTCAACAAGAATCATCCTTGTATTTATTTGTATTTACTGGTAAAAACTTAAACAAAGGCACAATTCACAAGCATCTGCTCTAGAAAATATGTCTCGCACCATCGATACCCAACTACGAAGCAACCTGCTGGTTTTATTTGCAGCAGGTTTATTATTCTGGTCTAGCCTGGCTTCGTTACTGCCAACGCTACCACTGTACATTGAGTCTGTGGGTGCAACAAAGCAGCAAATTGGGATTGTGATGGGCAGTTTTGCCATTGGACTGTTGTTATTTCGTCCTTGGTTAGGACGTTTGGCAGATTCGCGGGGTCGTAAAATTGTGTTGCTCATAGGTACCTTGGTGGCTGCGATCGCACCCCTTGGCTACTTGTCAGTTAAATCTATTCCCCTGCTGATAGGGCTGCGTGCCTTTCATGGCATCAGTATCGCTGCTTTCACGACTGGTTTCAATGCGTTGGTAGCGGACATAGCTCCCCTGGAAAAACGGGGTGAAATTATTGGCTACATGAGCTTGGTCAATCCCATTGGTGTAGCAGTAGGACCAGCTTTAGGCGGATATTTGCAAGCTGGAGTGGGTGACAAAATTTTATTTTTGATCACTGCTGAATTGGCTTTTGTTGCGTTTTTGGCAATCTTGCCCATCGTCAACCCACCAATAGCTGAACAACAGCAAAATGATTCCAAAAACAATCAATTTTGGCGAATTTTAGTCAGTCCCAGGGTGAGAACTCCAGCCATAATCATGTTCCTCGTTGGCTTGGCTTTTGGTGCTTTACACACCTTTATCCCATTGTTTATCAAATCAACTGGGGTAGAGTTGAATCCAGGGTTGTTTTATACAGCAGGAGCAGTTGCCAGTTTTGGTGTACGGCTATTTACTGGCAAGGCAAGCGATCGCCTCGGTCGTGGTTTGTTTATTACCCTCAGTCTCGTTTTTTACACACTCTCGCTGTCAGTTCTGTGGCTCGCTAACACTCCCACAGCTTTCTTATTGGCAGCAATGATTGAGGGGGCTGCTTCAGGTACTCTGATTCCCATGACTGCAGCTATCATGGTGGATCGAGCGCACCCTTATGAACGAGGTCGGATATTTGCTATATGTCTGACGGGCTTAGATGTTGGGATTGCGATCGCAGGTCCAGCGTTTGGTTGGGTTGCCGAACAGGTCGGCTATAGTAATATGTTTGGTCTATGCGGTCTTTTAACATTCTTAGGCATTTTCATCTTTGTGACCCTCTCCAGCAAAGACTTACCTAGTTCCATACGCTTTGCTCTCGGTCGGGGTCAAGATGCTTATGCCTTGAAAGATACCTATAGAACTAATCTTTAATGATATATGTAGAGACCCGAAACTCCGAGTCTCTACAATAACGGGCGAGGAGGGATTCGAACCCCCGACACCGTGGTCCGTAGCCACGTGCTCTAGTCCACTGAGCTACACGCCCTTAACAGAATCTAATGTTAGCACACCCTTTCCAAATGACGCAAGAAAATTCTGAAATATCTGCAAACTTAAGCCATCTCGACAATCAGGGGCAGGCTCAAATGGTAGATGTCTCTGGAAAAGCGTCTACTGTTCGCCAAGCAGTAGCCGCAGCCAGAGTCAGGATGCTACCTGAAACCTTCGCTGCCATTCAAGCAGGAAATTCTCCCAAAGGGGATGTATTGGGAACTGCAAGGGTAGCTGGTATTATGGCAGCCAAACAGACAGCTTCTTTGATTCCCCTATGTCATCCTTTACCGTTGCAAAAAATCGAAGTGCAGGTGAGAGCTGATGCGGAATTACCAGGCTATCAAATTGAAGCGACAGTCAAAACCAAAGCTGAAACTGGGGTGGAAATGGAAGCTTTAACCGCCGTTTCTGTAGCAGCCCTGACCTTGTACGACATGGCGAAAGCCTTGGAAAAGTCGATTCAAATTGAATCGATTAGATTGGTGAGTAAGACTGGCGGGAAATCCGGAGATTATTCCCAGCCAGGTTGAGGTATTATCCTACTCAATGTCGCCTACCGCTGCGCTGACATCAGTTGGAGTTTCGTACTCCTGATCTGGGATTTGTTGCAATACTGAAATGGCATTATCGTCAGCGCCTTGCTTTTGAGCGTGCTGAATCAATTGTTCCTTACTAGCCGGATAGTCAACACCTTTTAAGTGTTTTTGCAGTTGGATTGGATTAACTTTAGACATTTTCATCCACCTCTCAAGAACATTTCCATCTTTACAAGTGGATACTTATGCTACCTCTATCAAAAGAATCAGTGTAATTTCCCTTAATTGGACGAGGGTGAATCCTAAATCAAATATCTACTTCTACTTAATAATTACTATTTCTTAAAAACCAAGAAGCAATAAATGACTAAGAAAACGTGTAATTCCATATACATTCAACTTGAAACAAAAACTCATCCAGTTGGTTGATGAGCCTACTTTTTGCTTTTGATAAGTTGAGGTGGAAGTAAGAGGATTATAACTCTTGCGTTTGATACATATCGGAGGTTAGAAATATGGCAATAGTGCGTTTCGACCCTTTCCGGGGAATGGATCGTTTCGACCCTTTGCGCGAAATTTCTCTATTGCAACGCGAGATGAATCGCATGTTTGATCGCATGATGACTACTGGCGATAGTGAGACTGAAATTGCCGGTTATTCTTTTATGCCTGCAGCAGAAATTCACGAAACACCCGAAGAAATTAAGCTCAGAATCGAAGTTCCTGGCATTGAAGCCAAAGACTTAGACGTGAAAGTTACCGCCGAAGCGGTTGCTATCACTGGTGAACGCAAATCTGAAATTAAGCAA
The DNA here is from genome assembly GCF_000315565.1 of Mastigocladopsis repens PCC 10914. Classification (NCBI taxonomy): domain Bacteria; kingdom Bacillati; phylum Cyanobacteriota; class Cyanophyceae; order Nostocales; family Symphyonemataceae; genus Mastigocladopsis; species Mastigocladopsis repens. The sequence goes on along the minus strand of NZ_JH992901.1, from coordinate 460,287 downwards.
GAAGACAAAGGTATGAGACGTTCGGAATTTCGCTATGGCAGATTCCAACGCGTCATTCCTTTACCAACTAGGGTTCAAAATGATAAGGTTCAAGCTGAATTTCAGAATGGTGTACTGTGCTTGACGATGCCTAAAGCTGAGGAAGAAAGGAACAGAGTTGTCTCAATTAATTTGGGTGAACAAAGCAATCAAGCTATTAGCGGGCAACAAAACGGACAAACTGATCAAAATCAAGCACAAACTACACCTCAAGCAAGTTAACTTTAGTTAACTTTCTTGTTTCTCTCATAGCTTCAGCTTGATACTTTTTCAAGCCATAGTTTAATACATGGCTTAACGTGATAGAAAGCAAAACAATAATCTTAGCAAAAATCCCCCAAGACCTAAATTGTGCAAGGAAATGGGGGATTTGTAGTATGTCTATATCTCTACCCAGGGAGGTTATCAGGTTAAGAAGAACGCAGATCACACTTAGGTATGCTCATAACCTGAGTTCGACGTAAGCGGGTTAGATGATAGCTAGCGCTAAAGGCTCATTAGGGCAAAAATATGCCTCTCTATGTCAATGAGATTTGTCGGACGGACACCAATCACACCTGCAAAAATCTTAAAATTAATGAGAAACTTATCTTATAAAAGTCTGTAATAAATATTTATGCCGCCTCGTTGGTCTCGTAAACCCGATCGCAAAGACCCTGCTTACCGTAAATTAGATGACCGAATGAATTTTGCCGTTCATGTGGCGATATTTGCGCTATGTAATTCTGGTTTGTGGTTTTTCCATCAACTGAATTTGGCTACTTGGGAGTGGCTACCTTGGTTGACAGCAGCTTGGATAGTAGTACTCTTGGTACATTTGATTTATATTTCTGCAATCGCCAACTACTCACAAACACCGCCCACATCCACCTGAAGATGGACACCAGAGACTAGGGCGATTGTAACTTGTGGTGGTATCAGCCTAGATATTTGAGCGATACTATCTTAGTAGGATGAGAGTTTGCGCTCATTATATAGGGTTATTGTTATGGCTAAGACTAACACCACAGAACTACTAGAAGCCCTAGCAGCAGAAATTGGCGAAAACGTTTACATAGATATTGCCAAGTGGCATCTTTACTTATCGGATGCCAAGATGCATACTGTAGTAGCGGAACAGATGTATCCCTTAATTACTGCCAATAAATCTGTGAAGGAGGAAGAAGTTATAAAAGTCCTAGAATCTATTCCAGTTAAGATTGGCGGTGGGAAGAAAGAACTAGCTCTCAGTGATTTATTACCGCTACAATGCCAGGTCAACCTAGTAGATATTTTAGAAAAATATCAGCAGGAGATATAATTTTACTGCTCTGATTCTCTCGTAATTTGCTTTTAATAAATCCTTTTTTAGGAAGAGACAGTTATGACAGAGTATCAGTTTCACGATGAACAGACTCTAGCAGAAGCAGCAGAAAAACTTGGCAAAAAAGCTTTGGAGTTAGGACTGATACCCAGTTTTGTTGTGCGTTATTTTCCCGACAGCAGGCAATACTACATTTCTAACGAAAAAGAATCTGAACCGCTCACACCAGAAGAGGCTTATATGCGGTTTAAGAAATTAGTTGAACAGGCTGGTAAGTAAACATTTACTTATACAAGTTTAGATTTTCAGCCCAAATGGACGTAAAAAACGCAGATATTTGTCTGTTATATCGGCGTATATCCGCGTACACCTCAGGAAGTTGCCCAGAGGGCGTCTACATCGTCTACATCAGCGCTTACACTGTTAGACTTGGGATTGCTCAAAAAGCGATTAATCGCTTTTTGAGCACTAGGAAGTTTCAGCAATCAATCGCCGTATATGCTAAACGGGGATGATTTATGTCGAAACTCGCATTCACTTGTCATGTAAACTTATGGAGGCTATTTCTATGCTTTTACAACTTAAAGATTCCGGCGAATTGGTGAAAGTTCTTGATGTTCAAGAATTGATAGACCCTAATCATGATGTTGTTCGCGCACAAGAACAAGAAGGTCAGGAAGAGCAACAAGCTGATTCCTATAAAAAAGAGAATCTAACTTTTCCTTCTGGTGAAAGTCTACCGCGTTGCTGGATGGATGCCAACTACAGAAACGCCAAGTGATTGTGATAATTTGACGTATTTTTGAATAGTTAGTAACTGGGGAACCTGGACTGTCTTTATAGTAAGATTTGGCGACTATTGGACAGTCCTATGGGTGTTCTTACACATTGTATTTCATACTTTAGAGGACGCTGTTTTTTCTTCGACCCCGACGACTTCGCCATCAGCACCCAGGAAAAATTTCTTTGTTATCCAGTAAGTAAAAATGTGAGAAAGTAATCCTAAAGGACCAGCAAACAAGCTCAGTGCTAACGAGTGAATCGTCCAAACGCCTGTTTTCTGTCCTTCTAAATAAATGTAGCGCCCAACAAACAAATCCATGACCAAGAAATGAATCCAACCAGTTGCAGCCGCTTTCTCATCTGCAAAAAATCTAGCAATATCTGCTAATTGGGGATTGGATAAAGCTTGGGCATTTTCTGGGGTAATACTGGTAACAAACAAATATAAGTATGCTGCTGCTAAGGGCACAAAGGGAAGATAAGATTCCATGACTCTTTGTGTCACCTTCCATTTAGGTAGAAAAATCATTAATGCCCAAAAGGGTAAAACGAAAAGATTAGCAACGTTGAAAATTTGAACGATAGACATAAACAAATCAAAATGCAAAATTAGACCGCTAGAATAATATTTTATTATTTTAAACCACAGATAAACACAGATGGACACAGATGAATTATCTGTGGTTAGATTTCAAAATCTAATTTGGTAAACTTACAAGTTGCGACTCGATTTCAACAGAGTTCAAATCACGACCAATGAAAACTAAGCGGGTTTGCCTTGCTTCTTGTGGTTTCCAAGGGCGATCATAAAATTGATCAAAACGGGTTCCCACGCCTTGCATGACCAAACGCATAGATTTATTCGGCACTGCAACAAAGCCCTTAATGCGGTAAATTTCTTGCTGTTGTGCCACTGTTTGCAACTGATGCCGCAGTTTTTCTGGGTCAAAGGCACGGTCTAAAATGAGGTGAGTTGAGATAATCTCATCATCATGGTCGTGTTCTTCTTCAGAGTCGTGGTGACTGGGACGGGTGTCTAGGTTGTCTTCAACTGCGGCTTGGAATCCTAATAGTACAGATGGGTCGAGTTGACCTTCATAACTCTCTACAATCTTCACCACTCTGGGCAACTCTTGTTTAATGAACTCCTCAACTCTTGCCTTTGTCTCCCCATCAACCAAATCAGTTTTATTCAACACCACCAAGTCTGCACAAGCAAGTTGGTCTTCAAACAGTTCTTGCAAGGGTGTCTCGTGTTCTAGACTATCATCCGCTTGCCGCTGCGCTTCCACAGCCTCTAAATCGCTGGCAAATGTCCCTGCGGCTACCGCTTCACAATCTACCACGGTAATCACCGCATCTACTGTGGCAGCATTGCGAATTTCATGCCAGCGAAAAGCCTTCACCAAAGGTTTTGGCAAGGCTAAACCAGAGGTTTCAATGACAATGCAGTCAATGCTGTCTCGCCGCTTGATAAGCTGTTGCATGGTAGGCAAAAACTCTTCCTGCACAGTGCAGCACAAGCAACCATTGGTTAATTCAAAGATGTTATCACTGCCATCCCCATCTTCTGGGCAAATTTGACATGATTTCAACAATTCGCCATCAATACCAAGTTCGCCAAATTCGTTGACTAAAACAGCAATGCGGCGTTCTTGGTTGTTCTGTAGCAGGTGACGAATGAGGGTCGTTTTACCACTCCCTAAAAATCCGGTGATGATGGTGACGGGAATTTTTGCTGCCATTTTTGAATTAGAGTTTTCTAACTGAACGAGTAGGGGCAACTTCCCGGTGACTCCCTCTTCTACAAGGGTAATCCCAGGGACGCTGCCCCTACAATGAATGAAAAGCTTTTATGAATCGCATTTACTCAGCAGTTGCCAGTTCGGTGCTACCGCGTGTGCGACGCCGTGTGATGCTATTGTACAGCATTTGCCCAATGGCTTTAACGAGATTGCCTTCCAATTCTTGGAACATCTTCATGTTCATGCCAAAGGCAGCATTTGCTTCATTGACAATGCAATCGCCTGTAGCATCATCTATTGGCAGTTCATCCAACGCCTGACGATACTTAGCTTTGAATCCCTTCTCATCAGCAATGTCATCAAATTCATAGAAGGCGAGACCTTGTCCATCGCAAAGGTTCATTGCAGTTTGGGCAATACCTTTGAGAATTTGTCCACCGGATAAGTCTCCGAGGTATCGGGTGTAAGAGTGGGCAATTAACAGTTCGGGTTCTTTTTCAGATATTTCCCGGATGCGCTGCACGTAAGCTTCACCAGCTGGAGATAGTTGGATTTGCTCCCGCCAGTTTCCACCGTAGTAGTAGCTCAAGTCTTCCTCTAGACTATGCTTACGGTGAAGTTGAGGAAAATTTATTTTTGAAACAATCGGATGATTGCGGTGCTTCTCCATCTCCTCTTCCATTGCAGAGTAGATGAAGTAGAAGTTAGCCACCAGCTTCCGATAGGAGTTTTTTTCTACCACTCCTTTTAAAAAACACTTGACAAAACCAACATTTTCTGCCATTGTGTGGGCTTTTTTCGTGCCTACACGCAATTTTGTTGCTAAATTGCTGCTCATGCTAAATTGCTCAACTTTAAAACGTCAACTGCTGGAGTTTTAATTTATGAACGGCTACAAAAGCCACTAAAACGTTACAGTAGAACTATTTGATGAGAATTTCTATTAAAATTTTTTAAGTTGCTCTGACCAAAACAGTTCTGAGTGCCGAGTCTCCAAGGCTGAGGCTTAATTTACACTAAGTTAAATAGAAATACTAAATTTACATAATCTTTACAAAGAGAAGAAAATACTTATAAGTAGTTTTGCTGAAAAAATGGAAGAATCAGAATAAATTTGTAGCAACAAAAAATAGTAAAATGTCCTGATTAAAAGGTATCCAGCAGGAATTGTTGAATAAAGTTCAAAGTGCTATTCTCCAGTTTGACTGTGTGGAGTTTTTCTACTTATGGTTTCGTACATAACTCGGACTCAAGGTGGCATCTCTGGGAGTTCTGCTTCCGAAGTTGATGAATCGGAAAAGAAAGTTAATGAAAGCGGTTTCGGGCTTCACTTAATATCACTTCCAGCAACACCCCTATTTGGTACAGATGGTATTCGGGGAAGAGTGGGAGAATTGCTGAGTGCGCCCTTGGCATTGCAAGTGGGCTTTTGGGCAGGTACTGTTTTACGTAGCCATGCTTCAAACCCAGGACCGATTATCCTCGGACAGGACTCCAGAAACTCCAGCGATATGCTGGCAATGTCCTTGAGTGCAGGGTTGACAGCAGCGGGGTTAGAAGTTTGGCATTTAGGACTATGTCCTACTCCCTGCGTTGCATATCTCACCAGCGTCACCGATGCCATAGGCGGACTCATGATTTCTGCTAGCCACAACCCGCCAGAAGACAACGGCATTAAAATTTTTGGCGCGGATGGTATGAAGCTATCCCAAGGGTTGCAAACAGAAATAGAGGCAGGAGTGCGGGGTATGGCTTCTGCTCATTGTAGTCATTACGGACGGCATTACTCGCGCTTAGACTTAGTAGGAAATTATGTCGAGGCGTTGAAAAAACCGCTGCGTGGTGCCATAAATTTTCAGGGCATGAAAATTGTTTTAGATTTGGCATGGGGAGCAGTCGTTGGTCTAGCACCATCTGTATTTGAGGAGATGGGGGCAGAGGTGATTTGCTTGCATAACCAACCAGATGGCGATCGCATTAATGTCAACTGCGGTTCCACTCACCTAGAAATTCTGCAAGCTGCCGTAAAAGAACACAATGCTGACTTGGGCTTTGCCTTTGATGGCGATGCTGACCGGGTTTTGGCTGTAGACAATACCGGAAGGCAAGTCAATGGCGATTACATCCTCTACCTGTGGGGACGTTGCTTACAGCAAAAGCAAGAACTGCCCCATAACCTGATTGTTTCCACTGTCATGGCAAACTTAGGTTTTGAGAGGGCATGGAACCAAGCTGGAGGTCAGTTCATTCGCACAGCAGTAGGCGACCAGTACGTCCAGGCGGAAATGCTGCGGACTGGAGGAATGCTTGGGGGCGAACAATCCGGTCACATCCTTTGCCGTCACTATGGCATGACTGGAGATGGTTTGTTAACAGCTTTACACTTAGCAGCTTTGGTACAACAAGCTGGCGTTCCCCTATCAGAAATGGTGGATCAAAGCTTTCAAACCTATCCGCAACTGTTGCGGAATGTACGAGTCGAAGACAGATCCAAGCGTTTGGGGTGGAAAGAGAACCAACCTCTGCAACAGGCGATCGCCCGCGCCGAAGCCGCAATGGGTGATTCTGGTAGAGTTTTAGTCCGTGCCTCTGGTACAGAGCCACTCATCCGAGTTATGGTAGAAGCCGAAGCCGCCGAACTTGTTAATTACTGGACAAATGAATTAGTGACACAGGTTCAACAACACATTGCAGTCTAAAAATAATCTTGCTTTAGATATATTTAACTAGTTAATTTTTGCCTGGAGCAAACAAACTCTGCAAGACAATGACTCCAACAAGCCCGCACAGGCGGGCTTTGTTCGTGTTATCGCACACTTGTTCCTATCTAAAAGCGCAAATTTTGCAAGATTTATATAAATATTGTCTAATTTAATTTAAAGCTTTAAGGATAAAATTATACTACTATGCTCATCTCCATTGTACAAACGAGGTATCCACGTCTGTACCTATTTTCAGGTTTTAGAAAACTCTGATATCACTCATCCGCTCCAAAAGTTGTTTATTAGCGTAGCGTTTTGATGCTTGTTTTTGTCATACCACTCAAAAGTCCGCAAGCTTCCAAATCCTGGGAACTTGTAACGAAGTTATTTGAAAGATGCATTAAATCAATTTGCAATCAGACTTCATTAGAATATAGGGTGATTGTTGTTTGCCATGAGCAACCAAGGCTTGAATTTCACCATCCCCACATTACATATATTGAAGTTGATTTTCCACCACCAAACGAGCCTGATGCCTTCTCTGTAGGACATACCGACAAAGGGCGAAAAATTTTGAAGGGATTAATTCATGCTCAAGAATTTTCCCCATCACATACTATGGCTGTTGATGCTGACGATTGTGTCAGTAAGTACTTAGCCGAGTTTGTCAATCAAAATCATAATTGTCATGGTTGGTTTATAAATAAAGGTTATAAATATCAAAACAGCAGTGATTATGTATATATCAAAAGAAGAAATTTTTATAAAATTTGTGGCACTTGCAATATCTTAAGGTACGACCTGAATCAGCTACCTGAAAAACCAGAATATAATCGTGGTTATGGTTACTACAAGTTTTATGTAGACCATGAAAAAGTGAGAGATAATTTAGCTGAAAAAGGGACTCCCATCAAGCCATTGCCATTTCCTGGTGCCGTTTATATTGTCTCCACTGGAGAAAATCTTTATTATGGAACAACTAAATTAACATTTAGCATCTTCAATCGTAAAGCTTTAAATAAATCAATTCGCGAAGAATTTAGTTTGTACCCATTAAGTAAAAATCCAGTTATAACAGAAGCACTATATTCAAGATAAGCAAAACAACCCTAACTACTGAGTTAACGGGCATATTTACAGCACCATCATGCTGACATCAAAATTCAAATCCAATAAATACAAAAAATCAAAAAAGCAGCAGAGTCCGGAAACTCCAACTCTTAGCCTTAAAGAACGTTTAGCCCAAAAGCGCAAAGCTGCACAGACACGAAAAGAATTCACTAGTTTTTTGACCCCCGTCGTTTTTACCAGTATCTTCTTTGGTATTCTTCTAGCTTTTGTAGGTGGAATTAAGGCAGCAGTTCCTGGTGTATTGGGAATCATGACTCTAGCTTTGTCCTACAAATATCCCCGCCAAGCCCTTTTTGCCTTCCTTATTTACGTACCATTCGGGGGTACTATCACTTACTACATTGGTAATAGTCCAGTCCTCCAATTAGCAAAAGACTCCTTCTACATTCCAGCCCTGATTGCACTGTGGCAGATGTGCCGTAAGCAGAGGCTACCCCTAATTATTCCCCAAGCTATTAAAACTCCACTGTTGATTTTGCTGGGCATATGTCTATTAGTATTTTTGTTTGTCAACGGTTTGCAGCAACTTAACCCGCCTTCCGTGGGTCTGTTGGAAAACCCATCTAATGAAAAACCTGTTTTGATGGGAATTTTGGGTTTGAAAGTATTTTTAGGCTATGTACCCCTGATCAGTTGTGCTTACTATCTCATTCGTAACAAGCGGGATTTTCTATTTTTGTCGCGCTTACAAGTTGTCGTCATACTTACTTGCTGTGCGCTGGGATTTATTCAATATTTATTACTAGTAAAGGGGATATGTCAAGGCACTAGAAATTTAGAAGGAGCCGCCTTATTCAAAGCATCAATTGAAGCTCGGTGTTACTTTGGTGGTTCTCTTATTTATAGCCCCGAACAAGGGGTGATTCGTCTACCAGGAACCTTTGTTGCTCCCTGGCAATGGGCATGGTTCTTGATTTCCAGCACCTTTTTTGCCTTTGCCTCTGGCTTTAGTGACCCCTCTCGCATCTGGCGGGTTCTCAGTTTAGGTTCTATGGCAGCAGTCTTTATCAATGCAGTGATCTCTGGGCAGAGAATAGCCCTAGCATTGGTACCTGTGTGCTTCGTAGCTTTGCTATTGTTGACAGGTCAAATTCGCAACCTCAAACGGTTTATCCCCGTAGGAGTTGGACTCGTCATTATTTTAGGAATTGCAATGGTGACTAATCCCGCCGTTGTGGAAGAGAGGACAGCAAGTCTAACTAGTCGCTGGGAAGCTTCACCTCCACAAGAGTTTATCATGCAGCAATTTGAGGACGTTTGGAAGAATTTAGATGGTCCGTTAGGAAGTGGGTTAGGTCGCGCCACTAATTCTGCCCGTGCGCTAGGTGAAACAAAACTGCTAGAAACTTACTATCCTAAAGTACTTTATGAAGTTGGACCTTTGGGACTACTGGCGTTTATAGCTTTAGTCACAAGTTTAACAATCGCTTGCTTCCATACTTATCGTTCAATAAAGAACCGTAATTTCCGCATTTACGCAGCTGCTTTATGGGTGTTTATATTGTTTATTAGCTACAACACCTACTACTATCCTCTGGATGTCGATCCAGTAGCTGTCTATTACTGGTTTTTTGCTGGAGTTTTGTTGAAATTGCCAGAAATAGACAAGCAAGAAAGACTACAAGAGGCACAAGCAAAAGGGGTGCAGGGGAACAAGAGTAGGGGAAGTAGGGGAAGATGAGGGAGTAGTTAGTGAGAATTTTGACTATTGATTGATATGAATTTTCCGTTAATTTCTGTAATTATCCCAACCTACTGTCGTGAGGAACCACTGCGCGATAGCCTCGAAGATGTGCTCAAACAGGACTACCCAAATTATGAAGTTTTGGTTGTAGATCAAACTCCGAAACATCAGCCAGAAATGGAAGCTTATTTAGAGGAATTAGCCGCAGCAAGCAAAATCAGGTGGTTCCGCTTGAATTGGGCAAGTTTGCCAGGAGCGCGTAATTATGCAGTGCGGCGTTCAGCGGGTGAAATCATTTTATTTATTGATGATGATGTGCAGTTAACCCCAGGATTTTTAGCAGCTCATGCAAAAAACTATTTGGAAAAACCAGAGGTGGGATCTGTCGCTGGACGGGTATTTGACAGAATGAAATTAGGTGACTCTGGGGGAAAATTGCAGATTGAATATCTTCCTCCCCAGGCGATGGACCCAGGAATTGCTTGGTATCATATAGATTTAGTGCATACAATTAAACCCCAAGAAGTTCTGACAGCAAGGGGTTGTAATATGTCCTTTCGCCGCGAAATTTTTACCAAATACAGACTGAGATTTGATGAGAGATTTCGCGGTAGTGCGGTGCGAGAAGAATCTGATTTTTGTTTAAGGGTGCGGCAGACCGGATATAAGATTTGGTACGACCCAGAGGCATACTTGGTGCATTTAGGGGAAGAGACGGGCGGTTGCCATGATATTAGTATGCGCTCTCTCCAGTATCAACTCACTTTCTACCACAACCATTTCTTAATGGGGCTGAAAAACCTCACAGCCAACCAAGCTTTACGCCTCTACGCGCGTTTATTTGACTGTCATGTCCTCGGACGCCCCCCTTGTCACAAAAGCGGTTCCCCCATCAAAATTGTGACTCGCGGCATTTTCTACTCTTTAGGTTTTTTGAAAGCTTTAGGTACTGTCATTCAATCAACTTGGAATGATGGTCAAGTTTACACTCGCATGGATGAACAAGTTAAAAGTATTTAAACCACAGATAAACACGAGATTTACACAGATAAATTCCTCATGTATTATCTGTGTGCATCTGGAGGACACTGCGTTGCGGGGGTTCCCCCCGTTGTAGCAAGTGTCCGTTGTGCATCTGTGGTTCTCTACTCCAAATTACCTATCATCAATATCAATGAAAATCTTAGTAGCAAGCCACACTTATATTGTAGACCTAAACTGTGAAAAATTACGCATTTTATCTCAACTAGAACCTAGAATTGAAGTCACAGTTGTCGTTCCAAAAAAGTGGAAACCTGGTGGAGTTCAAAATAAAATTATTGAAACTCAATACCGTGAGGAAGGCAAATTTCGCATAGTCCCGGTTTCTAACTTTAGTCAAAATCATCAAGGGCTTCTGACCTTTGGCGCTGATTTAATATCTTTATTGCGGAAATTTCGCCCCCACATTATCCAGGTAGAACAAGGCTCTAGGGGACTGGCTTATGCTGAGATGATTACCTTAAATCAGCTATTAGGACTCAAGGCAAAAAACTTATTTTTTACCTGGTGGAATCTACCTTATGAACTGAAATTTCCAGTTTCTTTGTTAGAAAAATATAACTTAACCCACAGCCACGGCATCATTTCAGGAAATCAAGATGGTGCAGAAATTTTACGACAACGTGGATATAAAGGTTCAATCAAAGTTATGCCTCAACTGGGTGTAGATGAAACTCTGTTTACTCCCACGCCACAACCAGAGTTAGCAACTCAGTTGGGAATTAAACCCGGTGATTTTGTTGTGGGATTTGTCGGACGTTTTGTTCAAGAAAAGGGTTTACTGACTCTTTTAAATGCCCTAGTTACTCTGAAAGATAAATCTTGGAAGTTTTTGCTTTTAGGGCGTGGTCCGTTGCAGTCAGAATTCATGAACAAAGCAGCAGAAAATAATATTCAAGACAGAATCATTTTGGTAGAAAGTGTCCCACATAATGAAGTACCAAAGTACATTAATTTAATGAGTACTTTAGTCCTACCATCAGAAACAAACGACAAGCTGAAAAATCTAACTTCTGTTGGCTGGAAAGAACAATTTGGTCATGTACTCATTGAAGCAATGGCTTGCAAAGTAGCTGTCATTGGTTCTAATTCCGGTGAAATTCCCTATGTTATTGGTGATGCTGGATTAATATTTCCTGAAGGGGATGTCCAATCGCTATCTCATTGCATAGTTCAACTTATGGAAAAACCAGAATTTGCTAAAAATTTAGGCGAAATGGGTTATCAAAAAGCAATGACTCAGTACACCAATAAAGCCTTGGCAAAAAAGCAATTGGAGTTTTATCAAGAACTTGTTAGTCAGTAGTGGGTAGTGGATAGTGGGTAGTAGGTAGTGGATAGTGGGTAGTGGGTAGTAGACTGCTTGCATTCATTTTAAAAAAAAGAATAATTAACCACAGATGGACACAGATGGACACAGATGGAATCAAACAGATGCAAGAGGTCTAGTGGATAGTGGGTAGTGGGTAGTGGATAGTGGAGAGCAGTAAACAACTACCAACTACCAACTAACAACTACCAACTAAACAAATTATGCGAGTTCTACAAATTGTCCCCTCAATTTCCCTAATTTACGGTGGTCCTAGTCAAATGGTACTAGGACTAGCTCCCGCATTGGCAAGGCAAGGAGTAGAAGTTACAGTTCTGACAACCGATAGTAATGGTGATACTGGTCAAAAACCGTTGGATGTTCCCTTAAATTGCCCAGTCGAGCAAGATGGCTATCAAATAATTTACTTCCGTTGCTCTCCCTTTCGGCGCTACAAATTCTCTATAGACTTACTTAGGTGGTTAAATCTTCACGCCCATGAGTTTGACTTAGCCCATATTCATGCTCTATTTTCCCCTGTTAGCAGTTTTGCTGCAACTGTGTGTCGCAGGCAAAAGCTACCATACATTTTGCGTCCTTTGGGAACTCTAGATCCCGCTGATTTACGTAAAAAAAGGCAACTAAAACAGCTTTATGCTGCAATTTTAGAACGTACAAATTTAGCTGGTGCAGCCGCCATTCACTTTACCAGTGTTCAGGAAGCCAAAGTATCAGAAAGATTTGGGGTATCGACACGAGATTTGGTGATTCCTTTAGGTGTGAACCCCATTCAGACAGGGGGAGAAGAGGTTTGTAGTAAGTTGGGAATACCAGAGGATGCACCTTTGGTACTGTTTATGTCTCGTATTGACCCGAAAAAGGGGTTGAATCTGCTGCTTCCAGCCTTAGAGGTGCTTTTAGCTGAAGGCTTAAATTTTCACTTCGTCCTAGCTGGAACTAATCCCCAAGACCCGAATTACGAAGAAAAGATTAAATCGCAGATCGAAACTTCAGCACTGCGATCGCACACTACTATCACTGGCTTTGTCACAGGTGAATTGAAATCTGCGCTTCTGCAAGCTGCTGATGTATTCGTTTTGCCGTCGTATTATGAAAATTTCGGTATTGCTGTAGCTGAAGCAATGGCGGCAGGAATTTCAGTTATAATATCAGACCAAGTGCATATTTGTCAAGAAGTGCGTGATAGTGAGTCGGGATGGGTAGGTACAACAGATGTATCAGACCTCAGCGAATTACTTCGTATAGCTTTACAAAATCCCTCAGAACGCCAACGGCGGGGGTTACATGCCAAAGAGTATGCATTGAAAAATTACAGTTGGGATGCGATCGCTCGTCAGACCATTGAGGCGTATAATCAAATCTTGTCCCACTTAGACGTACAATAATAAATCTATTTGTGCGAGTTTGGACAACCTCAAATTTTGTTTCATGGCGCTAAACCCCAATCGGCAAACCGGGGTTTTATGTCATGATGGCAAGATAGAATACATATGCCTTTCTGAACTACAGGGAATCTCACATGGCTCTCCATCTAGGCGACACAGTACCAAACTTTACCCAAGCCTCCTCACATGGCGAAGTAGACTTTTACCAATGGGCTGGCGACAGCTGGGTTGTGCTTTTCTCTCACCCCGCAGACTACACACCTGTTTGCACAACAGAGTTAGGGCAAGTTGCTAAACTCAAGCCAGAATTTGACAAGCGCAACGTCAAAGTCATAGCCCTCAGCGTTGACGATGTTGAATCCCACAAAGGATGGATTGGGGACATTGAGGAAACTCAAAACGCCACCCTCAACTATCCTATTTTGGCTGACGCGGATCGTAAGGTTTCTGACCTTTACGACATGATTCACCCGAACGCCAATGCATTGTTGACTGTGCGTACTGTCTTCATTATCGACCCCAACAAGAAACTGCGTCTGAGCTTAACCTATCCCCCTAGCACCGGACGCAACTTTGATGAAATTCTGCGGGTGATTGATTCGCTACAGTTGACTGACAACTACAGCGTAGCAACACCAGCCGATTGGAAAGACGGCGATGACTGCGTCATTGTTCCTTCACTCAAAGATCCAGAAGTGCTGAAGCAGAAATTCCCCAAAGGGTATGAAGAAGTTAAGCCTTACTTGCGGATGACTCCTCAACCTAATAAGTAAATCCTGAAATGACATAAGAAAAGGGCAGGTTTAAAACCTGCCCGGATGCTGAACCAGAAAACTTAAAATTTTTTAAACCAGAACCTTCGCTAAAATCGGTTCAACACCAGCGGCGATTTCTGGAACGTAAACCTGCGACACGTAGTCCGCAATCATCCTATCTGTGTTGAACAGGGGTGCATTCGTCTTAATTGATGCCTTCATCATCTGCACCCAACGGTGAGGAGTGCCGTTAGCATCTTGGTCATAGTACAGAGGAACTATTTGCTCTTCCAAAAGTTTATAAAGTGATTCCGAATCTATACTATCTTGCAAATCCTGATCACTGGTGTGAGCGTCCTCACCAATTGCCCAACCATTTATCCCTTGACCATTGGCATCTGTTCTGTATCCTTCGCACCACCAGCCATCCAGCACGCTGCAATTAATGCCGCCATTAAAGCAAACTTTTTGCCCGCTCGTCCCAGACGCCTCTAAGGGGCGACGAGGATTGTTCAACCAGACATCGACGCCCTGCACCAGTTTTTGACCAACGTAAATATCGTAGTCTTCAATAAATGCGACCCGATGCTGGATTGCTTGATGGCGACACCACTCCATCAAACGTTGAATAATTCGTTTACCTTCTTCATCCGCCGGGTGAGCTTTACCTGCAAAGATAATTTGTACCGGACGTTCCGCATTGCCAAAAATTCTCAGTGCCCGTTCTGCATCACGCAACAGCAGATGACCCCGCTTGTATGGGCTGAAGCGTCTGGCAAATCCAATAGTTAGCACTTTGGGATCAAGCAGCGTTTCTGTTGCCTGAATTCTTTCGTACTCTTCACCGCGCTGTTCTCGTGCTTTCTTAATTCTATAGCGGGTGTGAGCAATGAGTCGCTCTTTGAGAACTTGATGCCGCCACCACAGTTCCTCATCTGGAATTTCGTCAACCTTCTCCCACATCTTCGGGTCAGCGAGATGAGTTTTCCAGTCTGCGCCTAAGTATTGAGCGTATAAGTCTGCCATCAAGGGAGCAGTCCAAGTGGGCGCATGGACACCATTGGTAATATAACCGATAGGGACTTTGTCTTCAGAGCGTTGTGGATACAAAATCGTCCACATTTTACGCGAAACTTGACCGTGCAATTCACTCACGCCATTGGCAGCACGACACATCCGCAGTGCTAAAACCGTCATGCCAAAAGGTTCCCAAGGGTCGCCCAGTCGTCGTGCGCCCAATGCCAAGAATTGCTCGCGGGAAAGGCGTAGCTGAGTCCAGTAGTGGGCAAAGAAGGAGTCCATCAAATCGGGCGAAAAGACATCGTGACCTGCGGGAACGGGTGTATGGGTGGTGAACACGCAACGATTTCGCACATCGGCTTCGATGTCGTAGAAGGATTTGCCAGTGCGCTCAATTTCTTCCCTGGCAATTTCTAGGGTACAGAATGCCGCATGACCTTCGTTGAGGTGATGGACAGAAGGTTGAATTCCCAAGGCAGTCAGCGCCTTCACACCGCCAATTCCCAAGACGACTTCTTGGGCAATGCGAGTTTCCTGGTTCCCGCCGTAGAGGTGTCCCGTGAGCCAGCGGTCTATGGGATCATTGTCATGGCGATCGCTATCCAATAAATAAAGACTCACTCGCCCTACTTGCACTCGCCAAATTTGCACTTTCACGAGTCGTTGACGAACTTCTATCTCTATCGTGAGTGGTTCCCCTTGCTCATTTTTTATTAACTCCAAAGGCATCCGGTGGAAGGGGTTGTCAACGTAGTAATCTTCTTGCCAACCGCTGCGGTTCAACCGCTGTCGGAAGTAACCTTGGCGATACAGCAAGCCCAAACCGACCATTGGGACTCCCAAATCTGATGCTGACTTCAGGTGATCCCCTGCGAGAATGCCCAAACCGCCAGAGTAAACAGGGAGAGATTCATGAATACCAAATTCAGCACAAAAGTAGGCAATGGGGTGTTCTTGGGTAATTTGAGGGGCAACCCGACTCATCCAAGTCTCTTTTGTAGTCATGTATTCGTCGAACTCACGCACCAACGCCCCGATCTGCTTCAAGTAAAACGGGTCTTCAGCAAGCTGTGTTAGACGTTCGTGTGTTGCTGAATTTAAAATTTCTACTGGATTGTGCCCGCAGCGTTCCCATTCTTGGGGAGCAATCGTTTGGAACAGCGCAATGCGATCGCTCGTCCAACTACCAATAGTTATAAGCTAAATCCGCCAAGCGCTTCAGGGGAAAAGGTAATTTCTCACCCAGCACTTGCACTGCGGTGTTTGCACTGCTGATATTCATAAAATTCTAGGTTCTCTCTTAGTTTTTCTCTGTTGCCGTCAAAATCTGCTTCCTTGCCATTGCTCCTACTTGGTTCTTGCGCTTAAGTCTTCTTCTGGGAATCCTCCTCTTAAGCGTGGAGCAGTTTTTTAACGGTTTTTATTTTTCCAGACTTATTCCAAATCATCCTTCTTTTTTGGCAATTTTGACAGCTTTTCGATATCAAATTAATTCACATTATTTTAAATTAGGTTTTTTCTTGTTAAGAAACTCTTAATAATTTCTCACCATCTACCACAACTACAACGATAATCCAGGAATTTTGACTTCCTATGCTTTGCGCGTATCGTAGGCAATTGAGAAGCGCTATAGGTATCGATTGCACCTAGCGCAGTGTCCCAAGGGCAATTGCCCACCATCAATCATGGAACTAGGTAGCGGATAGTGGTGACTTCCTTATAGTTTTTTTTTTACACAGATTTTATGTTTTTCTAATTATTACTGGAATCAATTACTACATTCTTTACAGAATTCTTACTGCTTTTTTATAAGTTTTTAACAAAATTGAAACTCACTATATATTGTATTTAAATTTTTACCAGGCTTCATCATATCTAAATACAAAAAACATGAAATTATTACATTTATATCCAACATGACAAACCAAATAATATTTTTTACTAAAAAAATATTATTTTTATTATAAAAAGAGCTTTTACCTTCTTCAGAGGATTGATTTCTATATTAAAATTTCACAGATTTAATAATTAGTTACTTATAAACTTTACATTTTATCTGATATTAATAATAATCATGTGGTCAAGCAAGAATTAGTATGAGCGTTCAGTAAACAACTCTTATCCTTTTATAAGGAAAAGTAGTTAAGACACAGCCTGATGAGTGTGTTCAACACCCCTACTCGGCAAAAACCAGGGATTTACGTATCAGTGAACTCACACTTGGAGATTTGCTTGAATTAAACTGCATTGAACTAAGAATAATTGTTGCAGCCTCGTTTTCAGTCTTCTGTATAGACACAAGCTTAGAAGGAACTTTCCTATCAGAAAAGGATGCAATTTTTGTGTACTTTGTTCTGATTATCTTCATTCTGCCTAGGTTAGATTTCTACCCAAGAAAAACTTGATAATTACCCTCTAACAATGTAAGCTCAATGCTACTCTATACACCTATTGAGATTGACCAGATCCAAAAAGACCTTCCCTACTTAATCGAGATTCAGCAATGGGTTCACAGTTTTTTGGCAAAACCTCATCATGATTTGGGTAGATCTGGTCCTGTTTGCCCTTTTGTACCTCACTCACTAAAATCAAACAACATCCAGATGGGAGTTATTCATGCTAAAAACTTGGAGCCCCAGCAAGTTGAAGAGATTGTTTTGCGCTACCGAGATATCTTCCTTGAAATAGAACCACGAGACAGAGAAATCGGCATAAATAAAGCCATATTACTTATCTTTCCTGAGCTTGATATAGAAGAGACTTCCAAACTCATTGATGGTGTTCAACAAAAACTCAAGCTTTTCTTTGTTGATGTAGGACTCATGCTAGGGGAATTTCACAAGCGTAATGAAACCCCTGGTCTACACAACCCAAACTTTCGTCCACTGCGTAGCCCCATTCCCCTCTTAGCTATCCGCTTTATGGTTGAATCCGATCTGCCTTTTCTGATAAATGCAGATGATCCTGCCTTACGTATTAAGTATCTCGAAGCTTATTTACAGCGTTTTGGTAATGAAGTGAGAGATAACAAAAATTTAAACAATGCTCGTCAGGCATTGGCGTTAGCACAAGAGCAAATTAAACAAGAAAAGCTATTGCATTCATGTTGTGAATATGCAGTAGCAAAGTAGTTCTTCTAAGAAGGAGAGCAAGAGAAACGTAGCTTGCTTATTGAGCCATTCAATTTTTTTTGCTGAGTTCAACCATAATGTGCATTTCCAGCAATCACCTATGCATCTAAAAAGATTTTAGTAATTTTATTTACACTATGTCCAAGCGCTTAACAGAGCAAAATTTATACCTTCAGCCAGATATTCAGATACAAAGCTTGACCGAGGTCGTAGACCTTCTACTACAAACAGATGACCCTCGGGATCTGTGCATCCATCAGATGTTTGAGGCTCAGGTAGAGAGGACACCTGACGCCGTAGCGGTGATATTTGAAAACAAGCAACTCACTTATCGACAGTTGAACCAGCGGGCAAATCAGCTGGCGCACCACCTCCGAGCCTTGGGCGTTGGTTCAGAGGTCCTGGTTGGTATTTGTGTGGAGCGCTCCCTAGAGATGGTGGTGGGAATTCTGGGGATTCTTAAAGCAGGTGGAGCATATGTACCTTTAGACCCCAAGTATCCCAAAGAGCGCTTGGCTTTCATGTTATCGGATACTCAGGTGTCGGTGCTGTTGACTCAGAAACACTTGGTCAATGAGCTTTTTGAGCAGCAGCCATGGGTGGTTTGCCTTGACACGGATGAGGAGGCTATTGCTAGAGAGAGTCAAGAAAACCCACTCACTCAGCCAGCATCGCAGCATCTTGCCTACGTGATGTATACTTCGGGATCGACTGGAAAACCCAAAGGCGTGCAAATTACTCACGCCAATGTCTCGCATTATCTTCAGTCAATCAACAAGGTGTTGCAAGTTCAGGCAGATGATGTCTATCTCCACACGGCATCTTTCTCATTTTCCTCCTCAGTCAGACAGTTGATGGTGCCTCTGTCTCAAGGAAGCCAAATTATCCTTGCCAATTATGAACAAACTAGAAATCCGCTGTCGCTTTTTGAGCTGATTCAGAAACAAGGTGTCACAGTCTTTGACACAGTGCAGTCAGTTTGGCGTCATGGACTCCAGGCTCTAGAAAATTTAGACCAAGCATCTGCAAAGGAACTTTTGAAGTCTAACTTGCGGCTGATTGTGTTTTCTGGCGGTTTACTGCCGTGTCAATTGCTTAAAAAGCTCCGCAGTCAACTAGAAAATCAACCACGCATTGTTAATGTTTATGGTCAAACAGAAACTGTTGGGGTCTGTGCTTATCCCATCCCGCCTGAATTTGACCAGGAGCAAGGATACGTACCAGTGGGATATCCCCTTGAACATACTCAGGTTTGTATACTCGACTCCAATCTTCAGCCAGTTTCAAAAGGGGAGAAAGGTGAACTGCATGTTGCTGGTGCGGGTTTAGCTCGTGGCTATCTCAATCGCGCTGATCTCACTTATGAGCAGTTTATCATCAACCCGTTCAGTCACGGCTCAACTTCCCGACTCTACAAAACAGGTGACGTGGCTCGCTACTTAAGCGATGGCACCGTCGAAATTGTAGGTCGCCTTAACGATCAAGTCAAGATTCGCGAGATGCGAGTTGAACTCGGAGAAATTGAGTGGGTGCTGGAACAACACCCCATGATCAGAGAAACTGTGGTTATCGCTACAGAGGATGTCTCCGGCGACAAGCGCCTCGTTGCTTATGTCGTTCCTGAGTTACTTTCAGATGAAACCAGTCAAACGGTTTTTACTAGGGAACTACGCAGTTTCCTCAAGCAGAAGCTGCCTGAATACATGGTACCTTCTTCCTTCGTGGTGCTCACGGCTCTTCCCCTGACGCCGAATGGCAAAATAGACCGTCGCGCCCTTCCAGCACCAAACTTAGCAAGCCAAGAGGTGGAAGCAACCTTTGTTTCTCCCCGCAATGATTTAGAATGGTCAATGACGCAGATTTGGGAAGAAATTTTAGGCATCCAACCTATTGGCGTCAGGGACAACTTCTTTGAATTGGGGGGGCATTCACTGTTAGCGACACAAGTTATATCTCGGTGTCGCCAAGCCTTAGGTGTAGAAATTCCGTTGCAGTTGCTGTTTGAGACACCGACGATCGCACAATTAGCAAGTACAATTACCACCAGTCAAAACCAAGGGACTCAGGAACACCAAAACATCTCCCGACAAACCAACCGACAATCAGCCCCTCTCTCCTTTGCACAAGCAAGACTGTGGTTTTTGGCACAACTAGGGCCAGACAGTGCAGCATATAATGTTGTTGATGCAATGCAGTTGCAAGGCAACCTGAACATAAGTGTATTGCAACAGTCATTGGATGCGATCGCTGCCCATCATGAAGTTTTGCGAACCAACTTTATTGTAGACGATGGCAACCCGGTACAGGTGATTCGTGAACTTCAGTCAGTGGAACTGAAGGTGATTGACTTGAAGGATTGTCTGCATGAACACACAACCATTGTACAACGACTGTTACAACAGGAAGCGCAACGTCCCTTCAACCTCTCATCAGATTTGATGCTGCGTGCGTGCTTGTTGCAGATATCACCACAAGAGCACATTCTGCAATTGGTCATGCACCACATCGCCACTGATGGCTGGTCAACGAGCATTTTATTTGAGCAGTTGACAACATTGTACCAAGCCTTCCTGACAGGAAGCCTCAATCCTTTGCCAGAACTGCCCATCCAGTACGCCGATTATGCTGTTTGGCAGCGC
Source organism: Mastigocladopsis repens PCC 10914 (assembly GCF_000315565.1). Taxonomy (NCBI): domain Bacteria; kingdom Bacillati; phylum Cyanobacteriota; class Cyanophyceae; order Nostocales; family Symphyonemataceae; genus Mastigocladopsis; species Mastigocladopsis repens. The sequence goes on along the minus strand of NZ_JH992901.1, from coordinate 439,599 downwards.
CAATGGCTTGAGGGTGAGGTGATAGAAAACCAACTCAAGTATTGGAAACAGCAGTTAGCAGGTGCAACCCCAGTTTTGGAATTGCCCACTGATAGACCACGCCCTTTAGTACAAACTCGCCAAGGTGCAAAACAATCTTTCGTACTCCCCAAAAATTTATCCTCATCATTAAATGTACTGTCACGGCAAGAGGGGGTAACGCTGTTCATGACATTGTTGGCGGCGTTCCAAACCCTGCTGTATCGCTATAGCGGACAACAAGATATCTTAGTTGGTTCTCCTACCGCCGGACGCAATCGAGAAGAGATAGAAGGGTTAATTGGCTTTTTTGTCAATACCTTGGTACTTCGCACAGATTTGTCAGGCAACCCCAGTTTTCGGGAACTGTTGCAAAGAGTGCGATCGCAAGCATTGTCAGCTTATGCTAACCAAGACCTGCCTTTTGAAAAGCTGGTCGAAGAACTGCAACCAGAGCGCTCCTTGAGCTATCACCCCCTGTTCCAAGTTATGTTTGTCTTGCAGAATGTACCCAGACAAACTTTGGAGTTGCCAGGACTGAGCATCTGTGATATTGAAGTGGATAATTTCGCATCGCAGTTTGATTTAACCTTGTCAATCGAAGAAACAGAACAAGGACTGCGAGGATTGTGGGAATACAGCACTGACTTGTTTGATGCTTGCACTATACGCCGAATGAGCGGGCATTTTCAGACACTTCTAGAAGAGGTTGCGGCTAACCCACAGCAGCACATTAGCGAATTACCACTGCTAACGGTAACTGAGAGACAACAGTTACTCGTAGAGTGGAACGATACCCAAGCAGATTATCAACAGCAGTGTATTCATCAGTTGTTTGAGCAGCAGGTGGAAAAGACGCCTAACGCCGTGGCGGTGGTGTTTGAAGATGTAGAGACGCGCCATGGCGCGTCTCTACATATGACCTACCAACAACTGAACACTCGCGCTAACCAATTGGCACATTACCTAAAAACTCTGGGTGTCGGTCCGGATGTCCTAGTGGGCATTTGCCTGGAACGTTCCTTAGAGATGGTGGTAGGACTACTGGGAATTCTCAAAGCAGGTGGGGCTTATGTACCCATAGACCCAGCGTATCCAAAAGAACGTTTAGCGTTCATTTTGGAAGACACCCAAACACCAGTGATCCTAACTCAAGAGAAATTGGTCAACAACTTACATCTTGGGTCGCAAGTGATATGTTTAGATTCTGACTGGAAACTAATTGCCCAGCACAGCCAAGAAAACCCTGTGTGTGAGGCAACAGTTGATAACCTAGTTTACGTCATCTATACCTCTGGTTCTACAGGCAAACCTAAAGGTGTGATGGTTCCGCACCGGGGAATTTGCAATCAGCTCCACTGGCGACAAGCAACGTTTAAATTAACTGAACAAGACAAAGTCTTGCAGACCATTTCTTTAAGCTTTGACCCCTCAGTATGGCAAATATTCTGGACGTTGTTATTTGGGGGACAATTGATTATGGCTCGCCCAGGTGGACATCAAGACCCTGCTTACCTGGTTAAGGTCATGACCGAACAGCAGATTACTGTAGCTGCCTTTGTACCATCCCTGATCCGCGTTTTACTTGAGGAAAAGGGAATTGAGAATTGTACTAGCCTGAGACACGTCACGAGTGGTGGTGAAGCTTTAGGGGTTGAACTTATAGAGCGGTTCGTTGAGCGTTTAAATTTGCACAATGTTCTGATTAATTGCTATGGTCCCACAGAAGCTTCGATTGATACCACCTACTGGATTTGCCAGCGTGGGACTGATCACACCATTGCTCCTATTGGTCGGGCGATCGCCAATGTACAAGTTTATATATTAGATGAAAATTTACAGCCTGTGCCTGTTGGTCAATCGGGTGAGCTGCACATTGGTGGGACTGGTTTAGCGCGAGGCTATCTCAACCGTCCCGAACTCACACAAGAAAAGTTTATTCCCAACCCCTTCAGTCACGAACCAGGCGCACGTCTCTACAAAACTGGCGACTTGGCGCGTTACTTGAGCGACGGTAACATAGAGTTCCTCGGTCGTATTGACTACCAAGTTAAGCTGCGTGGCTTCCGCATTGAGTTGGGAGAAATTGAAGCCACCATAGGTGAACATCCTGCCGTGCAACAAATTTTAGTTATGGTAAAAGAGGACGTTCCCGGTAATAAGCGGCTCGTGGCATATGTCGTAGTCCACCCGGAACAAATTCCCCCTAGCCCAAGTGAATTGCGCGACTTTTTGCAAGGTCAGCTACCCGAGTACATGGTGCCAAAAGCCTTTGTCTTCTTGGACGTGATGCCATTAAATCCCAATGGTAAGGTAGACCGGCGCGCCTTGGATGCGCTTGACTTAACTTTGCAAGAACCAGAAGCCACCTTTGTTGCCCCCCGCAATAAGTTAGAACAAGATCTGACACAGATTTGGGAAGACATTTTAGGTGTACAATCCATTGGTATCAGAAATAATTTCTTTGACTTGGGCGGACATTCCTTGCTAGCAGTGAAGTTATTCGCGCAAATTGAAAAGAAATTCGGCTTCAAGCTGCCTCTGGCAACTCTGTTCTCTGCAAATACAATAGAATCTCTTGCCAAGATAATCTGCCATCAACAAGAAAAAGCAGTTGGTCATCAAGTTTTGAGCACGGCACATAAGGAAGGTCATTCTACTACTCCTTGGTCATGCTTGGTACCAATTCAACCCAAAGGTTCCAAGCCACCTTTCTTCTGCATCCATCCTTTAGGTGGAGAAATTTTGTGTTACCGACCTTTGGCACTGCATCTGGGACAGGATCAACCATTTTATGGCATACAACCACAAGGACTAGATGGAATGCCTCCCTTGACCCGGATTGAAGATATGGCAGCGCTTTATATTAAAGAAATTAAGATCATTCAACCCACTGGTCCTTATTTTCTTGGCGGCTACTCCTTGGGTGGTATGATAGCTTACGAAATGGCTCGGCAACTTGACACTCAAGGGGAAAAAGTAGGTATTCTAGCGATGCTTGATACCTGTCGTCCGGGTTCTAGCAAGCGATCGCCATTCCTTAAACGAATACAAGTACATTTTGATAATCTGTTACAACAAGGACCTTCCTACCTTAGTAAAAAGCTGATGGGCTGGAGAGAGTGGGGCACGCACAATCTCAAACACAAATATATGCATATGTTGGGAATTTCCGAGCCTTTACCTGAGGATGACAAGCACATAGAAATCATGGGTGCTAACTTGCAGGCTCTCAACACATATATCTACCAACCTTACCACGGTCGAATGACCCTTTTGCGAACTGACGATAAAAGTCGGACTGACGCCGTAGGCATACAATACGATCCCCAATTCGGTTGGGGCGATATAGTCACAGGCGGAGTAGATATCCATCACCTTCCCGGCTCTCACCTGACCTTTCTCGACGAACCCAATGTACGGGTGCTAGCAGAGAAATTGAAGCTTTCCTTGGAGAAGGCTTATAGCATTATGCACTCAATCCATTGACAGCGCATGGTGGCGGATGTGATCCTCAATAAAACTGGCTATGAAATAATAACTATGGTCATAGCCTTCCTGGTAACGCAAATTTAGCGGCTGATTCACTGCCGCGCAAGCTTGCTCAAACACCTCAGGTAACAACTGCTCTTGGAGAAATTTATCAGCTGTACCTTGGTCGATAAGAATGGAACTGTGGTATCCTACTTGCTTGACCAATTCACTAGCATCGTAGGCACGCCAACTTTCTTTATCCTTACCAAGGTAGCGGCTAAACGCCTTTTGACCCCAAGGACAGCGCATAGGTGCGGCGATGGGTGCAAAAGCTGAGACTGATTTGTATTGCTGAGGATTTCTCATCGCGCAAACAAGCGCACCATGTCCCCCCATTGAATGACCGAAAATACCTTGTTTATCCGGTTGTACAGGAAAATGCTCGGCAATCAACGCAGGCAATTCTTGAACAACATAGCTGTACATTTTGTAGTGAGATGCCCAAGGTTCAGCGATCGCATCCACAAAAAAGCCAGCACCCGTGCCAAAGTCCCAGTCATCATCCTCACCAGGAATGCCAGTATTGCGGGGACTAGTATCCGGTGCTACGAGTATTAAACCATATTTTGCTGCAAAATATTGTGCTCCGGATTTTACCATAAAGTTCTCTTGCGTGCAAGTCAAACCGGAGAGGAAATAGAGAACTGGCACAGGTTTCTCAAGCGCTTGCGGTGGCTGGTAAACGGCAAAGCGCATTTCCCCGTTACAAGTGGAGGAGGGATGAGAGTAAAAGCCGAGTTTGCCACCGAAGGATTTGTATTCTGATGTGAGGTTGAGATGAGTCATTATAGCGGTTTGCAATTGGGTAAGGTACACAAAGAAATAATGAACCGCAGATAGACGCAGATGCACACAGATAAATTATCTGCGTCTATCTGCGTCCATCTGCGGTTCCTTAACTAATCAAACGTCACCACACTCCGAATTGACTCACCCTTGTGCATCAAATCAAAAGCATCGTTGATTTGCTCAATAGGCATCACATGGGTAATCAAATCATCAATATTAATCTTCCCCTGCATATACCAATCAACAATTTTCGGAACATCGGTACGTCCTCTAGCCCCACCGAACGCCGAACCTTTCCAAACGCGTCCAGTCACAAGTTGGAAAGGACGGGTACGAATCTCTTCGCCAGCACCAGCAACACCGATAATTACGCTGACTCCCCAACCTTTGTGACAGCACTCTAAAGCTTGGCGCATAATATTCACATTGCCGATGCATTCAAAACTGTAATCAGCACCGCCTTTGGTTAAGTCAACCAAATAAGCAACCAAATCTCCTTGAACTTCCTTGGGGTTGACGAAGTGAGTCATGCCAAATTTTTCTGCCAAAGCTTTCTTATTGGGATTGATATCTACCCCCACAATCATATTAGCTCCCACCATCCGCGCTCCTTGGATGACATTCAAGCCAATACCGCCCAAACCAAAAACCACCACATTTGCTCCCGGTTCGACTTTGGCTGTGTTGATGACTGCACCAATGCCTGTTGTCACACCGCAGCCAATGTAACAAACTTTGTCAAACGGTGCATCCTCCCGAATTTTTGCCACGGCTATTTCCGGCAATACGGTATAGTTTGAAAAGGTGGATGTCCCCATGTAATGATGGATCATCTGCCCATCAACGGAGAACCGACTGCTGCCATCGGGCATGACACCGCGCCCTTGAGTAGCGCGAATTGCCTGACAGAGATTGGTTTTGAAGCTTAAACAATATTCGCACTGGCGGCATTCTGGGGTGTAGAGGGGAATCACATGATCCCCAGGCTTCACACTGGTGACACCTGCCCCCACCTCGACAACGACACCAGCACCTTCATGTCCTAAAATTGCAGGGAATAAACCTTCGGGATCAGCACCAGAAAGAGTGTAAGCATCAGTATGACAAACTCCGCTGGCTTTTATCTCGACCATCACTTCCCCAGTACGTGGTCCCTCAAGTTGAACTGTTTCAATACTTAACGGTTGACCGGAACCATAAGCTACTGCTGCTTTTACTTTCAAGCTCAGTCCTCCTCTCTAGGTTTCGTCAATGGGCTGATTTGAGTTTACAGTGGAGTGCCGTTGAACCAATTTTTTTTAATAATTCCTCAATTGTTATTGAGGTATGAATTAATACGATAAACCTCTTGCAAAAGTCAATTTTATAAAAAAAACCACAGATGGACACAGATGGACACAGAGAATTTATCTGCGTTTATCTGCACGGCAGTTGCTAACTCCTAGGTCGCCGCTACGCGTAAGTCCTGCGGACAGGCTGCGCCAACACGTTCGCGTAGCGTGCGCCTTTGGCGCTCAGTGCGCCCGTAAGCGCAAGCGCACACTACGTGAACGCGCAGCGTGTCCGTAAGGACTCAGGGCTTACAAGTCGGGCATTGCCGACGACAGTCGCTTCAAGTCGGGAAACCCGCCCACAGCGCTGTCTCCCCAACGCACGCAAGAGTCCATCTGCGGTTCCTAAATATCCATTAATCATACTTTTGTAATGAAGTCTAATAAATTCTGGATCATAGTTAGCCCTAGTACTCGAATAACCCAATATTGCTGGTTAGGCAAAGTTGGGTAAGCAGCGAAAGCACAGAGCAGCAGAGAAAACTTTTTATCGTTCACTTTTGCAACGCTGAGGGCAGAGGAGCCAGCACTGTTGGCGCAGCCTGCCCGTAGGGCATAGCAGGGCAGCCCTTTCAACGCGAACAAATGAACTAATGAGTCATTTGAATGACACAAGTTGCAGATAACCAGGAATAGAGGTATTTTCGAGCGATTTTAGCGTGTGTTAAGTCTGGCAGTTGTGAGTGGAGTTGAGAGTAAAAATCGGCGATCGCCATCGACAGTAAAAACTCCGCTTAGCGGTGATCAAAAGTGTGATGAGCGAGCAACCGGAAATGCTTGAGTTGTCTCCAAGAGGCACGAGGGGGGCTGCGCCCTCCCTCAGGACTCCCCCCGTTGCCTATCGCTGAGTGACCGCCAGTATCAAAATAGCGAGTGAAGCGGCATCGGCGGTCGCAGCGGTCACTCACCGCTTCGCTGCGACAGGCTCAAAAAAGAGTCACAAAGAGGTAATTATTTAAAAATAGGTATTCTTCTAGCGGTTCGGGAGTAATACCAATTCTCTATAAACTTGCACTTAATAAATATTTCTCTGTTCTTGGCGTTGTTGGCTTCTTGGCGGTAGCCTGCGGCACGCCGCTGCGCGTCTACGTTTTCTAATATTAAGTGCATCTTCATGGGGAATCGGTATAAGTAACTCTGAGGGTTACTTATCTCAATAGGTAAGTAGAAAGGCACAAATAAACCGAAGTATGTAACAAAAAGTAAAGTTAGCTAAAACCCTCTTCCTTTGTGCCTTGCCTCAACGATAAATATTCACGGCGACCTACTTATCTAAAAGGCGTGCAGTCGAAACATGACGATGTTTATGATCAACAATTAAAGGTTCGCGTTTTTTCTTCGGACTTCTTATGGCTTTGAGAAAACGTTTGAGATTCACGCTAGTCGCCAGCTGTTGTAAAAGTTGTCCCATTTGGTCTAAAGAATATGTCCTGAATATTTCCCACTGCTGAGATGGAATAGCAATCATCATCCCGCGATATGTGCCTTGAATTTCATCAACTAAGTAGAAATCAGACAAACCTGCATCAATTTTGCCGATGCCATGTATACTTCCTAAGGCGGCTTTTAGAGTGGCGAGAATGTTGTATGTTACTAACGCCATCGAAAACGAGAACAGGGCTGCTTTAGGATAGGCTAACGTTTGAATTTCTCCGTTAAAATTTTCAGTTACGGTTTGAAAAAGGGTTTCTAGACTCCAACGATTACGGTATAACTCGGCTATTTTTGCCGCGTCAGCCTGGCTAGGGGGTAAGTTTGTCAAAATCGCTATTTCCCATTGTTTGTCTCGTGTTGGCACAAACAACTTCAGCACAACTCGTCGGCATTTTAGACGATTTCCCTCGTAACAAATTTCGACGCACTGCTCAAAAAGATTTCCTGTATCGGTTTGACCCAAAGTCTTTAATTCGCTCAGTTGTGTCCAACCTAAAGACCCATGTTGCCGAATCACAAAGAAAGCTTTTTGCTGTGCAATCGTCCACAGAAACTTGGCTGTGCAAAAATTCCGGTCTCCAGTCCAAACATCGTTTGCTTGTACACCAGACAGCACATGATCAAATAAACTCCGCTCCTGAGCATGACCATCTTGACAAAGAATAATATCTATTACCAGTTTTGATAGTGGGTCTAATACAACTATTGCTTTACCTGGCAGAGCTTTAGCTGCAAATAAACGAATTGCATCTAATCGATGGTCTGTAGCAGCCAAACAAGTCCCATCTACAATTTTATGCTGATATCCTGGTAGTGGATTTGGCTGTTCTCCACCCATGATTTCAATTAGCACTCGCAAATCGCTCGCTGTTTCTCTTACCAATGCTTGACTCACACTCAGTTCTACACCGCAGAGCTTTTTATATAGTGCTGTGGTGCTCACAATCAGGTTTGTTGCTCTAGCTTTATAGGCGGCATGAACCGATTTTTGAATTCCACACACCACCAAACTCATCAAATCTACTTGGCTGGAAAATAGTAATTCTTGCGCTTTGCTGTACTTTCGCGTGAGTTTCAAATAATTTATCCATCCGTTCCCGGGCAAATACACGCTCCATTAATCCTCGTGCCATTACACTTACTGGACTTTCTTGGACAAATTGTTCAAAAATGGAGCATAGCATCTTGACACCCAAACTCGCCCTTATATCTTGAGGATACATCGAAGTTGTATCTCACATTCCTAACTGGCACAGCGTTTCAGATTTCAAAATCCTAGTTCATTTGTTCGCGTTGAAAGGGCTGGGCATAGCAGGGTTAGCCTGCTCTCGGGCGTGACTGGCGTTCCCAGAAGGTAAGAAGCCTTATACAGTAAGCTTTTTTTCTATTTTGAATACGTTACGTACTAGTGAAGATCCGCGCTTGCAAAGAAGCCCTACTTGAACAGCACATTCTTACTCAGCCAGTCAGAAATGCTTGGTATCACGAGATGGCTAAAGTCTCCCTCAACTCTAGTATCATTGGGGACTGGCTCGTAAAAATTGTTTCGTTCATCTTCAGACTTTGGCTCCGAAGAGCGCTGGAGCCGGAAGCCGATCAGTAGCAACAAGGAATCCACCAGTTCGGGCGAAAGCCGCTGCAGCGCATCTAGCGCCCTAGCCGCATCCCCAACAAGGAAGTCACGAGTTGGATGTTCAGCAACGTAGAGGATCGCATCAGCTACTAGCTTAGGGTCATAGTAGGGCGGTATCCCTGCTGGCTTCACGCCTAACTTGGTGCGAGCATTGTTCCAAAAAGGTGTGTTGATGACCGCTGGCTTCACACTCGTCACACTGATGGGTACTTTCTCATGTTGCAACTCGACACGCAGCGCTTCGACAAAGCCTTCTATGCCGTGCTTCGCTGCTGAGTACGCACTCTGATATGGGAAACTTCGCCTACCCTCAATTGAAGATATGTGGATCAGTGCCCCCCGCCCCTCACGCTTGAGATGGGGTAGCGCCGCCATCGCACCGTATACCTGCCCCATCAAGTTAATATTAACGACGCGCTGAAACTCTTCTGGTGTGGTGTTGTCGAATGTGGCAAAGACGGCGATCGCCGGGCAATGCACCCACGTATCGAGTCGCCCGTACACTTCGACGGTACGGTCTGCGATCGCCTTGACCTGATCAAATGCCTCTACATCAGCGACGATAGCAGTTGCTTCACCACCAGACGCTCGAATCTCGTCCACCAACGAATTTAACTTCGGCTCACTGCGAGCAGAGACAACCACCTTTGCCCCACGCCGTGCAAACTGGAGCGCTGTCTCACGCCCGATACCACTCGATGCTCCTACGACCGAAACAACCTGCTGATTTATTGGCTTTAGCTGCATTAATGCTACTCCTTAAAGTTCTTACTAAAAATCAACGCCCGCCAGAAACTGGCTCAACGCCTCCGTAAACTGTTCGGGACGCTCAATGTGGGGTATGTGACCGCAGTCAGGTATCAAGGCGAGTTGTCCTTTCTGTAAACGGCTGACTGCATCTTGAGCCTGTTCTTTTGGGAAAATTAAGTCTTCAGTACCCCACACAACAAGGGTTGGCATCTGCAACTGCCCTAAAGAGTCAAGCAACACCTGGCGCTGTCCAAACAAATCCAGCTGGTCACGCAGCGAGGACAGGGTGGCTTCAAGAAAGTTGGGAAGAAGCGACATTCGCTCTTGCTCTGCGATCCACGCTTCCGGAACGAGTGAGGGATGAGCAAAAAACAGCGATGCCCGTGCCCAAGCTCGCAGCTTATTGTTAGGAGGCACTTTGCACATCAGTGTGGCAGCTTCTCCGTACAACGGCACGGTCAAAAGGGACAGGATTGGGTTGACCACCTGACCCAGTCCAGAACTATCTACCAGCACCAAGGCGGCAACTTTTTCTGAATGTGACAGTGCAAAGCGCAGGGCAACCAGACCACCTAGCGAGTTGCCCACGAGTATCGCCCGCTCAATTCCTAAGGCGTCGAGAAAATCACCCACGAACTGCTTAAGAAATGCCACCGAGTATTCGCGGTTGGGTTTAGCAGCATCGCCAAAACCTGGAAAGTCCAATGCCAAGACCCGATGACGATTAGCCAGCTTGGGCATCACCCAAGACCAATCAAGAGCGCTGTCAGCATCTCCATGTAGGAGCACTAACGGTGGGTCATAGTCGCCCGCCGTAAAGTAGCGAGTGGTTAAGCCATTTATATTTATTCGCTGCTCTTCAACCGCTGTTTTCACACTTTGCTCCATCATGTTTAAAGCATCAGCCATTGTCGTTACAAATCCCTCAAGTGTGATGGGCACCGTTGACTCTCAGAACCTCACCAGTGACGTAGCTGCTAGCTATGGGCGACAGCAGGAACGCCACTGCCCAGGCAACTTCCTCAGGCTTGCCAAAGCGACGGAAAGGAATTTCAGACAGAATACGCTCTTTGACTTTGTCTGGAACCGACTTGACCATATCAGTCTCAATAAATCCCGGTGCCACAGCGTTAGCTCGTACCCCGTAGCGAGCCGCCTCTAAAGCTAGGGACTTTGTTAAACCAATCACAGCCGCTTTGGATGCTGCGTAGTTGGTCTGACCGATGTTTCCTCGCTCACCAGAGATTGAGCTGATACAGACAACCGAACCTTCCCGACGCTCGTACATCTTGGGGATAACGGGCATCAGCGTGTTGTATACTCCCTTCAAATTTGTATCTATTACCTCATCCCAATCATCTACCTTAAGTTTGGGAAAAAAGTTATCTCGGGTAATTCCAGCGTTAGCCACAATTCCGTAAATCGGTCCTAGTTTCTGTTCAACCTGTTCTGCGGCTTTTTCCATTGCTGCGGAGTCGGTCACATCGGCTTGAATTGCCAAAGCTTTATTCTGACCATTCCTATCGCTGCGGTATGTGTAAGCAACCTTGGTTCCCAACTCCTCCAGCAGACTGACTATTGCCGCTCCTATCCCTCTATTACCGCCAGTTACCAAAACGACTTTATTTTCCAGTCCCAAAGAGACCATGAATCACTTCTACCCCTATTTTTATTTCACCCATGCTACCTCAACGGCAAAGCGCCAATGTTTGCAGCTTTGTTTGGCACAGATGTAGGCGTAAGCCGTGCCGTAGGCTACACAGATAATTCTGTACTTCATTCAATTGAGTTGTGCTATAGGAGAATGATTAGAACTCTTGCACTCATTCAATTTTTTTGAAATTCAACCACAGATGGACACAGATAAACACAGATAAATATCGGTGTTTATCTGTGTTCATCTGTGGTTCAAAAATTCATAAATCGTATTTTTGCAAGAAGTCTATTTTACACAATCACCTAAAAAGCCATTCTTTTGTTGCTCCCCTCAGCTTCATTCCTAATAAAGAGTCATGCTCGCTGCTTAACTGGCAATGCCTTTCCCTGTAATCAGTACAGCAAGATGCTGACTCTTATTGCATAGAAGCTGCCATTTCTTGCTGAATTTTGCTCTTGGCAGTTTTAAATTCAGTAGCCATTTGCTCTTTCTGCTCGTTGCTACAATTTTTGTCGATCGCCGGGAACATCGTAAATTCTTCTTGGCGAATGTGGTCGCCAAGCACATCCATCAGGTGTTTAACTTTTGATCTGAACTCGTCGGCTGAAGCGGGGTTAATAGACTTAATTTCATCTAGCATCCGCTTCATTTGAGATTGCTCATCGTACAGCTCTTGAGTGTTGTCATTACCGTAGAACGAGCGAACTTTTGGATACACTACTTCTTCTTCAGCTTGAGCGTGTGCTAATAAATCTTTGTAGAGCTGCCCGAAATACTCTTGGAGCTTTTGAGGATCTTTAGTAGCTCCGATTTCGGTGAAAATTGTATTCACCTTTTCGTGATCCAGGCGGATGAGGGTCTGGATGTTCATATCTTGCTTGTCAGTGTTTTGGGTAATCACACTGCCAGCTATACCGGATAATGCAGCGATCGCATCTTGCACCCGTCCCCATATTCCCTGATCGGCATCAAGACCCGTCATTTCGCGCACACCCACCTGTTCGAGCATCCCCTTGAGCTGTTCTTGGTGAGCGCGACCCTCAAAGTTGACAGTATTCAAAGGCGTAATTGCCACTTCAATGTCTGCCCCTACTTTCTGAGCAGCTTTGTGGATCATGACTCCACTCATGGCTTGACCATGCTTCATGAGTTCATGGTGAATGAGTTTCTGATAAAACGTAAACTCATTGCCTGACATCATTTGCTCAAACTGCGGAATAAATATCTTGGTTGCAGCGCTAGGTTCAGCTTGAATGCCATATTGAACGATGACAGTGTCTATGATGCCTATGTTTTTCCGGTCATCCTCAAGCATATTTTGGAGACGCTCTCGAACATCTTCATAAGGGCAGGCATCTATGAGTTTTTGGTCGTTCGAGATAATTAAATTTTGAAAGGCTTTCAGGTCTGCCAATCTTTCGCCAATAGCAAGCCGCTTTGTATCGTCTAGCGTTGTAACCACGTTTAGTTCTCCTCTATGAAAATAATCTGATTGATCCCCTTTCACCGCAGAGGTAACGTAGCTCAACACGAGTTTCCCAAACGTTACTCACGTCTGGCTTTAAGAACCTGATTGAACACAATTACCTTAGTGGTGGAAATGGGTTACGTTTTCAAGCGACAAAAACCTTGAATACCTTGATTTTGCAGGTGCTGCAGTTTGAGTCCACCTAACCTGGGTTAGATGTTTCGGTTTAGCCCACAAAAAGCTGAGTCGGATGGCTTGTCAAAGTCGTTCCAGTGCAAACGCCGTACCACCGCCAGTGCCATGACAAACTGCTGCCAGCCCTAACTGCCCATTTCTGTGCTGCAAAGCGTTGAGCAGCGTGACGATGATTCGCGCCCCCGAAGCGCCGATGGGATGCCCTAATGCGATCGCCCCTCCAAAGATATTTAGTTTCTCGTAAGGAATGCCCAGCACCCGATTAAACAGCACGTTGCTCAAAGCAAAAGCTTCGTTGTTCTCGAACAAGTCAAAATCGTAGATCCTCATCTTCAGCTTGTCTAAAAGCTTATTCACTGCCAAGATGGGAACTTCAGGGAAGCGCCAAGCTTCCCCACCGATCCACGATCCCCCAATCACCCGTGCTAGAGGTACCAGTCCGTAACGTTCCACCGCCGTTTGGCTTGCCAAGACAAGAGCTGCTGCTCCGTCTGATATCTGGCTACTGTTACCCGCAGTGAACACCCCATCCTCTGTGAACGCGGGCTTGAGTCGGGTCAGGCTCTCCAAGGTGGTTTCGGGGCGAATGCCTTCATCTTTTTCCACCAATTCCAAACCTTTCTTCCCTTTAACCTCAATCGGTACAATTTCCTTCTGAAAGGAGCCTTGCTCGGTGGCGAGTGTTGCCCGCTGCTGTGAATAGAGAGCGACTTGATCCAAGTCAGCCCGCGTCACCTGGTAAGCTGCTGCCAGCCTTTCTGCTTGCTCTCCCATCGCTTCAGCGGTCGTGGGATCGGTCAGACCGTCGTAAAGTAAAATATCTGTGAGTTGCTCTGGCGAACCCAGCAGGAATTTGTACCCCCATCTCGCTCGGTGTGATAGAAAAAATCCGGTCTGGGACATCGATTCCATTCCGCCAGCAAGTACGATGTCGGCTTCACCAGCGCGGATCGCAGTGGCGGCGTTCATCACACTCATCATTCCCGAGGAACACACCATGTCCACGGCATACCCGTTCACGGTTTCTGGAATTCCAGCCTTGAAAGCCGCTTGACGGGGCAATGACTGTCCGTGACCGGCTCTCAGGACATTGCCAAAAATGTAAAGGTCTAATGCTTCCCCGGATATTCCTGCCCGTTCCAACGCAGCGCGCATGGCGATCGCACCTAAATCCACTGGCGAAAAACCCGCCAGAACACCTCCGAACCGACCGAGTGGCGTGCGTACTGCTGAGACAATATAAGCTTCTTCCATACTGATTACCATTTTTACAATGTCAGATTAAGTCTGAAGTGAAGGCAAAAAAATCATTTTTTATCCTTCATTTTTTTGTTGAGTCAGGCAGTTTCTTATCTCCTTAAATTCATATTTTACTTATCAATATGAATTTAAAAATCTCTTTAGTATGATATTTTTAAAACATTTTTTAAACATCTACCCTGAAAGCTAATTATCAACTATTATTTAATAAAGCACAAAACAATCAGCATTCTATAACAAAGTAAAAGGAGCAACAATAATGGATGCCTTCAATAATTTTGAGCAGTACTTAAGGCAGTTAAGCGAAATGCAGAGAGGGCTTTTTAATAGCTGGACATCTATGATGCCGAATATGCAAAAGTTTACTACGCCAAATTTCCGTGAGAATTTCGATAGAACTCTGAGCTTTCAGGAAACCGTAGTAACAAGTTCTCTAGAATTACAAGCTCTGTTAGCTCGTATGTCACTCGAAACACAGAAGCAATTTTGGGAGAGCTATTTCAATCTGCTCCGGAAGTCCTGAATAAAAAAGCTGAGTGAGTAGATCTGCATTCGGTTCACATACAAAAAATAGTGATTTCTGATTTTTTAGAGTGTGTTTGTAAATGAATTATGAAATACTTTTTCTGACAAACACACTTTAACTATTAATAAATCCCCCAATAAATTTATTGGGGGAGACTTTTTCTGGTGAAACAGTTTGTGTTAGGGGAAGCCTTTTTTAGTCGTTCTCTTCATCAAAACTTGTACTTCAGTAACAAAGCCATTGGCTAAAATTTAACCCTGCTACTTTGTTTAATCGTCTATCTAGAGAAAGGGCATAATGTTAAGCCAGTTTGTACGGCTGAATACAAAAGCCAAGAAATCCGTGCTGGATTTTGGGCAATTTTGTCCTAATTCCAAAACAGAAAGAAAACCTAAGTGGAAATTATGTCCAGCCAAAGACAAGTAGCGAGTGTAAACTGGGCGATTACTCCACTAGAATGATGCTAAAGAAGGTTTTGCAATCTACTCCTGAGCGCGCCTGAGCCACAATGAATTTTAGTCAATTGCTTGTTGATAATATAGACACAATCACAAAAAACTGGGTTGAAGCAGTTCGCTTTGATAGGCAGATTTCAAGTGCCGATGATTTACCAGGCTCAGCTATACAGGATCATCTTCCCGATGTTCTCATGGCGATGGCAACCGTGCTTTCCCAATCCCACGACAGGGATATTCAGTCGATAGTGCAGAATAGTTTGGAACATGGAGTTCTGCGTGCTGCACAAGGTTTCGCTCCAACAGAAATTGCACGAGAATATCGTCTACTGCGTCAGGTCATCTTTTCTACTTTAGAGGCAGATTTAGTAGAGGGTACCGTTCGGGAAGTGATGCGAGTTTATGGTGTGATTGACGCGACAATTGACGAAGCGATCGCTCAGTGCTTCAAAAGTTATGTGGAGGAGCGATTCCAGGAAATACAGCAGCTACGCTCGTCAGCAGAGCTAACCAATCAGGAACTGACTCGCTTGCTAAAAGCGAATCAGGAGAATGTCTCTCAACTCGCCCACGAACTGAAAACCCCTCTGAATTCGATTATTGGCTACTCGGAGCTAATTTTGCGATCTTCACGCAAGAACCCTGAAGTTAAAGACACCGTTCCCCATTTGGAACATATTGAGCGAGTGGTACGCAATGGCAGACAGTTACTCCGCCTGATCAACGATGCACTGGAAATCTCTCGGTATGAGGCAGGGAAGATGAAACTGCACCCAGTGCCAACAGATGTGCGATCGCTAATCGACGATGTGTTTCAAATGTTGCACCCTTTAGCTGCTGTGAAAGAGCTACAAATGGTGGTTGATTGCGAACGTGCCCCCGAAAAAGTGCTGACAGACCCTTTGCGATTGCAGCAAATTGTCACTAACCTTGTGAGCAATGCGATTCGCTACACAGAGTCAGGAAGCGTCAAATTAACGTGCCAGATGCTATTTGATAACCAGTGGTCTATTGCAGCCAGTGACACAGGAATCGGGATTGCACCAGAAGACCAATTGCGTGTCTTTGACCCTTTCTTTCGAGCTGACAATAGCGGCACTCGCGTACCCGATAGTACTGGGTTAGGATTGGCAATTGTCTCGCAGCTAGTAAAACTCATGCAAGGCAAAATAGAGGTGGTATCGCTCCTAGGAGTAGGCTCCACCTTCACTGTTACCTTGCCGCTAGAAGTCAAAACACCCGCTTCATAGAGTTGAAGTAGCTGACGAATTATGAAGGGGAATTCATGGTGTCTTTCAATCGCAAAAATGCTTTAATTCTTGCCATTAATTCATCAAAATCAATCGGCTTACGGATGAAGTCATTAGCTCCTAACTCTAATCCTTGAGGTAAATCAGCTTCTACATAAGCCGTGATCATAAGAATCGGAATAAAAGGGAGTTTTTTATTTTCCCGAATACGCCGAGTGACTTCATAGCCATTCATTCCTGGCATCATGGCATCGAGCAACACGAGATCGGGTGGCGATGCTTCTATCTTGGCTAACGCTAATTTGCCATTTTTGGCAACATCAACCTCAAATCCTTCTTCCATCAAAATTGCCTCTAGTAAAGACAAATTATCTTGTGTATCATCTACAACTAGGATGCGTTTAGCTTGAGATTTAGCTTGAGAAGAAAACATAAAATCAAGTCTCCGTTTAAGTAAAGAGGCTGATCTCAATCTTGCACTTGCTAACTTGCAGTCTCATGGGTGTGGTGCAAGATATCATTGATCATAATTCTTGAATTTTGCAAATTTATAATAGCTATTTGTTGGCTTACAAGAAACTGACGGGAGTATGAAAGCTCTGTGGCTTGAGCCACGAGATGAAAGATGACACGCTTCTGTTAAAACCTGCCTTGAAAACGAGAGAAACGGTGGACATTTGTCTAATTTTTTCGTTAATATAGACGAATTAGCGGTAATTCGCACATAAAAAGCCAAGTAAGTCACGCGGACAATTCCTGATCCGGAACTCTGGGGGCTAACCCAAAATGTTGTACAACTGGGAATCAAAGAACGAGTTTTTTTGTTAAAACTGCGCTTCTTTAAACGCTGTAGGACATACAGTGTACGCTTGTGGAGGGTAAAGTCATAGGACTCCCCGTGAAACAAGAATCTCTTCGGCTTTAGCCAAGAGAGTGTCAATAACCTCCTACCTTAGGCAAGTCGCATCTTCAGCCAGTTGACAATGGTTGGAGGAAGGTTCTGCTGCACCTTACTGCTTACGTATATCCCAATATGTCCGACAGGAAAAGAGCAAACTGTGTAGTCCGGGCTTCCAATGTATTTCTCAAGAGCCAAGGAAGATGCAGGAGGAACCAGATGATCTTGCGTTGCGTAAATGTTTAAAATCGGGATGCGGATATTCCCCAGATCGACTCGCTTCCCTCCAATCTCGATTTGACCTTTGATGAGTTTGTTTCCCTGGTAGAAGTCCTTCATGAATTGTCGATAAGCCTCTCCAGCTTGATCGGGACTGTCGAAAATCCATTTTTCCATCCGCAGAAAGTTGACAAGCTTCTCTTCATTGTCAATGATCTCCAGAAGGTCAATATACTTCTTGACCCCTAACTGAAAGGGCTTGAGCATTATGAAGGTGAAGTTTAGGAAGTCGCCGGGGATATTGCCGAAAGTATCCACCATGAGATCCACGTCCATAGCTTGTGACGCCTGAGTGCATCCACTCCAAACATTGAAGAGTCCCTCTTTGATGTGGAAATCGACCGGAGTGACCATAGTAATGAGGTTTTTCACCTTCTCTGGGTAAAGGGAACTGTAGCAAAGGCTGAAGGTTCCCCCTTGACAAATGCCCAACAGGTTGATCCGCTCCAAGTTGTGCCGCTTGCGTATCACGTCCACACAGTTATTGATATAACCATTAATGTAGTCGTCAAGAGTGAGCCAGCGATCGCCTCGGCTCGGATAGCCCCAGTCAATGAGGTAGACATCCAAACCCAGTTTGAGCAAATTAGCAACGAGCGATCGCCCCTCCTGTAAATCGACCATATAGGGACGGTTGACTAAGGCGTAAACGATGAGGATAGGGATGTTCCGCGAATGCTCCACCTTTGAGTTGAAACGGTACAGCACCACTTTATCTTCTCGGTAGACCTCTTCGGTGGGTGTTACTCCGATTTGAATGTCCTCTTCGCGCAGACGGCTTGAGATATCAATGCCCTTAACCAGTTTTTGGAATAGCTCAGTAAACTCGTGCATCGCCTGCTTACAATACCTCGTTACTTAGGGATTCTGCCAAAGTTTTTTTTAGGTTTTTAACTTCCTTTCGCAACTCGTAGAGGCTACGGTAAATCTCGTCTAATTCGCTACGAGTTGGTAGGTCATTCATCTTGAGAAACACTTGCATGAGCTGTTGCTGGTGCAGCCGCCAAGCCATAGCTGCGTTCATGAATTTTCCGTGGATCTCAAGGGCATCCTCCGAATGGAACCTCTGTGCGAATACTCGGTCAAATATACTACTCCAGACCTGCAGAAACTGCCGCACGTTCTCAACTGTTTCACCCTTTTGTTGGGAAGATATTAACTCCCCCATGAGTTCTTCAAACGCCTTCAGCCAGACATCAAGCAGCAGTAAGAGATACTCAAAGCTCGCCTGAGTGAAGTTTATCCAAGCATTAAAAGTCTCAAGCAGTTTATTAAACTCACTGGTGTACTGCTGGTGTGCAACCATCAGGGTCTACTCCATGAAATTGCCATTCTTCTTGTGATAGCAAATTTTCAAGCAAAAAAATTCCACACTATAGGGGATGGGAGTACCAAAAGAACTCGGCAATTTAACTGCACTCATTATGCTGTACTATTCGTTTTCTCCTGAAGCTGTATCTTTTTTCTCTGAATAAGAACCGCTATAAATATAGTATTGCTGTACAAATAGTGCCATTCTCTAGTTACATTGGATAAAAGCGGTAGTAGCTCTTTTGGCAACAGCAGTCTGTCAACATAACTTGTCCACCACTATATTACGCTTATTTTTTCATCGCTTATGAACCCTGCCCTGACTCAATTCGGCGTCCATATGTCCCACCTGACAGGCGTCAGAGCTATTATGAAGGATATTATTGAAACTTTAAAAGCTGGTGCGGGGCAGCAATTAATTAATTTGAGTGCTGGCAATCCCTTGATTTTACCAGAGGTAGAACAATTATGGCGCGATTGTACTGCACAATTGCTGGCAAGCCCAGACTATGGTGAAGTCGTTTGTCGCTACGGGTCAAGTCAAGGGTATACACCATTCATTGAAGTCATTGCTAAGGATTTTAATGAACGATATGGCTTAAATTTGAACGAGCGCAATATCCTTGTGACTCCAGGAAGTCAAAGTCTCTACTTTTACGCTGCTAATGCTTTTGGCGGATACACCACCAGCGGTGAACTCAAGCAAATCGTTCTGCCCCTCAGTCCTGACTACACTGGTTATGGTGGCGTCACTTTAGTGCCAGAAGCCTTGATTGCCTACAAACCTACGCTAGATATTGATGCAGCGGCACACAAGTTTAAATATCGCCCCGACTTCAGCAAACTCTCGATTACAGAAAAAACTGGTTGCGTTATCTTCTCTCGCCCCTGTAATCCCACTGGTAATGTCCTCACCGATGATGAGGTGAAAAAAATTGCCGCCCTTGCTGCGTCTTATGATGTGCCGGTGTTAATTGATTCGGCATATGGTCTTCCATTCCCGGCGCTGAACTTTACTGAAATGACGCCAATATTCGGCAATAACATCCTGCACTGTATGACTTTATCCAAAGCTGGCTTACCAGGAGAACGCATTGGGATTGCGATAGGCGATGAACGGGTGATTCAAGTTCTGGAATGTTTCCAAACGAATGCCTGTCTCCATGCTTCACGTTACGGACAAGCGATCGCAGCACTTGCTATTAGCTCTGGTGCGCTTGCAGAAATTTGTACGCAAGTCATTCGCCCATTTTATCAGAATAAGTTTACCATTTTGGAAAGCACGTTAAACGAAGCAATGCCCAAGGATTTACCTTGGTTCCTCCATCGCGGTGAAGGGGCAATTTTTGCCTGGTTGTGGTTCCAGGATTTGCCAATGACAGACTGGGAGTTGTATCAAGAACTCAAGCAGGTGGGCGTTATCGTTGTGCCTGGGAGTTCGTTCTTTCCTGGCTTGGCGGAAGAGTGGGAACACAAGCAGCAGTGTGTCCGTATTAGCCTCACTGCAAGTGATGAGGAAATTGCAACAGGTATGCAGCGTTTGGCAAAAGTTGTACAACAAGTTTATCAGCGTGCGACTGTGAGTGCTTAAACAAACCGCACCAGGACTCAGAGTACGCAGAGGAAAAGATGAGGGACAAGGAGACAAGGCAACAAGGCGACAAGGCGACAAAGAGAGTGGCGGGAGAAAAAGCTTCCCCATCTTCCCCATCTCTCAACAAGTCCCGACTCCCTACTCCAACACCAGAAGGTTGGTTGGAAATTGGTAAGATTGTGGCACCACAAGGCTTGCGTGGGGAGATGCGGGTTTATCCTGACACGGACTTCCCCGAACGCTTTGAGGTCCCTGGAAAACGGTGGTTGTTGCGTCCAGGCGAGACGGAACCGGAACCTGTCGAATTGCTGTCGGGACGTTACGTTGAAGGCAAGAAGTTATGCATCATCAAACTTGCTGGGGTGGAAAATTGCGACCAAGCTGAGGAGTTGCGCGGTTGCAAGTTGATGGTGAAAGATTGCGATCGCCTCCCATTGGGAGAAGATGAATATCATGTCGCAGATTTGATTGGCTTGCAAGTTTTTATGCAGGAATCTGGCGAACTCGTTGGTACAGTGGTAGATGTGATTCCTGCTGGTCATGATTTGTTGGAAGTGCAGCGACACGCTTGTAATGACAAAAAAACAAAAAAAGTTTTGATTCCGTTTGTAAAAGCGATCACGCCAGTTGTAGATATAGCAGCAAGGCGCATTGAAATTACGCCACCAGATGGGTTACTTGAAATCAATGATTAGGGAATATTGCGCCTATAAACCAGTGAACAGTGAACAGTGACCAGTGACCAGGCGTATGGTAGGGGATTTAAACCCGCCACCAACTCTGTACAGTGACAGATTAGTGCCGTTGTAAAAAATAGTTGTCATCAAAAAGCTGAGTGTGGTTGAAAGCTAGGGGAGATGATCCTAGCTGCTATTTCTCATGTGTCTCAAGGGCATTGAGCCGAGAACTTGCATAAAAAGGATAGAGGCTCTTAAAGCTAGCTTATCCTATTATAGATTTCAGCTTTTTACTTCTCTATTTTAATAAAACAGGGGAAGATATATCCCCCTACTTGCACATCCTCATATCCGCGTTGATTCGGCAACTTGTGCCTGGAAACAGCAGGCTCACTTTTTTCCGTTTTACCAACTTTCAGTGATTGGGGATCGGGTAAGGTATGAGCGTGCAGATATATGGCAAAGTTCGACGCAACAAAGGTTAGCATTACCGCTAGTATGCCTGATTCTTATCGTTTTGGTAGAGTCGATGGGGACTATTACGTCCCGCATCTCTGTGTTAGATCTGGACGTGCCATTTTCACGGCATCCAGCTCCCGATGTTCTAGGGTTTCCCCTTGCCCATGTGGATGTAATCGTGACAGCTTTCATGAACTGCCAGAAGATTCTTTGTTTTCCAGTTTTGGTGATTTCCATCTATATGATGTAGGTGTACTTTCTCCTCACTGAACATTTTCAATCCACAGTATCCACATGCATGGTTTTGCCGTTTTAAAGCTTTAGAGGTTTCACCGTCATAGAGCTTGTTGTTGCGCTCGCTCCAGTAGGGAATGTCTCCATCAAATGGTGATTTCTCACCCTGGACGTTGACAAATTTGTTTTCGGAGTAGGGAACTGCTGGGAATGCTTTCTTAATCAGGCTTGTGCTTGATTCTCGGTCATTCTTAGTTTCCCTATTGAATACCTTGAATGTTCTGTGTTTGATGTGCCAGAGTGAAAATCGTGACCCATCCATCTTGCAGAAACGGTGGTAATTCCTCCATCCTCTAACCAAGGGAGCTAATTTCTCAGCTTTTACCTTGGAACCATAGTTGGAACAGTTGATGACAGCTTTTACTTTCTGACGGAATGCTTTGAAGTTATCCACTGAAGGGACACATCTAAACTTTCCGTTACTTTGCACTTTTGTTGTGCCAGCCTAGGAAATCAAAACCATCTGTCGATGCAGTTATCTTGGTTTTCTTTTCACTGATATTCATTCCTCGGTCTGCAAGGAACTGGTTTATCTTCTCAAGTATCTTGGTTGCGTTGTCTTTGGGTTTTAGGAAGAATACCATGTCATCGGCATATCTTACCGACGGGTGTAAGTCTTCTATTCCGTTGAGTGCAATGTTAGCTAAAAGTGGGCTTACCACACCACCTTGGGGGGTTCCTTGTTCGGGAAAGTCGGGATGTATTCCTGCTTTTAAGCATCGGAAGATGCCGATTTTCAACCCTTTCGGTGCCATCACTTTATCCATGATAGTTGTGTGGTTTATCCTGTCAAAAGTGGGTAGCTAGCTAGCGAGGTTTCCAAAGATTTGGCTCCTTTTCTAACTAGCCCCCGCCGAACCGTGCTTACGAGATTTCCAGGTACACGGCTCTCCAGTATTCTATGCATCACGAGACTCGTTTATATCTTGGTTTACCGGCGTGTATTGCATCATGGCATTGCGGGCAGACCATGAGAGTTTTCCTTCTACGTGCGGACATAACTTGCATCCATTGCGGTTTTTCCTTCCTGCCCTTGGTTTTAAGGTCTTTAAGGGCGCGAATATGGTGAACTTCAATGTTACCTTTTGCTCCACAAATCTCGCATTCATCCGCAAGAAGCCGTTTGATTAGTTCATTTCTGAACGCGGGCTTTCTCTTTGTCGGCAGGTCTTGTATGGTTGCTTTTAGGTTGCGTTTTAATTGTATGCCGCCGAAGCGAGCCACCAAAGGTTTCTTACCTTCTACTGGGACGGTTATTTCAACGCACTTTCTTAGACCTTGTGGAAGTTTTACCGTCTTATAGTACTTGGCGCAGAGTTTAGCCACGCTAGTTTTGTGTTTACAGGCAAGGGTTTTCATCAGTGAACTCGACATAACCCATTGAAGTTTTCTCAGCCATGCAATGTTTTGAGCAAGGCTATAGAATTGTACGTATCCTCTAAATTCTGACTGGTAAATGTTGACAATAGTAAAATCGTCATCATTTATTAATTCAGGGCGATGAATGGGTTTACCATTCCTCATGTATAGAGCGCACTTTTCTTCTATAAAGCTTGCTGGAGTTCTTAGTGCAATAATTCCATTGATTGAGCGTTTACCATTGGTATGCTTAGTGTCGGAATATTGAACTAAAATTTCGTAACCTAAAAACTTTGCTGCTTCATTTCTGGCATTAGTAATTAAGGTCTTTTCTGGTGACAGTTCCAACTGAAGATTTTCAGCCAAAAATGTCTTTAATTTTTCCTTGATTTCCTTTGCCTCTTGAAACGAGCCAATAAAACCAAGCAGAAAATCATCTGCATAGCGGACGTAGTTTAACCTCCTGTATCCAGGGTCACGGACATCTTTAGAAGGCATTTTCTGGTATTGTATTTCCAGTTGACGCGCTTTTTCAAATTGTCCATTTTTCCTGTAGTACCAGGCGAGTTTTACGAGTTTTGAATACTCCGGATTTTCTGTCCGACATTTACCACGCGTATATTCTGGAATGAGTGTCTCTTCGATAAATTTATCGAATTTGTCAAGATATATATTTGCGAGTATGGGTGATATTATCGAGCCTTGCGGCGTTCCGCTAACGGTAGAGTAATATTTCCATTGCTCACAGTAACCTGCTTTTAGCAAGTTTTCAATCAATCTCAAGAAGCGATTATCTAGGATTTTCTCGCGTAAAATTGACATTAAGATTTTATGGTCTATGTTGTCAAAACATCCACGAATATCTCCTTCGATAAACCATTTGGTTCCTTGCCAAGTACGGTCTATTATTGTTAGTGCCGTATGACATCCACGATTGGGTCTAAAACCATGACTGCTGTTAGAAAATTGGGGTTCGTAGTACGCTTCTAATATCAAACGTATTACTTCCTGAACCAATTTATCGTTCCAAGTGGGAATTCCTAGGGGTCGAGTTTTCCCATTTTTCTTGGGAACATTAATTCGCCGCACTGGTGTCCACCGAAAACGTTCATAGCGAATATTTTCTATGAGGTTTTCAATCTTTTTAATGGACATCCCATCAGCAGTGTCAGTTGTGACTCCTGGTGTCATTGCCCCATCATTTTTGTAGATGCGACTGTACGCCAGTAGGTACAGCTTGGGATTGAAAAGTTGCCTGTAGACATCATCCAGGGGTAAGTCACGATAACCTCTGTCTCGGATTACACTTAAAACCGTTTCGGCGTTTCGCATCTCGCGTACCTCTCGATGTAAGTGTGAAGAATACCTGTTCTCCTTCGCCATGTGGGCGGCTTTCCCGTCCTCGGACTACTATGAGAACTCTGTAACCATAGGGGTCGCCCCCTGTAAGTCATCCCGCGCTTTATTAACTCGGTACGTAACAGTGTGATTTAGGTGTCCCATTCATTCGTTAAGCCATCTCATCGCTGGCTGACTTCGTTTGAAGGAGTTGTATGGTTTAAATGTTTAAAACCACACACAAACGATTATTCCTTTTAGGCGTTGTAGGAATAGGCAATCGCGTATACCGTCAGAATTGGGCTTCAGGTAGTTTAACTTTCACCATGTCACACAGGTCTTGCCGAACAATAGTTTTCACGCCTTTTCTCTATTCCCAGCTTTACCAACATGCTGTTGTCCCTTTTGTCTTTCGACTCCAGGTTAGTTGGTTGACCTAGAGACTTTCTCCTTATTCTCTCCCAACTTGGTTGGGGATACCGCATTAACTGTCGCGGCGCACGCATTTTTCGATATCGAGTTCTATAACTCGCTTTTCTATTCCATTGCAGAAAGAGCGTAGATTGAGGAACAGGATTTTCTGGGCGTCATGTGCCGAGCGCCCTGCTCGAAATCCGTAGCTGTTTGCGTGGAAAGTTGCTTCATGTGCTGGTTCTAGTGCATATTTTGCAAGGCATTGCCATGCTCTATCTGTAATAGTG
The DNA here is from genome assembly GCF_000315565.1 of Mastigocladopsis repens PCC 10914. Taxonomy (NCBI): domain Bacteria; kingdom Bacillati; phylum Cyanobacteriota; class Cyanophyceae; order Nostocales; family Symphyonemataceae; genus Mastigocladopsis; species Mastigocladopsis repens. The sequence goes on along the minus strand of NZ_JH992901.1, from coordinate 414,389 downwards.
GGGACTTTTAGAATTCTGGTTTTACCGTCTTTGTTGGGTATTGGGATTTCTCTTAATTTGCTATGGTGCCAATTAAGGTATTGTTTCTTGAGGAGTTCCTCAAGTTGGAAGCGTTCTTCATAATTGAGGGACGCTTTCCCATCTATACCCGCAGTCTTTTTACCAGCATTTAGCTGTGTTACTTGACGAATTGCCAGTAGCCGCGCCGCCCTAGATTTCAGAATCAGCTTCTGGAGTGACCGCGCTTTACGCATGTCGCCTGCTTTAACTGCTTTGAACAATCGAACTTGTAAGCGAAGCAAGTTGCGTCGGAATTTCTTCCAAGGTAATTTGCTCCAAGATTCACTAGTGTTATCACTGTGTCCAATCATGCTTTACTCTATCCTGATTGTTTTGTGAACACCTCAGACCAATTACGGTCTGTCCTACCCGAATTAAAGGAATTCAGCCGCTCGTCTGGCTTACCTGGGTTTCGACCCAACGGGAGAGCAGTCGCCTACGGAGGGAAACCCTCCTCATGCGCGCTGTCTCACCGTTCCCAAGACCTTTAACTCGTTTTTATTCGTTCCCCGGATGGGATTATTATGTGCCGTTAGGTGGAACCAATTCAACCGCTAGAATCCCTTACTCATGCCGCTTGTCCTGGTATCATCGGCGGGATTTTGTCTCTAACGAAGTCAGGGGTTTTGTGTTATGCCCTGCGTCCGAATAGGTTGCTTTTCCAGGTTCTGCTTTCACCTTGTGCACTCCCCATTAGCGCCAGTGTCAGCCCATAACAGCCGTCTGGTTGCGCCCTGTTCCCAGCTTCAGTCTCCAACATTCCGAGTTTGGTCGCTGTGGGCAGATAAGGAGTCACCCCTGAGTTTGGGGGGGAGGGTTTTCACCTCCATCTCTTCCGGAGTTCATCTGTTGTCAGATGGTTAGCTTATTTACGGATTGATTACCGAGATTCAGCTAACAACGAATCGCACACCAGCTTTCGGTTAAAAGTTGGGATGTGCGTTTAAATATTCTCTCAATTTCATCTTTATCACTTAAGACCATAAAGTTTTTAGTTTTTTGTCATTTTCAAATATTGTCAATTGATATCTTTTGACTAAAAATATATTATGCCGAACAAAACAAACTGTTATTTTGATACGAAAAATTTTAAATACAAATGATGAAACAGCCTATTTTCCTGAAGCAAGCCGCCTATCAGGTTGTTTTATGCTAAATGGCGGCTCATTGCACAGACTCTCCTTCTAGTCCATTATTTGGGGCAAAATATTTTTAAACCCACTTAATCAGATATTATTCAAATACTTACTTATAATTTGTTCTAGTTCTGACTGCTTCATAAGCTCTGACTCTTTACCAATTAATGGTAAAAGATTATTTATATCTACAGAGTATTCCGAACACACAAAAAACTCTCGGCTACATTTTGCGATGGCTTCGTTAATTGCCTTTAAATTAATTTGAGAGATTTCCGAGTTAGTTCCAATCAAGAGTAAATTTGATGCTATCGGTAAAAAAACATTTTTAATTTTATCTTCTTTATCATGGAAAGATTTGAATCTTCTAGAACCAGAAATCTCAAATAAACATCCAGTATCACCAAGAATTAAAGGAATATTGGATTTATATACAAACCATTGCAATTCTCTATAAATATTTGCTCTTATTTCTGGAGCCGGATTCTCTGCTAAAGCTTGGTTATGAGTTTCTCTAACTACTTTCGGCAGTTCATTGTTAATAATTAAAATTAAAGATTCAAATATTGTTTTAAGCTCTAACTCTCGCTCATCTAAAAAATTAGGACCTTTAGACAATAATAATTGAAGTAATGTATTTGGTTTTTCTAGTTTTAATTTATTCAGAATAACTTTTTTTATGTTGTTAAAATTGGAAAAGCATTTGTGAAATTCAAGTAATAAATTATCTGTTGATTCATAGAGAGATTCTCTAAGATGTTTTGTTCGGATAACTAGATGAGCAATAAAATCAGCTATTCGTGATTCGTTTACTTCAACTACTTCACCCTGATGACTTCTCTGCCTTAATCCATCTATGAGAACTGAATATTTTACCTCTAATTTTGTAATTTCCGGATCTGCATTAGCTTCTCCTTCGCTTCCATAAAAATGTTTCACAACACTAACATTTATTATGTTTATTTCAAATGGCTTTTCTTCCTTACGATATTGCCAAGTAAATACTTGTTCTCTCTTACTTCGACTAGCAAATCCTTTAAGTAAAAATCTTGGAAGTATGTGATGTCTTACACCTGACATATACTGCTCTTTAAATCATTCAAATTGTTTCTAGACACTAATTTTCTCCGTATAATTATAAAAAAACTACACGATATCAAGTATTGGGTTACGGCGAAATAACCCTCGAACGATCGTATTATCGAAGTTCTCGTCAGCCAGAAACTTCAACATGCTTCCTGCTCGGTTTTACGGGCAAGTAGGCGATCGCGTAAGCCTTGTGGGTCAAACTTAGCTTGATTCATTGTGCGGATCTCTTGCGATTGCTGCCTTCGCTGTTGCAAGTAGGCTTCTACCTCAGACTGGTGCTTGAGATAGAAGGCAATCGTGGCATAAACATCGGCTAGACTCAGTGACGGATACCGATAAGCGAGTTCCTCTGCTGTTGCGCCCTGATTAAAGACAGCAACCACAGTATCTAAGGTTACACGGGTCTTGCCGACTAAAATTACACCGTCTTCATTTGCCTGTAGAGGAGCAGTTTCTGCCACGATTGCTAACGACATAAACACTTCCAAATTCAATACATTAATGGTAGTAGATTGCCGTCTGCTTCAAAACCTGTATTAGACCGAATACGTTTCACTTGGGGTCTAAATCCCCTGCGTGTTACCTGGTCACTGTTTTCATCAGTAGTGTAGGGTGTGCCGTGCCTATCGTATCCTGTCTACTATATCCGGATTCTGGTAGGCACGGCACACCTTACGTGTATTTCAAAAATCAAATATTAGTCCTATACTACTTTCAAATTTCTCACTGACTACTGAAAAGATTGGTCATGAGTAAGATGATCATCATGCCCAAGACAATTAAACTTCCAGGTGGTTTCGTCTACATCTTTTTGTAAGGGAGTTGAATATGACTTTAGCAAGTCCTCCACAAACAAAGCCTTTAACAGAAGAAGAACTGCGGAAGATGAACGCCTACTGGCGTGCAGCTAATTATCTTTCAGTTGGGCAAATATATTTACTCGACAATCCGCTGCTAAAAGAACCGCTAAAACTGGAACACATTAAACCCAGGCTTTTGGGTCACTGGGGTACAACTCCGGGTCTTAACTTCCTCTACGTTCACCTCAACCGGATCATCAAAAAATATGACCAGAATATGATCTACATTGCTGGTCCTGGTCACGGTGGTCCCGGAATAGTTGCAAACGTTTACCTAGAAGGCACTTACAGCCAGTACTACCCCAACATCTCCCAAGATGCTGAGGGGATGAAGAAACTCTTCGTACAGTTCTCTTTCCCCGGCGGCGTTGGTAGCCATTGTACCCCTGAACTTCCTGGTTCCATCCACGAAGGCGGTGAACTTGGTTATTCGCTTTTCCATGCATACGGTGCAGCTTTTGACAACCCCGACCTTATCGTTGCTTGCGTTGTTGGCGATGGCGAAGCAGAAACTGGACCTCTAGCGACAAGCTGGCACTCCAACAAGTTTCTCAACCCCGTGTATGACGGTGCTGTACTCCCGATCCTCCATTTGAATGGGTACAAGATTGCCAACCCGACGGTCCTGTCACGCATCAGCCATAAGGAGTTAGAAAGCTTATTTGTAGGCTATGGTTACAAGCCCTACTTTGTGGAAGGTTCCGACCCGGAAACCATGCACCAGCTGATGGCGGCGACGCTGGAAACTGTGATTAACGAAATCAAAGAAATTCAGGAAGACGCCCGTACCAATGGTTTCAGTCAGCGTCCGCAATGGCCGATGATTGTTCTTAGAAGCCCCAAAGGGTGGACGGGACCCAAGGAAGTCGATGGCGACAAGGTAGAAGATTATTGGCGATCGCACCAAGTTCCTTTTGGGGAGTTGGCAAGCAAGCCAGAACACATCAAACTCCTAGAAGAGTGGATGAAGAGTTACAAGAGCGAAGAACTCTTCGATGAGAACGGCAAGTTCATTCCAGAACTTGCAGAACTGGCTCCCAAAGGAAAGCGACGCATGGGTGACAACCCCCACGCCAACGGCGGTCTTCTGCTGCGCGACTTGAGGATGCCTGAGTTTGAAAATTATGCCGTCGATGTTTCCGAACCAGGTAGGGTGATTTCGGAAGCAACTAAGGTGAGTGGAAAATTCTTACGGGATGTGATGAAACTCAACCTAGAGTCCCGCAACTTCCGCATCTTCGGTCCCGACGAAACAAAATCAAATCGCTTAGATGCTGTGTTTGAGACAACAGACCGCACTTGGGCGGCCCAGAGACTTCCTGAAGACGCTAACTTGTCTGCCGAAGGTCGGGTGATGGAAATTCTTAGCGAAAATGCCTGTCAAGGGTGGTTAGAAGGATACCTCCTCACAGGTCGCCACGGCTTCTTCTCCTGCTACGAGGCGTTCATCCACATCGTAGACTCCCAGTTCAACCAGCACGCCAAGTGGCTTGACACTACCCTGGATATTCCCTGGCGCAGACCAATTGCTTCGCTCAACTATCTCCTCACCTCCCACGTTTGGCGCCAAGACCACAACGGCTTTTCTCACCAAGACCCCGGTTTTATCGACCTTGTAGTCAACAAGAAAGCAAAAGTGATTCGGGTGTATTTGCCCCCCGATGCCAATTGTTTGCTATCGGTGACAGACCACTGTCTACGCAGCCACAACTATGTCAACGTCATCGTTGCTGGGAAGCAACCCGCTTTGCAATACTTGGATATGGATGCAGCAATTAAACACTGCACCAAAGGTCTCGGTATTTGGGAATGGGCAAGCAATGACAGAGGTAGTGAGCCAGATGTGGTAATGGCATGCGCTGGAGACATTCCCACGATGGAAGCCTTGGCGGCGGTGGACATTCTGCGCCAAAACTTCCCGGATCTGAAGGTACGGGTGGTGAACGTGGTTGACTTGATGAAACTTCAGCCTGAGTCGGAACATCCCCACGGACTCAGCGATAAAGACTTCGATAGTATTTTCACCACCGACAAGCCAATTATCTTTGCCTTCCACGGTTATCCTTGGCTGATTCACCGTCTAGCATATCGCCGGACAAACCATGCAAACCTTCATGTGCGGGGTTACAAGGAAGAGGGAACGACCACCACGCCTTTTGATATGACCGTAGTTAACGATGTAGATCGCTTCCACCTAGCTATGGACGTTATTAACCGCGTACCACATCTAGGGTATAAGGCGGCTTATGTCAAGCAGATGCTGCAAGATAAGCTGATTGAACACAAGCACTACATTAACAAGTACGGTGAGGATATGCCGGAAATCCAGAACTGGAAGTGGCCGTACTAGGAGTTCTCCGACCCAAAAATGACGGGTAAGCATTTGTAGTAAGCGCTTTAGCGCTAAAGCGCTTACTACAAAATTTTCAATCTTTGACAAACCTTAAAAGATGCCAATCAAATCCGCCTTCTGTTGAACTGACTGTCAGTATTGGGTCAAGAAGATATTGGAAAGTTGGGAGTGGTTAATAGTTAGCGAAGCAACCAACAATTAACAACCAACAACCAACAACTAACGACTCACAAACCCACAATAGGAGGCTTCATATTGACTAGGCTGAAAGTTGGTATCAATGGATTTGGTCGGATCGGGCGGTTGATGTTTCGTGCTGGTATCGACAACCCTAACATCGAGTTTGTCGGTATTAACGACTTAGTACCAGCAGATAACCTTGCATACTTATTAAAGTACGATTCAACCCACGGAACCTTTAAGGGCAACGTTGAAGCAAAGGATGATGGCATCGTTGTCAATGGACACTTCATTCCTTGCATATCAATTCGGAATCCAGCAGAATTGCCTTGGGGTAAATTGGGTGCAGATTATGTCGTTGAATCTACAGGGCTCTTCACTAACCATGAAGGAGCGGCAAATCATCTGCAAGCAGGAGCAAAGCGGGTGATCATTTCCGCTCCTACTAAAGATCCAGACAGGGTTCCTACTCTATTGGTAGGTGTCAATCATCACCTGTTTGACCCAGCAAAAGACACCATCGTCTCTAATGCTAGCTGTACCACAAACTGTTTGGCTCCTGTCGCGAAGGTCATCAACGATAACTTTGGATTAACCGAAGGGCTGATGACCACAGTACACGCTATGACCGCCACTCAACCTACTGTAGACGGTCCCAGCAAAAAGGACTGGCGCGGTGGACGTGGCGCAGCGCAGAACATTATTCCCTCTTCTACAGGCGCAGCAAAAGCTGTGGCACTCGTTTTGCCAGAGTTAAAAGGCAAGTTGACCGGCATGGCACTCCGGGTTCCCACTCCCGATGTTTCAGTCGTTGATTTAACCTTTAAAACTGCCAAAGCTACCAGCTACAAAGAAATTTGTGCAGCCATGAAAGCGGCTTCCGAAGGGGAGCTAAAAGGTATTTTGGGTTACACAGAAGACGAGGTTGTTTCCACAGATTTTCAGGGTGATACTCGTTCTAGCATCTTTGATGCTGGTGCTGGTATGGAGTTGAACTCTAACTTCTTCAAAGTTGTTGCTTGGTACGACAACGAGTGGGGTTACTCGAACCGCGTCATTGACCTCATGTTGTCTATGGCACAGAAGGAAGGTTTGTTGGAGCGTGTACCTGCTGGTGTAGCTTAACAGTTATCAGTTGTTACTGATATCTACTTGAAGGGGATTTAAAACCGCAGATGCACGCAGATAAACACAGATAAATTATCTGTGTGCATCTGTGTTTATCTGTAGTTTTTTATTCTTTACCGTACGTACACCCGCTGAACTTTATATCTGTTGTATCGCCTTATAGGTCGATAAACTGGTCGAACTCGGTATCGCCTCATAGGTCGATAAACTGGTCGAACTCGGTATCGCCTCATAGGTCGATAAACTGGTCGAACTCGGTATCGCCTCATAGGTCGATGGACTGGTCGAACTCGGTATCGCCTGTGGTATCTTCTAGCCAAAACTAACGGTTGAGTTTCATTGTCAACTGGGTTCACCTCTGGCTTTGAACTCTGCTGCCCAAAAGCATTATTGAAATAGTTATCATTTAACTGACCTGCTTGAGCAAATGAAGACGGATAAACTATAGCAAACACTAACATCGCTGTGGCGAATAACTTGTGTATGCCTTTTGAGTGGGATATCGCGATTCTTAGTTGACAAAAATTATTATTAGTCATAGCAAATCTCCTTTTCATAAAAGTCATTTGTGACTTAGGAGTGCTGATTGATTGTGTTGAGCGTGCTGATCACTTCTTACTTCTATATAAATAGGACAATTGAGGAGCTATGCGCTTTGTTTACAGAACAAAACATAATTAGGTAAGATACCAACCTCAAACATAGTGCTAAATGGAATTCAAGCTCTATGAGATTTAAGCTAAGGAAGGAAAATAGAACTCAACAAGAGGTTGTTGCGACAACATCGTGCTTAAGTAGTGTTAGGACTATCAAGCAATTTCTGTTCTGAACTCTGCCTCAAATATCGCGATGGTTAGCAAAACTATACACACCCAACCGTTTACCGACCAGAAACCAGGTACTTCTGGACTGAGAAAGAAGGTTTCTGTCTTCCAGCAGCCTCATTATTTGGAAAACTTTGTGCAGTCCATCTTTGACAGTCTGCAAGGGTATCAAGGTCAAACTCTAGTTTTGGGAGGCGATGGTCGCTACTACAATCGTCAGGCAATTCAAACTATCCTCAAAATGGCAGCCGCCAATGGCTTTGGTCAAGTGCTGGTCGGCAATGGTGGTATTCTTTCTACCCCAGCGACCTCTGCCATTATTCGCAAATATGCGACTTTTGGTGGTATAATCCTCTCTGCCAGTCACAATCCTGGTGGTCCAGAAGGTGACTTTGGTATAAAATATAATATTAGTAATGGTGGACCAGCGCCGGAAAAAGTGACGGAAGCCATTTATGCTCGTAGCAAAGAGATTGATAGCTACAAAATTTTGGATGTTCCTGATGTCAATCTTGATACCTTAGGAGAGGTCAAGATAGGCGATATGGCGGTGAAGGTGATTGATGCCGTCACAGACTACGCAGAGTTAATGCAGTCGCTATTTGACTTTGACCGTATCCGGGAACTGGTGACGAACGGGCAGTTCCGGATGTGCATCGACTCCATGCACGCTGTGACCGGACCTTATGCTCACAAGATTTTTGAGGAGCGTTTGGGCGCAGCACAAGGTACTGTGATGAATGGCACTCCCCTAGAGGACTTTGGTGGAGGACATCCCGATCCCAACCTAGTTTATGCTCATGATCTGGTGGATATTCTGTTCGGAGAGAATGCTCCAGACTTCGGTGCTGCTTCCGATGGCGATGGCGATCGCAATATGATTCTGGGACGCCAATTCTTTGTGACTCCTAGCGATAGCCTAGCAATATTAGCAGCAAATGCCAAATTGGTTCCTGGGTATAGCTCTGGTTTGGCAGGAATTGCCCGCTCTATGCCCACCAGTCAAGCCGCAGACCGCGTGGCAAAACAACTGGGGATTGAGTGTTATGAAACTCCCACAGGTTGGAAATTCTTTGGTAATCTACTAGATGCAGGTAGAGCTACTCTGTGTGGTGAGGAGAGTTTCGGCACAGGTTCCAACCATATCCGCGAAAAAGATGGACTTTGGGCTGTGTTGTTCTGGTTGAATATCTTAGCAGTGCGACAACAGTCAGTCGAGGAGATTGTCACAGAACACTGGCAAACCTACGGACGCAATTACTACTCACGCCATGATTATGAAGAGGTAGATAGCGATCGCGCCAACACCCTAATCACAAGTCTGCGTGCTATTGCGCCAAACCTCAAAGGAAAGCGGTACGGTTCCTATGAAGTTGAGTACGGTGACGACTTCAGCTATACCGACCCAGTTGATAATAGCGTCAGTCAAAAGCAAGGGGTTCGCATTGGCTTCACCGATGGTTCGCGGATTGTCTTCCGGCTATCGGGTACGGGTACACAAGGCGCGACTTTAAGGGTCTATTTGGAAAGCTACGAACCTGACCCTGCAAAGCAGAATCTTGACCCACAACAAGCACTCTCCAACCTCATCACCATCGCAGATGAGATTGCCCAAATTCACGCTTTGACTGGCATGGACAAGCCAACTGTTATTACCTGATATTGAGGGGTGGGCATTTAGCTATAGCTCATGCCCCCTCATGTGTGACTTTCCATCACTAAGCCCTTTTTGACACTCCTCAGCCTAAAGGCATGAGGATTCTTGCTTCAACCGTCCGGACTAGATACCGAAATGCAAGCATTCAAATATCCCCGGTGCGGATACGTCCACAAGCGTACACGGACTGCCCGACCGCGTTTGAAAAGGTTTATTTAATTTCTTATTTTTACTCCCACATTTGTGAGCCACTGCGGTGGACGGGTTCCCCGGCATAAAGCAAGTGGCGGTACAAGATTTTGGGTTTATTGCCCCCAGGGTTCTGGATCAGGAGTTGTCCACTTGACCTACTTGGCTTTTTTTATGTGCGCTTTACCGCTGTATTCTATTGTCGTACAACGTGGTGTCTTTGTTCCCGAATTTAAAAGTCGTCCTAGAAGGACGAGGCTTTAAACCCAATTTTTCGGTAAAACTCAAGAGTAATGAAAATAAAACCACAGATTAACACAGATAAATTATCTGTGTTAATCTGGAGGACACTGCTGTGGTGAGCACCTCGTGAGGGAGGGTTTCCCGACCCAGGCGACTGGCGTGCATAGTTCCCCGACTTGAGGCAAGTGTCCGTTGTGCATCTGTGGTTCTAAATTATCGTTAACCACTCTAAAAATCAGGTTCTGCTGACCCATGAAAATACTAGTACTGAATGCCGGATCGAGCAGTCAAAAGAGTTGTGTGTACGAAATTACGGGTGACACTCTCCCTGAAGAACCTCTCAAACCCCTATGGGAAGCAAAAATAGACTGGACTCACCATCAAGGCTTTGCAGAGATTGAGGTCAAAACAGATACTGGCAAACAGCTGCAAGAGGAAATCCCAGCAGACTCGCGACCTCAAGTCATCGCTCATATGCTTGATACGCTGTGGAGTGGTTCCACCCAGATCATCAGTCAGCCATCAGAAATTGATGTGGTGGGGCATCGCGTGGTACATGGTGGACAAGAATACCGGAAGAGTGTGGTAATTACTGAAGATGTGAAAAAGGCGATCGCCCGTCTTGCCACCCTCGCTCCTGCCCATAATCCGGCTAATTTGGAAGGCATAGAGGCGATTTCGCAACATTTGGGATCTGTCACTCAAGTAGCAGCATTTGATACTGCATTTCATTCTCATCTACCTGATGCAGCAGCCATCTATCCTGGTCCATACGAGTGGGTAGAGCAAGGTATCCGTCGCTACGGTTTTCATGGCATCAGTCATCAGTACTGCGCTGCGCGTGCTGCTCGCATCCTGGGTCAAGATTTAGCATCTCTGCGGTTAATGACCTGTCATTTGGGCAACGGTTGCTCTTTGGCAGCAATTAAAAATGGTCGCAGTATTGATACAACTATGGGATTCACTCCACTAGATGGATTGATGATGGGCACTCGTTCTGGTGCTGTTGACCCAGGAATTCTGATTCACCTGATGCGGCAATCTGATTATTCGGTTGAGAAACTCGACCATGTTCTTAATCGTGCTTCTGGCTTACGTGGAATTTCTGATGTCTCTAATGATATGCGACAGATTAGAGAGGCAATTTCCCAAGGTAACTCCCGCGCTCAATTAGCATGGGATATCTACGTGCATCGCCTGCGGTCTTATATGGGTGCTATGCTTGCAACCTTAGGGGGATTAGATGCCCTGGTGTTTACCGCAGGTGTGGGTGAAAATAATCCTGATATTCGCGCCGCCGCTTGTGAAGCCTTTGGATTTTTGGAACTAAAACTTGACCCCGAAAAAAATGCACATCAGCCTGTTGATGTGGATATTGCTACCCCTGATTCGGCGGTGCGGGTACTCGTGATTCACACGGAAGAAGATTGGGAAATTGCTTGTGAATGTTGGCGAGTGTTGAAACAGAGTTGTTGAGTGACAAATAATTTATCACCACAGTTAAATTATTTATTGCTCAACAGTTGGTTTCCGTAAAATTTACAGAGGAATTATGTCTGTTAAAAATGTTTAGCATATTAATAATGACTAATAGTGAATACAATTAGTAATAATCACTTAAGAACCCAAAACCGTACAAATTTTATCTACCTATAGATTGATTCTGTTGCAAGCGCAGCTAAAAAAATTTCAGTCTACAGGTCGATCCATACTTTATTGAATTCAAAGTAGAAAGAAGATTACGCTGATCCTTAACGAAATCTTATTGGGAGCCGCAATCAAGCAAGTAAAGATAGAAGCATATATAATTTAACATTCAAATTGACGAAATTAAAGTATAGGCTTCTGTGTTAAAAGTTAAGATTGTTTTGCAACCACTGCTCAAACTTTCTCGATAGATACCAAATTAGGTAAGCTATAGTGTATCCAAGATTCATGACAGGCAGTATTTATGATGCTTGTCAGCCAGGAATTGTAACCAGGCGTGACTTTTGGATAGCCTAGTTTTTGGAGGAGTTTAAATGAAGAATATTGGTTTTGATTTATCTATGTTACGTCCAGTGCGTTTTGTCATTGTGGCATTTACCTGTGCATTACTGATTTTCTCTAATGCTTTGCCTGCTGCTGCAATTGGTAGCCAAAAGAGCAATCCTGAAGACGCGACCACACAGCTCCTTGGAACTCAGAAAGAAACAGACAAACTATCTACAGAAGCACCTCCAGGATTGGAAGAGACACAACAGAGAGCAAACGAGGGACTTAACGAGATTCAAGGAGCTGCTGATATTGAGAAGATGAAGCGTCCAGAGAATTCTCAAACGGCAACCACAGTAGAAGATGAAGTGAAAAACTTGTTGAATAAAGTCACAGGTAACCAGTAAGTAGGACTTCATGCCTTTTCATAAACCAGGGTATACTTTGGTGTACTTTGAGAAGTTGGTGTGACAAGTAAGTTATTGCTCAATGTTCTAGTGTTTTGAGCAGTTTGATAATTATCACCGTTTTGTAGGCATCTTGATTGCTCAGTCAAGATGTCTATTTCTATCTTGGATGTCGCAAGAGGACTCCCGTTACAGGCTTCGCCTTAACGGTGAGATGAATTGCGACCAATAAAAAACATGGCTTTGCAATACCTTGGTGTAGTAGAATATACTTGCCACCAAAAAAATTAGGGTTAGGCAAGATTGGTGTTTCTCCACCAGACAACTCGCATCACCAAAAGGAAATACCTGATGAACAGGGGGGTCGAATGTTGTGAATGAGACAAACGATACATCAGAATAAGTATTTTGTGACTGCGGTCGGGCAGCCCGTGGTAGTAAAACAGATGCTTGTGGAGGGGAATCTGTCGGGGTCAGTGCCTGTGGGAGAGTTTTTAACTCGTTATACCACAGTGGGCTAGAAAAACCTGTTGAAGCAAGAATCTCCCTTCAAGGCTTCGCCTGTGAAGGTGAGAGTGTCAATTAAAGATGACAATCCTTCCTTCGGTTGATGATCGTATGGGATTGAATTTGTGAAGTTAGTAAAGAAGCTAGCTGAGGGATTCAAAAAAATGCGAAAGATAAACATTGGTTTGACCGAAGAACAACGTCAAGGTGTTATTAATCTGTTGAATCAAGATTTGGCAGATGCCTATGTACTGTTAGTGAAAACGAAAAAGTTCCACTGGGATGTTGTCGGACCTCAATTCCGCAGCCTGCACCAGATTTGGGAAGAGCAGTACCAAGCACTGACTGAAACTATCGATTCCGTAGCTGAGCGGGTTCGTGCTTTAGGCGGTTACCCTGTTGGCACATTGGAAGGATTTCTGAAGATTGCTAGCCTCAAGGAGGAAGGCGGTAACGTCCCCACAGCAACTGGTATGGTGGCTCGACTGGTGGATGACCACGAGCAGGTTATTCGGAACTTGCGGGAGCATATAGATCAGTGCAGTGAGAATTTCCATGATGAGGGAACTGCTGACTTCCTGACAGGATTGATGGAAGGACATGAGCAGATGGCTTGGATGCTGCGCTCATTTATTGAAGGGCAGTCACTGGAACCAGACGGTACACAAACCCTTGCAGGAACCAAAACTCCTGTCGGCGTGTAGCCATCGGCTGATTGAGCTTAAAGCATAACGTTTAAGTTGAAAACGGCAGATTGAGGTTTGAGTAAATCTTCCGCATCTATCCCCTCAGTCTGCCAACTGAAAAAGTTAAAAGGAGTATTCAAGTGCCAGAACCATATAAGGCAGAACGTACCATCTCGGCTATTTTTAAAGAGCACAAGCAAGTTGATGATCTTATTCGGCGTTTACTAGACCGGGGTGTTTCTAGGGATCATATCTCGGTGATGGGTAGAAACTTTCAGTCAGAAACTCGAATAGCTGGCTTTATTACTAAAAGAGATGTGATTTTGGGAGGTTTGAGAACTGGGGCAATCTTTGGCTCATTGTTCGGTTCCTTCCTCAGCTTGCTCACGGGAGTAGGCGTACTGTTCATTCCCTTTGTTGGTCCAATTGTAGCAGCAGGTCCTATTGGTGCAATTTTATTAGGGGCTGCTAGTGGTGCGCTCGCAGGTAGTGCAGGTGCTGGTTTAGTATCTGTTCTCACCACATTGGGTATGCCAGAAGACAAAGCAGCAATTTACCAAACTCGCTTGCAAGCTGGTGAATTTTTGGTGATGGCAGAAGTTCCAAGTGATCGTGCTGGAGAATTCCAATTACTGATTCAAAGTGCTGGTGGCGAAGAAGTTCACACAATTGAGCAGGCGTTACCTCGTGCTTGTGCTGGTGGCTGCAACACTCCTGAGGATTTATCTCCAGAAATTCGCTCTCATCTTTCACCTGAAGCTCAAGGCACATTCGTTGAACGCTATAACACTGTACTAAAAGAAACGAATGATGAAACCAAGGCTGAACATGCAGCTTGGGAAACAATTCATCAGCAATATGATGAAGATGAAAATGGCATTTTTTCTAAGGCAAAAACAACCGTTTAGTAAATCTTCCAATAGTTAACAGTTACTATTAACTATTGATTATTAACAATACAGTTCAGTTAAGGATTGTTTGTGGAGATTCCATGCGTGTAGAGACGTTGCATTGCAACCTCTCTACATTTGAACCGTATTGGACTATTAACAAATTGTTAGGGCAATTTATAACTAGAAACTCTGATTGTTAACTGACCTTTTCGTGGGTCTTGCCTAAACACAAAAGCTCCTTTTTCCTTCTCGCCACCAGATAAAAAGTCAATCTGCATATCCCCCGTTTCTTCTACTTTGCCATTTATCTGCAACTCTGCCATAATCTGAATCGACTCGGCTGTTTCTCCTCCAGAATTAGCCACTTCAAAGGGAACATAAAACTGTCCATCTACTTCACGAATTGCCTGTTTGTTACTGACAGAAAGGATAGGAGGTTGATCCTTTTCGTTGACCCAAGTATAACCTACCAAACTGACAACCACTGCAAGGATGAATGAAGCTGCACTTAATGTTACCCATTCCGCTGGTGTTCTCTTTGGTTGTTGTTGTTCTTTTTTCCCATCAGTGAATTCATCTGATTTCGTCATACTGCTAACCGTCCTGCTGCACCTCCGATAGTCGCAGGCAATCCAAGTATCAAACTCTGCTCAAGCCAAATTGCCCAAGGGTCGCTAAAAGTTAATTTTTGAAAGAACCACAACATAAATGCAGCTGCTAGCAGTGACACCAAGTATGACATAACTGTTTCGCTGATAGGTCGTTGGAAAATTCCTTGTTGCTGCCTGCGCTTTTGTTGATCTGAAAAGCCTGCTTCAAACACAATGCCATAGGAAATGAGCACAGATGTGGCAATAATTGCCAAAAGCCAGGGTGGTGACACCGCTGCTGCTAACATAGGAATTTCATCTGTTGGCGCAATGTTAAATGCAATGACGGTAGCACCAATTAAGGTTGCACCTATATCAGCGAGGGTTCTATGTAACTCGTCTGGGTTCTTTGTGCTTTTATGACTAGCTTCACCGCCTGTTCGCCCTTGAGCATTCCCATCACGAGTATCTCCTAAAAACTGGTTGGCTAATGCCACACCTAAGGTAAATGGGACGCTTTCAAAGACAATTTTACCCAAGGCTTCTTGAAGTGGAGATTCAGATGTGACTTCTTGCAGTAACAGGAGCATAAAGGCAGAACAAGTTAATCCAATCGCTATCGCTTCTACAGTATCTGTTACTGCTCCATAAGGTGGTGAGTGCCTTCTGCTTCTACGAAAACCTTCTGTCCGGTTAAGCAAGAAAATGACCAGAAACATCAATGCGATCGCCAAAATTATCATTGATGGTTTTGCTAGCGAGCCTATCCACCAGACTTCCATTGTGTAGAGCAAAGGGATGCCAAACAAAAAACCTCCACACGCACCCCGAATGATGTCATTAATCTCATTGACCCACACATTTTTTCTACGCTTTGTTCCTACACCCATACTTTGCTAGCCATGAGTCCTTTCTTTTATGGTAGGTATTTAGTTATTAACAAGCATTCTAAATGCGTTGGCTCACATCTACTAGGCGAATTGGTCTAAGAAATAATTGCTATTGACCCTGAATGACCAATTCGCCTTTATTTTTCCTCACTATCCACGATTTAGGAAACTTTAACTTAATCAAGAGTAAAATCTTTAAATATTTTTTATACTAACTTACTACAGTTCTTGCTTGCATCTATCGCTAGATAGGAGTTTTCTATTAATTTATATAAAATATTCTTTGTCTCTAAACTTTTTCCTGAAAACCTGTTTCTTTCTTTTTTATGATTCAAATCATTCTTCTGATAGGTACGCACAAAAACCAACCATGATAATTTATGATTCTGGAGAAAATATTAATTATAAAGAAGAGGCAAAATATGAGCGTTGAGAAGAGAGTAGAAGCAACTGCCAAAAATATCGAAGGTAAAGTTCAAGAAATAATTGGTGACTTAAGTGGCAACCCACAAGATAAAGCCGAGGGTCAAGCTAAACAAGCTGAAGCACAAGTCATTCATACCACCGAGAACATAAAAGATGAAGTCAAAAAAGTTATAGAATAGTCTAATAACTATTCTAAGAAACTTTGGTTATATGTGTCATTAACCACAGTTTTTGAGTCATAAATATTCTATAAAATACTCCAGCTTGTAGAGCACACTGGAGTATTTTGATAGATATAAGAAAAAAAGGTTAGTCCTACTGAATTGGCTCTAACCATTGTTTCCGCTATCATTGATCTAAACAGCGCTGCGATTAGTAATTAAGCCCCATATGAAGATAGCAACCATTGCGCCAAGGACAGCAACAATCAGACCAGGAATACTTAGGGTAGCTGCAGTTAGTTGAATCGTTCCCGTTTCTAACAGGGTAACTATGCTACCTCCTACAAATGCTCCAATAATACCTAAAATCATCGTGGAAAGAATCCCACCGCCTTGACGACCAGGATAAATAGCTTTACCGATTGCCCCAGCTATAAGACCCAGAACTATCCAAGCAATAATGTTCATAATTTCATTCCCCAATTCCTTAACACTGTTGTAATTAATCTATCAATTGAAATCAAATAACTCTTCTATCGCAAGTCCAGTAGCTATTCTGTCGTAAGAAATAACTGTTAGAAATACTGTCAAATGCAGTTAAAGTGTTTGCAACAGAGCTAATGAGTTGCGTAGATCAGGGAAATTAGTATTAGTTAAAAATGACATCTGGCATCATCTGGGAGTTTTCAAACTTCCTAAAAGCACAAAACCCGCTGACGCGGGCTAAATAAAAAGGAGTAGATGAACCGGATTTAATATGAGTCCAAAAGTTAAATCCTGTTCGTCATGTAAAGCAAATCTTTATTTATTTACTAGCACAAATATAGTTGATGCTTCATACAAAATCATTAGAGATTTGCATTCATACTACAGCTGACTACACCCTAGTGGTTGTTCGGCTTGCTTATTTTCAGCCTAACACGTCAGAGGAACTGCAAAGTAGACAGTTAGACTGTTTGAACTCTTGTTCATTACTCAACTGAAGGGTATGGGTAGTGGTGTGAGAATTGCAATCTGTTATCAGATTATGAGTGGAAAAACTTAGCAGAGTTCTACAGTGCATTTCCTCATGAGAGTAGGGTGCTGAGTTTGTGATTCAGATTCTGCTGCTCATTTAATCATTGGCAAGACTCAATCCACGCATTGGCGTATACTTCATGCTACTAAGCCAGAACGTAGCGCGCGAACAGCAGCTTGGGTACGGTCATCAGCACAAAGTTTATTCAGGATGTTGCGAACATGGGTTTTAACGGTGCCAACTGTGATGTATAGTTTCTCAGCAATCTGCCCGTTGCTGCACCCAGCGACAATCAGCTCTAGAATCTCCAGTTCTCGTTGAGTGAGTGGATAAGTTTCCAAAACTTGCTCGTACTCTGATGACAGTGCCTCAATTTTTACAGTCTTGGGCTGATCAGATGGCTGGTTTTCTGGGATACCTTGCCGCATTTGCTGTAGCACCACATTGGCGATCGCCGGATCGATCCAAGAGTTACCTCCGTGAGTCGCTTGGATGGCTTCCGTCAACTTATCGATGCTCGTATCCTTCATGTAGTAAGAATCAGCCCCTGCTGCAAAAGCAGCAAGTACAGCATCCTCTGTATGATCCATTGTCAAGACAAGGATTTTTGTTGTTGAATCACCTGTCTCGGCTTGGAAGTGCCTGAATCTTCGGGTGAGTTCAATCCCATCTATGTCTGGCAAACCAATATCCACAACAGCCACATCTGGCTTCGCTGTTTCCAGAAGTTTCAGTCCTTTGGTCCCATTTGGTGCTTCACCAATAACTCGAAGTGTGCTATTTGACTGCAATGCAGCCTTTAGCCCCATTCTTGTCAAGTCATGATCCTCAATTAAAACAATACTAATTTCACTCATTGCTACACTCACGCTCCGTTAATTGCATCTGTCGATAGCCGACATTTTGCCCACTGTTTTTTTTATTTTCCAAAACCAAAGATAGATGATATTTTAACAAACTTGCATCCACCGATAGAAGTAAGGAACTTACTATCTTCTTTCCTTTTGACACAGGCTAATATCTAGCTTGGGGTATATGGAGAATTTATGAAATATTATGAAATACTTGTACACATTCCAACTGGTAGCTCTCAAATTTACTAGTTGAGAGAATGTGTCTTTCCTCGTGCAAGAAGGCAGAAGGGAATAATACTTATTCCATAATGGTTTAGCTGTTTTTTTACTACCCTTGTGATTTCCGCCACGCTGTACTAGTCGTTAAGTAATAATTTAGTCATTTATAACTAGTTTGTAGCTACTAATAACTCTGGATACGAATTAAACTATAACGCTAATTTTCTAGAAGAGTTAATAAATTTTAACAAAAAAGAAAGGTATGGCTCAAGATTTCAAATCTGCTGACACTAATACAAAGAAATTAGAGCAGGTCGAAGCAGCTTTACGAGAAAGTGAGCTACGTTTTCGTGCCATCTTCAACCAGACCTTTCAATTTATGGGAATCATCAAGCCAGATGGCACTCTCGTTGAAGCTAATCGAAGGGCATTAGAATTTGGAGGATTGACCAGCGCTGAAGTGATTGGGCGCTTGTTTTGGGAAGCTAGCTGGTGGGATTCACCCAAAACTCAGGCAATCCTACGAGAAGCAATTGCTCATGCTCTAAAAGGAAAATCCATTCGCTGCCAAGTCAATGCTGCTTCTTCAAACAATACAGTCGCAACTATTGACTTCTCTATTAAACCCTTTAGAGATGAAACTGGGCAGATAGTATTATTAGTAGCAGAAGGTCGGATTTTCCCTAATACAGATGTAGAGCATTCGCCAAATCACCAAAATAACGAACAATTGGAGCATGAAACAGTTTCCCCCGTACAGTGGGAAATGAAAGAACAAAACCAGCTTTACAGGGATATTGTCAACAATATGCAATTCGGCTTGGTTGTGTGGCATTTAGAAGACCCCAACGATATTACCTCGTTTCGGCTTGTGACCACAAACCCTGCTGCATCCCGGCTGACAGGACTCACTCTCGAACAAGAAATTGGCAAGCGAATCGTTGAATGTTTTCCCAAAATGTTTTTGGAGAGGAAAACATCTTTGGAACTGTATGCAGAGGTTGCCAAATCCGGTCGAGCAGTAGACCAGTATCAAGTTTATTACGGCGATGAACGCATACCAGGTAGCTATTTCAGCGTTAAAGTGTTTCCATTACCGAATCTGTGTATTGGAATTGCGTTTGATAACATTACTCAGGGTAAGCAAGCCGAGCGAGCATTGCTCGAAAGTGAGCGCCGTTGGGCAACTCTAGCAAAAATGTCCCCTGTAGGGATTTTTCGTACAGATTTATCAGGAAACTATCATTACGTCAACAAACGATGGTGTGAAATTGCTGGACTTTCTGTAGAAGATGCTCTTGGCAAAGGGTGGAGACGTGCTGTCCATCCAGAAGACCTAGAGCGTATCGACACACAAGTCAAGCCAGAGGAATACCTGCCACTTGAGTATGAGTTTCGCTTCGTGCATCCAAATGGGAGGATAAACTGGGTGTTTTCTCAAGCAGTACCTGAAACTGAGGACGACGGGAAGGTGATTGGCTACGTTGGTACAGTTACAAATATCACTCAACACAAGCAGGCAGAGCAAGCACTGCGCGAGAGCGAGGAAAGATTCCACGCGATGGCAGAAAATGCTCCTGTGATGATTTGGGTGTCTGGTGTAGATCAGCTCCGTACTTACTTTAATAGTGGTTGGCTAGAGTTTACCGGACGCACAATGGAACAAGAACTAGGCAATAGTTGGACACAAGGAGTGCATCCTGAAGATATCAAGCATTGTTTAGAGACACAGAGCATCGGGTTTGATGCGAGGGAACCATTTATGATGGAATACCGCCTCAGACGTTTTGATGGTGAATATCGCTGGATTTTAGATAAAGGCACTCCCAGGTGGAATCCAGATGGCAGTTTTGCTGGATACATTGGTTCATGTATTGATATTAGCGATCGCAAGGAAGCAGAAATTGCTCTCCAACAAAGGGCAGAAGAACTCACACGCACGAATATAATTTTGGCGCAAACAACAACATTGTTGAAAAAACGCAATGATGAACTAGACCAGTTTGCCTACGTGGCGTCCCATGATTTGAAGGCGCCTTTGCGGGCGATCGCCAGCCTCTCAGAATGGATGGAAGAAGACCTGGCTGATATTCTTCCAGAAGAAAATCAGCACCAAATGCGCCTGTTACGAGGGCGAGTGCGCCGAATGGAATCCCTCATCAACGGCTTGCTAGAATATTCACGAGTTGGGCGCACTCAAACTCCATCCGTGATGGTGAATGTGACCGCATTGCTTAGGGAAGTGATTGACTTACTTGACCCGCCACAAACTTTCACGATTGAGGTCGAACCAGGAATGCCTATCTTTGAGGCAAAGCGAGTTCCCTTGCAACAGGTGTTTAGTAACTTAATTGGTAATGCGATTAAGCACCATTCACGACCTGATGGTTATGTTAAAGTTTCTGTAAAAGACCAGGGACATTATTACGAATTTGCTGTCTGTGACGATGGTCCCGGTATTGCCCCTGAGTATCACAATAAAATTTTTAATATCTTTCAAACACTAGAAGCTCGCGACCAAAAAGAAAGTACGGGAGTTGGGTTGGCAATTGTTAAGAAAATAATTGAAACAGAAGCGGGGACTATGACCATGAAGTCTCAGGTCGGGGTAGGAAGCACTTTCAGCTTCACTTGGCTCAAACAACCAGTTCAATAGTGCTAAGTCTTGAGGAACGAGCTATTACCTTCCTTGATCCCACTTAGCACTCGTTCCTCAGCAGTTGGCACTAGTGTGGGAAGTTAGTATGTACTTCTGACCAAGGGCTGAAGACGGGTGTTTCACTGCCCATCTACAATTGTGGTGAGCTGAACCGAGTATTTTATTTTACTCGGGTTCAGTTCTATTTGCATAATATGATTATTTTCATGCCTGTTAGGGGTATTTGTTGTTATGTTTTGGTGCAGTGACAGATCCACAGGAAAAGATCTGAATATCTTATATTCCGGTAATTTCATCATTAATAAACCGGAACATCGATCAAACAGATTGTATTTAATAAAAGGAAATGTCAGAAAAAGTGATTAATATACTACTTGTGGAGGATGACGAAGTTGATGTGATGAATGTCAAACGGGCATTCAAAAAAGTTAATATTACCAATCCACTTTATGTTGCTACAAATGGAATTGAGGCGCTAGCAATGCTGCGTAGCAATAACGGTCAGCCACCAGAGGTTCCTATGGAGCGACGTTTGGTTTTACTAGATTTAAATATGCCTAAAATGGGAGGAATAGAGTTCCTTCAAGAATTACGTTCTGACCCTCGATTAAAACCAATTCCTGTGGTAGTCATGACAACCTCAAACCAGGATAAAGACCGTGTGGAAGCCTATAACCTGAATGTTGCTGGCTATATCCTTAAGCCTGTCACTTTCTCTAACTTTATTGAGCTAATGGCAACGCTTAATAAATATTGGACATTGTGCGAAATGCCGTAAGCTAACTCGTGCTGCAATTTTAGGTTTGAGATTAAAGAATTGTTGTCATTAGTTATTAAGTGTTGGTTGTTTGACTAGTCCATAGCTACTATAAAATCTAAAATTTTTACAAGGAAAATTAGAACAATAGAATGTTATACATTCGCTAAGAAAATAGAAATGATATACATGAAAACAGTGTGTTTAATGGCGATGGCTAGAAGCAATGGAAGAGAAACTAAGAATTTTAGTTGTAGACGATGACGAAGTAGACCGCATAGCAGTGCGTCGTGCTCTCACCAAAGCAGGCGTTGAGATGGAACTGTCTGAGATGGTTGACGGTACGCAAGTACTGGCTATCCTGACCGATACTTTGTACGACTGCGTATTTCTCGACTATCGCTTACCAGACCAGAATGGTTTAAGCCTACTCCAAAAACTTCGTTCACATAACATCAACGTGCCTGTCATTGTCCTTACAGGTCAAGGAGATGAACAGATCGCAGTTGAACTGATGAAAGCAGGCGCTAGCGATTATCTTTCCAAGTCTAGGTTATCACCGATAATCTTGGCACAGGTTTTGCGGAATGCCATTCGGATTCACCGAGCAGAAATGCAGGTCGCCTTGGCAAATCAACAACTGCGTGAAAGTAATGAGCTACTTATTCGTAAGAACCAGGAACTGGAAGCACAGCGGCAACATATAGAGCTACAAAACCTGAAACTCATTGAAGCATCGCGGCTCAAATCGCAGTTTCTGGCAACTATGTCTCATGAGTTGCGGACACCAATGAATGCCATCATTGGGTTTTCTCAGCTCTTGTTGCGTCCCAAGTGTGGTCAACTTACAGATCAGCAAACAGATATGGTACAGCGTATCCTGAACAATGGGAAACATTTGCTGATGCTGCTTAACGAAGTTCTTGACTTTTCTAAGCTAGAGGCAGGAAGGTTGGATTTAAAACCCGACATATTTGATTTGTCAAAGGTCGTAAACGCCACTGTGGAAGAGATGCGTTCTCTAGCAGAGCAAAAACATTTGTCTTTGTTTATTCAAAGTGACTTGCAAAACCCTGTGGTGTTTAATGACCCAATTCGTGTGCGACAGATTTTAACGAATCTGCTCTCAAATGCGATCAAATTCACAGAGTCTGGCGGTATTGCAGTTGAAGTTAAAGAACTGTCAGAAAATGAAGTAGAAATTGCGGTTCGTGATACAGGCATAGGTATTGCTCCAGCCGACCTACAAAATATTTTTGAAGCTTTTCGGCAAGTTGATCAAAGTATCACGCGCAAATATCCTGGTACAGGTCTGGGTTTACCAATCATAAAAGCGCTGCTACAAAAGATGGGGGGCAAAATCGCTCTTGAAAGTCAGTTGGGTGAGGGTTCAGTCTTTCGGGTTAAAATACCACGTCAAATATCATCCTTAGCTGAACAAGGTCAAGATAGGGCATCAAACTCGACCCATGCTTCAGCCAAAAAAAAATTTTTGGAAACAACAGGAAATTCCTCGCTTTGCTCAAGAAGGTGTACAGAGCAAGAGCAAAGATAGGTAATTATAAAATCCCAACAGGAAGTTAAACGATAAAATTTTATTTTCAATAAAGCGAAAAACTATGTTAAATGAAGAAAATTCTAGAATAGAACGTATACTTGCTATCGATGACAATCCTGATAACCTCATCTTGCTTCAGACATTTTTAGAGGTTGAAGGGTATGAAGTTGAGCTAGTCTCCGATGGGATCAATGGTCTAAAGCAAATTGCACAGTCCCCCCCCGACTTAATTTTGCTAGATGTCATGATGCCGGAAATGGATGGCTATGAAGTGACACGCCGCATCCGTAACAATCCGGACATAACATACATTCCTATACTACTCATTACTGCCCATCATGATGCCAGCGTCGTCGAAGGTTTGGATGCAGGAGCAGATGATTTTGTCCGCAAACCATTCGATCATGAGGAGTTGCTAGCAAGAGTGCGATCAATGCTGCGCCTCAAGCACAGTATTGACGAACAACAAAAAATGGCACGCCAACGGGAGGATTTTGTTTCACGTTTAACTCATGATTTGCGAACCCCTTTAGTAGCGGCAGATCGGATGCTCCATTTGTTTCACCAGGAAACCTTCTGCGCCATTTCCCCAGACATGAAACAGGCAATATTTGCCATGATTCGCAGCAACCAAAATTTGCTGGAAATGGTGAACAACCTCCTAGAAGTCTACCGCTTTGAGGCTGGTAAAAAGACTCTGCAAGCTGAAAGCTGCAATATACGGCAGATCATTGAAGAAGTTGTTCAAGAACTCAGTCCTCTTGCTGTTGAGAAGGACTTAACTGTGAATATAGACTCTAGCAACCTCAACCAACAAGACGAAACTGCTGGTGTGGTTAAGGGCGATCGCCTAGAGTTACGGCGGGTGATGAGCAACTTAATCGGAAATGCCATCAAGTTTACAGATGTAGGAGGTGTAAACATTCGCATTTGTGAATCGGTAAAACCTCAGGGTAAAGCTTGCTTGATCATAGAGGTACAAGACACAGGATACGGCATTGCTCCAGAAGACCAAGCAACAATCTTTGAGCGGTTTCGTCAAGGCAAAAATAAACGTGCTGGTAGTGGCTTGGGATTGCATCTATCTTCCCGGATCATTGAATCACATAAGGGAAATATTGAGGTTTTCTCTGAACTTGGTCAGGGCAGTGTATTCACTATACGTGTACCAAAGCAAGCGTGAGTTATGCTCATTCTTAGGCTGCTTGTCCTCTCTTACCAGCAATTGCAGCCTACAGGATATACACATTAGAACTTATGCCAAGAGATTAGACATATATCTAAAATACTGCATTAGGATGGTGATTTCCAGCAATGCATCCCCATATAATTCTCTCAGTGATTCGAGAATCCTTAGTTTTTTTACACTAAATGATAACCGTACACTGCTAACGACAACTCAAAAAGTAAAGATTGAGGGTATTGTGGGGTTTTAACTCCAAGTTATGAGTAATGCTTGAAAAGTTGAGTAACTCGTAACTTATGACTCATAAAATTACTTTTTGACTTGTCGCTAGCGGTCTAAATCTCTCACGTAAATACACACATGAGTACATCAACACCAACTCGCGGTCAAGTAGAAAGAACATTAGCACAACGTATTCAAGCTCTGTATCGTGAGCAACTTGGACATCAGCCTAGTAAGGTTGTTTGCCAACTCTCAGAGCAAAATGTAGTGGTTGTCATGGAAGGTTCCATCACTCCACCAGAAGTATTACTGGCTCACACAGGTCGGCTGGAACTCGCTGAACAAGTTCACTCAGATTTAGATGATGCTATTCAGCCACAGCTTAAGGCACTGATTGAAGAAACTTTAAATGTTACGGTCTTAGAGGTGCTCAGCGATGCTACATTAGAGACTGGTCGTACTGGCATTATTGCTCTTTTGACGGATACACCTACTCTTCGTACTCCTGCTCCCAATTCTACCAAGACCAAGAGAAGAACTTCATTCGACAGAAGCACCAGTGAGAAATCAGCGTGATTAAGTTAATTTTAACATTTAACATAAGTCAAAAGCTGAATCAAAAGCCAATTTCTTGCCTAGGTGGCGGCAAACCAAAGCTTCTAAGTCCTCTATCATGTAAGGCTTGCTGATGTAGTCGTTGAAGCCTGCCCTAAGGATGCGTTCTCTGTCCTCAGTACTAGCCAACGCTGTAACCGCAATAGCTGTAATGTTACTCGTTAGGGGTTCTTGTTTCAGAGAACGCACAACATCAATTCCACTCTGACCAGGCAACAAAATATCTAGCAGTATCAAGTCAGGTTGATACTCTTTTGCAACGAGTACTGTTGTTGAACTGTCCTTTTGACAAATAAGCTTACAACCTAGCGACTCAAGAGCATAACTCAAAAGCAGTAGGTTATCTTCATTATCCTCCACCGCTAATATTAGAGGCGGTTGAGCGTTGTAATTCTTTTCATCACTCATAAGGACTTGTGCCTGTTCCATTTCTTCTCCAGAAGATTCATGTTACATTCATCATCTGTCTTGAGAGAACAAACGAGGCATTCTGCGAGCGGTCAGATAGCGCTCATTCTAGACTGGCTCGTGTTTCAACTGTGCCTAGTTGATGTCTTTTCTCACCCAATTAGCTCTAAGGAAACAACACCTCAAGCCGACAGAGTCAGAAGGCACTTCTTAATTATATGCAAATTGGCTAAGAATTCTAGCAAATAAGTTATAAGTACTTAATATATTTAATAATTATTTAATTTAGTATCCTTGAAGATACATATTTGCTAGCAATCGGTTATACAAAAGTTAACAAAACCCGCTTTAGGAACGAGGTATAGGGTTGTCAGATGTAGGTGTGTGAGGGTGTAGGTGAAGAACATCAAAATTCCCCATACACCCTTACCTCTGTAGAGCCGCAAAGTATTACACCTCTATACTCTTATTTACTTTGACTGTAAAAAAATGCCAAATTTTATCTAGACTCTTGATATCTATTGTAGCACATCAGTAATATATAAGTATTAATAAACAAAAAGCAAAGATTTCTTAATCGATAGAAGTCGCTGGAGCAAAAGTGAACCTCAGATCATCCATAATGAGTGATGAAACTGGAAAATACCAGACAACTGATGAGATAAAAAATCTCATGGATGCATTTGAAAGTTGTACTTTACCACGATGTGAGTGGCATCATTCTGTACACTTAACAGTGGCGTTATGGTATCTCATTCAGTACGAGGAACACGAAGCAATAAACCATTTACGTGAAGCCATCCAGCGTTACAATTCATCTGTAGGTATCCCAACGACGAAAGATGGTGGTTATCACGAAACCATAAGATTATTCTGGATGCGGATAGTGCGCCGCTATTTATCAGTTGCTCAGGCAAATGCCTCCATATTACAGCTAGCTAACGGACTCATCCAGACTTACAGCGATAAATCTTTACCACTGCAATACTACAGCAAAGATTTACTCATGTCCTGGAAGGCTCGCACCAGTTGGATAGAACCAGACTTGAAGCCTTTTGAGCTTTGTGAATAATGAATGATCGCTGCCATCAACCCACTCACCCTGCTACGAGGTGAACAAAATCTGAGTACCATAACATCATTCCTCTAAAGATTAGTCCAAGTACTCCCGATTCGTGAAGGTAAAACTTGTCACTCATCCCCTTATGTACCTGAAAACCCTTCACCTCCGACAATTTCGCAACTACAAAGAGCAGCAGGTTGAGTTTACTGCTCCCAAAACGATTTTGGTGGGCAATAATGCTCAGGGAAAGTCCAATTTGTTGGAAGCGGTGGAATTGTTAGCGACATTACGATCGCATAGAATGGCACGCGATCGCGATTTAATCCAAGATGGAGAAACCACAGCCATACTGTTTGCCACCCTACAGCGACAAACTGGCGTCAGTGACCTAACTCTCACCCTACGTCGAAATGGTCGCCGCACCGTTGCGCTCAATAGTGAAACTCTCCGGCGTCAGATGGACTTTCTCGGTGTGCTCAATGCGGTACAATTCTCTAGTTTAGATTTGGATCTCGTGCGGGGCGGACCTGAAGGTCGCCGAAACTGGCTAGATACACTCTTAATTCAACTTGAACCCGTATATGCTCACATATTGCAGCAATATAACCAGGTTTTGCGGCAGCGTAATGCATTTTTGAAACACAATGTAGAAACGTTGCATGCAACGTCTGTACAATCTGAATTAGCAGTGTGGAATGAACAATTAGCCACCACGGGTACACGAGTGATTAGACGACGCGATCGCGCCATACAGCGACTAGCCCCGATTGCCAGTTCGTGGCACGCTAGCATCAGTGGCAGTACAGAAATTTTAGAACTCAAGTACTCACCCAATGTCTCCTTAGAGCAGAACCATCCAGAACAAGTACAGCAAGCTTTTTTAGCCAAAATTCAGCAGCGAACTGTTGCCGAGTTACACCAAGGTACGACCCTTGTCGGTCCCCATCGCGACGAAATAGAATTGACGATTAATCAAACACCAGCTCGTCAATACGGTTCTCAAGGTCAGCAGCGAACTCTTGTACTAGCCTTAAAACTAGCAGAATTACAACTTATTGAAGACGTTGTTGGAGAACCACCACTGCTCCTGCTTGATGATGTCTTAGCTGAACTTGACCCATCTCGGCAAAATCAGCTACTCGATGCTATTCAAGACCGCTTTCAAACTCTAATTACTACCACACATTTGGGTTCTTTTGATTCCCAGTGGCTCAATTCCTCTCAAATTCTTTCTGTTAAAGCCGGAGAAATACAGCGGTTTGCAATTGGGTGAGGTACACAAAGAAATAATGAACCACAGATGGACACAGATGGACACAGATAAATTAGTACTTCATTCAATTGAGTTGCGCTGTATCAATGAGAAGGATTTGAAACCCACGCAGGTGGGTTTTGTCTGTATAGCCGCGACTTCTAGTCGCCAGGGTAAGTAATAATTTAGACTTTTCAAACAACCTCTAAAGTCCTCACTACGAACTTATTCAATGCAAATCTGGCAAAAGAGCTACCCCATAATTCATCTTGCTGCCAAGTCTTGCGACTATGGAAGGAGCCTTCTTATGGAATTAGGTAATTGAGTGAACAAACTCTACTGGCTTGATCAAATTAAACTGCAAGACCGCGCCAAAGTTGGCGACAAAGCATTTTATTTAAGCAGAATGATGCAGGGTGGTTATCCAGTGGTGCCTGGTTTTGTAGTTTCAGCAGAAGTTTTGCGAGAATTTTTAGAAACTCTCAACAGTTCGGAAGCATTAGTTGCTGATTTACCCCATTCTTCCTTACACCTGGATGTCAATAATTGGCGTCAACTTCAGCAGGTGGCTGGGCGCTTGCGCCAAGAAATGACTACCGCCAATTTACCACCGCACCTGCTAAGTACAATCGTTAATGCAGCTAAAGAATTGGAAACTGCATACCTGATTTTTCGACCAACTCTTGTGATGCCCACGATAAGGCACGGGATAGGGAATACATTTGGATTGCTGGAATCGCAAGTATGTCGATGTGATGAAGAAGCGATCGCCCTAGCCTTGAAGAGCACCTGGAGCCAGATGTTTCGTGCTAAGAGTCTATTATACTGGCAATGGGCTGGAATTAACCTGCAACAAATTAATTTAGGAGTTTTGGTACAGCCCTTAAAGAATGCGATCGCCAGTGGTTTATTCAATGCCAACTCCTCTGGGTGGGAAATTCTAGCGACTTGGGGATTAGGAGTGGCAATGACTCAAGGTGAAGTTTTGCCAGATGTTTACTACATCCATCCAGAAACTGGTACAGTCACAGAGCGACAACTCGGCAATAAAATGCTGGCTTATTGTCTTGATGATGCAGCGCCTGTAGCTGTGCAAACTGTATCTCCTTCAGCGCTTGCCTCAGACGACTCAAGTCTTGTTGCCTACCTGTTAGAGGAAGACCAACAAAAACAGTATGCTTTACCAGAAGAATATCTGCAACAACTCATTCAACTGGCAAGTCAACTTGTCACAGAAATTGGTGTACATTTTAGCTTTGAGTGGACTATCTCTTGTGACACAACGAGGACACTCTACCTAACCCAAGTTAGCACCCCCCAATCCGCGATTTCTCATTCCCACTTGCTCAAGGGATTGGCAGCAGCGGCGGGACGTGTGACGGCAACTGCTTATGTCATAATTAATTCACAGGCAACACCAAAACAACTCCCCAAGGGAGTCATTTTAGTAGCACCGACAATAACGCCTGATTGGTTACCGCTCCTGCAACAAGTTACTGGTATTATTACTGAACACGGTGGGTTAACTTGCCACGCTGCTATTCTTGCCAGAGAATTGAGAATACCAGCAGTCGTGAGCTTGGCAAATGCCACAGCCCTCATTCAAACTGGCGAAAGATTACTTATCGATGGCAACAAGGGAGAAGTTTATCGTGTCACAACAGAAGCTCTTGAAGCTGCGGAGGTAGGAAGATTGGGCGAGATGGAGAGATTCGCCCCATCTACTCATCTATCGTCCCTCACTGGGTCACAACAAGCCCCTTCACACCCGCTTCCGGTCATTGCAACCCAACTACTGGTTAACTTGAGCCAACCCAGCTTAATAGAGCAAGTGCAAAGCTTACCTGTGGATGGTGTGGGATTGTTGCGATCAGAACTGATGGCTTTAAATATACTGGAGGGACAACACCCCAGTACTTGGCTACGAGAGGGACAGCGGAGACAACTGCTAGAGCATTGGCGTGAGCAGATTATGCAGTTTGCTCACGCTTTTGCACCAAGACCTGTTTTTTATCGGTCTTTGGATTGGCGTTCCCATGAACTGTCATCTTTGAATCATCATAATGTACAATCTGCAACGCAGTCGATGCTGGGAGAACGTGGCACATTCAGCTATTTGAAAAATCCCGAAGTTTTTGAGTTAGAACTGGCGGCTTTGGCGGCTGTACAGAAAGCAGGCTACAGTAATATTCACCTACTGTTACCTTTTGTTCGCACAGTGGAAGAGTTTTCTTTTTGCCGTCAAAAAGTTGAGCAAGCCAGATTAACCCAAGTCTCTCAGTTTCAATTGTGGATTATGGCAGAAGTTCCAAGCGTGCTGTTTTTACTGCCAGAATACGTCAAAGCAGGTGTAGCCGGAATTTCAATTGGTACCAATGACTTGACTCAACTCCTGTTAGGAGTCGATAGAGAGCAAGGACAACTAGCAAAAGTGTTTGACGAACGTCATCCGGTCATCATGAGTGCTGTCGCTCAACTGATCCAAATGGCAAAAAGTGCAGGAATTCCTTGTTCTATCTGCGGTCAAGCACCAGTGCTGTATCCTGAAATTATACAGCAACTGGTGCAGTGGGGCATTACTTCCATTTCTGTTGAACCAGAAGCGGTATCGAGGACATATTTGGCGATCGCTCGTGCCGAACAACGGATCATTTTAGAAGCAGCGCGGCGTCAAATCCATCAGCAGTAGTATGAATTTTTTTTTAAACTAGATTGGGCAACCGTTCGGTGTTGACACCTACCAGGCTACCCAATCTAATTTGATTTTCGGATACTGGTGAGCCAGCATCGCAGGAACAGGTCTGGACTCTTCTTTGACTCTCCCAACGAATTCCCATTCGCCAGTTCTGGTACAGAAGAGAGCTCGCAGCAAAACCGCACACAACCCGAAAACCGTTGTTGTTGTTGTTGTTGTTGTCGGCGTTGTTCCTGTTGCGGTTAGCAGAACGACAGTTTTCAGGATTGTTGTTCCACGAACCACCACGCAGCAGCTGGAGTTGCCTGTCCCTTCTTTACTCCCTTGTCCAAGCAAGAGAAGTAAATATCTGTTGACGCAAATGCCAAGTATCCCCATGTTCTAAATGAGCAAACCAGCTTTCTATAGATTGAGATACTTTCTCTAAACTCATCTTACCTTGAGCATAATGAGTCTGCATTTTCTTGAGTCTGCGTCTTGCCCGTCTTAAGTTTTCTGTACGTACTCGAATATAGTCTGGGAAGATGCGAAAACCAACAAAGTTAGCACCGTGCTTTGTTTCAAATAATTGACTTTTTATAGGATGAATTTTCAGTCTTAACTTACCTAAATATTCTTCAATAGCCAATCGCGCTTCGGCTAAAAATTCCCAATCATCTGAAAATAGGGCAAAGTCATCTACATAGCGCAAATATTTCCTAACTTTGAGTTGTTCTTTAACAAAATGATCAAAACTATTGAGATAGACATTCGCAAAGAATTGACTTGTGAGATTCCCAACAGGTAAACCTCGCCGTCTTTGCAGTGGGGTTAAAAAACCATCTCCATCAAAGTATTCAACGACTGGTAACTGTTCATTGCTGTTATCAATAATGGTATCAATGAGCCAAAGTGTATCTGGACATTTTATTTTTCTTCGTAGTAAAGTTTTCAAAATCTCATGGTCAATGCTAGGGAAATATTTTTGAATATCACATTGAAGCACATAACGACTAGAGCGAGCAAATTTAACAAACCTTTGTAAAGCGCGATGGGTACCAAACCCCACTCGATTAGCATAGGAATCAGCAATAAATGAAGTTTCTATTAGAGGTAATATGATATTACATAAAGCATGATGCACCACTCTATCACGGTAGGGAGCGGCAGAAATCATGCGACTTTTTGGTTCTTTAATATAAAAAGTTCTATAAGTCCCTGGTTGATATTTTTGTTCAAGAAGTTCTTTTTGTAATTTTGCTAATTCACCTTCTAAGTTATAATTGAAATCCAGGACATTTTCTCGAAAACGCTTACCTCTTTGTGCTTTTCTAGCTGCCATCAATAAATTTTCAAATTCAACAATTTTATGATAAAGATTGCCATAGCGTTTCATGTTATTCTAAATTCTAGTTTTTGGATTATTGACGCTTATTCTGCTGCTTAATCCAACCACCTAACTCCATCCCAATTTCATTAATTGATTTCCCAGCATATTCGTAACGGTGTACAGGAATAAGCCGAAAATCAAGCAAAAGCCGTGTTTGGTAACGTAAAATATCTAATTGAGTATTCAGCGATTCTAGTTTTGTGAGTTTCTCCTTAGCGTAACGAGCGCTAATTAAACCCTCCAATAAATCATACAATCCATGTATCATTCTGTCTCCTATCGTAAATTTATGAGACCGGGGCAGGCGATTGAGAATCGGAACATACCATTTAATCAAATCGTACGTCTTTTGAATAATTGGTAATTCGTCCATTGATTTTTTATTTTTTGATATTTTTTCTGATTGACTTTACATTGTAAGACTCCCATGATAAATTAAGACTGGAATCAAAATAAGACAAATACACAACCTGTAAAAAAAATAGATCGCTCCGCTCCGCTTCGCTTAACAAAGGGTAAAAAATAAAGAGTAAAGGGTAAAAGTGCAAAAGTGTCAAGGGCTACGGAAGAGTCCTCGCAGCAAAACCGCACACAACCCGAAAACCGTAGGAGAGGTTGTTGTCGTAGTAGTCGGCGATGACCCTGTTGCGGTAAGCAGAACGACAGTAATCAGGATAGTTGTACCACGAACCACCACGCAGCAGCTGGAGACGATTATCATTATCATTCTGTTTTTGCTTTATCCAAGCGCTTCCATTTGTAGGCGCTCCTTCATAGTTATCATGCCAAGTATCAGCACACCATTCCCACACATTACCATGCATATCGTATAAACCAAAGGCGTTGGGGAGAAAAGCTCCTACGGGTGTAGTTTCTTTTCGAGACTCTCCTTTTGGTTCATCAGCAAAGGTGCTGCTGGCATCGTAATTTGCTAATTTATCTGTAATCGTCTCGCCAAAGTGAAAGGGTGTTGTGGTTCCAGCACGACAGGCATATTCCCACTCCGCTTCTGAGGGAAGTCGATATTCTCGTCCTGTCTTTCTAGAAAGTCTAGCACAAAATTCCACCGCTTCATACCAGGTGACACATTCTACAGGACGATCATCTCCTTTGAAATGAGACGGTTCGCGTTTAAGTTGACGTTTGACTTTCGGGAGTTTACTCACTGCCCGCCATTGCGCTTGCGTGATAGGATACTTGCTGATGAAGAATGGTTGAACAGTGACTTGATGCTGAGGTTTTTCGCTTTCATGTCCTTCTGGTTCTGGCGAACCCATCATAAATTTGCCACCGGGGATAGCAACCATTTCTAAGGTGATATCCTTTCCTAAATCTTGAGTGAAGTACTGAGCTTGTCTGGTTTCTCGTTTAATAATTTCGCCACGACGATTGACGGTGACAACCTCAAACTCAAAAGTCAGTAATTTATCATCGTTATCTGCTGGCGGAATTTTAAATTTGACTTTCCCAATTTGAATTTGTTTTCCTGGTTGTCCCAACTGGTTAAATTCTGCTGCTGCGGCTTCAGATTCCCCTCGCGCTTTTGCATCCCAACCACGAGCTAACCTTAACAAAGGTTGAAAACCTGATTCAATGAGTGGGTTAACATCAGCGTAGCTTTCTATTAACGAAGTTAGTTGCACCC
This sequence comes from Mastigocladopsis repens PCC 10914, assembly GCF_000315565.1. Lineage (NCBI taxonomy): Bacteria > Bacillati > Cyanobacteriota > Cyanophyceae > Nostocales > Symphyonemataceae > Mastigocladopsis > Mastigocladopsis repens. The sequence continues at coordinate 380,616 of NZ_JH992901.1, read as the reverse complement.
ACTCCGCAGGATTTTTGTGTGCTAATGCACGTTGCAGCGTTTGGGCAATGTCATGAACAGCTTCTTTAGGTTTAATGTAAGCTAATGCTGTCCATTGTGGAGCTGCACCCAAATCTTGATCCGCGCGTTCATTGGTCTTGAGTTGCTGGCGAATATAAGCGACCATAAAATCAGATAATTCATCCAATCGCTTTTCATCAAAACGATTTTTCAGCTTCACAAGTAACTCGTTGCGGACTTCTCCTTCAAGCTCATAAAGTTGGTAGCCTACAGGATCGCACAAAAAGAGCAAAATATCAGCAACAGCTATCCAGGGAGCATGAGGTAAGAAATTCTCACGCAAGCAGTACAAAAGTTCTGGTGTAAGCGCCAAAGGGAAAGCAGCATGACAGGCGAAATCGACGTGTACTTCACCAAAGCGTTTTGCAAAGGCGTTAAGACGGGGGTGACTAAATTTCTCGGTACTGTTGGAGTGAGTCAGAGGAGTCATCAAATTCAACCTTTGCGCGAACGGATAGCAGCTTTGAGTCCAAAAGGAGTGAGTTCAAACATTTGTACTCTTTCGGAAATCGCCTGAGCAGTCGTACCTTGCCAACGTTCTTCTGGTGTAGGATTGAGCCAAGCGATGTGACGGACAAAAGGAGTCAGATTTTCTAGAAATGTAGCTGTGAGTTCAATACGCTCTCGATTTATCCCCCCACGAGCAGCACCTCCATCACTGACAATTAAAGCAACAGTCTTGTTACGATGCAATTTTGGCAGTAGCTCATCAATAGGTTTAGCATCAGGACGCTGGGGATGGAAATATAAGTAATCTCTAGGAGAGTTGCGAAAGTAGTAAATATCAGCTTTGCCCAAACGTCCACCCTGTATGTTATCAACTAATCTCCCACAAAGGAGATCAAAGGGAACCATTGAGTTAGAAACATCTATTAACAAAAGCAATTCCGCCTGATTCACACGATTGGGAATCAGCACTGGTTCCAAAAAAACTCCGTCTTGACTAATTTGTTGAACAGTGGCTTCTATATCGACTTCGGTTAATGCTCCCTCTCGAATCGGACGACGAAGGTAACGCCAATTTTGCTGGATTTGTCGTTCCGTGACGGGAAAATCTCTTACACTCAATTGATAGTGACTTTCTCTGGGAGATTTCTCAGGAAGCAGTGTTCCTCGTATCGCGATGGGATGTAGAGATCTGAAAGCTGAACCAGTTTGATTTGGAGAAGTTTGCAATTGTTCTGTGTCTGATGAGTCTTCTGTTTCCTCTGGTGAGGTTTCTTTTGGCGTGCGGTTTGACTTGCGCGTTTGGGGTGGAAGTTGTCGCTCAAAGTATTGTTCAAAATACTGCTCAAAATATTGCTCAAATTTCTCTGCGTCGTGTGAGGATTTTGATTTCACCCACAGTAGCCGACAAACGTGTTTCAACTCATCACGACTAGCAATGCCAAATCCTCCCTTTAATGCTTGCAGTAGCAGGTGATATTGGTCGATAGTTAAAGGTAAGCCTTCCTCTCGCAGTCCGATAAAAAGGTCAAATAGAGGTGGCTTTTGCTGAGTCATATTAGTTATCAATTATCAATTTTTTGTTCCTTGTTTACTGTTCCCCGTTTCCTGTTCCCTCTGCTTGTGATAGTATTCTTGGTCTTCTTTCGTTTTCAGCAAAGCTCCCAAAAGCGGAAGATTCTCCGCTAGATTTTGAATCATCTCCAGAGCCTCTTCTGTGGGATAACGTTTGAGCCAGCGTATCCAATCAAGTAACTCACTGGTACTGGCTTTTTTACCGTTTCTTCTGCTGGCTCCATTCTCACGCACTGTGATAAATTTCTCAACTGCTGCTTCTACTAATTCTCTATGCAATGAATCAGGGAAATGAGCATTGACAATATTAATTAATTGTTCCTGACTAGGAAAGTCTAAATAATAAAAAATGCAACGCCGCAAGAAAGCATCGGGTAATTCTTTTTCACTGTTGCTAGTAATAATAACAATTGGCGGCTGTTTCGCTTCGATAGTCGTGCCAATTTCTGTTACTGTAAATTTGAGTTCGTCTAATTCACGTAAAAGGTCGTTAGGAAAGTCAATATCAGCTTTATCTATTTCATCAATCAAGAGAATCGGACGGTATTTTTCTACTTGAAACGCATTACCCAAAGCTCCCCAGGTAATATAAACATCAGGTTTTTGCAGCCGTTCAAATAGTTTTTTGATTTCTTCTTCCTTCAAGTATTTTTCATAATTTGTACCAACTAATTGAGCATCGCGCAAGCGTCCAACAGCATCATAGGTGTATAAACCTTCTTTAGCACGAGTTGTAGATTTGATATACCAGGGAAAGTAGGGATATTGCTTGACTCGCTGACGCTTACCAAATTCATTGGCAACTGCACAAGCTAATAGTGTTTTACCACACCCTGGTTCGCCTTGGAGTAACAGAGGACGCTGGAGATAAATTGCCAAGTTAACAGCTTTAACTAAGTCTGGACTGGGAAAATAAGGATACAGCCTTTGTTCTCTCAGATTGGTACTTGTGGAGTCTGGCTTAGGCTGGTATTTTTGCTCACCAGTGTACTCTAGTGGCTCATTTTTCATAATGCAAACCCTCTGACTATATCTTGCTCCCATTCCAAGTCAAAACACTCACAAATCTTTCCAAGTACAGAGATGGGTTGATTATCTCGTTCTACTATCGTCTGCATAACTTTTTCTATAGAATCTGAACCCTGCCATAATTGCGAGAGTAATTCAAATTGGACACCAACCCAAGTTTCTATCACATTTTTGTTAAAAGGTTCTAGTTCCTGTAATGCCAAGGGAACGTGAGGTTGATTTATATCGGGTTGAGATAGCAAAGATAAAGACGTTTCTAACTTCGATTTTGAGTTTGTATTATCAACTAAAAAGAGCAACAGTCGATAGGGGTGTTGCGGCGGTACACCACTGTTTACCTTATTAACCAAAGGCTGCCAAAGCTCATTTATAAACTGTTTCAAACAACTTCCAGCAATTAAATCTACCTCATGGATAGCTAAAATGACTGTTGTTGTTTGCCAATGCTGGTAAAGTTTCACTGCAATTTCTTGTGGTGAAGGAGAAGTTTCTAATTGCTGAGATAAACTTTGCCAAAGAGTCTGGATATCTCTGCGATGCGGCTTAATATAAAGTGATTTTTGCCAAGCATTTGTATGGTAAGGAACCTTATCTTTGAGGAGATTGACTAACCAGCGTTGCCCATAATTAGGTTTACCGTGGATTAAGAAAGCTGCTGCTGGTTTCACTTGGCTGATAGCACTTTTGAATAAGTTCTGCTGGTTATCGTAGTCTATCTCCCAAAGAGCCTTTTTGAGTTTTTCAATCTTTGTTTCATCAATGCTGGGGTAATTGTTATTAGATGAAATACTAGGTTTTGTTTTGTGAGGTTGAGCAGTCCTAGGAAGTTCTTGATAATCCTCCCCTTCATTGAATGAAATATCTAATTTATTTGAGAAATTCTCAAGAGTTTGGAAATTGACTCCTTTGTTACCATTTCTAATCTTAGCAATTGTGTTTCTATCAAAACTATTTTTTAAAAAATTTACGATAGTTTGATTGGTTATATTTTCGTATTTACTTTGCAATTTTTCTTCTAAAGCATCTTTGACTTTTTCATGTCCTTGTTGTGTCAGGACATAGCTTGGTTTTGGGGTTCGAGATCCTGGCACGTTGTACACCAAATTGCTGATCATCAGCATCTAGACTTACTTCACTTTATCACCTTAGCTTGAAAAGCTTACTATGACTTGCTTTAAGCTGCTCTATAAAAAATTATTTTAACCTTGTGGATCATCACCAGGATCATCAGCAGTAGCAGATTTTATTTCTCAGATACTAGTCAGCATCAGGTAATCCAATCACTGCTAACAACTATGTCCAACCAGAACAACAGTTTTTTACAGGATCTTATTCGTCGAGCCAAGTCAGTTCGTAATGTATTGTTTGGAGCAACATTACTTAGTGGTATTGTTACCATTACTGGTGTATACGTTGCAATCTCTGGTCACATTGCAGAGGGAACGACAATCAGCAAAGTAGGAATCATGTCCACTGTGGAACTGACAAAACGGGTTAAAGATGAAAATGATCGTCTTGACCAAGCTCTCAAAGATGCAATGGAGGAAAATCAACGTAGAACGCTTCCGCCATCCTAATAATACCAAATCCGCTTTTCCAACCCCCTTTTAGCCCAGGCGATTAGAAATCGCGGCTACACAAACAAAGTCCGCCTACGCGGACTAAATTATAAAGGGGGTATTACATCCGGATTTGGTATAAGGTGCAGCTAAACGTACAAAGCCTGCAAAAGCAGGCTTCGTTTACATAGCCCCAGGCTTTAGCCTGCGGGCTTATGTTTATACAACACCAGGATTAATATCTAAAAATTGCCGCAACAGGTGTGCTAAATGGCACTTCTTCTGGCGCAACGGCATAGACTGTACCACCGTTTAACAAGGTATGAGCTGCAGCGAAATCTAACAAATCCTCATCGCCGGTTTCTTCTTCTTGATGTAAATAAACGGTTTCTGAGGTTGGGTTAAACAGACCCCATTGCTGCTGACCAACTGCAACCAACAATGAATCAACTCTTTGGTAATAAGCTGCTGAAATGATTTCTTTGATCTCGTTTGATGCTTTGCCAGTATTACCGCCAAACAATTCGTTAAATCGCTCTACAACCTCTTGCTGCGATTTATGGTAATATGGCTCAACAATGGGCCAAGCTCGTTCGTGCAGTTGTTGTGCGCTCAGAATCTCTTGATTCCCTGTGATCCCTTCTTCAATTAAATGCTTGTAAGTATTTGCCTCTCTGTAAAGGGGCATCAGATATTCTACCCCAGCCAGCATCAAGGGCGCTGTTTGGTTTCGCAGTTTCTCTTCCAATGCGTCATTAACAGCGTGAAAGAATTGCAGGATGTCTTTCTGGTGTTCGTCCCTGTCAGGACTACCCTGCCCGTGAAACGCACCCGGTTGTGCGCGTGAGAAAGAATTGGCGGTTCCGCCTTTGGATGTTGCAATGCGGAACTGACCCTCTTGGGCAGTCTCATCATAATTGAGAGCTTCATCCAGACTTTTAGGCATATTTTCCACTTCTACTTCTTGGATGCTATAGCGTGTTCCCTCAAAAAACCGCACATCCTTTTGACTTAAAGCCAGCAGGTAGAAACGCCCATCGCCGTTTAAAATTGGCAGTAATGGCTTAATGTGAAATCGGTCTGTTACCACGACCAACTCGTCAAAGTTGTGAGGCAGGGTATAGTAGCGGAAAATATCTTTAGAAATAAAGACTGCCAATCCTTGCTCTCCGACTTGCTCCCAAAAATCCGAACGATCTAGTTGATGGGCTGTTGCTAGCAATGCAACCGCATCGTTATGTTCAACACCTGCATCAATTAAGCGAGCCTCAGCCTCTTTTATTAAATTTTTGAAGCGAACAGGGTCTTGTCGAACTTCTGGTCCGGCTGGGTGCATTGGCATATAAATTGAAACGGAATTTTGTTTTGGTTGTTCTAGTAGTGTTTTTATTTCCTCTCTAGAAATTAATGTCATGCCATATCCCTCCTATGAAAGTAAGTAGAAATTCCAAACAAAACCGCTGATATATTCAACAGCCTTATGGGAAATTTCTCCTTTGACTATATTGATCTGGATTTATTTCACGTCAATGAAGGTTAAATTTCATCTTTCTTATGGTAGGCAATCTGTACGAAACTTTTGGATAAAAATCTCATTCATCCAGCGTTAGGTGTGTTTGAATTGGTGCGTTTTGAGTTAATGGCTATCTTGTTGTGTCCTTGCCTGGCAAAACCCAAAGTCACTCGTTTCATAATCCAATACAAAGCTGCAAGTATACCAAAGGTGATACCAATAATCACGAGGGGTTGTTTGCCAGCAATTTCCTCTACACCTTTGGTAAGCAAGGCATCTGGTTGAGTCACAAAATCCCAACTGTTAAAACGCAAGAAACGTCCCCAATAAATACCAACGGCGCAGAGAGCATGAGTAATTAATTCAACCCACAAAATCCATTGGCTTTTCCCAATACGATGTAAGTAATAACCTAAATTAATTAAAGATATAACGTAAGCTTCAAATCCACCCAGAATCACTAGTATATACAACGGGATAAGGACAAGGGTGATCATCCACACTGAATCAATTGTCCGAATATCTTCTATCAGGTGAATGATATCAGTCAACAGGTAAGGTGCGTTCGGTAAAAAAGCATAGAAAACTACAAATCCCAGCCACCACACCCAAGACCGCCCACGCTTGGTGCGAAACAACCAAAAGCTCAAAGCCAAAGGTATAAAAGCTAGAAATAAGTTCCAAGTCATCCAACGCATATTGATTTGTAAGACTTGCACTACTCTGGGTATTAATTCCATTGGTTCTGCTTTCATAGCTGCTTCCTTAGAAGACGTGTGAATGATTCTGGGGATTCCCTGTATAGTTATAAGCTAGCTGGTTGACTATCGAAACTGTATTAGGTGGTAGAAAATGGTTACTGACCAAATGGTCACTCAGGCAAGCTAAGTCACTAGTATAGCCAATGCATATATGAAATCAAGTTTTCCATAGAGTAATTTCTCATAGGAATACGCGGGATGCGGGAAACTCAACAGATAGTGGATTAGCTAAAAATCGCAAAGTAACAGTTAATGAAAAAGCACTCGTGAGAGGTTAGAATAAAGTTTATTTTGTCAATCAGCTAAAATACTCAAAACAATTTAAACGAAAATGATAATCGTGTGTGGGACAGGGGAAGGAGGCGATCGCCAGGGCAACCGAAACAAACGACGCGACCGTGCCTTAATTTTGTACGCTAATGATTGGACAAGGATATCCTCCTCACGGAGGATATATACTTAATGTGTTAAGACAATTATTTGTTATTTACACAGTATTGATACCCCTATGTACTGATAAACCTATTAAGGAAATTCAATATGTTAAATTTTGGAGCTAATTCAGCCAGTATTTCGGCGATCTTTTTGGCGCTATTTGGTTTGCTACTTGTACCTCTAGGATTGTCGTTTCGGCGACCTTTTCGTATTTGGAATCTATTTCAAGATATTTTACTAGCTCTAGTTTGTTTGTTGTGCAGTTTTATCCTTATTTATCAGGGATGGCGACTCGACCCTATTTTGCAATTCGGTCAAATTTTACTAATTGTCTCCGTTATTTATTTGAACATCAAAGATATTTTTTCTCATATCAGGATCGTCGTCCAAAAAAGAGATAGATAACTTTATTATTGATGGCACTTGTTTTGATGTTCCAGACAGTGATGAAAACGCCAGAGTGTTCAGATCATTACCTCGTTTGATAACTGAATTTACCTAATAATTAAGCTCTCTTTTTGCAAAATTATTTTGTCGTTACAATGCTTTTTCATCTCATATTTAAGCTGTGATTCGCCTTCTCTTAGCAGGTCTTCAAACTGGAGTTTTGTAGATTTGTTCATATTACGTTATATTACATAAATCTGTCACCAGGTCAAATAATTTGGCGATCAACAGCGCTTAAACGCTACTACAATCCCGTTGATGTCATTCTGATTGGCTACAGTACTTATTAACCTGAGATGCCAGGGTATCAGACTGCTTGGCAGCATTTGTAGCTGCTGTCAAGGCTGTATCGATTTCTCCTCTCGCCTTTTGAACTTTTACCATACCCTCTGATGAGGCTTGTGCAGTCTTTGCTGTGTTAAGAGCGTGACTTGCTTTGGCAATTGATTGACTAAAAGTCTCAAAGACCTTCACAAAACGGCTCTGAAATGCTTGAAGCTTGGGGTCTTTCAAGTTCAGATCTTTGATTTCCTTGGTAACAGCTTCCAAATCTTTGGAAAGTTGCAAGCTCGTTGTCACCTGCTGCGCTTTATTCTTATCAATCAGGTCAGTTCCTTTGTTAACAGCATCAATCAATCGCTGACATTGAGCGACTTTGCTGTCATTGCAAGCACTTACTAACAAACCTAAGCTCAAGCAAATAGTAACAATAACTGTATATTTACGTAAAACAGACATCTATACCCTAGTACTCATAAAACTCAAATAATAGTACTCAATGATGGAGTATATTTAACGACTGTTCCAGTCATGAGATATTTCAATCAAATTGGGGTAGTGGTTTACCAAACAAAGTTTGTGGAGTTCGAAGTAAGCGATTTATCGTTTTTTCAGGACTTTAGTCCTGACTACAAATTAGGTAAAGTTCCTTTGGTGGACTAGTAGTAGACGTAGCATGCTACGTCTCTACTCATCACCAATCTGGAGGTAAACCCAGCGTATCTAGGGTATCAGCTTCTTGCAATAGAGGTTGAATCTCACTATCTATTGCAATCCGACCGCCAGAAAGCACTAAAGCGCGTTGAGTCACTTTACTGAGCCAGTGTAGGTCGTGGGAGGCGATTAACATCACCTGCACCGGCAACTTTAACAAAACTTGAGCTAAGTGCCGTCGCCACGCTGGATCAAGACCGTTGGTGGGTTCGTCTAAAATCAAAATTGCAGGGTCTAACGCTAAAATTGCTGCTAGGGCGGCAAGACGTCTTTGTCCACCGGAAAGTTCGTGGGCAGAACGGTTGGCGTAAGCTTCTAATCCAAAATCAGCTAACAGATGCCTTGCCTTATCAATTGCTATTGCTGGTGGTACACCGTAGTTGCGCGGTCCAAAGGTCACATCTTCTAAGATGGTTGGCATAAAGAGTTGGTCGTTGGCATCTTGGAAGCTAAACCCGATGTTACGGCGTACTTGTGGTAGGGTTTTCGGTTCGACTGGGATGCCATTGATCCAAATTGTCCCTGAGAGGGGTTGTTTTAAGCCGATGAGGTTCTCTAGCAAGGTACTTTTACCAGAACCAGTCGGTCCCATGAGTGCAACGCGATCGCCTGCATTTAAGGTAAAAGAGATTTCTCGTAAAACTGGTTCCTGGTTTGAATAGGCATACACTAAGTTTTGAACCGCGACCCCTACTTGTGACATTCTAGTTTGTTAGTTGTTAATTATCTGAATTCCCTGGCTTAGATTATTTGATGAGTAGGCGTTGTCCATCCTACTGAGGACTAAAATCCAAAATTGGTATAGGAAGCCACAGTCACACAAAGAGCTACGGCACACATCATCGCCACTGCAAAATGCTCTTTTGGTCTTAATGTCGCGTCTACTGGTAGCTGTCCATTATAACCACGAACTTCCATTGCTGCGTAGACTCTTTCTGCTCGTTCCAGACTGCGGAGATACAAAGCTCCTATCATAGCTGCACTGGCGTAGCGCAGCCATCCAGCTGGACCATTCAAACCCCGTAGTTGCGCGCTGCGTTGCATTCGCGTCACTTCCCCAAGCAAAATTTCCATGTATTGTCCAGCCAACAACAAATTTTCTTTTAATGCTCTGGGTACGGGTAAGCTTTTGAGGGCAATGCCAAAACTGTGAGGCGGCAAAGTTAACAAAAAGCTATTCATTGTTATCAGACAAATCAAAGAACGAACTAGCAAAAAACTAGCTCGCTGCCATCCCAAAGGTAACGCCAGCAATGAAAGAAAAATAAGTTCTGTACCTAGTAATCCTGTCAGTTTACGAATAGGTACGCGCAGTAGGACAGCCCACAACAGTGCGATCGCTCCATATGCACCTAAGCAGTACCAAGCATTTTGCTTGAGGAACGCACACCCCACAACTATAACTAAGGACAGCTGCAGGCGTAACGGTAGAGAAATTCTAAGCATTATTCGGTCTGACTAATTGTGCAATACCAAAGGCAACGCCAAAGCAAACGATAGACCCGACAATTCCAGCAATACTCGTGCCAATTAATCCCAATCCTTCTATACCATAGTCAGCCAAAGGCGTTGGCACTTGCACTCGTACATTCTCTGCCAATTTGATAAAGCCCAAGTTTTCAGCAACCCTTTCTAAACCATCTGGCGATGCTGAGGCTGCAAGTGACAATACACCAGCAATTAAAAAAATGCTCACCACTGGTACAACCCACCCTTTAAACTGCTCCTGGTTCCCTGGTAACAAGTCTGGTCGTGCTGTGGCGAGGTAAGCCAGCACACCCCCGGTAATTAAGCCTTCGCCAACGCCAATCAAAATGTGAACACCTGCCATTGCTGGTAAAACCAGCAGTGGGGGTGCCGTTCCAGAAAGGGCTAACTCAATGGCACAAGCTACCGCTGCTACCACGATACTGATGCCAGCTGCAATGCCAGCAGCGACGGGTAAACGTCCTCTGTGCCCTCCAAACAGTCGTTGTAAGGTTTGAGTTAACCCCCAGCCAACCCAAACTCCAATCAATGCCATGTTAAAGATATTTGCTCCCAAGGCTGTGATCCCACCATCAGCAAATAGTACAGCCTGAATAATTAAAACGGTAGCGATGCACAAAGTACCAGCCCAAGGGCTACCCAAAGTGATCGCTGCCAAAGTACCTCCTAATAAGTGACCGCTTGTCCCACCTGCGACAGGAAAGTTAATCATCTGCGCGGCAAAAATAAACGCAGTGGTTAAACCAAGAACAGGAGCGCGACGGATACCAAAAGCGTCTTGTGAGCGCCCTAGGGCAATCCCCAGTCCTACCATACTTGCTAACCCGGTAGCAGCAGCCACTGGCAAAGAAACAAAGCCATCAGGAATATGCATGAAGTGCCCCTATGTTTTTATGTGCTTTATTACACACAGCTATTAATGTAATTACCGCATTGTATTAACATAAAAACCAAATTTTGCCACCCTTTTGCAATGCCCTGATGGGGGATTTTCTAATCTTTCTAAGGAGAATGCTTAATAATTTATTTTTTCATCAATATACTAAAATTATTAATTATAAACTTTTGTAATCTATTTTAAAAATAACTGTAACTCATGGTTTATCAAAAAATCATTGAGATATAAAATCCCTAGCATTCCTCAACTCAAATTTGACAGAATACTAAGGTGATTTCATTTTGTCATTGCCACAATTGCTCAAACTATCCCATATTGTTTATCCAACTTTTAAGTCCTAAGCTTAACTCAAACCATTGCAGAAGAAGGAATCATACCAAAAAGTATTTGCTCAGATATTAGTAGAGTTTTGAAAACAAATTGAAATAGATATTTTAATGATTGCGGACAGCGCATTGTATAGCGCTGCCAACCTTACATCATGATGTCTAATACCATTAACAGTGACATATGCAAAACAAATTGTGCTAATACAGCAAATATCAAGTTTGTGAGTCCATTTTTTGCACAGATTGTTCCAAAGATAACCTATAGTATTTCTTGATCGCATTTCTATTTACCGATCTGCCAATGTCGTCATTCATATAGCCAAAGCATTGCAGTGGCACAAGGATCGACTTTGGCAGGTTTTGCACTGCGAATTAGCCGCTTCTCGGCAGAATTGGCATTGGGTTCTAGAGACATTTGTCTCCATGGGCTGTTACTGGACATCGGCTTGTTAATGAATCTGCTTTAGAGATAACAAGGTAGTGTTTATGATTCAATTCTTGAGAGGTCTTCTACGAACACTGATCTGGTTTGCAGTTGGCTTGCTCTGTGCATTCCTATTTGCGACAGGGTTTTCCTTTACCCAGCTAACTACAATCGCAACCAGCCCTAATCATCGAGGTTCTCCCAATACATACACTAGTGATGGCAAATTGACAGGGCGCTTCGTCAACAAGGTTTCTCAGAGTAAAGTTCCCAAGAATAAAGTTCCCAAGGTTATTGTGATTTCCTTGGATGGTGCAACACCACGATTGGTTAACCAATACCTGACCGATGGAGTACTCAGCCAAAGTCAAGGTATAGGGTTACTGCAAAGCCAGGGAGTTGCTGCTCAACAAAATATTACAATCACTCCATCTCTTACTGCTCCCGCACATATCGCGATTGGAACAGGCTCTACAGCAGCAAACAACGATATCAACGCCAACTCATTCCATCTAGTTGCTAGTCCGTTTAACCAGAATATTAGCGGTTTTGCTGCCCCGATCGGCGGTTACGAATTTGATATTCATGGACCTTCTGAAAGCGTAGATCCAACAGCTGAACCACTGTGGCTAGCTTTGAGAGAAAATGGCAAAAAAGTTCTTGCTGCCACATTTCCGGGCGCAGATGGAGCAAATATCACCGTCCCAGGTTTAACAAACAGCCCAATTGTGCAGTCAGCCAGTAAAAGGACTGTAGATTATACAATACCTTACGGAACCTTCGCTGGAACTGGAGCGCGAGGTTTTAGCCTGACAGCAGAAGACTTTGCTTCTGCTTCCCAAACAATTCTTGACCAGCTGCAAGGAGCTGGCAAAGTGTCCTACAGCCCTGTTTTGGAAACCAACAAATCTTTTGATACGTTTACAGTTGGCGGGGTAAATTACAATATTCAGGCGGCAGCTCTCGATACCACCAATAATAACCAAGTTGATTACGATACATTGGTTTTCTTTGATGACACTCAAGGTATCCAGCCAGGTCCCTTTAGCTTGCCTTCCACTGGACCTGCTTACGTGCGCGCCAGTGACCAAAAATCCAGCCGATTCTACTTAGAGGGCAGCTCCAATAAAGCAGGAACTGCCTTTTACGTGACAACCTTAGCACCTGACTTATCCACTATTCGTTTCGTTCGCTACTCTGCTAACTACATCCCAAGAAACTCAGCAGTACTAGCGGATGTGGATGATATCAATAATAATGTTGGTTTCTGGGCACCCGAGCCTGACTATCGTATCACTGAGCGACTCAGCCGTGGACTGGAGAACTTTTCTGACACGGAATTAGAAGCTGTTTACCAAGACCAAGTTCGGACGTTCGTTGATTACCAATCTCGTGTTGGTTTACGGGCAATCAGCAAGAACCCCGATGCTGACTTGACATTGCTCTACATCCAGCAACCCGATGGTGCAGAACACCAATTTTTCATTACTGACTCACGTCAAGCAACTGATCCCAGTGATCCTAACTCAATTGGACAAGGTCAAGATCAGGAGAAGATAGCCCGTTACCAAAGCTATATACAAGCAGCTTATCAAGCAGCTGATCGCGCAGTGCAAAGAGTGATTGATGCCGTTGGTACTGATGACCAAGGCAGACCGAACAGCAATATCATTGTTGTTTCCGACCACGGGTTTGACCCCTTCCACACAGCGGTCAATATCAATAACTTCCTTCGCAACCAAGGCTTCGACTCCAACAAAGTTCGAGCTGTTTCCTCCGGACCTGCGGTCAACATTTACATTAACCTGGAGGGACGAGAACCTAATGGTACTGTGAGTCGTGAAGAGTACATTACTCTGCAACAAAAGGTAGCAGATGCGCTCAAGTCCTTTGTAGACAGCAACTCATACTATGCCTATGGTGGTAATGTCCCTGTCTTTGACAAAATTTATACCCGACCTATCCCTAAAGACCTGAATGATTCCTCTTTTGGTCTAAGCACCAGCGATTTCATTGGTCAAGATAGCGGTGATGTCTTTGCCCTACTCACAGAGGGTTACAACTTCGACGGTACTCAAACTCCAGTAGTGCAGCGTTTGGGGGACACCGCCTCTAGTAGTCCTGTATTATCTGTGCCCAATTTCTACGGCGCACACGGCTATGACCCAATTCTGCCAAATATGAGTGCGATTTTCTATGCAGCTGGTCCAGACATTCAACCTGGTCAGTTGGAGCAGGTGCGTAATATTGACATTGCACCAACCATCCTAAGATTACTGGACGTTAAGCCAGCACGAACAGTGCAGGGGAAAGCGATTTTCAAATAGTTGAATAGACTTCTTGCAAAAGTCCAGTTGATGAATTTTGGAACCACAGATGAACACTGATAATTCATCTGTGTTTCATTTTCAAAAATTTGACTTTTGCAATTTTATGCTCATGAATTATTGACGTTTGCAGTGCTACTATCTCCCGTTATAAATGATTTGTGTTTTTAGGGTTGGCACAGAGGATGAGGATTTTTTTCACGGTGTTATTTGATATGGTTTTTTATATGTGTTCTGGGAAAATAAGTTGGTATTTGAGATTTTGATAGAAATTGAGTATATATTTTTCCGGTAGATTGTAAAATATGCTGCTCAGTAAGTAATCGCACTGTTATGGAGTTAAGGCGTCTCCTCCAAAGCATCGCACAAGCGTAAACTTGTCAGTTCGCTAATTACCGCTGTTTGAAAAAAGTTCACTCCTCCTCCTCATTCTCCTTCTCCTCCTTCAACTCAGGATGCTGCTGCTCCACATGAACCGTTAAAACTTTCGCCAGCAATTCCACCTTACAATTGTCACTGGGACATTGTTGCGTAGCTTTCAGTGCCTGTTCCCAGTTTTTCAGGTTCGCTGCGGCTTCGGCAATGGCACTTAAGGCATCGGCTTTGCGATCAGCTTCGGTACTCAACATATTGACTGCGCCAATGGAATGCTGAATCTGGTTGGCAGAAGCGAGCGCTTTTTCGAGCAAAAGAGCGGCTTTTTGGGGTTGGTTGAGCTTGCCATAAGCTTCGGCAATGGCACTTAAGGCATCGGCTTTGTAAGTGGAATGCTGAATCTGGTTGGCAGAAGCGAGCGCTTTTTCGAGCAAAAGAGCGGCTTTTTGGGGTTGGTTGAGCTTGCCAATGGCTTGGGCAATGGCTCTTAAGGCTCTTGCTTTGGAACTGGAATCCTCAATCTGGTTGGCAGAGGAATTCTGAATCTGGTTGGCAGAGGCGATCGCTCCCTCGAGCAAGGTAGCGGCAATTTCTGGTTGGTTGAGCTTGCCAATGGCTTGGGCAATGGCACTTAAGGCTCTTGCTTTGTATTGGGATTCCTGAATCTTGTCGGCAGAGGCGATCGCTCCCTCGAGCAAAGGAGCGGCTGTTTGGGGTTGGTTGAGCTTGCCATAAGCTTGGGCAATGGCTCTTAAGGCATCGGCTTTGTATTGGGATTCCTGAATCGCTTTGGCAGAGGCGATCGCTTGCTTGAGCAAATCAGCGGCTTTATCCGGTTGGTTGAGCTTGCCAATGGCTTGGGCAATGACACTTAAGGCATCGGCTTTGTATTGGGATTCCTGAATCGCTTTGGCAGAGGCGAGCGCTCCCTCAAGCAAGGCAGCGGCAATTTCTGGTTGGTTGAGCTTGCCAATGGCTTGGGCAATGGCACTTAAGGCATCGGCTTTGTAACGGGAATCCTGAATCTGGTTGGCAGAGGCGATCGCTCCCTCGAGCAAGGTAGCGGCAATTTCTGGTTGGTTGAGCTTGCCATAAGCTTCGGCAATGGCACTTAAGGCATCGACTTTGTTACGGGATTCCTGAATCTTGTCGGCAGAGGTGATCGCTTGCGTGAGCAAATCAGCGGCAATTTCTGGTTGGTTGAGCTTGCCAATGGCTTGGGCAATGGCTCTTAAGGCATCGGCTTTCTTATAGGATTCCTGAATCTTGTCGGCAGAGGCGATCACTTTTTCGAGCAAGGCAGCGGCAATTTCTGGTTGGTTGAGTTTGCCAATGGCTTGGGCAATGGCTCTTAAGGCATCGGCTTTCTTATAGGATTCCTGAATCTTGTCGGCAGAGGCGATCACTTTTTCGAGCAAGAGAACAGCTGTTTGGGGTTGGTTGAGCTTGCCATAAGCTTCGGCAATGGCACTTAAGACTGTTGCTTTGTAAAAGGAATCCTGAATCTGGTTGGCAGAGGCGAGTGCTTTATCGAGCAAGGCAGCGGCAATTTCTGGTTGGTTGAGCTTGTCAATGGCTTGGGCAATGGCTCTTAAGGCATGGGCTTTGTATTGGGAATCCTGAATCTTCTTGGCAGAGGCGATCGCTTGCGTGAGCAAATCAGCGGCTGTTTGGGGTTGGTTGAGCTTGCCATAGGCTTGGGCAATGAAACTTAAGGCTCTTGCTTTGTCAGAGGAATCCTGAATCTGGTTGGCAAGTCTTAAGGCTTGATCTGGATTTTCATCCTCAGCAAAGGCGACAGCCGCTTTAAATTGATACCAAGAACTCGTCCGCTGACTCACATCACGCAAGTTCCAGCGAATTTGAGTCAATTGCCCCGGAGTTGTATAATTCAACCAACCCCAAAACCCCACCGCCAGTAAAAGGATACTCCCAATCCCCCCCAAACTCAAGTAAATTCGCTGCTTACCACCTCGTCGCAGTGCTACGCTAGCTTGAATAAATTCTTGCTCTCCTTTGCTCAGTTCTTCTCGGCGTTGTTCCAGCTTTTCTTCCGCTTCCTTTAACACTGCACCCCGCAACAATGCCCCTTCATCCCGTTGCATTTTTTGCCATTGAAGCATTGCGAACCGCAGTCTTTCTTGCCAAGCGCGAAAGCTACGGTCTGCATTCATCCATTGTCGCAGTTCTTCCCAATTACGAATCAATGCTTCATGAACAACTTCCACAGTTTCTTGGTTAGCTGCATTTTGACTGGTGACGACTAATCGATCATCCGCCAACTGTGTCACCAATTTCCACCGTTCTTCACCCAATTCGGCTTTCGTCGCCACTCGTCGCGTATCTTGTCTGTCTTCACCCGGTTGCACTAATTGGATGAAAATCTGCCGTACCTGTTCTTTCTGGGCTGCGCTCAACTTACCATAATTCTCATCTGCATGACGAGCCAACGCACCTTGTACCTCACCAATTTCCTCATAAGCTGCATGAGTTAACTGTTTACCCTTTCGCCGTTTCCACAACTCCGTCAACGCAAACTCTAGCAGAGGTAAATTACCCGGTTCATCTTCCACGTCATCTAAAATGCGTTTTACCAGTCCATCTTGAAATGTCACCCCCAACTTTTCAGGTGGCTTGACAATCACCTGTGAAAGTTCCTCACGGTTCATTGACCTGATTTTGACATCAGCATTTCGTAACACATCACCAAATTTAGGATAGGAGAGGGCATTCCCCAAGAAATCCGCCCGCATGGTTGCAACTAGCACATTAGTCTTGCCAGGGGAAGATTGAAAGCTGGCTAATAAGATATCTAAAAAACTATGGCGAGTTTTCTGATCCGCACACAAAGTATAAAGTTCTTCAAACTGGTCGGCAATCAACAAAACCCGATGATTGGGATAATTCCGTTGAATTTTGGAGAAAACATCTTGAAGAGGAACGGAACCATTCACAAAAAATTCAGCTAACTGACGAGCTTGACCCATTTGTTCGGTAGCATTTTTATCAGGCTCGTAAAGTGGAACCAGCGCCTCAGCCAAAGCATGGAATGGTTCTGAACCGGGACGGAAGTGAGTAAATAACCAGTGACCTGCTTTTTGCAGCTTTGGCACTAATCCCGCCAACACCACCGAAGATTTTCCGCTTCCCGACGCACCTAACACGGGTATAAAATTCCGGTTTTGAGTCGCCGCGAATAGTTCTTCTACAAATACCTCACGTCCAAAGAAAAACTCCGCATCATCGGGACCAAAGTGAAACAAACCGCGATAGGGACAGGGAAGATTTTCGTTACTTACATCAGTAGATTCAATAGGTACTACCGTTGTATTTTCATGGTAATAGTAGTTAGTGATAGTGATAGTAGCAGTATTGCTATCTCCAGTAATAATCGCACTGCGGTCAGCATTTCCCCCAACTTTGGCACTGCGGTCTTCTGTCATATCACCCTCATTTATTGATACTGTAAGGCTGGTACTGATTTAATACGTCACATTAATATGTAGTTGTTGTGAACATCTACATAAGCATTCAAAGGAGTATTCAGTACAAATATCTGTCATTACGGAAAACTCCACGACGACGAGTAGTGCGGTGCAAAAGTCAAAAGTCAAAAAAGTTTTATTTAAAAGTAGCGAAACAAATTTAATATCCGTTGCCGCAATCGTTCCAAAACGGGTCCCTCTTCAGCGACTCCGTCAGCGAATAACATTTCATATATAAGTGGCACTCCTAACTGTAATTCTTCTAAAATCTCTCGTTGAGTAAACACATCCTGCGGCTTTCCTTCCAAAACGAGTCTTCCTCTATCCATGACAAAGATCCAATCTGCCCAGCGATAAACTAAATCAAGGTCATGGGTTGCCATCAATATTGATGTTCCAGATGCATGAATCTTTTTCAAGGTTGCCATCAGGTTACGGGTATGCAACTTATCCAGATAAGCTGTAGGTTCATCTAACAACAGAAGTTCAGGTCGTAGCACCATCACATCTGCTATGGAAACTCGCTTTTTTTGTCCCAAACTAAGATGATGAACTGGTCTTTGAGCTAATTCAGTTAAACCAAATTCTACTAAAGCTTGCTCGACTCGCTTTTCAATTTCTGCTTCTGGTAAACCCAAATTACACAACCCGTAAGAAATATCTTCTTCCACTGTAGAGGCTACCAGTTGTTGCTCTGGATTTTGAAAAATTAACCCGACTTTTTGGCGTAACTTCATGAGGTAGTTACGGTCATATTTTAGTGGCTCGCCTTGCCAATGCACAACTCCTTTCTGAGGTTTGTATAAACCATTAGCTAACAAAAATAGGGTCGTTTTACCACAACCATTTTGACCTATTAATGCACATCTTTTATGAGCAGGAATCCGTAGCGTCAGACCATTGAGAGCCGATTGTTGTGTGCCAGAATAGGTGTAATGTACCTGCTCAAATTCGAGTAACCATTCCTGCATATTTCCACAATTCCAATCCTATTAATACTGCACACCCGGCAATTGCTTCTATGGTATAACGCTTGGATTGATGATAGCGATGGGGATGCCAAACCCGCAATTCTCCACTAAAACCCCGTGCGGCTAAACTCAAGGAAACTTGACGATAGTTTTCTATAGTTCGCTTTAGTAATTGCCCAATCAACAGTGCTAAACTTTTCATCCCAGTCGTAAAAGTGCGGTAGCCACCACGAGATTGTTGAGCAGTCCATAACTCGGCAGTGGTATTTAAAAGGACAAAAATAAAGCGGTACATCAGCAATAGAAGCTCGGTTAAAAGCACTGGAACACCGACACGACGCAATATTTGTAAAAGTTCGGAAAAGGGGATAGTTAACATGATAAAGTACAGGCAGGAAAGAGAGGCGATCGCTCGCGTTAAGATAGTCAATCCCTGCTCAATACCGTTGTGACTGATGTATACATAATAAGAGCCAAAAGTCAACCCACTGACTGAGTCATTTGGCACTAAATGCAGTTGGGAAATATCTACTCCATTAATGACTAAAGCTGGTAAACTAGTTAACCAAAACAGAGTAGCCAAATAAACTAATTTCAAATAAGTTTTAGCAGGAATCCCTGCATAGATAACTGTCCAAATACTCATCCAAACTGCTATCAAAACTTGAACCTGTGGATGGGAAAAGGCAGCAATTATCAGCAAGGCAATAGCAAATAGCAATTTTTGTTCTGGTGGCAACCAACGTAAGCGATTAGTGTAAGCTAAGGTGTCAATCTGAATTTTCATTTTGTTTGTTGCTTTGTTCGGAGCGCCCTTTGTATAACCCTATAACATAGCCAATCACACCAGCACCTGCTGCTGCTTGCACTGCGAACAATAAGCTTTCAACTTCTTTACTAGGCAACTGAATTAATGAATTAAACCAAGGTTCATATTGGGGCTGTATTTTTTTTATTTCCTCTTGAGCTTGACCATCTGAACCGCCAAATTCCGCACCTTTTCTTAGCATAAGTGGCGTGACTGTTAATACTAACACCGCTAATACCAACAGCCAGTTATTCCATTTTTGATTTTGCTTAGTCATGAGTTAGTTGTTAGTTGTTAGTTGGTAGTTGGTAGTTGTTAGTTGGTAGTTGTTAGTTGTTTTTTCTACTATCTACTATCCACTATCCACTATCCACTATCCACTAACTTTCCGGTTTAATGAGCTGTAACATTTCTAGTTCTTGACGACCATAGTTAGAAAGCCAATTCCATACCAAGACTGTCAATAATCCTTCGCTAATTGCCAAGGGAACCTGTGTTACGGCAAAGATTCCTGCAAATTTAATAAATGATGCCATAAAACCACCCGTAGCTGTGGGGAAGGCAAGAGCCAGTTGTACGGAAGTCACAAGATAGGTTGTCAAATCTGCAACAGCAGATGCTAGAAATATCGCCAACCTTTGCTTGCCAGTTTGCATCACCAATCGATATATCCAGAAGGCAACAAATGGTCCGACAATTGCCATGGAAAATGCATTGGCTCCCAGTGTTGTTAAACCGCCATGTGCTAACAATAGTGCTTGAAATAGCAAGACTAAGCTACCTAGCACTGACATGGCTAAAGGACCAAATAGCACTGCTCCTAATCCTGTACCTGTAGGATGAGAACAACTCCCTGTTACTGAAGGCATTTTCAATGCCGAAAGCACAAAAGTAAAGGCTCCTGCCAATGCTAAGAGTAATTTTAGTTCAGGAGTGGCTTTAGTGATGCGAGTGAGCGATCGCAATCCCAACGCAAAAAATGGTAATGCGACAACCCACCAAAAAATTGCCCAGCCTGGTGGTAAAAAGCCTTCCATTATGTGCATGGCATAGGCTGGTTTAGGTAGGCACACAATTAAGTAGAAGCTACTAGCCGTCATCAAGATGAGATGTACTAACCTTGATGTGCCTTTTGTTTTGGGAATAATTCTCGACACAATAAGTACCTACAGCATCTAAAGCTTTTAGTGTAGATCGGTGGGCGTTTTGACTCAAGAAATATCCTTGCAAGTAAAGGTTCCCACTTTTTCAGCCAAGTGTGGGGAGGTGTCGGATAGCAAAAAGGTCTTGGCTACCATTTTGCCTTTACCTACTGGGGAATATGCATCATACACCTTTTCATAATCTGTAGTTTCAAAAACAATGAAATCCATGTGACTACAGGACACAATAAAGAAAAAATGAAAATTTTTTCACCAGACTTTTCAGGGTTGTATTAGCGGATTGCAACGTTAAGGGAGAAATCCAGTTTCTCACAATGATAATAATTATCATTGTATTTAGCATATTTGAGAAAGATTGACAATAATTATTGATTCTTTTAGGATTCGATTAGTGAATAATTGCAAAATATTTGCAATTTTCTTTTGCCGCAAACTTTCGATAACACCATGCCTAATATATTTACTTTAGATAAAGAAAAACTTATAAGCCGTCGTCATCTGTTGAAGCTAGGTTTAGTAGGTGCTGGTGTGACTAGTGCGGCGTCATGGCAAATATTCAACTCCCGAAGCCAGCCACAGGTAAAAGTACCACCCGTGGAGACAGTGGCTACTTCTGATTTGGCTACCCCCTCCAAGATGGTGCGGGAATTCGAGTATGGTACTCTAAAGCGGGAAAATGGGCGTATAATTCGAGAATTTCGCTTGACTGCTGCTACTTCCATTATTCAGCTCAATAGTGCTGTTTCTTTCAATATTTGGGATTTAAATGGTCACATACCAGGACCGACACTAAGGGCAAAACAGGGCGATCGCGTGCGCGTACTGTTTTTCAACCAGGCGGGACATTCGCACTCTCTACATTTTCATGGCGTCCACCCCTCAGATATGGATGGCATTCGTCCAGTTCGCCACGGTGCAGCAACGATCTATGAATTTGACGCGGAACCCTATGGCGTTCATCTGTACCATTGCCACATTGAGCCAGTCACCCGTCATGTTGCTAAAGGGTTGTACGGAATGTTTATCATCGATCCCCCCACTGCGCGTCCTCCAGCGGATGAGATAGTACTAGTTATGGCTGGGTATGACGTGAATGATGATAACCGTAATGAATATTATGCCTTCAACGGTCTGCCCCACTACTACATGGATCATCCTATCCGCATTTACCAAAATCAGTTGATTCGGCTGTACGTGCTTAACATCATTGAATATGATCCAGTAGCAACGTTTCACCTACACGCCAACTTTTTTAAAGTTTATCCCACAGGAATGACCACCAAAGCGTCTTTTGAAAGCGATGTCATCACAATGGGGACAGCCGAACGGCACATCTTGGAATTTGCCTTTCGCTATCCGGGTAAGTATATGTTTCATCCCCATCAAGATGCGATCGCAGAAAACGGATGCATGGGTCAATTTGAAGTAGTAGCTGAGAGTAACTCTCAAAAGATGACAAAAAGTTCCTGATTTAGGGAAGGGGCGCAACGCATTGCGCCCGTACGGCTGTAGTTTAGCTTCTTTGCAGATATCTCAAAGCAGATATATATAGCGTAGGTGACTTCCCACAACGCCCACAGTAGCCGTTTTGGGAACGATACGAAACTTACCCGTGCATGGAATGATTATTTATCATTGTTTTTTATTTATGAGAGATTTTACCGTTCTATGTGGTAAAACTTGTTTTAGTATCGTGACAAACGCATTACTACCACAGAAAATTTTGACTAGAAATTTGTCAGGGATATGCAAGAGTCAGGGGTGACAACAACTGCGTGCATCTTAACAACTCCTATAAGGAGCAAAGCTTGTTTATAAACAATCTCTATCTACAGGTTCCCTAAACAACCCTTACTTGACTCTGCAATGACTCAGCAATAACAGCACCAGTGAGTCAGAAATTCATGCTGCCTAATGTAATATCTGGTGACTTTTCCCGATGAACAGACATTTCACACATTTACTAAATTTACCTAGTGTAACCGTAGCATCTTGGGATGCTACTCAGGATTCACTTTCTTTTCAGTTAAAAGTTTTAGCTGAAGGTACGAACTGCCCACATTGCCGTAACTACACGAAAGAATTACATCAAACCAGACCAATTGTAGTTAGGGATTTACCAGTAGGTGGTAAAGATGTTTACCTAAAGTTACCACGTCGTCAATTCTATTGCAGAGTATGCCAGTGCTACATTACTGAGCGATTACAGTTTATCGATTGGCGTAGAAAGTACACACAAAGATATGAGGAAAAGATTTACTCGCAAATCAATCATACCAATATTGAGCAAATTAGCCAACAGCAACACCTTGGTGTTGAGCAAATCAAGAACATTTTTAACTACATAAGTCAAAAGCGAAAAAAACAGCACCGCCTTGAACTAAGTAAAAAGATGTTTTGCTATGAGACTTACGGAAAAGATAACCAAAAATTATCACCATAATGTCAAATAATAACTGTATTATTTTTTTGCCTGTAGACTTTTTACGGGAAAATATGTATGCTCAAATAAGCGAATAAAACGCAAGTAAAAAGCGCACTTTAGAGAAGTTTCTCTTAAGTGCCAAGTCATCCGATTTCCCTCCTGGGAAAGACTTCCTAATTTAAAGTTTCCCTCCATCATCAATAGTTATTCCTTGAACACCAAATGAGGATTTGTTATGGTACGAAATTCAGTTGTTGATTCAATTTTGAGGGAATTTCCCAAGCCGTTAGATATTGCCAAGATGTCAGTTTATGCATTGAGCATTTTGTCTACTGGGATATTTCTCTTTTTGCCCTTCTTTAACCTATTGCATCCTAGAACAATCGACGGTTTTGCAGCATGACTTGTACAGATGTCTGTGGGTTTTTGTAGGGATTTTTACTCTCATAACAGTTATTTTCAGTTAGAAGGCAAATTTTTGCCGATGTTATGTAAAATCTTTAATACTCGACGACAAATTGAAACAACGCTTCATCAATTAAAGAATTTTTCAGCCATAAGCTGAAAAATTAACATAGAGTATTCAATTTTTCCCAGTTGTAAATATAATCCCCTTGTGATACCGAATGAGGTATCACAAGGGGATTTTCTTTTTCTTTCAGATATTAATTAGGAATATTTTTAATATACAGCAGAATACATCCGTCAGGAGTCAGAAGTAAAATTCGCTCTGCGTCTGGCTTTGAGACAACGCGCGTTGTACTTCATTTACTTGCAATGTGCTGTAATATTTGACAATTTTATTAAATTGAATTTAACTTTTGATAAAGTAGTTGCAAAAGAATCTCATTTATGAGAAAGTATCATAGCAAAATCCACAATACGTTGTCAAATTCATCTACTGACAAAAATTTGAAATGTTTTCATGATGACCTTTCAAACACTTCTGGGAGCAAAAATGATAAAATTCCGTTACATTAGTCTAACTTTTGCTACTGCGGCAATCATCTCTCTAAGTTCTTGTGCCGATACGCCAACCGCACAAAAGTCAACCGCACCAACTGCTAGTTCCAGCTCCCCAACTACTGAGGCAGTTAGTCACAGCGGACACAGCAGCAAAAAGCAAATCAACATCAACAGTGCTATTCTGTCAGAGTTGGATAAGTTTGAGGCACAGCTTGGTGTTCCGGCATTATCACATAAAATTCAGGCAAGCCGTCCTTATAGCAGTCCTGAGGACTTGGTTTCTAAAAAGGTGATTACCCAGGAGCAATTTGACCAAATAAAAGACCAGGTAACTGTTCAGGAAGTGGTGCTCGCTGGGGAAGCAAAAGATGTTGACTACATGACCAAACTGGGGTTAATGAAAGGACACCTTTTGGTAGCAAAAGAACTGTTGGATCAGAATCAACCGAAACAGGCAGAACCTCATATTGGACATCCGGTTGAAGAGATTTATGTTGATGTAGAAGAGCAATTAAATGAGCGCAAAGTCAAAGAATTTAAGACATCTTTAATTAGTTTGCAAGATTTCGTCAAATCTAACCCTAAAAGTGCCAAAGTTAAAACTGATTTTGCCTCTTCCATGCAATCTGTTGATAGCGCGATGACAGCTTTACCAGCAGCTCAACGCTCGCAACCTAGATTCGTGCTACAGGTGATGAACGCTTTGCTAGATGCAGCTAACTCAGAATATGGTGCGGCGATCGCAGATGGGAAAATTTCCGCAGCCATTGAATATCAAGACTCCCGTGGCTTTGTCAACTACGTTAACGACTTATACAAAGGGATTGCTAGCAAAATGTCTCAAGAGCATCCCGAAGAACACAAAGCGATTGAAACTAGTATGGCTGAACTGACAAAAGTTTGGCCCTCTGCCATTCCACCAGCTAAACCAGTTCAGACTCCCGAAGATGTCACCAAGCTGGTGAAAACGATTGAGCAAAATTCTCAAAAAGTGATTGACAACTCTAACACTCAAGCGCAGCGATAGTAATATGGTAGGTCAGGAAGAGTTGCATAATCTTGAACTGAAAAAGATGTTACGCGATTTCAACTAACGATTATTAGTCATTAGTTATTAGTAAAAATCAAGTGACTAATAACTAATAACAAAGGACAAAGGACAAAAAATGAACTTTAGTGCTGCCTTACCCACTTTTGTGATTACACTCCGAGAAGGAGTAGAAGCTGCTCTCGTAGTTGGCATTGTGCTAGCTTTGCTAAAAAAAGCTAAACAACAGCGACTAAGCCCTTGGGTCTATGCTGGTGTCGGCGTTGGCATCGTTGTCAGCGCACTGATAGGTTTTTTGTTCACTTGGATAGTTCAAGCACTAAGTG
Organism: Mastigocladopsis repens PCC 10914; assembly: GCF_000315565.1. NCBI lineage: Bacteria > Bacillati > Cyanobacteriota > Cyanophyceae > Nostocales > Symphyonemataceae > Mastigocladopsis > Mastigocladopsis repens. Next base: position 355,265 of record NZ_JH992901.1, on the reverse strand, counting down.
CAATTAATCCCCAATATTCATCAGTGGTTGAGCCATTGATGGAAGGTGTGTTCAGCGTGTTAGCAATTGCTATGCTTAGCTGGATGCTCATTTGGATGACCAAACAAGCCAAATTTATGAAGGCTCAGGTTGAAGGAGCGCTAACAGATGCCCTAAAGCAAGACTCGTATGCTGGTTGGGGTGTTTTTACTTTAGTATTTGTTGCCGTTGTGCGCGAAGGCTTTGAAACTGTTCTGTTCATCGCTGCTAACTTTCAACAGGGTCTTATTCCTAGCCTTGGTGCTCTTGGTGGGATTGCAGTCGCGGCTGCAATTGGCGTGCTGTTATTTCAATGGGGCGTTAAAATTAACATTCGCCAATTTTTCCAGGTCATGGGCGTTTTCTTAGTGTTGATTGTGGCTGGGCTAGTGGTGACAGCTTTGCATAAGTTTGACGAAGCTTTTGCTACCCTTGCTCTGAGCAATCGCGCCTCAGAAAGTCTTTGTTTTTATTACGAACGGTTTACTAAAATTCACTCTTGCATCTTGGGTCCAATGGTTTGGAATACTTCCAATATCTTGCCCGACGAACAGTTCCCTGGCGTTGTTCTTAAAGCCTTATTTGGGTATAGACAATATCTTTATGTTGTGCAAGCAGTGGGATATGTTGTGTTTTTGGTAACAGTTGGTGGTTTGTATTTCCGCAGCATCATGGGTACAGGAAGTGCTAGTGCTAAAAATCAGCCAGTTGCACAAAAATAGAGACTGGATAGTGGGTAGTGGATAGTGGATAGTGGATAGTAGGAAAAACAACTAACAACTAATACCAATTCACTAAAACTATGATACAGATAAAGAAGGAATAAATATCAACGAGCAAAGATGGCTGGAGTCACCAAAGTAGAAATATATGAGTCAGCAGAAGAATTACAGGAACTGCTGAGAAAACAAAAAATAGTATCAAGTCGTGAACGGATTCAAGCGTTGTATTTGCTGAAAATAGGTCATGTAAAAACAATACAGGATGTAGCGGTGGTGCTAGGGAGAGCAAGGGTAACGGTACAAAGATGGTTGAAGGACTATACCGAATCAGGAATAAAAGGTTTATTGTCAACGAAAAAGAGTCCAGGAAGACCGCCAATGATTAACTTACAAGCAAGAGAGCAGCTAGACAGAGAACTTCAACAGCCACAGGGATTTAAAAGTTATGAAGAAATACGAACTTGGTTAAAAGCAGTGGAAGGGATAGAAGCATCATATAAAGTAGTACACGACACAGTGCGCTATCAAATGAAAGCGAAGCTAAAAGTACCGCGAGCCGTAGGTGTCAAATACGATAGTGAAGCAGAATTGGAATTTAAAAAAAACTGCCACAATACCTAGAAGTAATTAAAAAACACATCATAGCACCAGTCGATAAACAAAAAAAAATTAGATATTGGTGTGGAAACGAAAGCCGTGTGGGGTTGAAGACTGAACCTGGGAGATTAATTACGACAAAAGGAGTCAAGCCCATCGGCATTATGCAATGGAAGCGGGATAATTTTTATTTATATGGATTAGTAGAACCATTAACTGGAGAGCATTTTATTTGGGAATTCTCTCATTTAAATACAGCTTGTTTCAATATTTTTTTAGAAAAATTCTCAGAGACTTATTCTCAAGATATACATATTCTTCAGTTAGATAATGGAGCGTTTCATTTTAGTCAGCATCTCAAACTACCAGAAAATATAGTTTTGTTATTTCAGCCTCCGCATACACCTCAAGTTAATCCAATTGAAAGATTGTGGGAGGAGGTTAAAAGGCATTTAACTTGGGAAAGCTTCTCAACTTTAGATGAATTAAGAGAATTTATTTGGAAGCGATTGGAACAATTAAACACATCAATCGTTGCTTCTATTACAGGTTGGGATTTTATTCTTGATGCTTTATTTGTATCAGGCTTTTCGTGAAATGGTATAACAACTAACCACTACCAACTAACAATGACCAAGATTTGTGTCAAAGAGTTATTCATATATCCATTTAAAGGGTTAAGTTCTCACAAGTGGGTTAGCGTTCGCGTAGCGTCTCCGTCAGGAGAAGCTCCTCCTTCGGAGGCTCGCGTTGAGGTGCAAGTTGGATATGGCATCAGGGGCGATCGCTCTTTTGCGTTAATGTTCAAAGAAGACGCCCAATATCCCGACTCTACAAAAGTCCCGTGGATGAAAAAGCAACACTTCGCCATGCAAAATGACTGGGCAGGACTAGCGGCGTTAGATTGTTCCTACGAAGCAGGTACTGAGACTTTAACAGTAAAGCGCAAAGGCGTAGAGTTATTAGTTGCTGATACGCATAGCCCTACAGGACGCGATCGCATTGCTGCCTTTTTCACAGGATACTTAGCAGGAATTTATCCCAGCCAAACAGCCAGACATCCAAACCACGCACCCTTGCAGCTTGTGGGAGAGTATGGCAAAACTCGCTATCCCGACCGGGAAGCTGTGCATATTTCTCTTGTCAGTCAGGCAACCCTTGACCATTTGAGTGAGATAGCAGGACTTCAGGTGGATGTCCGGCGTTTCCGCCCCAATATTGTTTTAGATGGTGTACCAGCCTGGGGAGAATTTGACTGGGTGGGCAAAGAAATGCAACTTGGTACAGCCCGAATTGCCATTACAGCTAGGATTAATCGCTGTTTAAATATAGAAGTCAATCCCGAAACAGGAGAACGAGATATCTCCCTGCTTTCTTTGCTAAAAAAGCATTTTCAACACACACAAACAGGTGTTTTGGCACAGGTCATTACCAGTGGTCATGTGGCAATTGGCGATAATGTCAGTCGTGTTGAGTGAAGACTTGATTTAGTTAGCGGAACGACTCAGTAATGACTGTGAGTGCTATCGTGCAAAACAGGATAAGTCCTAACCGCCAAACTAAATCTAAGAATATCGACCATAGTATTGGCGGATAAATGCACCCTCGACTACAGCAAGCGAGGGGCAGTTGCAACAGTTCTACTCCATGTAAGTAGGGGTAGAATTGGGAGTGATATCTTCATTGGGAGCTTGAGAAGATGGAGAATTCACACTAATAAGAATCAAGACGATAGCTGCAATGATGAATAGCAGCCAATTAGGAGATGGCGCGACATCTCGAACGTCGTACGATTCCCGACAGTGAGGACAAAAGTAAATATTGCGATTTTGAGGATGTTGCTCAAAACGGCAAGGAGGAAAAGGGTGATCTTGGTATTTACAGCTCATACAGAGAAACCTCCCAGTAGTTACTAGTTTTATAGAAAATCTTCATGTCAAACGAATATTAAGCAAAAAGCCGGGAAGCGCTTTCATCACTTCACCAACTTGTAAACGTCTGGTTTATCGAAAGCCAAATGTCTCATCATTTGCAGATATTTTATTGTGTTAGCAACCGCCTGGAGTCAGTTATCGGAAGGACTCAAAAATCACTGTTATTGCTATCAAACAAAACAGGATAAGTCCCAACCGCCACACCCAAGTGAATACGAACGGCAATAACGTGAAGGCGAAATGTACTGCACCAAAACTCATTGAGGCAATGTAGGCGATCGCCAAGCCAAATAATGCCAGTAGAAAATATTTGAGGAAACGAGAAACTAATCTCAATAGACGACTGTCTTGCTGTGGTTTCATCTTTCTTAGACTCCTTAATAAAATGAATCTACGCAAAAAGCCGGGAAGTGCCTTAATCACTTCTCCGGCTTGTAAACTTCTCGTTTATAAAAAGCCAAATGTCTCATAACTTGCAGATATTTAGTTTTGCTATTAACTCTACCCAAGCTATGTGTTTTCTCTACTGTTAGGTAGCTGTGGGTATTGGATGTAGCTTTTTAGGTTTTTTTGCGGGACACCCTCCATCCAATCCAATTTTCTAGAATTTGTTCGTACATCTGTTGAATTTCCTCCAGTTCCTTCTTATCAAGATGGTAGCGGTGACTCGTGTGTCCACCCAGTTCAACGATGGTTTCGTAATTACCCTTTTTGCTACGGGTGATGAACTCACCATGTTGAGTGACCGACAACGTCTCAATCAGTAGAAAGCTCATGTGAGAAAAAACCGGGTGCAATTCAATCAAGCAGGATTGCTGCGGAAAAATGTCTTGCTTTCCTTTGTCTTGTAGTGTGACCATAGGCAACGCTTCCGGAGGCGTATCTCCAAACTTTAAGTGCATTTTGATGCCATTGGAACCGCTAAAAAATTCAGGAAATCGTGAGCGTGAGAAGGTCATATCAGTTCAGTTTCTCCGTAACGTTGACCGTTAGTCTCGACTACTGTTACCTAATTGAGTGATGGAAAGCTGCAAACTACTTACATCCACTTCTTTCCTCACGTATATATACCTTACCTATAATCATAAACATATTTTCTTTGCCTAGCAACTATTGAAAATTTTAATTTCCCAAAATATGGGGTTATGTGAAGTATTATTTACTTCGAGTGCTATTTTTTCTCACATTGCTAGAATTGTCCCGTCCTGTTTTACATAGAAAACCGTTTGAGAAATGAACCAGATAAAAAGATAACGCCTACGCATTTCCAGGAATTCCTGTGATTTTGTAGGTAAAACGTGTTTAAACAAGCTCAAATCCCTTTTTAAGGGCTATATTTGGGAAATTGTCTGGTTTATCGGTATCCTACTAGCGGGACTCAATTGCCTAAGGCATTGCTATCGATGATCTCGTATAACCTTATGACTGCTGGGCATCAGCAGAATATAGTCTTTCTCACATAGATGTGAGAAAAAAATAAAGTGAAAAATAAAAAACAAGACCGAGTCACAAAGTCCAAACAAATACTCTTTTCTAGGCTATTGAGCCATGCTATAAGGGATTATCTCACATACTAATATGTTGTGTGGAGCAAGGGTGAAATGGAGAACGCTGCCTATATGTCTCAGCTTCCAGAAAGTTTTATTACAGAGGTAGCAACCAGGTCTGGTGTTACTCAAACAGAGCTAGATGCCTTGCTGCTGGCATTAAATGACTTCTCAGGTGCTGAGATAGCTTCCAGGTTGGAGATTTCCCAAGCAGCCGTGAGAAAAAGATTAGGAGAGAGCTACCGCAAATTTGGTATAGAAGGTAGTGGTAACAAAAAACTCAATAACATCAAGCAAAAGCTATTAACCCAATACCAAATAAGTAAAGCAATTAGCAGGACACCGCGTGAGGATTGGGGAGAAGCCGTAGATGTCGAGGGTTTTTGGGGTCGAGAAGAGGAAATTGTTAAGTTAGAGCAGTGGATTGTAGGAGATAGTTCCCAGCGCTGTCGATTGGTGGCGGTGCTAGGCATAGGAGGTATTGGCAAGACAGTTCTAGCAGCACGGGTTGCCAAAAAAGTACAGCAAGATTTTGATTACCTCTTTTGGCGATCGCTTCACAACGTTCCACATTTAGGAGATCTTCTCACACAGCTACTACAGTTTTTACCTAAAGAAGCTGAACCTGACTTGCCAGATAACGATAACAGCAAAATACTACGGCTGATTGATGTTTTAAGAAAACACCGTTGTTTGGTGATTTTGGATAAAGTGGAAGCCGTGCTACGCAGCGGTGAAGGCAAAGCTTACGAAAGGGCGGGAGAGTACCAACAAGGGTATGAGAAATACGGCTATTTCTTTAAGAAAGTGGCAGAAGCAGGACATAAGAGTTGTCTGCTGCTAACGAGCCGGGAAAAGCCTAAGCAAGTCGCAATACTGGAGGGGAAAAAGCTGCCAGTAAAGGTATTGCATCTTTTGGGACTGAACCGAGAAGACGCTAGTGCAATACTGAAAGATAAGGGATTTTCTTGTTCAGATGCCGAGTTAAGCGAATTAGTGGAACGATACTCCGGCAACCCTTTAGCGTTAAAGATGGTCGCTACCACAGTCTACGACTTATTTAGCAATAACATTGCTGAATTTTTAAAACAAATTCACCAAGAAACAGCAGTTTACGGAGATATTCGGACTCTTTTAGACCAGCAATTTAATCGCCTGTCAGAGTTGGAAAAACAACTGATGTACTGGCTGGCAATTCATCGCGAGTATGTTTCCCTAACAGAACTCAAAGACAACCTGATTACACAGGAACCTGCAACCAGAGTATTAGAAGCTGTAGAGTCTTTGTTGCGGCGATCGCTCATTGAAAAAGAAGCAGATTCCAGTAGGTTTGGTCAGCAGTCTGTGGTGGTGGAGTATGTCATAGAGCAATTGATTGAAAAGACTTATCAAGAAATCTGCCAAGGAAACTGTCTGGGATTTGTTGACAATTATCCACTGATGAAGGCACGCTCGCTTGATTATATCCGCAAAACACAAGAGCGATTAATTCTTGAACCAGTCAAAAAGAAACTACTCAGTACTTTTGGCAAAGAACTAGAACCCAAGTTACGTAGGATGCTAGCCAACTTACAACAGCAATCTCCACTACAGAAAGGATATGCTGCCGGCAACCTAATCAATCTGCTGCGTCAACTTCAGCTTGATGAATCACAAATTGATTTGAGTGGGCGGGATTTTTCCAATTTAGCTATTTGCCAAGCATATCTTAAAGATGTCAATTTACAGGATACTAGCTTTACAAACGCTGACCTGACTGGTTCGGTATTTACTGAAACACTATCAAGTTTGGTATCAGTTAGATTTAGTCGTGATGGAGAGTTTTTTGCCACAGGTGCGATTAATGGAGAAATTCGTCTGTGGCGAACTTCAGATACCAAACAACTTCGTATCTATAGAGCACATACTGCTTGGGTTTGGTCATTTGCCTTTAGTCCAGATAGTCAACTCCTAGCTAGTGGCAGTGCAGATTACACTATTAAACTCTGGGATGTACACACAGGCGAGTGTCTTCATACATTTAAAGAACATACCAATAAAGTATATTCCGTTACTTTTAGCCCAGATAGTTACATCTTGGCAAGTGCTAGTGAAGACCAAACCATTAAACTGTGGGATGTACACACTGGAAGTTGCTTGAAAACTCTCAAAGGTCATACCAATTGGGTTTGGTCAGTCACCTTCAATCCTGTTGACCACAACACCATTGCCAGTAGCAGCGCCGACAGTACAATCAAGCTTTGGGATATCAACACAGGTGAATGCCTGAAAACCTTAAAAGGACATAGTAGCCAGGTTTACTCTGTGAGTTTTAGTCCAGATGGGCAACTACTAGCTAGTAGCAGTGAAGACCAAACCATCAAACTTTGGGATCTTCTGACAGGAAAATGTAGGAAAACACTGAATGAACATAATGGACATAGCAAAAAAGTCTACTCTGTACGCTTTAGCCCTGATGGGAAAACCATTGGTAGCTGTAGCGAAGACCGGACAATCAAATTGTGGGACATTGATACAAGTAAATGTTTAAGAACCTTACGAGGGCATAATAGCCAGGTGTGGGCGATCGCCTTTAGTCCCGATGGACACACACTCATCAGCAGCAGTGATGACCAAACAGCAAGACTTTGGGATGTGGCAACAGGTAATTCTCTTAATGTATTGCAAGGCTACACCCGTGGTGTGTATTCAGTAGCATTTAGTCCAGACAGCCAAGTTCTTGCAAGTGGTCTTGATGACCACACAATCAGACTATGGGACTTGCATACAAATGAATGCCACTTTATAGGAGAACATCAAGGACGCATTCGCTCTGTTGCCTTTAGTCCAGATGGGCACATTCTCGCTAGTGGCGGTGCTGACAATACTATCAAGCTTTGGGACCTTACAGACATTGGCAACAGCAAATGCATCCGGACGCTTAGAGGACATACCAACTGGGTGTGGACAGTGGTTTTCAGCCCAGATGGGCAAACTATTGCCAGCAGCAGCGAAGACCGAACTGTTCGAGTATGGGATACTCACACAGGTGAGTGTCTCAAAATATTGGAAGGACATAGCCACTGGGTCTGGACGGTTGCTTTTAGTCCCAATGGTAGTACCCTTGCCAGTGGCAGTGCTGACAGTACAGTTAAGCTTTGGGATGTTCGCACAGGAGAATGTATTGCGACTTTAGCAGACCACAAAAACTTAGTTTGGTCAGTTGCATTTAGTCCCAATGGACAGTTTCTGGCAAGTGGTAGCGAAGACCAGACTGTTAGGCTATGGAACCTAAACACAGGCGAATGTTACAAAATTCTCCAGGAACACAGTCAACAAGTTTACTCAGTGGCTTTTAGCCCAGATGGCCAGACCCTTGCCAGTGCAAGTGGTGATGCCACAGTCAAGTTGTGGCAAGTTAGCACAGGTGTCTGTTTAGACACGCTTACACGGGGACACACAGGAGCGATTCGTTCGGTGGCGTTTAGTTGTGTTCGCGCAGCGTCCCCAGAGGGGTTTGGTCGGTTACTTGCAAGTGGTAGTGAAGATGAAAATATTCAGCTTTGGGATGTACAAAAGTGTAGCCGACTGCGCCAACTCAAGTCTGACCGACTTTACGAGCGTATGGAAATTACAGGGATTACTGGTCTAACAGATGCAGAGAAATCTTCTTTGAAAGCTTTAGGTGCAATGGAAAGTGAGCGCGCGCGCGGACTGTAGCGCCCCAAAGGGCGATGGCGCACAGCGATCGCCTATTTAGATAAGTTTTCTCAATCAGTTGTAGAGCAGGCGAGACGCTTGCTCACAGATCCGTAGCAGGCAAAATACCTGCTATACAGGACGAACGTGCTTTTTTACCGGAAAAAACTCTATGAAGGCAGGTATTAAATAGTGTTATCTTTTGCAACCCCCGAACAAACATCAACATCCATCCCTCTCAACCAGTTAAAAATAGTCCTTGTGGGTGAAGTCCTCAAATACAGAAGCTTTAATGGCGCTAACAAAGCTTTACCCGTTCTCGCTTCTAGTTTGTACAACGCTGGATTCACCAAAGTCGTGCAGTTAGACTTGGAACGTCCCGACCTTTCTATGAAAGATGTCCTGCATGAAGTTACTGACGCTCATTTGGTTATCTTTGCAGGTTGCATGACTCCTCAGTGGCAGGAAATTGACGAACACACCAAACAAGTTTTTGATTATCTGCAAAGTTTGGGTAGAAAAAACGTGCCAATTCTGGTTGGAGGGTATGCCACAAAGGGGGTGGAGGATATTGCACAAATCACTCCTTGGATAACTGCATTTTGTGATGGCGAGGGTGAAAAGTCAATCGTCGAAATTGCTCATGCCGTTGCTAGAGGGACTTTCTATAAAGATATGCCTCACTTACCAGGATTGTGTTTCGTAGATAAAGAAAGAAAATTCTGCCATTCCACTCCGAGTGCAGGTAAGATCTGGTTCCATCGTTCCATAGCCCCTAGGGTAAGCAACTTTGATGAGATTGACCAAAACTTAGGTCTTGTCCATGTTCCCCAAATTCATAACATGGACATATTTAAATCTCAGGATGGGAAACAATTGAAAACAGCCCAACTCTTCACCCAAAGGGGATGTCCTTGGGGCTGCGGATTCTGTAACAAAAGTACTGAAAGCAATCACGTTGTCAGGTTGAGTGAGGAATCTTTCCGCAGGCAATTAAGACAACTCAAACAGCGTGGATACGAAGCAGTTTATCTGGATGTTGACACCTTTACAGTTCACGAAAAAGCAGCAAGGCGAGAAGCAGAAATCCTCAAGCAGGAAGGATTTGTTTGGGGATCAAATACAAGAATCGACAAGATTGACTATGAACAGATGTGCTACCTAGTGGAGCATAACTGTGTGTATATGTTCTTTGGCGTAGAGCATACTCTGCCAGAAGTCTCGCTAGCAATCCATAAATTTAATGGCTCCCTCCAAAGTCAAATCAAGCAAGCACAAGATTACCCAGCAAAGGTTAAGAAAGTCTTTACAGACATGGGTAAAGCTGGGTTGCCAAGCAGCTACTTTATCATCTTGGGATTACCTAAGGCAAAACTTGATAAGGATAAAACAGAGGTTGTGGGTTATGAACCAACAACTTTTGAAGACGACATGAGTGCCATCCGCTTTGGACTCCAAGAGTGCAACCCAGATTTTCTGAATTTCAATATGCTGAGATTTATGCCTGGTAGTATTGCGGCTGATATGCCAGATCATCCAAGTTACTCGTGTGTGCGTCCTTCAGGAAAAAAGCCAATTACTGCTGGATACTTTTTACCAAGAGCTGCAAAGCATTATGGCTACCATATTCCCCAAAATCATGGAGTTTATCGGCTGTGTGAGTCGGTTGGGAGGAACCAACCCACTACTGTAGCAATGAATGCTCAAAGAGTTTACGAAACCATTCGTTGTACTATGGAACTGATTAACGCTAAGATTGATGCTGGGGGAAAACCCACAAAATTGTTTCTTGATAGAGATTTGCTGGCTTTTGGTTTAGTTGAAACAGATGAAAAGGGAAGGTATAAAATTGCTTCTCTAGAGGATTTTGTCGGTATTTAAGTAGATAATAATAACTATATATCCTGGGTTCGTTTTACCATAACTCCGTCGTTGATGAAAAAAACTCGTCGCAAAGCCCCAAAACCTCGGATAATTAATCGAGATGGAGGTTTCAACGTCGTACGTATAGGTGCATCCAACTACCGTTGGCGTGACCCGTATCATTTGCTACTCACTCTTTGCTGGTATAAAACTCTAGCAGTTATCAGTTTTGGGTATATACTTGCCAACGCCCTGTTTGCCTTGGGATATCTTGCAGGAGGGGATGGTATTGAAAATGCGCGTCCGGGTAATTTTCTTGACGCCTTTTTTTTCAGTGTCCAGACTATGGCATCTATTGGATATGGGGCGATGTATCCCAAAACAGCCTATGCCAATATCTTAGTTACCATTGAATCGCTGTTAGGGCTTATAGGATTGGCAATGGCAACTGGGCTAATGTTTGCCCGGTTTTCTATTCCCAAAGCGCGAGTTATGTTTAGCCGTGTAGCGGTCATTACTCCTTATAACGATGTGCCAACTCTCATGTTTCGGGTCGCCAATGAACGCCAAAACTGGATTTTAGAAGCACAAGTCCGGGTCAGCTTGGCACGCAGCGAAATTACTAAAGAAGGTGATGTGATGCGTCGATTTTATGATATGTCACTACTTCGCAGTCAGTCACCACTTTTTGCCCTGACCTGGGCAGTGATGCACCCAATTGACGAAAGTAGTCCTTTGTATGGAACCACACCAGAGGCGATGCTTGAAGATGATATGGAAGTCGTGGTCACTCTGACTGGGCTTGATGAAATAGTAAACCAGACTATCCATGCCCGTCACTCGTACATCACTGAGGAAATTTGTTGGAATATGCGATTTGTGGATATTGTATCGAAGACGCGGGATGGCAGGCGCAGTATTGACTACTCCCGATTTCATGATGTCATGCCACTACAAAATTAAGCAGCCGACGACATCAAAATCAATAAGCAGTCAATAGTAAGAATTTTGACTATTAATTACGGATGGGGACAAAACCAGCCTTTTCAATGAACTGCTGCCCTTCTTTAGACAGCAACAGATTGGCATATGCCACTCCAGCATCCTCGTCAATAGAGCCGTCTTGGCGAATCACCACAAACAGACGCCTAGTCAGGGGGTATGTGCCATCTCGTAATGCTACAGCGTTAACCCGCTTGCCACCCTCTGTGAAGGGTGGCACATAGTTTTTAGTGTTGGCAGCAGCCACAGCTAGAGGGCGGATTGACTGCTGATTAAGAATAGCTCCAGTAGAGCCGATGCCAATCGCACCTGGAATTGAGGAGACTTTACGAACACCATCGGTGTAATCGCGCATGAATTGTACCTTGGAACTGAGTTTGCCAATTTCTGGACCGAGAAGGATGTTGAGTGCGGCACCAAACTTGGGGTTGAAAGCAAGAGGTGTGATGGGCAAGTCCGGTCCTCGCACCTGTTTCCAGTTGGTGATTTTGCCCTTATAGAACCCATTTGAGATCTTTGAGGTGAAGAAGTAAAATCGGCACAAACAGTGGAATAGAATCAGGTCAGGGCGAAAAATGGGATATTCAAGCGACGTGACAGACTTGGAATGGGAAATTATNGAGCCGTTATTGCCGACCAAGAAGAAAACAAGACCTCCTGTGTGGACAAAGAGGCAAATATTGAACGGGATATTTTATCAACTTAAGAATGGTTGCAACTGGGCAGACTTACCCAGAGATTTGCCGCCCTATTCTACTGTGTTCTGGCATTACAAGCAGTGGTGTGAAGATGGCATCCTGGACTCAATTATGGCTAATTTACATCAGGGAGTGCGTGAACAAGTAAAAAAAAACCACACTGGACAACCCTGATCCTGATTGATTCACAAGCGGTCAAAAATACTTGTAATGCCAGTGTTGAGTCGAAAGGGTTTTGTTTTTACAAAGCAACCAACGGGATTAAAAGACATCTAGCAGTGGATATATTGGGTTTCCCTTTCTTCACTCACTGCACCACCGCCAACGTATCTGATGACCAGGGGTTGATTGAAATGCTCTCACAAAATATCGATTATTTCCAATCTAAACCACTGGAATTGCCCAAAACAACTATCTTGGTAGATCATGGCTATCATCCTGAAAAAATTATCCCGGCCTTAGAGCAAATTTATCCCCAGATCATGACCAAAATCCAATTTGAACTCTCTGCCAAGCCATCAAAAGCTGAAAAGCAAGCCAAAGGACAATCCGGATTTGTTCCGGTGGCTGCTAGATGGGTGATAGAGAGATCCAATGCTTGGGTAGAGCGATGTAAAAGTTTAGTCAAAAACTTTGACCGCACACTCGCTCGTGCCAATGCCAAGCTCAAACTTTGTTTTATCCGATTGATGCTCAAACGATTAGCTGCTAGCTAGCAAAAAGATCTCAAATGGGTTCTATATATATCCTGAATTTGGTCAACAGCAAGTCCCGGGATAGACAAATCTTTATGGGTAAACAACAGGAAGCCGTCGATAGCCACTGGCACTTGCTGTAGCGCAAAACCGCGTTCTTTTGCCTTGTTGTAGTGAACATCCTCAAGGGGCTTAGAGGACTGGGCAAAGCTCAGTTCACCATCAAGCAGCATGGTGATCCCAGTATTTTGACCAGGGTTGTTGTTGGTGGGTTCGGTGAAACGCAGCTGAAACTTCGGGTGAGCCTGGGTGATAGCCTTGTGTGTGCCGTGAGCAGTCAGAGCTGAGAAGACGACGGAACCACCGTAATTGAAGACTCCTTCCGGCACGTTTGGGACTTCCTTCATTGAATTATAAAGTCGCCTGTCCGAGGAATTGTTGTCGAGGGTGTTGCTGAGAGTGTTGGGGGTTGTTACCAATTGAACTTGCTGCCAGAAATAGTAAATTCCCACACCAGTAAGTAGTAACACTAGACCTAGTACATTAAGCCAAAGCACATGAGAATTAGCTCTGGTAACCTGCTCTCTGATAGGTTTAGAAGGAACAACAAGGAGCTTGCCGCACTTCTGACAGTGTGTAGCCCCAACAGGATTTGCATCGTAGGCACACCAGCCACAGATTATGGTTCCCTTAGCATTTGATTCGTTAGTATTCATCCAATTTCTCAAAGGAGTATGTTCTAGGTTGCAGTTTTGCTACAGTAGATACCCCTTTTGCCAACTCTTGAGAATGGGCTTTTGTGTTTAACACCCGCTCTAAGATTTTTTCGACTAGCGCTGCAAACATAGCATTACCACGCTGCCGAGGACGAGCAAGGGCAACGGCCAAATCCATCGCTACCTTACCTCCTTCTATCAGGATAATTCTATCAGCTAGAGTGACGGCTTCTTCCACATCATGAGTAATCAATACTACACTAAATTGCTGTTGTTGCCAGATATTTTCTATAAGCCGCTGCATCTCAATCCGAGTTAGGGCATCCAATGCCCCCAAAGGCTCATCTAATAAAAGCAAACGCGGTTCACTCACCAATGCTCTCGCCAGTGCGACCCGCTGTCGTTGCCCTCCAGAAAGCACAGCAGGCCATTCAAAAGCACGTTCTGCAAGTCCTACTTGTTCTAATGCCCAATATGCCCTTTGTCGCCAGTTTAGCTTCAGTCCCAATCCTACATTTTCTATGACCCGCTTCCACATTAAAAGTCGGGCATCCTGAAACATTACCCGTGTTTGTGGATTGAGCTTATGCAATGGCTTTCCATCTAGTAATATGCTGCCACTACATGGAATTTCCAATCCTGCTAACAGCCGCAATAGTGTACTTTTACCGCAGCCACTGCGCCCAACGATCACCACAAATTCGCCCCTAGCTATTTCTAAATCCAGTTTCTGCAATACATGAATATTCCCAAAGCTTTTGCTCAGACCTAAAATCTTCAGGTCTATTCCTATACGCCCTAATTTCATGGTAAAAATCTCCTAAAAAGTTCGGGCTACATTTGCTGGTAACTGGGATGCCAAGCGAGCCATTTCTTTTCTAAAAATCTGGCAGACATATCTGCTAACTTTCCAAGCATTGCGTATAGGATAATACTCAACACGACCACATCAGTTTGCATGAATTCACGAGCATTCATCGCCATGTAACCAATGCCAGAGTCATAGGAAATTGTTTCGGCAACGATGAGAGTCAGCCACATCACTCCCAAAGCATAACGCACGCCAATCAAAATTGAAGGCATAGCACCAGGCAGAATGATTTGCCAGAACAAAGACCAAGCGTTCAGTCCATAGACTTTTCCCATCTCAATTAATCCTAGGTCAACGGTTCGGATGCCATGAAACGTGTTTATGTAGATGGGAAACAATACGCCTAAGGCAACCAAAAATATCCTCCCTTCTTCTCCAACGCCAAACCACAAGATAACCAAAGGAATCATGGCTAAATGCGGAATATTACGCAACATTTGAATAGAGGTATCTAACAGATTTTCAGCTAAGGGAATGATGCCATTTACCAATCCCAAAACAAAAGCAATACTACCGCCTATTGAAAAGCCAAGAACTGCCCGCTTTGCACTAATACCCAAGTGATAAAATAGTTCTCCCGTCCTAGCAAGACGAATTCCAGCTAACAAAACATCGACAGGAGCAGGCAATACTCTTGCAGATATCCAACCAAATTGCACGACTATTTGCCAAATCAAAAGTAACAGAATAGGTACGCCCCAAGGTGCTAATCTATGGAGGTATTGGTTAAGAATTTTTCTTTTCATGACCAATCTTTTTTAACTGCCATTTATTGCTGTTTTGGAAAGTTTTCAAAGCCGATAAGTTCGCCAACAGGGCTGAACATTTGTGCTTCATTTGTGTGATTTAATTTTTGGAGTGGCAAGCGCGGAAATAGTAACTCAGCGACTCGATAGGCTTCTTCTAAGTGGGGATAGCCGGAAAGAATAAAGGTGTCAATTCCTAGTTCCGCATACTCCAGTATTCTGGCAACGACGGTATCGGGATCTCCTACCAAAGCTGTCCCTGCACCACCCCGCACTAGCCCGACTCCCGTCCACAAATTCGGGCTGATTTCTAGTGCCTCTCGATTGCCATTGTGCAGTTGCGTCATGCGGCGCTGTCCTTGGGAGTCCATCCTAGCAAAGATTTTTTGTGCATTGGCGATCGCCTCGTTATTAACATATTTAATCAGTTCATTTGCCGCTTCCCAAGCTTGTGTTGCAGTTTCTCGAACAATGACGTGCAGGCGAATACCGAAGCGGAGACTTCTACCCTGTTCTGCTGCCAATTTACGCACAGATGCAATTTTTTCTGCCACTTGTTGCGGAGGTTCTCCCCAAGTCATATAGACATCAACATGTTTAGCAGCAATCTGTTGTGCAATAGGTGACGAACCGCCAAACCATAAGGGAGGATGCGGCTTTTGTACCGGAGGAAACAGTAGTTTACCACCCTTGATTTGCAGATATTTACCGCTAAAGTTGACTTCACAACCACCTGCAATTTCTTTCCAAACTGTCAAAAACTCGTCGGTTAATTCATAACGCGCATCATGAGAAAGATGCACTCCATCTCCTGCTAATTCCACCGGATCGCCACCCGTCACAACGTGAACCTGCAAGCGCCCATTAGATAAGCGGTCAAACGTTGCAGCCATCCGTGCAGCCATCCCAGGAGACATCAATCCAGGACGAATTGCAACGAGAAAACGTATTTGTCGGGTCACAGCAATTAAAGATGAAGCCAATATCCAGGCATCTTCACAAGAACGTCCAGTGGGTAACAAAGCCCCAGTAAATCCCAAATTATCTACTGCTTGAGCTATTTGCTGAAAGTAAACAAAGTTGCATTCGCGTCCTCCAATTGCTGTTGCTAAATAGCGACCATCTCCATGTGTTGGGATAAACCAAAGCAATTCCATTTAGCTGTCTGCTCCTCAAAACTTGTTCAAAATTGACCAGTTTTGATGTAGAAGAGACGTAGTATGCTACGTCTCTACATCCGTTTTAACTATCCGAACAATCAGAAACTTTAATCTTTTTTAAGCGAATACGAGCTATGTGGTCAGAGGTTTTAATGACTAGCGAAAATGTCGGAAAGACAGACTTTTGAAAGATAGGTCTACTGTTTAGGTTTCCAAATAGCATCTGCTACTTTGATTTGTTTAGGTATCAACTTCTGACCTAAGAATGTATCAGCAACCTTTTGTTGCTCTGCGATGACTTCTTCGTTGACAGGTTCCACATCGTAACGTTTCCGCCTGCTTTCTGCTAACTCCAACGAAGCAACATCAATGCCCATTTGCGGTGATAGGAATTCAGCAACTTTCCGGGGATTTTTCTTCGCCCAATCCCCTACCTTGTCGATTGAATCGAGAACTTGTTTGACAAGCTCGGGATTTTTGTTGGCAAACTCGCGCGATGTCACATAAAATTCCCTCCATGATGCTAGACCCTTACTATCTCTTAAGATTCGCGCTCCTCCACTCCGTTGAGCTGCTGCCAAAAATGGGTCCCAAATTGCCCAGGCATCAATCTTACCTTGTTCAAAGACAGCACGGGCATCCGCCGGAGAAAGATAAGCAGGCTGAATGTCAGTGTATTGTAATCCCGCAGAAGCCAGAGCTTGCACCAACATAAAATGGGCACTCGAACCTTTAGTGAAGCCAACTTTTTTACCTTTGAGGTCGGCTAGAGTCTGAATTGGAGAATCGTTCCGGACTAAAATACCCAAACCTTCTGGACTCGCTGAGGAGTTGCCAACATACACCAGTGGGACACCAGCTGACTGAGCAAATACTGGTGGTCCTTCCCCTACAGTCCCGAAATCGATACTACCTGCATTTAAGGCTTCCATGATGGGAGGACCTGCGGGAAATTCTGCCCACTTGACAGTAACCCCAGAAGAGGAAAGTTCTTTTTCTAGAGTGCCTTGTTGCTTCACCAAAGCTAGAACCGCAGATTTTTGAAAGCCAAGCCGCACAACTTTAACAGCTGCTGACGAGGTATTTGCTATCGGTTGGGCAGTAGAACTTTGAGTAGAA
Source organism: Mastigocladopsis repens PCC 10914 (assembly GCF_000315565.1). Lineage (NCBI taxonomy): Bacteria > Bacillati > Cyanobacteriota > Cyanophyceae > Nostocales > Symphyonemataceae > Mastigocladopsis > Mastigocladopsis repens. Next base: position 337,899 of record NZ_JH992901.1, on the reverse strand, counting down.
CTTTGAACGTTATTGGAAGTGCAACCAGAAAATCCTAAACTTAGGCACAAGCCAACAGTAAATAGGAGTGCAAAAAATTTAACTGAGTTCTGCTTCAGTACCCTGATGCATTGGCTCAAAAAACTTGTGATATTTGAGAGAGGTTTTAAGAGAATAAAAAGATTCATGTTTTAACTCAAACCCTGGTGAAATTGAGGTGTTTGCAATGCAGAAGTCACAGCCTGCGATGCAACTTATACCCTACTCCTTTCCCGTTTTAAGAATTTACGAATAGTAGAACCAAAGAGGATACATACCATCAAAGTTACTCTTTAGCACAAAAGTACTTCTGGAGTTGTCTCGATGGTATTGCTTGGTTGGAAAGGAGTAACAACCAACAGTGTTATTCTTACCATGAAAATATTAAAGATTAATCTCTTCTCAAAGATTCTCAAAGAAATATTGGTAATTTATTGCCTTGGCGAGTGACACATGAGTTATTCGGCAATACTTTAACATAAAGCCTGAGATTGATAAAAGTGCAACGAGTTGCGTATCTGCTAACTCTTTGAAAGGAAAAGTATCATAGCTAACTACAATTTTCGGTACTTCGGTAAAGATTATATTTATTTTAATTTGTCAGTCTTGAATGATGGCATCACTTGTCCGCATTGCCAGCATTACACTAGAGATATTCATTAAAAAGACTTATAGTAGTTAGAGACTTACTTATATTGTGCTGAGACCTGTATTTAAAAGTACCACGACAATAATTTAGCTGTGACAGCCATGGAAAATACACTATAAGAAAATCTAGATTTTCTCGACCTAAATGACACTTTTAGTTAAGGGTTATTTGTGACAATTCCATGCGCGTAGAGACGTTGAGTGCAACATCTCTAATAAGCAATTACGCCTACAAAGCATCTTGTTTGAAACGTATTAATGCTTAACCCGCTTGCCGGAAAATTTGTATCCTTATAGATCAATACCGTTCAGTTAAAGTTATTGGTTTGAATTTCTGGTGTGTAGAGACGCTTCAAGTGCAACGTCTCTATATCTGAACTCTAAACCGTCTTGCTTTATATAGGGATTCTCGTTTGAATGAAGTACAAATTTATCTGTGTCCATCTGTGGTTCATTATTTCTTTGTGTACTTCACCCAATTGCAAACCGCTATAGATTGTCAAAATTTCAAGATGAGATAAATTGCGCTAAAATTACTCCCAAAGCAGTAACCAATGGCACTCAATATATTTTCCAAGGCAGATGTTGCTATTTATCCAGCCCTTTATATTCAGATGTTGTGAACCCGTCATAGGAGATAACAGTATTATGGGTTGGTTAAAAAGACTTTTTGGAATGGAAAAACCCCAAAATGCAGAAGTCAATCCTGCTCCACAGCCAGTAGAACAAGCTCAACAAACTGCTGCTCCTACTGCTGCAACTCAACAAATTGCTCCAGAGCGTATGGGATTGAATGGCGAATATGACCAGAGTGGTTTGGCAAAGCGGGTTGCACTGGCATTCGACCAAGACTCACAATTAGATGATGTGGATACCCTCTGGGTAGCTCAAACCGGCGGTACTGTTGTGTTAAAGGGCAAAGTTCCTAGCCAAGACATTCTCAATAAGATGGTTTCTGTAGCGCGTTCAGTTAATGGTGCTACTGGGGTTGACACAGACCAAGTGACGATTGGGTAGGCACTTTAGAATATGAGGTGGGCAATGCCCACCCTGCACACTACTGCTAGAACGCTTGGGGAGCAACACTGTGCTTGGTTTCACCAAAATTTTTGTTAATCCAATCTAAAATCACCAAATTGACTACATCTGGGCACTCATCATGGGGACAATGTCCCACATCTTCTAGACTATGCAGATGCAAATTCTCGTTGTACTGAGCAAATTGACTAGCAAGTCTTGGAGGAACAAACTTGTCCTTTTGCCCCCATATCAAAAGCATGGGAATAGTCAAGGTTGGTAATACTGTTTTGACATTTGGACCAAAGTTCGCAGCCATTGTGGCTCGGAAAAGGGCGATAAAAGCACGGGCAGAACCACGATCTTGGGTAGGTCCAGCTATAATTTCCACTAACTCATCTGTTACAGCTTCTGGATTGGCGTAAGCAATTCCAGCCCAACGACGCAACACCCCAGGCCGACGCACAACGCTAAATACAGCTTTGAGAATAAATCCAGAAGCAACAACAGATTTAATTCTCGCCACAACAGGTCGCAACCAAACAGGGAGAGCTTCCTGCTCCAACGATGGATCTGGCAAACTCATCATCACCACGCCCTGCACCATGTCGGGATGGGTAGCAGCGGCAGCCATAGCAATCAATGAACCAATAGAATTGCCCACTAACACCACAGGTTTACGGATAAATGCTTTCCAAAAAGCGTAGACCTGTTCCACCCAAAGCTCTACACTATAATTTGCTGAGGCTTTTTCAGAACCTCCAAAACCCAGCATATCAAGGGCGTAAACTGTGTGGTGTTCGCCCAGGACCTCTAGATTGTGTCGCCAATGACCAATAGATGCACCGAACCCGTGTAGCAGAATTAGAGGAGTCGTCTTTTGGTGATTTTGAGCAGGGCGAATGTATGTGTAGCGAGTTTGCCACCCTCGCCAAACCCAGTCTCTTTGATTGCCAACCCGTTGCTGCCAATGCACTGCACTATCCTCGCTTTCCTCCAATTTATCGTAGACAAGAACTTTTGATTTGAATTTCTTCGTTAATCCCAACTCCTTCGGGCTAAATCTGTGCAGAGTTGTTACTCTAGTTTGCCTACAGAAAATAGTTTCTAAATATATTCTAGGTTAAGTACATTTTCACTTTTTTATTTTAAGAGTTAATACTGATAAAAATCATCAGAAAAAGTTATTAAAATTACATTTATGTCAACAGAAGAATTGTATTTTTTTAATTTTCTAGCTCGGGAAATTTACTGAAAGGCAAAAACGTCAATGGTTTTACGAAAACTGTTACAATGATTAAAGATTGCTACTATTGTGTAATTTAGATTAACGATTGGACAGAAATCCTTTCAAAGTGAGTAGAATGGCAGATACAACGACGACGATGAAACTGCTCTATGGATTAGTTACCCTAGAAGTGTAGGTTCCTTTTGTAGTCTTCAGTTATTTTAGTATTTTGCCTCTAAGGCATACCACAAATAACCAAGCCAGTTTCTTAACAAACAGCCTCCCAAAAATCATAATGTCTCTGATTGAAAAAAAAAGAAATCGCGACCTGCCCCAAATTAACGAGAGAATTCGCTTCCCGAAGATTCGGGTTATTGATACCGATGGTTCCCAGTTGGGAATCCTGTCACCACAGGAAGCAATACAACTAGCCGAGGAAAAAGAGCTTGATTTAGTGCTGCTCAGTGACAAGGCTGACCCACCGGTTTGTCGGATTATGGACTATGGGAAATACAAGTTTGAGCAAGAGAAGAAGGCACGAGAAGCTCGCAAAAAGCAGCATACTGCTGATGTCAAAGAAGTGAAGATGCGTTACAAGATTGAAGAACACGACTATAACGTACGAGTCAAACAAGCAGAGCGTTTTCTCAAAGATGGCGATAAAGTCAAAGCAACTGTGATGTTCCGGGGTCGAGAAATCCAGCATAGCGACATGGCAGAAGTATTGCTCAAGCGAATGGCAACCGATTTAGAGTCAGTTGGTGAAGTCCAGCAAGCCCCTAAAAAAGAGGGACGAAACATGATGATGCTTATTTCACCTAAGAAGTAATTAAGCAATAAGCAGGCAAGGCAGAAAAGACAAGGCGACAAGGAAGAAATTGCTCCCTGCTCTCCCCCCCTCTTTAAAACAGCCCTTGCAACAGAAAATAAGCTAATTTCATGAAGAAGCGATAGTCTTGAGTGCTGAGTGGGAAACATAATACTCAGATACTCAGGACTTTTGCTTTTGCTAGGAAACTGTAGCGACTGCTACCAGTGTTTTAATAACGGTTTTCAGTTGAATGCATGACAGTTGGAGATTTTCTTGTGGGAACAGGTGTCCTCACCTGTGCCTTGAATTCAGGGCGGGCAGGATAGCCTACCCCACAAGAACTCTATTTAATACAACTGAGAATCGCTATAAATAGCAATGCTGATTTTGGAGAACTGAGGAACTATTTGTCCTTGTGCTTACCCTCCAAGGGGTAACTACTCCAGAAAGTAAAATGCATGGAACCCAAAAATCACTGGATTGCTCCAAACACAGATGCCCTATCACGACTCCTACAGTGGGTAAATCTTCGACCAGAGGAGAGCGATCGCACCTGGTTAATGTTCGCTTTTTATACCACGACATCAATAGGATTACGATGGTCTGAGGACAGTACGGTAGCTTTGTTTTTACGTGAATATGGGGCTAAATTCCTGCCTGGGATTTATATTGCCAGTGCGATAAATGGCACTCTGTTAGTCTTTTTTTACTCTTGGTTGCAAAAGATTTTCCCCTTGCGTCGGGTTATAGTGGCGATCGCGCCTTGTATGTTTGTGCCACTCGTTTTATTGAGTTGGGCAATGCAATCACACTTAGCCGTAATTAGCATATTTCTACTACGGCTATGGGTAGATGTCTTTTATGTTGTCAACGACCTCAACACCTCGATTGCAGCCAATCAACTCTTCAACATTAGAGAGATTAAACGCACCTACCCACTTGTGAGCAGTGGCATTTTGGTGGCTGATGTCATCAGCGGCTTTAGTTTACCTGTACTACTCATATTTGTAGGACTGGATCATGTCATTATGCCAGTTGCTAGTGTGTTCATTGCATTGGGGGCTTTCATTCTCTGGCATTTAAGTAAAAACTATCAACAAGTTTTTCCCGATGTCCCACAAGGCGAGATTCCAGAAGCACGGCAAGGACGCCATCTTTCTGGTCCACTTAAGCGTTATGCCTTGCTGCTGTTTTGCTTTTTTGCTCTACTGCACGTCATTGGCGTGTTAATAGATTTTCAGTATCTTAACCAATTGGAATCAACTTTTCAGGGTAAAGACATCGCAAGCTTCTTAGGTATATTGGGTGGCATTACGGGAATATGCGAACTGCTCATGCAGTTATTTGTCTCTAGCAGAATACTTGAACGTTTCGGAGTGTTTGTCGGCGCTGCAACTTTACCAGTCAGTGTATGCATTTTGACGCCACTGGCAATTCCTGTGCTAAATTTGTTTTCCTTGAGCGAATCACAAAAACTTTTATGGGGTCTGGTGATTCTCAAGTTTCTAGACGAACTTCTACGCTACACCTTAGTGACCAGTAGCGGACCACTGCTATTCCAACCCATTCCAGATAAAATTCGCAGCTACGTGCAAACACTGTCAGGAGGTATTGCAGAAGCGTTGGCTACAGGGATGGGAGGCGTGATCATATTGGTCACTCTTTGGCTTTCAACGCGGCTTGCACCCGCACAGATACAAAACTCAGTGTTGCTCGTAGAAACTATTATCGTTGGATTGGTTTGCGTAGGTGTTGTTTTGGTCATGCGATCGCGCTACGTTGACCTGTTAGTCTTAAGTGCAGGACGGGGTCAACTGAGTAGCACAGATGTGGATTTGCCTGCATTCAAGCAGGCGGTTGTCAAAGCTTTAGGAGAACAAGGCACTGAGGCAGATAAACGCTCTTGCATTGAACTTTTATCTCAAATTGACCCTAAAGGAGCAGGAGATGTTTTAGCACCCTTGCTAGTCAAGCTTCCCTCTTCTTTGCAGAAGCCGAGTTTAGAGGTCATGCTTGCACGCGGTGCTAATCCAACTTATCTACCTGAAATCCGTGCTTTGTTGAATGCGCCTCAAGAAATCGTTACCCCAGAAGTTTTTGCCCTCGCCCTACGTTACGTTTGGCTTGCAGTGCCACATCCTAATGTACACCAACTAGAAGACTACCTGAAAGACCAACAAAACTCACCGATTCGAGCTACTGCTGCTGTCCTACTGTTGCGTTATGGAACGTCAATGCAAAAGATAGCAGCTGCTAAAACTTTGCGGCGAATGCTCACTCATAAACAAGAACATTTACGAGTCAATGCAGTCAGAGCATTGTCAGAAGCACTTTATTTACAGGAACTGCGGATTTATATACCGAATTTGTTGCAGGATGAGTCCTTAGGGGTGCGCTGTGCAGTTTTGGAAATGATTGCAGCAACTCATTTAGAGGAATACTATTCAGCACTGCTAGGAGGGCTTTACTACAAGTCAACCCGAAATACAGCAATGCGTGCCTTAGTAAAACTGGAGAATGAAGCCCTACCGATGCTCGTGAAACTCGCTACCAATGTTTACAAACCCGAAGTAGTACGAATGTATGCTTTGCGTACCATAGGTCAAATTCCCACCCTAGAAGCAATAGATGCTTTATGGCTACATTTGGAAACATCTGAGGGTAAGACCAGGTATCATATCCTCCGGACCTTAATTAAAAGATATCAACAAGAAGGAATTGTGTGCTTGGTGGATCGGTTACTTGAAAGTAGGGTGAAAACGTTAATTGAAAAGGAAGTGCGCTTTTTGGGAGAGATTTACGCCACATACATAGATTTCAACACTCAAGATGATGCAGAAAACTATCACTCAAGTCAGAGATTTAACACTGTCTGTGAACTCCTGCAACGCGCACTCCTGGAATTAGAAACCGATGTCAAAGAGCGATTATTGCTATTACTAGAGCTACTGTACTCATCAGAAAAAATTAAAGCAGCAGCATTTAATCTCCGTTCTGAATCAACGAAAAACTTAGCACGGGGATTAGAAATATTAGAACATACCGTAAATTTACAGACCAAATCTATATTGCTGCATATTTTAGATAGGCGATCGCCCCAAGAAAAACTGCAAAAACTAGCAGAAAAAGGGATAGTGGAATATCAACAAATGGCAGTAAGCGCGCGCCTCCGAAGTTTGGTAACGCTTAAGAATTCACTTTCCGATTGGTGTTTAGCTTGCTGTTTTCATTTTGCTCAAGTTGCTCGCATTCGGCTAACAAGCGAGCAAGTTTTATCTAGTCTGCGCCATCCCACAGGCTTTGTCAGGGAAGCAGTCATCGCGTACCTAAGCGTGGTTTCACATCGCGTCCTCCTCGAACTCCTACCCCAACTCCAAAATGACCCACACCCTCTTGTTGCTGCTCAAATTACCAACTTTATGCTAACAAGCGTTGACCGTTTATTATTTATTAAGCAAGTGCCTATTTTTAAAGAGTTACGGGATGACTTTATCGTTCGACTGGCTTCAGTGATGGATGAACTTTCGTTTCCAGCAAATGACACCATTTTTAGACAAGGAGATCAGGGGCGATCGCTTTACATTGTTGTCTCAGGTCGAGTCAAAGTTGATATTGACAATCAACAGTTAGTCGTGTTTTCTAAAGGAGAATCTTTCGGAGAAATGGCGGTGTTTGATGCCCAACCACATTCTACTTCAGCAACAACCTTAGAACGCTGTGAATGTTTGGAATTGACGCAAGAGCAACTCTACGACGCGATTGAGGAAACTCCTGAAATTGCTGTGAATATTATTGGCGCGCTATCCCGTCGCATTCGGGAGCTAAACGAAAAAATAAATGCGATTGGGTCAAACAATTAGCTGCTCATTCAACCTAGTTTAACGGAATAAAACCTACTCGTTGGACAACCTGTTGACCACCAGAAGATACGGCAAAGTCAATAAATTGTTTAGCGGCTGGACTCGTTTTACGCGGCGCAACTAAATAAACCACTCGACTAATGGGATAAGTACTATTTTTAATTGCAGTTTTATCAGTAGGAGAAATCCCATTTATAGGGACAATACGAACAGTTGTTTGGTTTTCTATCTGGGAAACTGTGCTGTAACTGATACCGTTATCACCCAAGGCACGTAATATCGAAGTTGTTTCATCTTTCTTGATTGTGGTGAAATTGGCGCTATCAGGTGCGAAAGGCTCTCCTAACAGGACCACTTCCTGAAAGAATGTATGTGTACCACTATCTGGAGAGCGGTTAATTACTTTAATAGGCAGGTTTGGACCTCCTACCTGTGACCAATTGGTGATTTTTCCCTGAAAAACCCCCTTCAACTGTTCTATGGTCAATTCACCTTTGTACGGGTTGTTGACGCCTACTGCTACAGCTAAAGCATCTCGAGCAATTGGAACTCCCACAAGCCCAGCCTGTGCCTCCTCAGGCTTTAGAGGACGTGAACTGGCTGCCATCAATACTCTGCCGTCCCGCAAGTTTTGAATTCCTTTGTTGGTACCATTGGGACTACCAGATGGTAAGCCATAAGTTGTGGGTAACGAAGGATTCACCGGATTAAAGGCAATTTGAAGCTGCTTCATCAGAGCCACTATTGTGACGCTACCATCTATCGTCAGCACATTTGGATTAGGCAAGCTAGTATCTAAGCTTGATGTGTCAAAAGCTTGACCCGCGTTGGGTTGGGAGGTGGAAGCTTGCTCAGAACTCTGTTGTTCGGAAGAATTCTGGGCAGAGGGTTGAGTTTGTTGGTTGGAGCCAAAAGGCAAGCTATTACGAAAGTACCACAGACCAAACCCTAAAAGTCCTAGAGTAAGGAGCAGAGATAGCACCAAGGTGAGTGTTTCTCGATTGTTGCTTCTATTAGCCATGTGGAATGTTAGTTATTGGGACTTTGCAATTTGGGCGAGTGCAAACATTGTCTGCCGTCCAGCCTCCTAAGTTTGGTCGTCACCGTAAAACAAGTATTCCCTAGAACGCTGCTGTAAGTACTTTAGCTCAGAAAGAAGAGCAGCTTTGATTGCTTGAAACATTGCTGAAAATGGCTCCTGTGGCAACGCCACAAATCTGAGCCAAGAAGGAATTCATTGTTCCTATACTATCGTGAGTTTACTTAAAATGCCTAGAACACCAATTCAGTATTCAGACTTGGAGCTAAAAAACCCGTTTTTTTGTAGAGACGCGCCATGGCGCGTCTCTACAGCCAACGAAAAATTAATCTTTTCTCTGTAGCGTCACCGCATAAAAAAAGCCCGCTGATCGCGGGCGAAACAAAAAGGGATTTATGAGCTGAATTGAATATGGACTGTTAGCTGGTTAAATTGTCTTGATGCTGACCTCCGAACTGTAATAATTTAAATGAACGTAGTTATAACTACCGGACTCCAACTGTGACCATTTGAGGATTTTTGTTCCAGGAGTTGCCTACGGGCACAGCAGTAGATTGTGCAACTGGCTTGTGCTTAACGATATCGTAAACCGCTTCCAGTGCTGACTCAATGGAACCTTGTAACCAAGCTGGGAAGCGAGAGCAGTGTTCACCAGCAAAAAACAGAGTGTTTTGGGGTCTTTGCGCTTTGAGGTAACTGCTAGAGCCATCTGTCGAATCCCAGTGAATTGTGCATCCGCCAGCACACCACTTGTAGTTACCCCAAGCAATGGATGCTTTGTCCACGATCACACCAGGTGCATTCAGTTCGGGATGCATCTTACTTACAGTGTTTTGGACGTAATCAAAGCGCTCTTGTTCAGACATCATCCCCATGCGTTGGGCATCATCACCGATGGTGTAGCTCGCCAACATCACGCTACCGCTATTGGGGTTGAACTTCACGCTTGGGTAGTATGTTTGACGCACACCTTCACCACTGAAGGAAGCACCACCTTTGATACCATCCTTTTCCCAGAAAGACTCGCGAGTGTGAAAGGCAACTTTCGTTCCGGGACAGTAAACAGTGTTGTGAATCGAATCAAGTTTATCATCATCAAAGCCGCTCAATTCCAACTTGCGTAATACACTGAAGGGAATTGTGCATAGTACGTAGTCGCATATCTTGGTGTGCAACTGACCATTTTCCTTGTAGGTGATTTGGACGTGGTCTTTTTGCACACGCAGGGCGACGATTTCTTGGTTACACTTGATAGGACCTTTGATTGATGCTGCCAAACGTTGGATGAGTTGATCCATCCCACCTTTGAGTTGCAACAAGTCATGGCTGGTTTCTGTCATGATGTCGCCGAGGAAAATATCCAACCCTTGAGAGCACTTTGCGCGGAAGCTTGGGTTTTGTGTCAGGAATGAGTGTAAGTCAATCGTTTCGCCGTCTTCGCTGAAGTAAGGGTTTAAATCTAAGCGCTCTAACTCATCCATCAAGTGAGAGTTCAAGTCGCGTTCAAAATCAGAACGGAGATTACCAGGAGCGATAGTATTAATAATAGTTTTGAGCCAAGCAGCAAAGGCGCGAGTTCTTTCACTGTAGCGAGTGTCACTGAGGATACCACCTTCTGTTTGTTGCAATACACGGGGTGCGTCTTTCATCTGCAGCACTTGTCCGTTGATGTTCATCATTGCGTTGCTTTCCTCAAACACTGTCATAAACTTGCACAGTTTGTCAGACAGTCCCATTTCATGCACATAATGCAGAGTCATTTCATGGTCGCTTGGGATACGCATTGCTCCCAGCTCCGCGTAAGGTGCATCTGGGGAGTTACCGAAGCGGTGTGTCCATACCCGTCCACCAATGCGTGGGCTACCTTCCATAATTTCGACTTCATGTCCCAGGCGTTCGAGTTCATATGCTGCTACTAAACCTGCGATACCTGCGCCCAGTATGGTGATCCGCTTGCCTTTTTGAAAGTTTACCAGTTGGAATTGCTCAAGTAAAATTTTGGTGTCCATTGTTTCAGCTTCCCTTTTTCGTTTGTGTGGCGGCAGTCGTTTCAACCGCCTCTGTTACTTCATAAGGGGGACTAAAAATTTTTATGCAGGGTCGTCATGACAGTCTTGACGAAAAAATATCCAATTTAGACGCGTATTAGCTTATTGCAGTTAACTAAGAACCGCGAAAATGGTTTAAGTAAGCTTTCTGCTGCTGATACATTTCAAGTACGTTCAATCTCGCAGCAGAGATTAGTTCGCCAACTGGGAATTGTGTCAGATGAGCAAATGCAGAACATCAGCAAAGCCTTAGCGATTGTCTTATGCATTAATTAATTTGTTTGTCAATAGATAATGCGATGCTGCTTTAGGAGCCGCAGTCATGCGATGACGCGGAGCGATCACCCTTGGCGCTCGCCTGGAGATAATTTTTCGAGAATAATGTCACGCTTCCAAGCGATCACAGTCTGTAGACTTTAAGTAAATTTAAATACACAACAACTCTCTAAAAATCGCTGGGGAATTTCCCGACTCTCTCCCCAGTGTTGGTGAATATAAGAAGCGTGTAGAGACGGAAGCAAACTCCATCCTTCATATCCTGTGGATTTCTCGCAATCGTAGCGATAACTTTGAAACAAGGGTGGATTGGGAGTTGAGATTAAACGGGAACGGTGAAACTCATGTCCGTAGACAGTTGCACCTGCGCGTACTACCAAACTATCTTGTAAAGCAACTGCTCGACGATACCCTAAGGTAAGACGCCCACCCATCTCGGCTATTGTGGGTAACACGCCTACCATTGACCAAGATTTCCCCTCAAAATCGACTATTTGCTCGCACAGATACATTAATCCCCCACACTCAGCTATGGTGGGCATTCCAGAGAGGATTGCTGTTTTTACTGTATTGCGAGCATTGGCGTTTTCTGCTAGTTGTTGAGCAAAGACTTCTGGAAAACCACCGCCAAAATACAATCCTTGCACATCCTCTGGTAATCCAGCATCTTCTAGAGGACTCCAGAAAACCAGTTCTGCACCCAACTGTTGCAGTAAATCAAGATTGTCTTGGTAGTAAAAATTGAAAGCGCGATCGCGGGCAATAGCGATTCTTACCTCTCTCCCCTTAGCAAGAGGAGGGATAAGGGGTGGGGTTTTCCCAGAAACCTGCAACAGTGGTAATAAGCGTTCCCAGTCAAAGCAAGTATTGCCCAAATGGGCAAGTCGGTCAATGACAGCACGCAGTTGGGGGAGTTCTGCTGTTGGTACTAAACCCAAATGGCGATCAGGAATTGTAATGTTATCCTCACGTCGCAGCACGCCAAGAATCGGTAATTGGAGGGGTTCTAGGGCATCTTTGAGAAGAGATAGATGGCGATCGCTACCCACGCGATTGAGTACCACCCCAGCAATTTTCACTCTCTTGTCCAACGAGCAATAACCGTGGGCGATCGCAGCCACAGAACCAGACAACCGACTGCAATCGATCACCAACACGACAGGTAAATCGAGTAGCCGCGCTATATGAGCCGTACTACCAAAAGAGAGGGGGATGGGGGGATAGGATGATGGGGAGACAAGGGGAATTCTTTTTGTTCCCTCCTCTGCTTGTGCCCTCTCCCCAACTCCATCAAACAGACCCATCACCCCTTCTATTAGGGCAGATTCACACAGTTGGGCGTGATATCTAAAACATTGCTCTACGTAGGCTTCTGATGTAAGTACCGTATCTAAATTGCGACAAGCACGACCCGTAACGTGCTGATGAAACATCGGGTCAATGTAGTCCGGACCAACCTTGAAAGATTGTACTTGTAAACCTCGCTGATACAAAGAAGCCAAAAGGGCGAGCGTAACAGTCGTTTTGCCCACCCCACTACGTTCTCCTGCAATGACTAAAGCCATAAATTTCTCGTAAGGAGTTAAGAGTCAAAACTCCTAACTCCATAATCTTACTTCTTAAGTCCTAATTTGAGAATTTGGGTTGTGACACCAAGGCTTTCTTCAAAAAGTGCCTCGTGACCCCAGCGTTGCACCTGCTGACTCACCAAAGCTTCTGCCTTTTGCTCAGAAAGTGAACTCACCTGTTGAAACACACCTGTAGACTGGGCACCACCTTGTGTTTCCATCCGCATACAACCACCAGTTTCTGAACAGATAAGGGTACCGCAGTTGGCTTGCACATTGGTGGAACTTAGGCGCAAGGCAATCAAGTCCCCAGCAACTTCACCTACATCACCAACTGGAACTCCTGCTAACTCGGCTTGTATTTGCCGTTGGTCATGTGCTACGAAGTGAATTTGCGTGATGTCGTAATCTTCGCTTTCTTTTTGATAAGAAACCGGACGCCATTGCAACCGACTCGCTAGCCAACCCAAAAACATCAGCGCTTGCACAGGGTTGCCTTTTTCGTAATCAATGTTTACTTTATCAACTTCTGTCAGAGCAGCACGACGCTGGGGTGGGTCGTAAGCTTCCGCTGTTAACTCCTGCCATCCGGAAAGACGACGCCAGTTCAGGTCTGCTAGAGGTACACCAGCTTCTACCAACTCTTGCAGGCTCAGCAAATCAGTTTCTGGCTTGTTAAAGTTGCAGGAATCTACAATAACGTTGTTGCAGACTGCCGACAGTCGTTTGAATAAGGCGTTGTTGGGGTCTGGCGTTGCCTTCCACCAGAGAAACTTTGGCAAGCCACCAATTAGCAATGCTGGAATCATGCCACCTATGCGTTCCAAAGCAGCAGCGGTTCCTGTTAGAGTAATGTATTCGCAGCAGATTAGTGTACTTGAAGATTGCTTTTGGATTGGGCAGTAGGCAGAGACTTGAGCTTTTACCCCTACGTCTTCACCAGTTATGGGAAACAGGGCAATGATGCGGCAGGGGTTACGGCTAGCAATTTCATCAGCAATTCGGGGGCTGGTGGCTTCTGGAGCATAGGACACACCACCAGAACCGTTGTCTCCTGTTGCCCCATTGCTGTGACGTTTGGCAACTTCTTCTCGCAGTCGGGTGAGCATTTCCGGAGTTGCCTTCCCCGTCCGATCTAGTCCAAAAGCTTTTTGCGCTTCCCGTAGTGCTGCTACGGTTTGCGGTCCTAAAATCCCATCAATTGGACCGTTGTAAAATCCCAAAGCAGCCAACAGTTGCTGGGTTTCTTCTGGTTCATACACTACCAGGGTAAAAGTCGTGGCGCGAGTAGCCGCAGGCAGGGCACCATCTTCACCGGCCATGCCATAACTTTGCCAAATTTGGCTCAGTTCCGCTTCAATTTCTGAGAGCGAAACATCCTTCGGGGCTTGAATTGAAAAAATAGTAGGAGCTTGGGTAGTCATAGCAAATTTTGGATTGTTAGTTGTTAGTTGTTTAGTTGTTAGTTGTTAGTTGTTAGTTGTTTAGTAGTTAGTTGTTAGTTGTTCCACTACCCACTAACCACTATCTACTAACCACTACCCACTAACCACTAACTACAAATCTAAAGTCTGCGCCAGCGACGACCGTCTTGGTTAATCAAGAATTCCGCTTCGGCTGGTTCCCAAGTACCAGCTTCATACTGAGGAATTGACGTCGGATCTGCGGGCGCATCCCAAACGGAAAGGGCTGGTGTCACGACCTGCCAAGCGGCTTCCACTTCGTCCGCCCGTGTGAACAATGTCTGATCGCCCATCATACAATCCAAGAACAGGCGGTCATAGGCATCAGAAGTTGCTTTGATGCCAAAGGAACCATAACTAAAGTCCATGTCCACCGAACGGGTGCGGAAATCAGCACCGGGCATCTTGACCTCAAAACGCAAGGAAATTCCCTCATTCGGCTGAATCCGCATTGCCAAAACGTTGGCATTCATTTGTTGCGCGGCGGATTGAAACATCCGAGAAGGAACTTCACGGAAGTGGATCGAAATCTCACTGACTTTTTTAGGCATACGCTTGCCGGTACGCAAATAGAAGGGAACTCCTTGCCAGCGCCAGTTGTCAACGAGAAACTTCATTGCCACATAGCTGGGTGTTGTGGAGTTGGGATTAACTCCTGGTTCTTGTCGATACCCAGGCACGGGTTTACCTTTCATCCAGCCAGCGCTATACTGACCGCGCACTGCTGAACGGTGTAGATTTTGGATATCAGCTAGACGCGTAGCTTGGAGTACCTTCACTTTTTCCGTACGGAGACTGTCGGCATCCATTGCGTTGGGTGCCTCCATTGCGGTGAGGCAGTAAAGTTGCATCAGGTGGTTTTGCAACATATCCCGCAGCGCACCGGAGGTTTCATAATAACCAGCCCGGTCTTCAACTCCCACGGTTTCTGCCACGGTAATCTGAACGTGGTCAACAAATCGACGATTCCACAACGGTTCAAAAATCGCATTCGCAAAGCGAAATACCAGCAAATTCTGAACTGTGTCTTTACCCAGGTAGTGGTCGATGCGGTAGACTTGGTTTTCTTTGCAAACTTTCTGCACCACTTGGTTAAGGCTCTGAGCAGAAGCCAAGTCCCGACCAAAGGGTTTTTCAATCACCAAACGATGCTTGTAGGGATCTTCCAACATCCCCGCAGAGCCTAGCTGCTTAATCGCCTCAGGAAAGTATTTCGGAGCAACGGAAAGGTAGAACATCCGGTTTCCCCGGGTTCCCCTTTTCTGGTCTAATTCGCTCAAAAAGTTTTTCAGTTTCTGGTAACTTTCGGGGTTGTCTATATCCCCAGAGCAGTAGAACAGACCTTGGGAGAAGTCTTGCCAGAGTTCCTCTGGACCGAAATCGCCGCCAGTCTCCTTCATGCCTTTGAGCATCTGCTCGCGGAAGTAGTCGTGGCTCCAGTCTCGACGTGCCACACCCACAATGGTGGTTTCTGGTGGAATACGCCGTTCCCGTCGCAATTTATAAAGCGATGGCACTAGTTTGCGCCAGGTAAGGTCCCCTGAAGCACCAAAGATGACTATAATCTGAGGTTCGGGCATCCCTTGCTGTTGCAGACCCACGCGCAGGGGATTTTCTAGCAGACTGACCATAACAATTTTCGATTTTGGATGTGAGATTGGGGATTAAAGATTGGGGATTGGCTTGTAGTAAGCGCTTAAGCGCTTACTACAAACCTAGTTCCTACACAGGCGACAACTGTCTAACCTTGGTTTCTAGGGAGTTCATCAGCGATTCAAAGGGCTTGACAAACTTATCGATACCATCAACAAGCAATTCGTCCATCACTTTGTTGATATCGATGTTGATGTCTGGGTCTTTGAGGCTTTCTATCAGGTTATAAGCTTCTTCTACGCCTGTTTCAACACGAGCTGCAACATCGCAGTGATCAGCACAAGCTTCAATCGTCGCTGGTGGCAGGGTGTTCACTGTATCAGGACCAATCAACTCATCGACATACATCACGTCGCTGTAGCTGGGGTCTTTGGTGCTGGTGCTTGCCCACAGGAGGCGTTGCACGTTAGCACCTTTGGCGGACAATGCTTTCCATTGCTCTGTCTGAATAATCTTTTTGTATTCCTGGTAAGCAATTTTAGCGTTGGCGATCGCCACTTTTCCTTTGACAGCTTTGAGCTTGGCTTCTTGGGTAATGTCATCAACGCCTTTTTTCAATTTGGCGTCAATCTTACCGTCAATGTTGCTATCAATCCGGCTGAGGAAGAAGCTAGCAACGGAGGAAATTTTGCTAATGTCCTGACCTTGTGCAACCCGTTTTTCTAAGCCGCGAATGTAAGCCCAAGCTGTGTTGACGTAGCTTTGGACGGAGAACAGCAAGGTGACGTTGACGCTGATTCCTTCGGATATGACTTGCTCCACTGCTGGCAAACCCGCCTCTGTACCGGGAATTTTAATCATCAAGTTTTCCCGTTGAACTTCTTGGTAATAGCGGCGGGCTTCTTTGATTGTTGCCTCGGTATCATGAGCAATAGTTGGTGGGACTTCGATGCTTACATAACCATCCAACCCATCAGTTGCGTCATAAACAGGGCGCAGTATATCACAGGCGTTGCGGATATCTGCAAAAGCTAGGGATTCATAAATTTTGTATGTTGGCAATCCTGCTTTGATTCCCGCTTCAATATCGGCATCATAAATGGCGTTACCGGCGATCGCTTTTTCAAAGATGGCTGGGTTGGAGGTAATCCCGCAGATTCCTTTATTTTCAACCAGGTCTTTGAGTTCGCCAGATTGAATAATATCACGGCTCAAATTATCCATCCAGATGCTTTGACCGTACTTCTTAATTTCCAGTAGTTGATTAGTTGCCATAGCTGTCCGTTTGACTCCTGCTAATGATCTGTCTAAGTGACTTTTGTCAGGCTGTTAGTAGTTATTTGTTAGTTTGTTCGTTGTTCTACTTACCAACAACCACTAACCCTTCGGGTTCACCAGTTACCTGCGGCAGGGTTTCCCTCCCGCAGTACTGGTTCACCACTAACTACTAACCAATGGTTTACGCGCTTACTGCACCCTAGAGTGAGCTTTTCACGCTCTTCTAGTGACCGTTTTGAATAAAAGACTCCACTTTTGCAACATCTTGTGGACTGCCAATAATCAAAGGCGTGCGCTGGTGCAGTTTTTTCGGTACCACGTCTAAGATATTCATGTGTCCTGTAGTGGCGCGACCACCTGCTTGCTCAATGACATAGGCTAGGGGAGCAGATTCATAAAGCAAGCGTAGTTTACCTTCTGGTTTCGGTAGTGTGCCTGGGTAGAGAAACACCCCGCCTTGAAGCAAAATTCTATGGATATCGCTTACCATTGCCCCACTATAGCGGGCGGTATAGCCTTCTGTTCTGTGGACGTAGCGCACATATTCCCGAATCGGTTCATCCCACTGCCAAAAATTCCCCTCGTTGACGCTGTATATGGAACCGTGATCAGGAATCCGGATGTTTTCTTCGGTGAGAATAAACTCCCCTAAGCTGGGGTCGAGGGTAAACGAATGAACTCCCTTACCAATAGTATAGACCAGCATTGTGCTCGGACCATATAATATGTAACCTGCGGCAATTTGCTTGCGTCCAGGAGCTAGCAGGTCAGCAGCTTCACCATTTAGGTCGCTTCCTTCCTGTTGCACAATCGCAAAAATGGAACCCAAACTGAGATTTGTATCGGTGTTTGATGAGCCATCAATCGGGTCATACAAAAGAGTGTAGCGACCTATGGGGCAGTTTTCAGGAATATAGTAGGGTTTTTCCATTTCCTCAGAAGCTAAGCGACAGACCAAACCGCTTTGCTTGAAAACTGAGATAAAGACATCATTGGCATAGACATCCATCTTTTTGACGGATTCTCCCTGCACATTGACTTCCCCTGTAAATCCAAGAACCCCTTCCATTAAGCCGGCGCGACTGAGGCGACGAGCAATCAGTTTGCCTGCGAGGGCAATCCGATTCATCAACGCACTCAGATCCTGCGCCTGGGGCGAAAAGCTGTGAAGTTGCTGTAGGACATGACGGGATAATGTTGTACAATCGCGATCTAACGCCTTGTCTGCTACTTCGTTGCTAGCCAACTCTAAAGATTCCGGCGCTGTAGCCATTTTTTGTCCTCCCTAGAGACTAGGTGTTTGCTTGGTTCATCCCGTGCGTTGCAACTTGTAGTTGCTGCCTCTATCTTAGAGAGGTATTTTGACAACTTAGATGTGATTTTAGATAAACTAAAGAAATGAACTCCCTGTGGGTCTATACCAAGCTAAATCGCCAAGTAGGAATGCTATACTTGAGTAAGTCTACCTAATTGAAGATGGGAATTTAAACACATTTAGTATTTTAAAAACCGACTCATCATGACTACTATCTTAGGAGTCATAACTCGTCGGATCTGTGTCTATCAAATCACTTGATTGATTATTTCTAGATATTTCAGCACTTAATAGCTTGCATAACTAGAAAATAATTTGCTAATATTATATTTCATTGCTCTTGAAACTATTTTTTCACCCAACTACTTCGTCGCTCCTCCTCGCGCGGTTTAGCCTTATTAACTCTGAGTTGGCGACCCATCCATTCAGCACCATCTAACTCTGTAATGGCTGCATCCTCTTGGGCATCTTCAATCATGTCTACAAAGGCAAAACCGCGTAGTCGACCTGTTTCGCGGTCAGTAGGTAACACAACTCTTTTGACCTCACCGTATTCTGCAAATACCAGTTTTAAATCTGCTTCTGTAGCGCGGTAGGAAAGATTTCCAACGTAAATAGTCATGTGAATCACGTAAGTCGCAACGAAGAGCGAAGAGTTCAACTTGAAAACAGGTAAAACCAATAGCAGGCATTGCTTTCGTTTCACCTGATTCACCAATGGCAAATGTTGTAGAAGAAAAGGAACCAACAAGGAAACTTCTTCTTAGGACTTAGCCAATGGTCAGGCTGAATTTTCGCATACGCTACATATCATAACTGATTGCGTCAATTTTCAAAGTATGAGATTTTACAAACAATTTTTTGTTAGAATCAGTCTCACTTATATGTGCTGATATTTTTTATAGGTTAATAGAATTTTGTTTGTTTTTTTCTAAGTTTCAGTTAAGAAATCTACCTATTTGTGCAGATGCGGAAATTTAAAACTTTTGATGTGTCGCTTTTGATAATAGCTGATATTAGTTCTGTGTAATACCTTAGATTATCCTTCCGTCTAGCCTGATGAAGGAGGCACAAAGGGATATGATATGTTTTAATAAAAAGAATTGGCAGACAAATGATAAATTTGTGTAAAGACGCAAAGGTACACTAGATACCTTTGCGTGTTCGGGTGAGACTTCCTGAAAAATCAGTACATCTGAACTCTATTCAATACTAATTGACTGAGGACCACCAGCTTTGCCATTATGTGCCTCAGTGGGTGTAGAAGTCGTGTAGGTGCTTGAGCCAAGTTGTTGGGAGAGCCAGCCTTTAACGGGGTCATCAGCAAGGTTGAGTCGAAGCAAACCAGAGAAAAACCCGCCCATAAATGACACTGGGTGCTGGGTAAATTGTTTGAATATTGGTGTTAATTCATCAACGAACATGAAGAATCTCCTGGCACTAAGTTAAAAATTAGGACTATTAAAGCGATCGTAACGTGTTGGATGGTGCTTTCCTTGGCAGTGTTATCAGTTTTAGCAGCTTTGAATGGTATGTTGTGGGCAGAAAATAAGCGGTAGTGTAGGATTCCCACGACAACTACCGCTTTTATTGTCGATATTGTTTACATCGAATTTTGTTCAGGCATCAAGCACTTATCAGAGTCGCAACCGGCTGGTCCTGCTTCCATTAACTCACCGAAATCGTAGCGGCTCAAAACAGCATGAAAATCATCGGTTTTGCGACGCATTTCCACTTCCTTCATCAGCTGCTCGTACTGCTGTTTTGTTATTGGCTCAAAGGGTAAGCGAGGAAAAGTTTGATGGTCGTCAAATCGTGCCAAAAGCGCAGCACTAATGTAGCCTTCATCATCTCTGATAGTTTCATAGATGCGAGTTCCTAAGGCTTCCACTTCATTTTCCCTCAGTTCAATGGTAGCAGAGGTGTTATGTGTGACGTAAAATTTCTGCACTTGCATATAGAAATCCATCTGGGCGATCGCATTAAATTTACTGATGTCTATCTCATCAGCGCCTGGTAAATCTGCCCAAAGTACGGCGACTGGAATTTCCACCAGCCATTCGCTCACTCGCGGATCAAACGGGTCGTTCAACAACTTACCCTGTTCATCCTTGTCTGATTGAGAGGGTATAATAGTGTACCCATATTCAAGACAAGCCAACGCTACAGGATCATTTTTGCGGAAGGTGATCCGACGAATAAATCTTTGCGCCTTGGGGGGATGCCATCCAGGGCTGGCTCCTGTTAACAAGGACTTAGTGCCACTTGGTTGGACTGTGGTGCAGCGGTTGGGACGTTTGAGATTATGGCGATCGCAGTAATCCCAAACGACTCCCTGCACAGTATTTTTCCAAAAACTTAGGTATTCTTCCTCCTGACGCTTAAACGCCAATCCTTGAGCCGTTTCGGGTCTTCCTTTTTCCCACCAGCGCAACCAATCAACCCCAAAAGCCTTGACAAAGAAATCAAATAACCCTGTGAAAGAAACACCCACAATCGGGTCTAATTCACGGCTGTATTGGTAGCGTGGTTCAATAAATTTATGATGCAAAAGCGCGACTACAGAGAGCGCACCAGCAGTGAAAGCCTCTTCTTGTTCCTTGTAGTTATTTGGGGCAATTTGATTTAGGTGAATTTCTGCTAAGTTGCAGTGAAAATTCGAGCCGATAATTTCCATTTTTGTTATCCTAGAGGCTTTTTATCCCCTAGTTCTACGAGTTCCTTATTCCCCGTAGATCCGACTATATTTTCTACTAACGATAGTAGCCGGAGACTCGTGGAGCCGTTCTTAAGAACGGGGGTAAAACCCAGATTATATTCTTTATTAAACCCCAACGTTGACTTTCTATTTGTGGTTTAAAAAGGTTCACTCTCTAGTCTGTACGGTGTCACAGGTGCTTGAGTTCCTCTGATTACCTCGGTATTCCCAATCGCAGGGTTCACCGAATTTCCCCGGTTTTTAACGTGAGGCAAAATTATTATCTACCACACGGATTTAAACCATAGCGAGCTAAACGATGCTCTAGCTCACTTGCAGGAATTTCAGGATATTGCTGTTGCAACCAATCTTTTGCTTTTCCTTGAGCATAAGCCTTGAGAAAATCTACTTTTTGTTCATAATTTCTCAAAAGGTCGCAGTTAGCTCTTGCTACAGCTTCACCAGCCCATTGAATCGCACCTTCGCCACTAGAGTATTGTTTGCGGACAGCATCAATACATTCTTCTAATGTGGGCTTTTGGTGAAAAACTCTTGTGTGATTTGCCATCCTCAAAGCATCACGCTCTGGATCGATGCGCCAGTTGCCATTTTCATCCTGCTGCCAAAGATTGTTTTTGGCATCTGCAAATAAATGATCCTGACTTGAACCTTGACGTATGCCAGCTGAACGCCTAATATTGCCTGCAACGATTGTCACAGCTGCTTCATCAATTAATAAACAGCATTCAACAGAATTTAACTGTCGTCCAACAGCCTTATCTAGAATGGATGCACAACGCTGGTAAAGTTCGGGCAATTTTACGGGATTAGCAACACCTCCAAAGCCATTGAGAGCCTCTCCCGCTTTACGTACGTCGCTAATATCCACAATAACTTGAACTTCTGTTGAAAATCGTTCATCGGTTGAGAGTTCCAATAGGCTTTGATATGATTTCACCCAACCTTGACGGCTATCGCCAACAAAAATAGTGACGAGATTGCCTTCTATTTTGACTTCTGTCTGCTCACGACGCGCACCAGCAGGAGTACTACCAATCTCACCCCGCACTTGTACTTGAAGGTGATTGCGGATGGAGGGCAACTGGTTAATATATTGTGGTTCTAACACTGCTCCAGTACCAGACCCCATCATTGCTAAATCTACCATCAAGCCGAAAGCGCTCCAGTCTTGCAGGTTGGTAGAGGTACAATTATATGCCCCAGAAAAGTTTTTTTGCTCTTTTAGCCAGTCCGTACCGCCAACCCACAACCAACGTCCGCTGGGTAATGCTTTCAAGTTCCGCTGCATCCGCTGTAGGATATCAGCTTCATGTGGAAGTAGCTTTCCGATAGTGATTAAGCCGATTAGGGTGCGGGAGCACACCTGATCCCAAGTCTCCCTCACCCCCACCTCTTTGCGGCGGCTATAGGTTCTAAAAAACACTGGGTTAGCAGCTGGGGCAGTTTCTGGAAATTTTGCACTCTGACGTTTTATTTCAAGCTCACGAACCATAATCAAGTCTTGTTGCTCGCTGACATAGATTATGACTATACGCCAAGTGAATGAGAGGGTAAAGATTGAAAAATTGTGAGATTTGCGCTACGTGTAGGGCTGCACTTATTGTAGTAACGTTTTCCTATGTCTGTTGCCCCTTGGCGTTCTCCCCTCGCCCATGCCCTTCATCGTAACCGTAGCCAACCATACTCGCGCTACTTTCAACTGGCAACTGTCCAAGCTGACGGACGCCCTGCTAATCGTACTGTTGTCTTTCGGGGATTTTTAGGCGATACCAATCTGCTTAAAATCATTACAGATACGCGCAGCCAAAAATTCGCTCAAATACTCCATCAACGTTGGGCAGAAGTTTGCTGGTATTTTACCATCACTCGCGAACAATTCCGCATTGCCGGAGAATTAACTCTCATTGATGCCAATCATCCTGATCCGCAACTGCAAACAGCCCGTCAGTCAACGTGGCAAGACCTTTCAGATAATGCTCGTTTACAATTCGCTTGGCCCCATCCTGGTAAACCTAGAGCTAACCAAGAAGCTTTTTCTCCACCTCTTAGTGATCCCGCTAGTCCCTCACCTAACTTTTGCCTATTATTACTTGATCCCATTCAGGTAGATCATCTAGAATTGCGGGGCGAACCCCAAAATCGTTGGTGTTATCATTGGGAGCAGTCTCAGGGTTGGTCTACTACTGAGGTTAATCCCTGAATGACCCAAATTTGAGAAAAATCTCCACTGTCTTGTTAAAATTGAGCAGCCCAATAAACTCTTCCAGTTGGGTGTATTTCATTGATTAAAAATCTCTATAAATCTAATTTGGAACATTTCACCCTCTGGCTGCTCATCGAACGAAGATTGGGCAAGCAGAACTATCCAATCAGTTTAACGATTAGCTATTAGTAATTAGAAATTAGCAGTGTTAGGAGTTAAATCCCAGCTCCATCCAGAAACTCTTCTATTATTCTATTTTCTAAGCGGCAACAAGTATGATCGCTCAAACATACGTCATCAGTTGAAATTTGATAATTTGAGGCGTGAGGTGTTTGCACTGGGTTAATGGAAGGAACTGAAACTTTTTGTTGTACTTGTTGTACTTGTTGTACTTGTTGTACTTGTTGTACTTGTTGCAACTGTTGAATTTGTTGTTCGAGTTGCTCAAGGCGGTCTACCAAAGCACGTATCACTTGGGCTTCAGCATCTGGTAAACTTCCGTGTTCTAGTGGGTTAACTCGAACGCCAGAGCGATAGATAATTCGACCTGGAACGCCAACCACGGTACAGTCAGCTGGTACATCCCGCAATACAACTGACCCAGCACCAATACGGACATTTTTACCAATTTGGATGTTACCTAATACCTTCGCTCCAGCGCCGACGACAACATTCTCGCCCACAGTAGGATGGCGCTTGCCACATTCTTTACCTGTACCGCCAAGGGTGACACCTTGATAAATCAGAGTATAATCTCCTACAATCGCCGTTTCCCCAATCACCACACCCATTCCGTGGTCAATAAAAACACCATGTCCAATCACTGCACCAGGATGGATTTCAATTCCGGTCAAAAATCGAGCGATGTGGGAAATTAAGCGGGGGATAAAGGGAAGACCAATGCTATACAGCCAATGAGCTAGCCTGTGTAAGAGTAGAGCTTGCAAACCGGGATAGCAAAACAATACTTCCAACCAGTTACGAGCAGCAGGATCGCGTTCAAAGATGATGCGGAAGTCAGCAATGAGTGTAGATAGCACGCTTCTAGTACCCTAGTTTTGCCAATCAAGTCAAACTCTATCTTAGCGTCCTATGTGCCATGCATAATTGTTCAAAATCCCAAGCTTTTTTCTTTTGAGTTTCAAGCGACAGAAACATAAGAAAGCAGGGGAACAAGAGGAAACCTCTTCATTCCCCTGCATCCTCTGTACTCCCTGTACCATGAACAGCTACAGCTTTGTTTGTGGAAATTTCGGAATTGAACTAGCTATTGAATTGGAAAAACACGCCGCCTTTGAGTAATCCCGTGTCGCTCCCATAACTACTAACTGTGAGCGATCGCAGGTTTTGGAAAAACGGCTTGCCCAGGATTTCCACAAACTTAAGAATTGGTAGTTGACGCTCTAAAATGTCTTGACTCTTTGCCCAGTCGATATACACATAGCCTTGATTAGGTTGAGGGATAGCAGCGATACTATCTTGGAAATTACGATTGTTGATTAAGGAGTTCTCCTTGGCTGTCAAAGCTGCATCTATTGCCTCAATAGAGGATGCGAAAATCTCGTAATTCCCTACATCAGCACGCGCCCCTAAAACCTTTGCCTGGATTGCGAATGATTCTCGGTCTGTTGTTGCAGTAGATTTATTGAGAGCAGCGCTTAACTGTGTCCAAGCGGAGATTTGTTGCTCATCCAGGTTAAAGGAATTCAGCGAGAGTCCTCCTGATGAGGCGAGTTTATCCAAACGAGAGATTGCTGCTGGTGTCCCTTCTGATTTTTGGACCACAAAAATCCACTCGGGAGTTGTTTGCTCCCCACGGGGTAACAATCCTATGGCGTATTCTCCTTGCACCCAGTTGAAAATATCCTCTTTCCAGTTTATGCCCCAACGTTTTTGAACACTTACCAAGGGTGGTAGCAATCTAGAAGTGACATCTTCTGTGGAAGCAGATAGGGCTGCTGTCACTTGTTCCCAGAGTTGGGCTAAATCACTGTCACCCAAACCGCTCAAATTCGACCCTGCCACTGCCAAACTTGCTGAAGCAGGGATATACTGCAACGCACCCACAGGTTTAGACAGTTGTGCAGATGGGGGTGAAGTTTCTTCTTTCGCCAGGAAAGCTGTTTGCGCGAGCAATCCTTTGGGGTTTGATACTAGGGAAATAATTTGGTTGTCATAGGTTTGGACTTCAGGTTTGAGCCTCTGCCATTTTGCCACTGTGGGGAGATTCAGGAAAGCAACAGCCAGTGCTTCTTTGGGCAGTTGTTTGGCGGCTTGTTGGTATTTGCTGGAACTGGTCAAATTAAGATCAGTCGCTTGTACGTTATTAATTGCCTCTCGCAGGACTTTTGGATCATTAGCAAATAATACAAAGCTCTTGCCTACAGATGCACCAGCAAGACTATTTTGCTTTTTGACTCCTTCCTTCTCTAAGGACGTTGAAGGGATCTGATTATCATATATGAGCTTGACGCCTTTGTACTGTTCGGTAGATAAGTTTGCTCCAGCCAATGCCCGTTTGGAGAACAACAACTCTACAAACTCGCGGCTTTTCTCCGGTTGAGTGGTTGCTAGTGCCATCAGATATCCTGGCTGTTGTCCGTTTTCGGAGTCGTGGTCAATGTCTAAGCTTGTGACAGCCAGTGTCATTTCGTTTCCTAGCCAAGGTTTAATGTCCTGTTGGTAATCTATACCTGTATTCGCTAGTAAACTTGTTTTTAATTTTGACAGTTCCCCATCACGCTCAAACGCTTGCAAGCGGTCTGGATTGACTAGCATTGACACCATGACTGGTGCTTGTTTAGACACGAATATGGCAGCATCTGACTGTCCAGTAGGGACGATGCGGGTCAGCGAACTTTTAGCGAACAACCCGTTACAACCAGTGGTACCAATCAACAGCAGCATGATGATACTCGCTGCTAAGACTTTGAAAAATGAGCGTTGCGTCATAATTTTTACACATACCGCTAGGGGCGCAAACACAAATAATCAACCGCCTGATTGAATATCGAAGGCAGTTGTGTTACTAGAAATTAGTTTAGTACTGAAACTTACGCAGAAACCTATCTAAGCTTAATCAAAGCACTTATGTGCTTACCCATTCCAAAGAAGGAAGATTTTCTGCCAATATAATATAGTATAGGATTTTTATCAAAACTTCATGGTAGGCAAACCTTCCGAACAATCCATCACCCAAATTAGCGTAGAGGAACTGGCACAACGCCTGTCTTCAGGTGATTCAAGTCTTCAGCTAGTAGACGTACGCGAACCCCAAGAGTTGGCGATCGCCCACCTTGATGGCTTTGTCAATCTTCCCTTAAGTCAATTTCCTGACTGGGCAGATCAAGTCAACACTCGCTTAAATCCTCAGGCTGAAACCCTTGTCCTGTGTCATCATGGCATTCGTTCTGCTCAGATGTGTCAGTGGTTAATGATTCAAGGATTTACAAATGTGAAAAACATTGCTGGTGGAATTGATGCCTATTCAACGTTGGTTGACCCTTCGATTCCTCAGTATTAGCTTGTGTTTTGCACCAACGGACCTGCTTTGAGTTTGGGATTGCAAGCCTAAGTATCCTGAGCACAAAAAACATTGGCACTCTACCTAAGCATATTGTTTAGCTGTTAGGAAATTAGTAACTTGAAATACAGCGACTTCAAGAATCATATGGAATTATGCATAAGTAGGGGGCTATTTTACTTAAAATCCACAAGCTTTTTCAACAGAGTTGCGCTGTATTAAAAGGCTCTTTCTTCTAGGGCAGTACTGCAATCTTTACTCTTGTTGACTTCTATTTACGTATTCCTGTAGAAGCCAACAGCTTGCTATCTTGCTTTACTATTATTAATCCTTTTCACAGTTATCTCCACAAATTTTTGCAAGCTTTGCTTAAAATTCGGCTTTAGTAAAAAATTCCTTATGCAAGTCCAGTTAACAAATCGTCAACAGCATATACTTTGGGCAACGATACGTCATTATATAGCCACAGCAGAACCTGTTGGTTCTAAAGCTCTTGTTGAGGAGTACAACCTTGGTGTTAGCTCAGCAACAATTCGTAATGTAATGGGCGTGTTGGAAAAATCTGGGTTACTCTATCAACCTCACACCTCTGCCGGACGCATACCTTCCGACTCTGGCTACCGCATCTATGTTGACCAGTTAATTACACCATCTGAAACTTTAGCACGAGAGGTAGAACTAGCACTACAAAACCGCCTCAAGTGGGAGGATTGGAGTTTGGAAGCTCTACTGCAAGGAGCGGCGCATATCCTAGCAACCTTAAGTGGTTGCATTACCTTGATTACCATGCCCCAAACTGCAACAGCAGTGTTGAGACATTTACAACTGGTGCAAATAGAAACGGGACGGGTCATGCTGATTGTGGTGACGGATGGATATGAGACACATTCAGCAGTGATGGATTTACCGCCAACTCAGGAAGATACACAAGCAGATGCAGATGTCATCGACCGTGAGTTACAGATTGTATCTAACTTTTTAAATAGTCATTTACGGGGGCGAAGCATCACTGAATTAGCCAACCTGAAATGGAGTCAATTAGACCGAGAGTTTCAAATATATGGGGAATTCTTGAAAACCTCACTTGCGGAACTCGCCCATCGCACTCTGACTCCATCTGCGACACAAATTATGGTTCGCGGTGTTGCTGAAGTTTTGCGTCAGCCAGAGTTTTCTCAATTACAGCAAGTACAAATGCTGATCCACCTGTTGGAAGAAGAACAAGACCAGCTGTGGCGGTTAATATTTGAAGAACAACCGGAGGCGGAGGAAGTGGGTAAACCACGAGTCACGGTTCGTATTGGTGCAGAAAATCCTCTAGAACCGATACGCACTTGCTCGTTGATTTCTTCCACTTATCGTCGAGGTTCTGTGTCACTGGGTAGTGTGGGAGTTTTGGGACCAACGCGCCTAGATTATGAAGGTGCGATCGCAGTCGTGGCTGCTGCTGCTGATTACCTGTCGGAAGCTTTCAGTTATTTCAATCCCTAGTACGGATTTATGAATTTGGGCGCTCTCAAACCTATAAAATAACAGCATATCAATGATGCAACTTGTAGCGGCACAATTGGTGAATTGGTAAGAACCAGCTTGAATCATGGTCAGAAAAATTGCCTTTGGGATGCTGTGGCTAGGATTTAGTACCTATGCCTTTTTCTTTGCCCCTCCTAATCAGCCAGAGACATTCGAGTTAATTAAAAATCTTTCCACTGGTAACTGGCAAGGGATTAACCCCTTAGTGGTGGCACTCTTTAATATTATGGGCATCTGGCCTGTTATCTACAGTTGCCTAATATTTTTTGATGGTAGAGGGCAAAAAATTCCGGCTTGGCTGTTTGCTTCAGCTTCTTTTGCAGTTGGGGCTTTTGCTTTACTACCCTACTTAGCCCTTAGGGAACCAAGTCAAAAGTTTGCTGGCAAAAAGAATGCTCTTTTGGCGCTTCTTGATTCTCGCTTAACGGGTATCGCTCTGGCTGTAGGTACAGCTATTATAGTTTCCTATGGTGTAGGGCAAGGAAATTGGGGAGACTTTATTCAGCAATGGCAAACAAGCCGCTTTATCCATGTGATGAGCTTAGATTTTTGCCTACTTTGCCTATTGTTTCCAGCTTTGTTAGGAGATGATATGGCGCGGCGAAATATGAATAATCCTCAGTTGTTCTGGTTAATAGCATTCATACCGCTATTTGGTCCGTTGATGTATTTATGTATGCGTCCACCTTTACGAGAAACAAGTGGAGAGATAATACCAACTCAGCAACAACCCGCTGAGAATTAAGATTATGAATAGAAAAATAGCTCTTTGGTTATTGTGGGCTGGATTTATCATCTACCTTTTGTTCTTTGCTCCTCCACTGCACTTAGAAGAAACTCTGACACTGCTGAAAAATATCTTCACTTTGAATTGGGTAGATATAAATCCAGTGATCCTCTCTCTATTCTCCCTAATTGGTATGTGGCTGTTCATTTACAGTGGGGTTCTGTTCTTTGATGGTAGGATGCAGTGGATTCCTTTCTGGCCCTTTGCTATAGCGTCAGTCGCTTCGGGTACGCTTGGTCTTATACCTTATTTGGCTTTGAGGGAATCGAATCAACAATTTTCTGGGCGCAAGGATGCTTTTTTACAGGTGTTAGATTCTCGCTTTTTCAGTGTTACCGTCAGTTTAAGCACCCTTGGTTTGATTGGTTATGCTTTTCTTGGGGATTGGATAGGTTTTTGGCAGCAGTTTCAGAGCGATCGCTTTATGAATGGCATGAGTTTAGCATTTTGCCTGTTTTGCCTACTCTTCCCAACTGTCCTTGGGGATGATATGGCGCGACGAGGTTGGAATAATCCTCAGATGTTTTGGATAACCGCGCTTGTCCCACTTTTCGGTCCACTTGTGTATCTTTGCCTGCGTCCAGCGATACTGGAAAATGTTGCTCAACAAACACCAACATCTTTTGGCAGCAGTAGGGCGTGATAAGTTCTGGGGTGTAGTTAATACTGGGGTGCAACCAACAGCACTCGCCAGTAAAATAGTTCCATGACACTATTGATCGAAGAAATTCGTCGTAAAGTTGCAAGCGAAGAGTTTGAGTTCTCCAAGCATGCTGTTGACCAGTCTATTTTGCGTCAGATTCGAGTCCGAGAAATTAAGGAAGCGATTGCTAACGGACAGGTTATCGACGACTATCCGAAGGACAAGTATGGTCCAAGTTGTCTCATCTGTGGCTTGACGGAAGCTGAACGACCAGTTCATATTCAATGCAGCTATCCCACTCGAGCGTTAATCAAAATCATCACAATATACGAACCTGATCCTAAGCAATGGAACGACGACTTCACGAACAGGAGGAGCAACAATAATGACGGGTAATTGGCAAGAAACACTCGTTGAGAAACGAGTGACCTACACACTAGAACTGAATGGCAAATTCTTCTTAATTGAGAATGTGCCTGCTCGCGTGCATGAGGAAACAGGAGAGCAGTTTTTCTCTCCATCAACAGTGGAGTGTTTGCAGCAGATTATTTTGAACGGGAAAAGTCCAGACCGTGTGATTGAAACTCCTGTATATAACTACGCTGCGTGAGACAAGCCTTATACCAATTTAAAAAATGTTTGCGACAGATAACCCCACCCGCCCGATCAGGCGGGTGGGGTTTAACCGATGTGTTGCATTCTTTTTTCAAATTGGTATTAATTATTGTTAATTATTGACCGCTCCAACATATAAATCTCTGGCAGTTGCCACCAAGAAACATGAGGATACTCGTGATGTTCTTCGTGATAACCAAAGTGATAGCAGCTGATAAATGACCACCACACCGGACGTGAGATAGTTTGGGAGCGGTGAGGTTCACTATAACCGTCTTCTGGCTCTCGATGAGGCAGGAAAGTGCCAAAATAAAATAATTGTAATGAACTCAAAAGCGAGGGTATTGCCCAAAAGTCAGTGAGATTTGCCTCAGGCATATGGAGTATGTGATGGGCACAGTTATAGATAATTATTAAGATGATGATCTGTGCCCAACTCCAGTAACCCTTCATAAAATGAAAATACCAAGTAAAGAAATTTTTATGTGTACCGTCGTGAAAGTCGGGGTCTTTTTCACTAGCAGGATTATGATGATGCACCCAATGCTTTTTTAAAAGTTTTTCATAAGATAAACAGCCATAAAGTATCAAACACATTGAACCAATAAAATGATTAATTTTACTGTTGGCAGGAAACACAACTCCATGCATGGCATCATGAGCCGTAATGAATAACCCGGTGTAGAGAAATGTCTGCCAAAGTACAGCAAGTAATAAAGTCAAGACATTAAAGTTAGATATATCTACTGAGAGTAATAAAATTAAGCTAGTTGCCCAAGTTGCAATAATGACAATAGCAATGACCAGTCCTGTGGTAGATTCACTCGGAAGTTTTAGTTGATGAGTGGTCGGTTTTTCTAATTGTTGAATCAAGGTTTTACTCCGTTTTAGGTGAAAATTCACAAAAATAAGCGAATGACAAAGTACACTAATCACTTAACAGAACAATTCCATCAGCGATTAGTGCTGTCTGTTAGGCAACACCAGACTAGGATTATGTAGAAATATTAATTTATTTTAATAATTACATACATAACTGCCATACCGAAAACTTTTTTTGTCTGAAGGTTGGCTGGTATAAACGCGATGTAGGTAAAATTCTTGAGAAGAGTTCACAACCCAGAACCCAGAATTTTAGTTTCTGACTCCTGAGTTCTGGGTTCTTTCAAAACTAGTGAGTCAGGTTGAGTACGTCGCGCACAACACTGTAGCCGTTGAGATCCCAAAGTAGGTAAGCGATAAAACCAATCATTGCTAAACGACCCTGCCAAAGTTCGGACTGTGGAGTAAACCCAAACTTAACCGCATTGCGATTCGCTGCCGTTATATGCCTTTTCAGTTGCATCCGTAGGAAAAGGCCCCTTTGTCATTGTTAAGTTTCCTTAAGTATTTGTACACTCTTTATAGTAGTGATCTACCTAGTCAGCGCAATCTGTCTGTAGTGCCAAAGCATCAACTAGCCGAAAGGATGAGATTTTGAGTGGTTAATGTAAAGATTTGTAGCACAAAAGGTTAATGGACGTTTGACGAGGTGATCAAATAAAGGATTTTTTTTGTAGGCAAGTGGTAATCAGCTATACCAAGAGAATTTATAAATTGAAAATCTAACGCAAGTCAGAAGGTTTCCTAAATTTTGTTGCCCAAACTAATAGACAGTAAATCAAGTTTTTAACTGAAGAATATGGCTCCTACAGTACTCATTACAGGTGCTTCCCAAGGCATTGGGAAAGCAACATCTCTTCTGTTTGCCCGCAAAGGATATGACCTGGTACTGACTGCTCGTCACCTTGACCGCTTGGAAAGCGTCGCCCAGGAGGTGCAAAGCCTTGGTCGTCCAGCGCCATTGACGATTTCTTGTGATGTCACAGACCCATCGCAGGTGAACTCACTGGTGGAAAAGGCTTTGGATCATTACGGCTATATTGACGTACTGATTAACAATGCAGGTGTTTTCGCAGAGGGACCAGTGGACGGGTTCTCGCTCAACGATTGGCATCAAGTGATAGACCTGAACTTATGGGGATATATCCACACAATTCATGCTCTTTTGCCTCATTTCTTGCAGCGGAAATCTGGAACGATTGTGAATCTCAGTTCCATTGGCGGCAAAGTCCCTACCCCCTATGTCGTGGTTTATTGCACCAGTAAGTTTGCTGTTACAGGATTAACAGAATCGCTACACGCGGAATTACAGCCTAAAGGTATTCATGTTTGCGGCATTTATCCAAATTTAATCAAGAGTAGTTTGATGGAACGGGCAGTTTTTCGGGGTAGTGATGAGCACGATGCTCAAATCCGTCGTGATCAGCTCAACACTGTGCTGAAAGTTCCTATGGTGGAAAAGCCTGAGGATGTGGCAAATGCCATCTGGGATGCAGTCAAGAATCAAAAATCTGAGGTCATGGTAGGTTCGGCGAATGTTTCCCAGGGCTTTTATCGGTTGTTTCCTGGTTTGCTTCAGTGGGTTTCTCGCCAAGGCTTGAAAAATAAAGATAAATAAAAGCTGGATATGGAAATAATTGACTTAACTTGACTCGCACTCCCGTTTTGTGACGTGGTGGCGGTAGCGAAACATTGCTTCTAGCTGCACTTGTACAAGCCAACCACTGGCAAATTCTACAGGTTGTCCACCTGGCATAGAAAAGGAAACATCATCTGTCAATCTGGTTTTGCCATTTTCCGGTTCAAACAGATGTCGGTGTACCCAAGAATCAAAAGGTCCAGAAATTTGTTCGTCGCAAAACAGGCGATATTCTTCGTATTCTGTGTGACGTGCTAACCAGCGCAAAGGCAATGGCCCGAGGAAAAGACGAAACTCAGTGATAGCCCCCTTGCCCAGTCCTCCCTCCCGCCGGAGGACTTGAACTGGTTGCCAAGGTGGGGTAAGTAATTGCAAAACATCTAATCTTTCGTGAAATTTCCAAACGACTTCCACTGGTGCATTAATCACTGAAGAATATTTGAAGTGCAGCATTTTAACAATTTTCGATTTTGCAAGTGGTAATTGATAGTTGATAGTCGGTAGTTGTTAGTTGGTAGTTGTTAATGAATTTTCAAATAACCACTAACTACTAACTACTATCCATTAACCAGTCTCAATGACCTATTACTAAAAAATATTAAATTTAAAATCAGTAGAAAAGTTTATTCTTCATATTCGGTATCTATCTCTATATCAAGAGTATCTTCATCTATCCGAACGTAGAGAGTATTAGGACGACAGCAAACTTGACAATCTTCTACGTAAGATTGCTGTCCACCCGCACTTAAATCAACGAAGGTTATATTCGGTTCGCCACAATAGGCGCAGTAATATTCAGTTGTTGTTTGCATATACAGTCATTATCCTAATAATATCGAATTATAGAGACGCAGAGAACACAGAGGAAGAATTTAATTTTGCGTTCCTCTGTGTTCAAAAAATTAAGTTTTCGGCTATGAGTTTAATGGTTGTAACTGTTTTTGGGGCGAGTTGAAATGACTGGTGGCATCAGCCAAATGCTTTAGTAGTGTAGACTGCGGTAAGGGTCCTTGCAAATGATTCCAGGGTAAGACTTGGTCTGTTGACCAATTAGCATGAACGTAAAAATCTAAGTCGGGGATTTGTCCCTTGAGTTGTTTGAAAGCACGTTTGTAGCTACCCAAGGAATCACCAAAATCGCGGGTAAGTTTCAAAAGCTGGGAAACTCTGCGATCGCCTCTCGATAACAAGGTTTGAATGATTGACCAATTGTAACTTTCTGGGCGAAAGTCGATGCCTTGAGGCTTGAGTTTTTTTTGTAAAAACTGCAACCGCTTTTCTGCTTGTGAATTCACTCCAAACCACTGAAAAGGTGTGTGTGCTTTGGGAACAAAGGTGCTACACCCTAGTGTTAAGCGCAGCCCAGGAGCAGCTTTTTTAACATCACGCATCATTGCCACGGTTGCATCTAAATCCTCTGGTTCCTCACCGGGAATTCCTACCATTCCGTAGAGTTTCAAACTAGATAATCCACCAGCTTTAGCATTGACTGCTGCTTGGATAATTTCGTCATTGTGCAACTTTTTGTTAATGATTTGTCGTAATTTTTCCGAACCACTTTCTACGGCAATAGTTAGCGATTTCGTATCTCGTTTTGCTAAAGTCTGCGCCAACTGCACCGTAACGGTGTTTGTTCGTACCGAGGCAATGCTAAGACGTACATCATCGTACTTTGGTTGACTGATATAATCTAGCAAAGCTTCAAACTCCGGATGCTGAGTTACTGAAGCTCCCAATAATCCTAAGCGATTTGTGGCTGATAATCCTTTTTCAATCGCTGGAATGAGGGATTCTTCAAAACTGGCGGTTCTAAAAGGTAGTGTGAGATAACTAGCCAGACAGAAGCGGCACATTTCTGGGCAACTTCTTACCACTTCCACCATATAAATATTTTCCCAAGCCGCTTTTTCTGTCACCACCGTTGATGCTGAGAGGACATTTCCCCGGTAAGTTTGCTTGTGTACCTCTGCGGGAATGTCTGGTGAAATCGGTTGAATTGACTTTACAGCGCCATCTGATGCAAGATATTCCACCTCATACAAACTGGGGACGTAAACACCCCTGACTTGTGCTAATGCTTTGAGTTGGGTTTGTCTATCAGCGTTTCTAACTTCTTTGTAAGCTTCAATAAAATTCCCCAGTAAAATTTCCCCATCCCCCAGCAAAATGACATCAAAGAAATCCGCGAAAGGTTCGGGGTTGGCTGTGAGTACGGAACCACCACCAAAAACTATGGGATGATTATCATCTCTGGCATTTGTTCTGATGGGAATTTCTAAAGATTCCAGCAGGTTTAATATATTGACATAATCCAGTTCCCACGACAAGGAAAAACCCAGTAATTCCGGCTTTCTAGGAAGTTGTTCGTGAGTATCAGTGAACAAACGCCTTACCTGTACATCAGAACGCATTGCCAAAGTTGCCCATACCACCTGATAGCCAAGGCTAGTAATACCCACGCTGTACTCATTAGGAAAGGCAAAGATGGTGGGGATAGCATCGGTGTCAGGGGTAGCAGGGGTAAATAAAAGGCGTTCAGCAGTAAATAAAGATGTCACAGGTGTTTGTTGATTACATAGTTATCTATATTTAATTTTAAGCCATAGAATTATGAGGTTAAAAACAAATGTCACACCGTTAGCAAGAATAATCGGCAAAGCTTTTAGAGAAATTCCATAAATTAACCACAAAAATATACCTGTATTGAAGGTAATTAGCATAACCAAGGAAACATCTTTGGCTGATTTCGTTTGCCATGTTTTTATCATTTGTGGCAAAAATGAAAAGGTAGTTAATGTAGCGGCGGCTAATCCTAATATTGTAATCAAATCCATTGAGATGCAACCCTTTTAAGAACTTATTTGACTCATTTAATTGCTGATGAAATTTTCTGCACGCAACAATAGACTTCTGGCAAAAGTATGATTAAGGGATATTTAGAACCACAGATGCACACAGATTAACACTAGTTATTTATCTGTGTGCATCTATGTAGTCTACGGCACGGCTTACGCCTACATCTGTAGTTTCATTACTAAAATTAGGGTGCGTTACGACAAAGCCTAACGCACCCTAACAATTGTCTATAAATAGATTACAACACCTTACATTGCCCGTGATGCCGTAACAGATGGTCGCATAGCACCAACGCTACCATCGACTCAACCATTGGCACTGCACGCGGTAACACACAAGGATCATGGCGTCCTTTCCCTGCTAAAGTTGTTTCTTCACCCTCATTCGTGACTGTCTTCTGCTCTTTTCTAATAGTTGCCGTTGGCTTAAATGCTACACGTAAGATGATATCTTCACCATTGGAAATTCCGCCTTGAATTCCACCAGAACGGTTGGTTACGGTGCGGATTTCTCCTTTTTCATCTGTATAAAACTCGTCGTTATGCTCAAAACCAGTCAGCAGCGTCCCTGCAAAACCAGAACCAATTTCAAAGCCTTTGCTAGCTGGGAGGGACATGACACCCTTAGCGATATCTGCTTCCAATTTATCGAAAACTGGTTCACCCAAACCTTTCGGTACATTTCGCGCTACGCATTCCACCACGCCACCGATAGAATTACCTTGTCTACCAGTTTGTTCTATTAGTGAAATCATCCGTTCTGCACATTCAGCATCCGGACAGCGGACGATGTTGCTTTCAACTTGCTCTAAAGTAACGGTGTTGGGGTCAATGTCGCCTTCTAAATCTTTGATGCGTTTGACATAACCAATAACTTCGACATTGGCAACTTGACGGAGGATTTTTTTGGCGATCGCACCTGCTGCAACTCGTCCAATAGTCTCACGCGCCGAAGACCTACCTCCACCCTGCCAATTACGAATACCATATTTTGCGTCATAAGTTGCATCCGCGTGGGAAGGGCGGTACTTGAGCGCCATCTCATCATAATCTTGGGAGCGAGTGTCTTTGTTCCGCACCAAGATTGCTATTGGGGTTCCCAGCGTTTTGCCCTCAAACACCCCAGACAGAATTTCGCAGGTGTCCGTTTCCTTTCGAGGTGTTGTAATCTTACTTTGTCCGGGACGCCTTCTATCTAGTTCTACTTGAATTTCCTCAGCGGAAATTTCTAGTTGCGGAGGACAACCATCAATTACGACTCCCACACCGCCACCGTGGGACTCGCCGAAAGTAGTGATGCGAAACAGATGCCCAAAAGTATTGCCCATGATGTTGAGGAAGTATCGCCAAGCGGCTGTGTTTTACCTAGATGTATTTTCTCATTACAAAGTGAAAAATGACATGATTGTCACTGACTCATTTATTGGACTTTTCTTGCTGAATTTTATGGACTGGACGGCTCAAACCAAAAAGCGCCCCCCTCTCGGGAGACGCTTTTTACTTTAATGTAGAGACGCGCCATGGCGCGTCTCTACATATTTAGAATTAGCCGTTGATAGCGGGAGCAGAGAGTGCAACAGGAGCAGCTTCACCAGCAGCCAAGTCCAGAGGGAAGTTGTGAGCGTTACGCTCGTGCATCACTTCCATACCCAGGTTAGCGCGGTTGAGGATGTCTGCCCAGGTTCCAATCACACGACCCTGAGAGTCAATCACACTAGAGTTGAAGTTGAAACCGTTGAGGTTGAACGCCATGGTGCTGACACCGAGTGCGGTGAACCAGATTCCAACTACTGGCCATGCAGCTAGGAAGAAGTGCAAGGAACGAGAGTTGTTGAATGAAGCGTATTGGAAGATTAAGCGACCGAAGTAGCCGTGTGCTGCAACGATGTTGTAGGTTTCTTCTTCTTGACCGAACTTGTAACCGTAGTTCTGAGATTCGGTTTCGGTTGTTTCACGTACCAAGGAGGAAGTTACCAACGAACCGTGCATTGCACTGAACAAGCTTCCGCCGAATACACCTGCTACACCTAGTTGGTGGAAGGGGTGCATTAGGATGTTGTGCTCTGCTTGGAACACTAACATGAAGTTGAAGGTTCCGGAGATACCCAAAGGCATACCGTCAGAGAAGGAACCTTGTCCGATTGGGTAGACCAAGAAGACTGCGGTTGCTGCTGCTACGGGTGCTGAGTATGCTACTGCAATCCAAGGACGCATACCTAAGCGGTAGGACAGTTCCCACTCACGACCGAGGTAGCAGAATACGCCGATCAGGAAGTGGAATACTACCAATTGGTATGGACCACCGTTGTACAACCACTCATCTAGGGAAGCTGCTTCCCAGATTGGGTAGAAGTGTAAACCGATGGCGTTGGAGGAAGGTACTACTGCACCTGAGATGATGTTGTTTCCGTAGATTAAGGAACCTGCAACTGGCTCACGGATACCGTCGATGTCAACGGGGGGAGCTGCGATGAAGGCGATGATGAAGCAGGTGGTGGCGGCTAGCAGGGTGGGGATCATGAGTACGCCGAACCAACCGATGTATAGGCGGTTTTCGGTGCTGGTGATCCACTCGCAGAACCGTTCCCATACGTTGGCGCTTTCGCGACGCTGTAAGGTGGTTGTCATTGTTTTATGAGTGCGTTACTTAAGTGTTATGTATGTATCTGATGTGGAGGTAGGTTTCTTTACCTCTCTGTAAATATCTTAATATCTCTATTGCGTTTTGTAAAGCCTTTTCAGAAAAATATATTTTTGGTAATCGATATTGTAGATGAGTAGAGGCGTAAGGCAATGCGCCCTTATACCCTGCGTTTGTTAAGGGCTTGGTTAATCCAATTGCAAGATTGACACGACTTGTTCGATATCGAGAGCCAGATACTTATCTATCGGTATATACATCCAAAACAGCGATCGCTCTGAATTGTAGCTGTTTTTCTGAAAGCCTCTGGGCAAGCGAGTTGTTCATCCCCTGGAAGCACTGCGATGACATACATATCGCAAAGGTTAAGCTAATACGCATTTAAATTGCATAGTTACTCGTGAGGGTCGTCAAGACCTCATTTGTCAAAAGTCAAGTTTTATGCCAACTTCTCATTCCCGAAAAGTCACCTACAGTCCTGCTTACACAATTGTTCCAACTTATGAATGCTTCAATCGCTGTGCCTACTGTAACTTTCGCACAGACCCAGGCAAGAGCCAATGGATGACAATCTCAGAAGCACAAAAGCTTTTCAAACCACTTCACAGCCAAGACATTTGTGAAATATTGATACTCAGTGGCGAAGTGCATCCCCAGTCGCAACAACGTCAGGCGTGGTTTCAGCGGATTTATGATTTGTGTGAATTAGCTCTTGCAATGGGTTTTCTACCACACACCAATGCAGGACCGCTGAGTTTTGAGGAAATGCAACAATTGAAGAAAGTTAACGTTTCAATGGGACTGATGTTGGAACAGTTAACGCCAGAATTGTTAAAGACAGTGCATAAACACGCACCGAGTAAATTACCAGAAGTGCGTCTACAACAATTACAGTGGGCGGGAGAATTAAAGATACCGTTTACCACTGGATTACTGTTAGGAATTGGCGAAACACAAGACGATTGGTGGGAAACATTAGAAGCCATATGCCACATTCATCAACGTTATGAGCACATTCAAGAAGTTATCCTGCAACCTCATAGTCCAGGAAATCAGCAAACTTTTGACGCGCCACCTTTTGACCCTCATCAACTGCCAAGAGTGATTTCTCACGCACGTCAAATTTTACCGCCAGATATTACCATTCAAATACCGCCGAATTTAGTAAAAGATGACGAATGGTTACTCGCTTGTTTAGAAGCTGGTGCGAGAGATTTAGGCGGAATTGGACCAAAAGATGAAGTGAATCCTGATTATCCTCATCCTAATTATCAGGAATTGCAAGAAATATTAGAGCCAGTTGGATGGGAACTCGTTCCGCGTTTACCAGTTTATCCCCAGTTTGATAATTGGTTATCGGGAGAATTGCAAACTGCTGTTAAGTGGTGGCGGAAAAGCTTATACCAAACTCGTCTTGTGCAAGAGGGAAGCAGAAATTCTCACGTTTCCTGTTAGTTCTCTCGTGAATGAGTGTTTGATATTCGCGGACGAGTCTCAGAAGCTTGTCAACGAGTCTTTGGAACTCGTGGATGAGTATCAAAACCTCGTCAACGAGTCTTTGGAACTCGTGGATGAGTATCAAAACCTCGTCAACGAGTCTTTGGAACTCGTGGATGAGTATCAGAAACTCGTCAACGAGTCTTTGGAACTCGCTTGCGAGTATCAGAAACTCATGAATGAGTCTTGGAAATTTGTGAACGAGTCTGAAAATTGGGTGGATGAGTGTTGAAAACTCAAAGACGAGTATTAGAACTTAGTGAATGAGTGTTGGAAACTCGCAGGCAAATATAAAAACCTTGCTTTCCTAATTTGTTTATCGTTTTTAAGGGGAGATTGGAAACTTCAGGTTAATATAGCGCTAAATGACAAGAGTTCAACTCATGGTGCAAGATTTTGCAACTTTAAAACGCATATACAACAGTTTTGACCCATTTCGACCATTACCCGCAGGAGATCCAGCTTATGTAGATTGTGGGGAAGTGCGGGGAGATGGCGATATCTTGGTAGAGGTCGGTAGAGAAATTTTGTACTCAGATAGGATGACTTGTCAACTTTATGCAGGTCATCGCGGTGCAGGTAAATCCACTGAACTGCTGCGACTCGAGAAATTTTTAGATGAGCAAGGTTGCTTTGTTGTCTATTTTGCTGCTGATGAACAAGATGTTGATCCAGAAGATACTCAATATACGGATATTCTCCTAGCTTGTACACGACACTTACTAGAAGCATTAAAAGATAATGCTAGTCCTGTACCTTTGCTGGATTGGTTAAAATCCCGTTGGCAAGATTTAAAAGATTTTGCACCTGATATATCTTTAGAGACTCTAAGTATAGAACAGCAAATTCCCTTATTTGCCAAAATCACAGCCAATTTGAGAACAGTACCAAGTTCACGGCACAAAATACGAGAGCGAGTGAATCCCCATACAACAACTTTGATTGAGGCGTTGAATCAATTTATTACAGACGCAAAAAAACACTTACCACCAGGATATAAGCAACTGGTAGTGATTGCTGACAATCTAGATCGCATTGTGCCAATATCTCAAGAAGATGGACGTAGCAATCATGACCAGATTTTTATAGACCGTAGCGAACAACTTAAAGCCTTAGATTGCCATTTGATTTACACAGTGCCAATTTCAATGGTCTACTCTAACCGCGCTACAGATTTGCGAGATATTTATGGTGCTGATGCTCAAGTGTTGCCGATGATTATGGTGCAAACTCCTGACAATCAAAGCTACCAACGCGGAATTGATAAAGTTATGGAAGTGCTGCAAAAACGGATTAGTCAGATTGACCCTCATCTTTCTATCCGAAATTTATTTGAGCAGCCAGAAGCATTAGAGAAATTATGCTTGATGAGTGGGGGTCATGTGCGAAATTTGTTACTATTAATGAAGGAAGCAATTAAATATACTGATAGATTGCCCATTCCCAACAGAGCTTTACAACGGTCGATTAGCGAAGCACGAAATACTTATCGTAATACTGTTTATGCTAACGAATGGCAAGCACTTGCTAAAGTTTATTATTCAAAACAAATAGATAATGATGAAATGCATAGGGCTTTATTATTTCAGCGTTGTATTTTGGAATATCGCTATCTAGATCCAGAAGGGGGAATAAAATGTTGGTATGATATTCATCCCCTGATAAAAGGAATCACAGAATTTCAGGATGCTTTTACAGAACTTTACCCGTCATATGATGAACTTGGAACTAACTGATTGGGATAAAGATTTACCACCGGAACCAGAGGAAGAATACAAGGCTCTAGTCCGCACTCTCAATTTTATAGAAGGCTTTAGCATATTATTTGTGCGCTGTTCTCCGGCAAGGGGTGAGCAGTTGATTGCTCAAGTCAAAGAAGATATTGCCGACAGGAATATAGAAACTTTGTCCTTAAAAGAACCTGTTGATAATTTATATAAGATCATTGAAGAAAACTATCAGAGAAATAAAAATAATATTTTATTTATTACAGGTTTAGAGCATTCATTTTATAAGTATGAAGAATGTAAAAGATTGACAAATTGGAATAGTAAAGATATTTATTCCTATAGTTGGAAAGGCGTACCACCAGTTTTAATTAACCTCAACCAACAACGGGAACGTTTTAGAGACAACTTTAATATCTGTTTTGTTTTCCTGCTACCTCTATTTGCAATTAAATATTTGATTCACCGCGCACCAGACTTTTTTGACTGGCGTTCCGGATTATTTGAATTTCCTATAGATCCAAAAACTTTGGAGCAAGAGTCATCCCATATCTTTTCACAAGGAAACTATGAAAAATATCTCAGCTTAACTCCACAAGAAAGAACTCAAAAAATACTAGAAATTCAAGAACTCATTGCAGAAGACCATCAAACACCCAGTCGTAAAGGTAACTTGCTCGTTGAATTGGGAAATTTGTATGTATCTGGACAAAATAATGAAGAAGCTGTAGCATCTTACGACCAAGCACTGAAAATTAAACCTGACTACGATTCGGCTTGGAACAACCGGGGGAATGCGCTGGGGAATTTGGGACGCTACGAAGAAGCTGTAGCATCTTACGACCAAGCACTGAAAATTAAACCTGACGACGATTCGGCTTGGTACAACCGGGGGATTGCGCTGGGGAATTTGGGACGCTACGAAGAAGCTGTAGCATCTTACGACCAAGCACTGAAATTTAAACCTGACGACGATTCGGCTTGGAACAACCGGGGGAATGCGCTGGACGAATTGGGACGCTACGAAGAAGCTGTAGCATCTTTCGACCAAGCACTGAAATTTAAACCTGACGACCATTCGGCTTGGTACAACCGGGGGTATGCGCTGGGGAATTTGGGACGCTACGAAGAAGAAATCGCATCTTACGACCAAGCACTGAAATTTAAACCTGACGACCATTCGGCTTGGTACAACAAAGCTCGCTGCTATGCTCTTCAAGGTAACATTGAACAAGCAATTGAAAACCTCGAAAAAGCAATTCATCTTAATCCTGATAAATGCCAGGATTGGGCAAAGAATGAATCAGATTTTGACAGTATTCGTGAAGATGAGCGCTTTGTGGCATTGATTCAAGGACAGCACACAGGCGATTAATTTTGTTACAAAACCAAACTAACACTATGAAAATACCAAAAACAAATCTATGAAAAGTGAACTAAAAAACTTGACTTACGAAATTGAACTTAAACCAGGGGAGAAATTGAATCTTCCAGAATCATTACTTGAAAGTGTGGGTGCAGGACACTGGATCATCACCATCGAACAAAAAGCAAAAGAACCTGTAAATACCCGTAGCCATGATGCATTTTTAAAAGGTTACGCACCAGAAGACGAAGGACTTTATGACGACTATCCAACCAGGTGAATTTTGGGTAGCAGATATTCCATTCACAAGCGGTGGCGGTTATAAAAAGCGCCCAGTACTCGTATTGTGGTTAGATGGGGATGATGTTGTTGCAGCAGTAGTCACATCTGCCAAACCACGTACACAGACTGATGTACCGCTTAATGATTGGGCTGCAAGTGGTCTACGTGTTGCTTCAACTGTGCGTCTGTCTCGACTGGACTGTCTAGAAAAGTCTTTGTTGCTCGTGAAAATTGGTCAGATTTCCGAGTCAGATGCAAAGCAGTTGAAACAGGTATGGGATACGTATATTAAACTGCAATTTTAAATCTGTTTCCTGACCCAATTACGAAAAATTCGCGTCATTTCCATCACCCCAATTCTTTGGCTTTCCTCCAAAAAATGAGGAATTTCAACTAAAGGCAATTGTGCAAAACTAGGTGAATTATTACACTCTACATATTCCCCTTGTTGCAGCTGGTAAATGTGCAGCACACCTTCGTCATAGCGCCAAAGCTCAGGAACACCCAAAGAAGCATAAATCTGGAATCGATCCAGAGATGAACTGGTCAAGTCTACTTCTACCACTAAGTCAGGTGGCGGATCATTATTCAAG
This sequence comes from Mastigocladopsis repens PCC 10914, assembly GCF_000315565.1. NCBI lineage: Bacteria > Bacillati > Cyanobacteriota > Cyanophyceae > Nostocales > Symphyonemataceae > Mastigocladopsis > Mastigocladopsis repens. The sequence continues at coordinate 294,232 of NZ_JH992901.1, read as the reverse complement.
TCAATTGCTGTTTTGTTTCTCACCCGTGCTTCATTCCAGATATAGTAGCTGCTATCGGGTTCAGCTCCACACCGCAAATCTTTACGTTTAAGAGTCGTGGAACCTGTAGGAAAAATTTCTAAATTCAACTCTTCCCCAAGAACAAAAATCAATAGCTCAAGCACGCACTTACAATACTCATGAGGCAAGAGTGGAGTCATAATTTCCAGCGTACCTCTGTCGTAAGCCATTCGGGAGGCTCGGTCATTTCCCATTTCTGCTAGCATGGTTTCAAAGGTCTGCCAGCTGATGTTTCTCAAGACAACTCTTTGGTCTGAAAAAATGCGTGTCGTTACCATTGCTCTATTGGGTACAGGCTTATACTATAAAAAAACATAGCGTCATAGAAAAACTTTGAAAGCAGTGAATCCAAAAGCATCTATCTTAAGTATGAGTTTAGACACAAAAACAGTGATATAAAATAGAAAAAGCAGGATTCGGGGGACCATTTAACTGGTCATAGACGCTTATAGAGACTATCTTCGGTAATCTCCAAGGTCTAAAGTCAAGTCAGCTGAAGCAATTACAGCGACTGTATCACCAGCGCATACCGGGCGATCGCATCACAACGCCCGAGTTTTCCCAGCGACTGGCAGCAATTAGCACTGAAATCAATCAGCCGGTATGTGCCTACCTCAACCGTCGCGGACAAGTGATCCGTGTAGGGGTAGGTACGCCGCGTCAAACGCAAATTCCACCGTTGGAATTGCCCCGTTATGGCGCAGAACGATTGAGCGGTATTCGTTGCATCGCCACTCACTTGAAGCCAGAACCGCCTAATGAAACGGCGCTGACGGCTATGGCACTGCAACGGTTGGACGCTCTGGTTATGCTAAACATTACCGGCTCGGGATTTCAACGACGGGGCGGTGGTGCGACTGGCTATGTCAAGGAAGCTTACTTAGCTCACCTGACACCCCAAGACGCTCGCGCCCTCATCACAACTCTGGCGTTGACAGAACAAAAGAGTAACCTCCCATATACGAGCTGGAGCGTATCGCCGCCGATGAGCCTGGATATGCTGACAAAGCAGGACTTCATGGATTTAGTCGAAGGGCTGGAAGCAGAGTTTCGACGGGAATTTGTCGCCCAAGAGGTAGACGCTGACCATGAGCGCGTCCTCCTGGTAGGAGTGATGACTGAAGATATAACTGCTCAACAATTCCAAGACACTTTGGAAGAATTGGGACGATTGGTGGAGACTGCTGGCGGAGAAGTATTGCAGATGATGTGGCAAAAGCGATCGCGCATTCATCCTCAGACAGTCGTTGGTGAAGGTAAAGTGCAAGAAATCGCCATAGCCGCCCAAACTTTGGGAGCAAATCTTGTGGTCTTTGACCGTGACCTCTCACCCGCTCAAGTCCGTAATTTAGAATTGCAAATTGGTGTCCGGGTGGTTGACCGTACCGAAGTGATTTTGGACATCTTTGCCCAACGCGCTCAGTCTCGTGCTGGTAAATTACAAGTTGAACTCGCACAGCTAGAATATATGCTACCGCGACTAACTGGTAGAGGTCAGGCAATGTCTAGGCTGGGGGGTGGTATTGGTACAAGAGGTCCTGGTGAAACAAAACTAGAAACAGAACGCCGTGCTATTGGGCGACGTATTTCCCGACTGCAACAAGAAGTCAACCAACTACAGGCACATCGGGAACGGTTGCGCCAGCGGCGACAACATCAGGAAGTTCCCTCAGTGGCTATTGTTGGTTATACCAACGCTGGCAAGTCTACCTTGCTGAATGCTCTGACTAATGCTGAAGTTTACACAGCAGACCAGTTATTTGCCACTCTCGACCCCACCACACGCCGCCTAGTTGTTCCCCACGGCGAGATGGGTGAACCCCAAGAGATTCTGGTGACGGATACAGTAGGGTTTATTCACGAATTGCCCGCATCTTTAATGGATGCCTTCCGCGCCACTTTAGAGGAAGTCACAGAAGCCGATGCCCTGCTGCATTTGGTAGATTTGTCTCATCCTGCTTGGCTGAGTCATATTCGCTCAGTTAGGGAGATTTTGGCACAAATGCCAGTCACTCCTGGTCCAGCGCTGGTTGTCTTTAACAAGATTGATGAAGCGGGTAGCGACACTTTAGCATTAGCGCAGGAAGAGTTTCCCCTAGCGGTGTTTATTTCTGCAAGTAAGCGTTTAGGATTAGAAACCTTACGCCAGCGTCTCGGTCAACTGGTTCAATATGCTGCTTCCTATGGGTAAGTACGTAGGCTTTTCCAACTAAATAAACATAAACTTGCACAATTACAGCACCTTGCAAGTAAATGAAGTACAACGCTGTCGTCTAAAAGCCAGACAGAAAGCCCTTTTTACTTCTGAGTTCTGAGTTCTGAGTTCTGAATTCTGCTGTATTATCTGCAAGTGAATAAGTTGTTAGTTTGTGACCAGACGCGAAATTTCGCGTCTGGTCAACTTTATTGAATGAAACCGACTAAATACGGATACGCTTCAGATCAGAAAATTTGTTCAACGATAACCAATGCAAGAGACGTTGCACTGCAACGTCTCTACACGTATGAAATCTCCACAAATAATCCTTAACTGAACAGTATTGGACTAAATGCTTCTTCTTGAAACCTACCAAGGAAGAGATATACATTTCCAATAATAATGACCTTTTTGGGAAACGTTCTTCAAAAGAAATCTTTAAGTATCAGTATTTTCTCAGTACTTTATCTGTTTTTTACTTATTATTTTTATATTTTTTATCTATAAAAAAGCTGAAATATAAAGATATTATACAACAGCAAAATAAATAAAGATATGACTAAAATGTGCCCATAAATAAGGCGATTTCCAAGGCTAGGCAAGATAATTGGAGAAACAGCCAAACAGAATATATATAGAAGATTCTTGAATGTTTGGTTACTAAATAAAAGGAAAAAAATAAGATGTCTATGCGTTTGTCAAAATTAGTTTTTGGAATATCTACAGCATCTCTAGTCGGACTTTATTGTCTAACTTTTGCTCCCTCAGCTTCAGCTAAATCTAGTGGCAAAACAGTTGATACTAGCGGTACCACAACAACCAACAATTCCAGTAGCAACAATAATGAAGGCGGCAATTCAAATAGTGCTAGTTCCGGTAGCGATACCACAACAAGCAACAGTCCTGGTGGCAGTTCGAAAACTTCAACCAGACCCTTACCACTTCTAGAGTTCACATCCAGCGATATTGGTAAGACTTTCCAGTTTAACTTTGACGGGAATGTGAACGAGCAAAATGTTTCTGGACTCTCGTCTACAGCACTCTTTACGTTGAAAAATTTCGCTGGTAATGAGGCAACTTTTGATGTCGCTCTAGATAACACATCTAGTGATGGCATTACATCTAGAACTTCTGCCTTGGGTTTTAACGTTTACTCTGACTTGAATTCTACTAATCAACTTTCTTTAGTAGGCATCGGAGATCCAAGTGGTTCCGGAAACACAAGGGTATCTGGGCTTTTTAGCAATGATCGCAGCGGCTCATTCCCCAATCAATTTGGTGATATTGATGTATGCTTCACCAACGGCAATACCTGTCAGGGAGGAAGCAATGGAGGTATTAGTACCAATGATGGTATTGGTAACTTTTCCTTCACCCTTGCTTTTGAGAATGCTGTTAACTCATTTGCTTTAGGTAACTTCGGCGTACGCTATCAAAGTATTGACGGTAACGGCTTCAACGGTGACAGTGGCACAGGTCGAGGAACATATAATCAGACTCAACAGGTGCCTGAGCCTGGTACAAGTGCTGCCCTCGGTTTATTTGCTGTGGGTGCGTTGGTAGTCATGAAAAAAACAAAAAGCATTTCCCCCAGAGCTAAACAACACTGCTAAGTATTTATTAGGCTGAAATTTGGAACCAGAAGTGCTTATGCACTTCTGGTCTGTTTTTTCAAGCAGTAGGCATTTGTGAAACTAAATCAAATGAGGGTGTTGATTTCCGCAAGTAATATCTAAGCAACAAGCTTGGCTCCCTCATGGTTAGCCTGAGCTAAAAAATTTACACAATTATTCTCCGTAGATGCTGGTAATAACTTCTAATCTTTAAAAATTCTCAGTAGAATCCCTGAAGTTATAGGTTTTGTTACTGCAATATTATCAGTTCATTCCATAAGGACATATAATAATGACAGGTAAAGTATTCCCTTGAATTACCTTGTCTTTGAATAGCAGGCGGACGAGTGGATACTTTATAAATACGGATTTGAATAAGTGTTATAAAATACAAAAAAAAGGAAAATAAAGGTGCTGTTTGTTAGCCCTGCCAGAACCTTTTTTATCTTTTTGTATCAATTCAGTTAGCACCTAATTAAGGATGAGCAAAGACGGGACAAGCACCGACAGCCAACAACAACATTATCTTAAAATTAAGAAACATTAATGAAAGTTGAGGATGTTATGGCTCCAAAAGTAGAAATTTACACGTGGAGAACTTGCCCGTTTTGTATCCGTGCCAAAAATTTGCTGACGAGAAAGGGAGTGAATTTCAGCGAATACAGCATTGATGGAGATGAGGCTGCACGCAGTCAAATGGCTCGAAGAGCAAATGGCAGGCGTTCTGTGCCGCAAATTTTCATTAACAACCATCACATTGGTGGTTGTGACGATATTTATGCTCTAGAAGCTCAAGGCAAGCTGGATGAGCTACTAGCATCTACCAACAATGTTTAGGTTTACGCAAAAGTCAAGACTGAAAAGCAAGGAAAAAAGTTAAGAGTGAGGAGTTAGGAATAGTAACTCATAACTCTTAAAGGGATAATCAAAATTGAACAACCTTGGAATTTCCTGGCAATTGAGGCAGAAAGCGTGAAACTGGCTTTTATTATTGATCCCATCCATCAGCTTGACCCGTGTCACGATACCAGCGTTGCTCTCATGGAAGCAGCGCAAATTTTAGGACATGAAATTTGGGTAACTCAAGCCAATCTACTTAGTGTCGTAGAGGGGAAAGCTTGGGCAGTCCTAGAAAGAGTGGAACTTGTACCAGTGCAGTTGGTGGAAGGACGTTACCTGGCGGTGAATACTTGGTACAAGTTGAGCAATCGCACCGCCCTTTGCCTGGAAACAATGGATGCCGTCTTCATGCGGACAGATCCACCAGTCACAGTCCCTTATCTCTACTCCACCTACATTCTGGACTACATTGACCAAAACAAAACCTTGGTCATTAACAGTCCTTCAGGTATCCGAGCGGCAAACGAAAAAATGTATGCCCTCCAATTTACCAAAGTCATTCCAGAAACCCTCGTCACCGCTGATAAGCAATTGATCCGGCAATTTGTAGAAGCCAAGGAAAGAGCGGTACTCAAACCACTGGGTAACAAAGCAGGAGAAGGGATTTTAATTTTAGAACCGGGCGATCGCAACTTCAACTCTATAGTTGAACTCAGTACCCTCCAAGGTCGAATGCCAGTTATGGTACAAACCTATTTACCAGAAGCGAAGGAGGGAGACAAGCGGATTATTTTACTCAACAGTGAACCCATTGGCGCCGTCAACCGCCTTTCTGCCCATGGTGAATTTCGCAATAACATGGCTGCTGGTGGTACAGTTGCCCAAACCGAAATCACTCCAAGAGAACATGAAATTTGCGCTCAAATAGCCGCAGATCTACGTAAAGATGGCTTAATTTTTGTCGGTATCGATGTAATAGGTGGTTATCTTACCGAAGTTAACGTCACCAGTCCCACCGGAGTGCGCGAGATAGACCGACTAGACGGCACTCGCCTTGGTCATCAGGTCATTCAATGGATCGAGCAAGCAAAAAAATGATCAATCACAACCATTGCCATAAACCCAAACTGGCACAGTTAGACCCTAGTATCCTGAGAATGGATTCACCAGTAGCAACACCAGTAGTTAGAAGTTTGGCTTATACCCGTGTAATTTCCCAAGCACCCTGGCAAACCTATATGGTTGCAAACAAGTTGGAAATTACAGAAGTACCAGGAATCGACATTCACCCTGGTCAGGTAGAACCGTGAAAACTTTCCGCCCCCGCTTTTTTGTACCAAATGCAGTGGCGGATATCCAAAGAAGCGAACTCTAGCCCAAATTAATTTAGTCTGTCAGTGACCTAAACGAGTTTAGTTACGTGTTGGAATCATCAGGGATAACAATACTGCTCACCCCAGTAGATGGCAAAACCCTCCAATTATAAGTTGTGGATGATGAGTCGTATAAAATTTTTCAGCCTGATTGTATTCATAATTCATCATTTCTTAATTACGAGGTGTACGTCGGTTGCGTAGAAAATCCGGTATATCCAATCCTGGTTTTTCTTTAGGTTCCGCAACAGGCGTTGGAGGATGAGCCGCTGGTGGCTGTGGCATTGGTCGTCTTGTTTGTTGTGGGGAGACAACCCGTGGTTGGTTAGCGTTTTGGGTTGGTGCGGCTTGTGCTTCACCTGTAAATCCCGTGGCAATTACGGTAAGTCTTACCTCACCTTGGAGCCTGTCATCAATCACCGCTCCAAAAATAATATTGGCGTTGGGATCAACGACTTCATAAATTGTTTCCGCAGCGGCATTCACTTCATGTAGAGTGAGGTCGCTGCCACCAGTAATGTTAAAGACAACACCTCTTGCGCCTTCAATGGAACATTCTAATAACGGTGAAGAAATGGCAGCGATCGCCGCTTCTCTGGCTCTTGATTTTCCTGAACCAATGCCGATCCCCATCAACGCCGAGCCAGCATCCGCCATAACAGCTCGCACATCGGCAAAGTCAACGTTGATCAAACCAGGGATCGTGATGATATCTGAAATACCTTGTACCCCTTGGCGCAGCACATCATCTGCATAACGAAAAGCTTCTTGCATCGGCGTCTGCTCTGGGATCACTTCCAACAGTTTGTTGTTGGGGATGATGATGAGCGTATCCACCCTACTTTTTAGACCTTCAATGCCTTGCTCTGCTTGGCTGATGCGGCGACGCCCCTCAAAGATAAATGGACGTGTGACCACGCCCACAGTTAGAGCACCCATTTCTTTTGCGACTTCGGCAACAACAGGGGCTGCACCAGTACCAGTACCCCCTCCCATACCAGCGGTGATAAACACTAAGTCGGCACCCTCTAAAGCTTTGGCAATCTCGTCTCGTGATTCCTCAGCTGCTTTTTGACCAATAGCAGGATTGCCACCAGCTCCTAAACCCCGTGTTAGCTTCTGTCCAATTTGCAAGCGACAGGGAGCAGATGCCAAGGTGAGCGCTTGGGCATCAGTATTGATTGACCAAAATTCCACTCCTGTCACATCAGAAGCAATCATGCGGTTAACAGCATTGCTACCGCCACCACCCACGCCAATCACTTTGATATTGGCGACCCGACCTGGAACAATGTCACCCATTCGAGTTTCTTCGCCGGGAATCTTCTTACTATCGTGATTTTGTCCGTAGTTTATCCCAGCATTATTAAAGGGATTAGTGGAGTTGATTGCCAGCGAAACCCCCTGTTGTCCGGGAGATTGGGAGTTTTTATAGGTAAGCCCTTGGTTATTATCAAGTGTCATCGGAGTTGCGAGCATGTAGATAAACGACTTTTTAAGGTGTTATTCACCTAGGAGTCAACTATAGTTTGACGCTGACGCTGCCATAATCTATGGCATTTTTGTTTATTGTTCTTTCTACTTCCAGCCCAAAGAGGATTGGAGGTGCGAAAGTTTGCTATTGGGTAAACCATTCAGGCACCCAGTCATACAGCTAATTCTAGTGAAGTATACCTATATTCACCTAAAATCGACCTGTATAACTTCCACCAGACATTAATATCTTCACTGCTATTTTGCTGATTTGGCTCAGTACACCGTTGGTATCCCCAATAATATCTCCGTGTTTGGGCTAGTGACTGACATGGGATATTCATTTTACAACTGGGGCCACTGGTTTTTTTTCGCTATCCGCCCCACACATAGATTTATGGTATAAATTTAAATGATATAAATATCCCAACCACTGGTAAAACCAATTCTTTCCTCCTTCAAAATCGCTCCCTCGGAGTAATTTTAAGTGATTACGTATACACAAGTGCTGAAAACAAGAAATTCTGTACACAAGATCCTGAAATAATTGCATAACTTGTAAAGACGCATCGTGGTGCGTCTCGTCTGTTACAAAGATTTGGGCAATAGTATTTACCATTTAAGAGACAAAATTGATCTTCTACTTACCTATCTCTAAACTGCAGATAATTAAGAAATTGTTGGTTAAGTAATGGTACACCCTAGTTGGGTTGTTGTTAGGTTCGCCTCTATAGAAGGGACACTTTACAACCGAAAAAGTCTACCTTTGCCTCAAGAAGAGTTTTACTCTGCGCTACTACAATTATTTATGGGCGTCTAGAGGAATCGACTGGAAGCCGCCTCTGCCTTTGGGTTGCACTATCCTCCACGCTCGTTGCAGCAGGATTTTACCTATGGCAAGCTCTTTGGGTATACCTTGGGCACACCTATGTTCCAAGGACACGCTTTGCGTTCGCGTAGCGTCTCCGCAGGAGATATGGTGAACGTAGTTGGCTAGGTCGGGCTAACCCCTATGGCTGACGCCACGCCTTACGGCGTAAGTCCGGAGGACAGGCTGCGCCAACACCTAGTGTGCGCTCTGCGCTTACGGGTATCTCCTCCCCAGAGGTTGCGCCAACGCCAGTTACCTGACGCCACTTGCTTTATGCCGGGAGAGCTTTTCAGCAGTCACCAGCGGAGGAAAACCCCTATGGCTGACGCCACGCCTTACGGCTATCGGGTGTGCCTTCAGTCGAATGCTAAGCAGGCAACAAGCGTTTTCCAACCCAGACGCCATCATCAAATTGTCTAACATCTTGCACCCCATCATTAGATGTTAGGGTAACAATAAGCTTTGCTTCTACTCCCAAATAGAAGTTTTTATGATTATTCCTCCCATTTTAATTAGAAGTTAAGGCCGATTTTTACTTGGGTTACTAAAATACAAAAAAATTGTATATTTATTAGCATAAAACTTCTTTATTAATTAAGTGTGTTTTATACATCAAATACACCAAATCTTTTTAGGGAGTTAGGGAGTTAAGTTGTTATTTTTTTGGTTCATTTGTACTAATGGAAGGTCTGGATTTTTCAGATCAATGTACTCTATTTGATTAGGATTGAGTTTTGCTGGTAAATGGCGCATTTGTGCCATTACCTTAATTTTTTCTAGCAATAGGGAACTTGGTGCCCCAAGATGTATGTTTCCCAGTTCTGTTTTCAAAATTAAATTTGTTGGATCATGAAAATCAATTTCCATGACGTTAACAGAACTCTGGCTAAGAGCTTGATAAAGTTGAGTCCAATAGGGGCGGTACTGCTCTGGCGAGCCAACAACCTTGAGACTGGGTAATCTTAAGCTGGGATTGAGTGATGTATATTTTTCCAGAGGTATCCAAACACCAGTTGCATCTAGTAACCCCACAGAGGCTTTATTGTTACCAGTGTCAGTATTTTGTTGCTCCCGGTAATTTTGGGTCATCGCTACAGGTACTCGTTCGTTAATCTGGACTATTAACCCAGGTGGAAAGAGGCGACGACTGACAGTTGCTTGTGCAATAGTCGATTGCTGTTCTAGAGATTCGGCAAGCCTATGAGGTTCTATCCGCCATAAAGACTGGGGATAGGAGAGCACGAGCAGTGACTGAATCGCTTCGTCAGAAAGTAAGTGATTGCCTGAAATCGCAAGATCTTTGGGAGTTTTTAAGACCCAAATCGGTTGGGTTGCCATCCACAACAAACCTCCAGCCAACGAACTCACAGCAATGGTTTGCCAAATCCCTTGGATAATTTTTATCTGTCGCCTTTGACGTAATTTCTTACGGCGCCCTTCTATATCTGCACGGGAAATCGATACAATGCCAGCCATTCAAACCCTTCTACATTTTCAGTCCAAGTCTTTGTTGTGCTCGTACCATTATGTAATTTTAGTAAACGCTGTCAGCTAGGTAGACCTGCTCTCTAAAAGAATTTTTTCACTTTTAGTAAAACTTTACAGCAGCTATATAAAGCCCATCAGAATTGTAGGGACATGATTCTTAACTATTAGAGTTTGTATCGAAGTTTCGCATATTGAATGTAGCCTTTTGACTTTGTTATGGCAACCTTTTCTCACTTTAAAAAGCTACAACCCTAGTATTGACAAATTATTTGATATCTGCATACTACTTATTCAATTGTTGAACACAGAGTGTATCAGGAAGCTGTCAAGGTAGAAATTGTTATACTAGCCGATTTTACCAATCGATATTTTGCGCCCTTCAGCAAATCAACAAAAAAATGTACCAGTTTTTGTGGTTGCTGGTAACTTTTATAACTAAATAACCAGGACTAATAGTGATTATCGATAACTTGGATCTAGTCGATGTGCGTCCCTTAGCATCTAAGCGATTGCCTTCTCAAGAGCAAAGACGCTACGCTAACGCGCAGCGTCCTGAAGGGATAGGACATAGAAGGCGAGGCACTGCACTTTGAGCAATCGCATCAAGGGAACCAGAATCTTTAGGGCTGGTCATGGGGATTGGTAATATTAGTAGTTCGTGGTCAAGAACAACCAATAAAAAACAACTAACAATTCCTCATTCCAAATCTAAAATCCAAAATTTAGTATTAGCAACTCAACGAACTATCGTTTTCCAAAACCTCACTGCTGTTTTCACTAGCCGCCTCTTGCTCCAATTTTGTTAAAAAGGCTTGCAGTCTCATACGCTCAATATAAGGCCAGCCTCCCTCAGCCTCAATATCGCGAAGCAGTGAGTAGAGGGCTTGACGGTTGTCGGGCAAACTTTTTTGAAAAGCCCCATCTCGGATCTGTCGGTGTAACTGCTCCAACTGTCGCAGTAAGGCTAAAAGAGCTTTAGCATCCTCTTGACAATCTTGGGCTGCATCATATACCGCAGATGCGATTGCTTGCAGTGTACTAGACAATTTCGCTGACTCTAGTTTTTTGTCGTTGCTCATACCCTCCTGTCCCTGCCAATCAGGTCTAATCAAATTTACCGGAGTTTTTTGCTTTCACTAATTACCAGTCAACCTTACGTTGAAAAGTTTAATTGATTTATGAGGCGTTGCTGTGACAAATTTCTTTGCATATCTCAACAGAAAATAGATTTTTGCGAGTGTCTGATTTTGGCGAGTAGGTTGGGGATACAAAGACTCACTACCCTCCTAGCCTCCCGCTATTGATTAGCCTATTGAAGGTAGAGTCATGATTTTAGTCTCTGTATCCATAGCAAAACTTGATACATTTTAAACATCTATGTTACCAGCAAATGTGAATAACTAGTTAACAGCAGGGTAGTGACTCTAGTGTTGAGCGCATCCATCTTTAAAAGGCAGAAGCTTGTAAAATACTAAACCTGAGTAGTCTAAATTCCTGCATAACTACCTGTAGGGCTACAGTTCCACTTCTTACAACTGATATCAAAAAGCTGTGACCGATAGAAAAGCCTCCGGTTTAGCTAGATGCGATCCCGGTTTCGTGGGTCAACAACAGAACGCTTTGATTTTGAGTTAAAAAAAATCGTATGATCTGGCTGATGCTCTGCTTGATTTCCCCATAAAATGATGGGCTGTATGTAAAACTGCTGGTTCTTTTACCACCCTTTAACCATGCATCCCAACTGATGCCGCAGGCAGGGGAGCTTGGGGTTTAAAGCTTCAGGCTAAAAGAAGCGACACGTTTAAAAACGTTTAGCAACAAGAAGTTTGAGCAGGGGCTTCCGCTTATCAAAGCTTCAGTGCAGTTTTTCAAGTTAAATACTAATTTTTGACATTGAGGTTAACCATGAGGTTTCGCGCTTTAATTGTTGCACTCTTGACTTTATGCCTGGGGTTACTTACTGCTTGTAGTGAAGGTCCATCATCGACGAGTACAGAGTTCCTGACTTACGAGCAGATTAGAGGTACTGGCTTGGCTGTCAAATGTCCCGTACTGGCAGAAACAAGTCGTGGTTCGATCCCCATCGATGCTAGCCAGTCCTACACCATAAAAGAACTGTGCTTAGAACCCACCCAATTCTTTGTGAAAGAAGAACCCATTAATAAACGGCAAGAAGCAGAATATGTTGCCGGCAAATTGTTGACTCGCCGCACCTACTCCTTGGATCAAATCAGCGGCGATTTAAAAGTCAATCCAGATAGTAGTCTCACTTTTGTGGAACGAGATGGCTTTGACTTCCAAGCCATTACAGTCAAACTGCCTGGTGGGGAAAGCATACCTTTCCTGTTTACCGTTAAAGGCTTGGTGGCTCAAACACAACCTGGCTTGACCAGCATTAACACCTCAACTGACTTTGAAGGTTCCTACAGAGTCCCCTCCTATCGTGGTGCTGCCTTCCTCGACCCCAAAGGTCGCGGTGTTACCAGTGGATATGATAACGCTGTGGCTCTCCCTGCCCAATCTGATGATGAGGAACTGAAGAACGCCAACGTTAAGCGGGCTGAAGTTCTCCAAGGCAAAATCTCTCTGCAAGTAGCGAAAATAGATAACTCTACTGGTGAAATTGCAGGGACTTTCGAGAGCGAACAGCCCTCAGATACCGACTTAGGTGCTAAAGAGCCGGAGGAAGTCAAGGTTCGCGGTCTGTTCTACGCTCGTGTAGAACCGGATCGTGTCTAGATTCTTCTTTTGACTGCAACTGAGTGGTACTCAGATCTGCTATCGCGTTTATTAAGTTAATTCTAAGAGGTAACTCCTCGCCCTCTGACAGGCTAGTGTCTGAAAGGAGGTTTTGGAGTTACCTCTGTCCGTATGTGGTTTACTGGTAGAACTGCTGACCATCTACTGAATTACCACAAAAGGCGTCTCTCCCTTTTTATCGGCTCATGTGAATATTTTTACTCTCTTAAATTTAGATTTTTAATTATAAAGCGGTATAGGTCACATCTTTAATATTAAGTGTTTTCCCTAAGATTACCTGTTTGTCATTCAGCAAGATAGTTTGTATTTTACGTTAATCTCTACTGAGTTCACTGCTGTATTAACTACTCTAATTCAGTACAATTGCGGTTTATCATTCAGGCATAAATTTTTTATTTTATTTCTATGTAGTTTGAAAGAAACTACAGGACATACCGAAAACTTAACTAAAAAACAAAAGACCTCCCTCCAATTTAAATTAAGCTGCATTGTCAATCACTTGTGGTAATTATTTCCAGCACAAAATTTTTGCTCTGCCACAGGAACTTCTCAGTTATATAGGGCGATGAGTGACGTTCGTTAACACTGTATCTGGTGCAAGTCCGCTACCTTGCGGAAAGCTCCCCAGAGGGTCTTGACGTGTCTGTTACCCGTAAAATTGCTGCGTTCACCATCTAACGGTTACGCTGCAACAAGCTGACTTATAAGTGCAACGCAGCTTGGTTTAAAAGTGAGTATTGTGCTGTTTATTTGACCAAGAAACCCGGTGCTATGCCTACCACAGTCATCAATGAACTGAAGCATGAGATTTGGCAGTTGTTGCGAGAATATCAGCAATCTCCCTGTGCTGATGTTCGCAATCAACTGGTGAAACTTAATTTTGGACTTGTGAGAAAAGAAGCTCACTACTGGCTTAATCAATGCCATGAAAGCTACGAGGACTTACTCCAAGTAGGTTGTTTGGGTTTAATTCGAGCGATAGAAAGATTTGAAATTTCCAAGGGGCATGCCTTCAGTTCCTTTGCCATTCCTTATATTCGCGGTGAAATTCAACACTATCTTCGAGATAAAGGTGTCACCGTGCGAATTCCCCGACGTTGGTTAGCGCTGCAACAGCAAGCAATCGGGGTTTCGCGTTCTTTGCGGGAAAAATACAATCGCCAACCTACTGACTCTGAGTTAGCAGCAGCATTGGCAATTTCCCTAGAAGAATGGCAGGAAATTAAATTAGCATGGTCTAACCGCGCTCCCTTAAGCCTTGATGTACCAGTCCAGGATGGCGAAGAAGGTTCAACTTTATTAGGAGAACTCGTTCCGGATAATCACTATCGCAGCTTTCAACTGGCGCAAGAAGACCAAATTCGCCTGCAACAAGCACTGGTGCAGTTAGAACAACGCACCCGCGAAGTCTTGGAATTTGTGTTTTTACATGATTTAACGCAAAAACAAGTGGCAGAACTCCTTGGTATAAGTGTAGTTACGGTTTCCCGTAGGGTCAAGAAAGGGCTAGACTCGCTCAAAGACTTAATGTGTATGGCAGAAGATTAACGGTAAAACTTAGTCAACTCGGAATCTGACTCAAAGCTACAGTGTTTAAAAAATCTTGGCAATGCGGAAAGTTAGGTTATAAAAGTATGAGACTTCTCATAGGATGTACATTTCAAGCATATTGACTTCGACAAGCAAATTTTACATAGCTTTTGAGAACAGCTCATGGGCAGAAATTCAAATATTGCAATAGCAGCCATTTTGGCTTTGGCGATCGCCTCCTGTTCCTCAGAAGGTGATCAACAATCTAGTAATCTTACGTCTACCAACACGCCTGCAGCGACTCAGCCCTTTAATAACCCTGTGGTGTCTGCTAATAAAAAAGTCACAAATCAACCCTTTAATAACCCTGTGGTGTCTGCCAAACAGACTTCACCAGTTGCTTCTATGACAACTGCTAACTTGATTCAACCAACGAATGCTACAGAACGAGTAGGTATCGTGTCAAAAGGTCGGAATGACCCGTTTGCAGAAATTGTGAGACCATATTCCATTGGAGTAACGAATCCGAATGTGGTAGCAAGACCCGTTCCTAAGTTGCCTCCTCTATCAGTCCCTCAGAGGACACAGACCACAGCAATATCTGCTACAAGGAGAAACTCTTTAAATCAACAAAAGCCCAGAGTCAACAAAACAAGGATTGCGCGGAGTACAGTGCCCAAGGCAATCGCATCTGTTAAAGGTAATGCCAACCGTCGCTTTAATCCTGTACTGCCTAAAGTCTTACCCCAAGTTATCGCCAGCCCTGCTTTAGCATCTGTATTACCACCACCACCGCAACCAGAGTTAGCCAGAACAGTTTTTGTGTCTGGTGTTGTTCTCCTTAACAAAGAACCCCAAGCAATTATCAAAGTACCAAATGAGCCAACCAGTCGGTATGTACAGGCAGGACAACGACTGGCAAATGGAGTGCTAATTAAACGGATTGAGATGAATGAAGGCTCCGAACCTGTCGTGATTCTGGAACAATATGGTATGGAAGTTGCCAGAATGGTAGGGGAAGGATCTGCTACCCAAACGCCATCAACCGCAGCTTCTGGGGGAAATTCTGTTTCTTTGACAGTACCACCCCAAAATCCTATTCCAGGCGGAGCTAGTTAAAGATGGAGACAAAAGAAAAAATTGAATTTGCTGGTTTACCTTTAGCTGCTTATCGGGAGATAGCAGCTCATTTGCTTCAAGTAGAAGGGGTGGAAGTGACCTTAATTCCCCAGACCTCCGAACAGTTTGATTACAACCAGAGCCAAATTAGCGGTTTGTGGATTGAGTACACTCCAAACTTTGGCGCCCAAAGTCGGCAACGGGTGCAGCAAATTTTGACTTACTATCGCAATCGCTACATTACTGGACGACTTTAGTTAATATCAAGTTCCTGAATAAGACCCTTACTGGAGATTTGTTGGATTGAAGTAACTTTACTGAAATCTTGTAAAAAGCCCTACTAAACACAAGCTTGGCGTTTAGCTCAACTTAGTGGAAATGGATTCAACCTACATTCCGCACCTAAACTGGCACATCATCTGAGTGTAGATTTACTGGGGCTAGTTTTACGCGTCTTGGTTACGGTTCTAGCAACCTTTTAGCCAGAAATATTACAAACGTTGGTTATTGACACTCTCACCTTCAAGGCTTCGCCTGTGAAGGGAGATTCTTGCTTCAACAGGTTTTTCTAGCCCACTGTGGTATAACGAGTTAAAAGCTCTCCCACAGGCACTGACCCCGACAGATTCCCCTCCACAAGCATCTGTTTTACTACCACGGGCTGCCCGACCGCAGTCACAAAATACTTATTCTGATGTATCGTTTGTCTGATTCACAACATTCGACCCCCCTGTTCATCAGGTATTTCTTTTTGGTGATGCGAGTTGTCTGGTGGAGAAACACCAATCTTGCCTAACCCTAACTTTTTTGGTGGCAAGTATATTCTACTACACCAAGGTATTGCGAAGCCATGTTTTTTATTGGTCGCAATTCATCTCACCCTTAAGGCGAAGCCTGTAACGGTGAGATGAATTGCGACATCCAAGATAGAAAAAAGTGCTGTGAGTAAATATAACAACTGCTTGAAGCCAAGCCTACGAGGGTTGAGTGACGAGTGACAAATAATTTGCCGCTATGGTCAAATAACTTTTCCCTCAACACATGGCGACGCATTAAACTTCGCTTCACGCTCTTGGGGGAAGTGACAGAAGTCAACTAAAACCGAATCTTAATCTTGCCTAATGTTAAATCCGAAACAACACTTTGGGTAGTGTGTTGAGTTAAACTGGCAAGCAAGATAATTCAAATACAACGAGATCCGCGCTACGGTCTCTTGCATCACTCACAATGGAACACTGGCAATTTCTGATACAGAAACAGGGCGAGCGCTCTTGGCGTCCCTTGGAATCGCCAAATGTGGAAATTATAGAAGGTCGGTATAGAGTTGTAGCTCGCTCTAAACTTACTAACATAGATGTGGAAGTGCGGGTCACTCACAGTTCAACCTTGGAGCTTCCACCGAAGCGGCGAATTCAAAAGCGATCGCGTCGCACAAACTCTGAAGGCTTAATAGCAGTCATTCCCTTTACCTACCTCAAGCCAGGAGTTTGGGAGTTACGTTGTTCCGGCGACTTAATGTCGGACTTTCTCGGTAAACCTTGGCAACATAGTGTCCAGTTGCAAGTCCTACCTAAGGTCACTACGGAGCAGGTGGGACGAGGGGATACGGGCAGATGGGGACAGGAGAACCAAGAGGAATTACCTGTCTTTACCGATGAATTACCTAAACAAGCAGCTATTATTGAGCAGCCGATTAGCCCAGTCTGGTTAAAAGGTGAGACAGTAGAACAAATTTTACATAACTTAATAGAGGTTGCTTTACCTCCTTGTGAATTGCCGGTGGAAGATGACAAAACTCTTGAGGATGCTGCGGCAGATTTTCCAGAGCCACTGCTTGTGCTGAAACTTAAAGAAGAAATCTACATTGCTCGTTGGGGACAAACTCTCACCATTAATGGATCTGTGGAGCAAAAAGAAGCGACGAATTTGGATCTGGGTCAAACACCAAACTATGAAAGAGTCTACGGAGGAGAAATAAGAATAGAATTGCGCTCACCCCAAGGTTCTAAAATCATCAGGCGAATCCGGCAATCCTTACCAGAAAAGTTAATACCATTTAGTATCAGATCTTCGATAGAGATTCCTGTTGATTGTGAATCTAAGCTGATTTTGGGGGAAATCAGTTTGTATGGCATCCTCACAATTGGTGGTAAAGCCATACTGTTAGCTAACCAGTCTTTCTCAATTACAGCGGATGTCACAGAATTACTGGCAATCAGTGCGGCAGCCAATAAGAGTGAACCAGATACGTTAAAAGACGCACCAGTACCTTCTGCAGCGCTTGCTACTTCAGCAACCAAAAAACCATCCATTCCTCTAGATTTAAAACTTTTCAATCTGGTAAAAACTCCAAAAAAAGCTCGGTCGCTTCTGTTACATCCATCTCCAAAAAAATCCCTGCCACCGAGAATTAACCCGCAATCACTGCGTAAATCAGCAGCAATTTCACCTCAATTACCGAGGTTTGCTCAACGCCAAAATAAGATGATTAGCCCTGCTGCTGTTGTTTCAGAATCTCCTTCCAAGTTGGAGAGTTCATATAGGGGTACCACTGTCACTGTCACTGCTGTTAGTCACGTAACGAGTATAGGCACGACTTTTCCCTACTTGAGACGACTAAAAGCATTGCCAGATGAAACAGAATTTATCAAGCGCAATACACCAGAGATGTTCGACTTTCATGCACCTGTTGATTCCCAGCAGCATTCAACTGAGATTCTCAATGAAGATGCAGCTCAATCAGTCGCAGAGGATGCACAATCCCAAGACACATCGTTTGTCGAATTAGTTATTCCCCGTACTTCTGAATTAATCACCACAGGTAGCTCCAACATATCCCCCTTAATTAGAAAGTGGATGCATACTCAAGGCTACTCCTTGCCTGAACCTATCAATTTGCAAAACCAGGATTACGATACCTATACAGTCCCCAGCCAAGAACAGATACCTGAAGAGATTAACACGCAGATGCATAGACACGGGGACATAGAGAACATACAGAAGGAGATAGAGGTACAACAAACAGCAGAGGAACCACAAGCAGTAGAGGAAGAAATAACTCCCTTATCACCTCCTCTCCCCCCTCATCGTAGGACATCGTCAGCTTGGTTAGCACAGGAAATTGTCGTAGATGAGACATTCGATGAAGCCGAAGTCGAACCTTTCAAAAACCAATCTTCCAAACAGCAAGAAGAATCAGTATCAGATGTCTCTGTGTGTTTACCTGTAGTTGCAGAAATCACTGAACCGTTATCAGTTCCGCAACTGCATTTGCTACCAGGCGAACTTATCTCTGGAAAATCTATTAGGGTAAGCGTGCAGTTAGCGCAAGTGTATCCTCAGGTGGCTGTGAAGTTATGGGTTGAGGATTGCCAAACTCGCTGGTTGCTGGAAGGTCCGCGCTTGTTAACAAATTTACTACCTAACTCTTGTGGAGGGATGGAAGAGATAACTCACATCAATATTCCTTTTGGCTGTTTAGAAATTCGCTTGGAAGCAATAGCTGTGGACATGGTGACTCAACAGGAAAGCCACAAAGTCACTATCCACCGGAGTGTGGTTCCTCCAGACTTACCGACCTTGCAGCTAGATGAACTTTTAGGTATTTAATCTAGGCGTGTAGGTAAGCATGTGAATTTTGAAATTTTGAATTGAAATATTATCCAACCCTTGACACTCCTATAAATTCTTACTGTGTTAAAAATCTTTAGAATTTAAAAAATTAGGGGAAAATTTGCAGTAAGCTCTTGTTGAATTGTAGTTCGATTTAATAGGAATCTTATGTACACAGCTTCGTTTTTGCCTCCCATCCTCATGTACGCAGCTTCATTTTTGCCTTCCATCCTCGTTCCTGTAACTGGTCTAGTTCTTCCGGCTGTAACATTTGCGTTTATGTTGTTGTACATCGAACGCGACGATATCGGCTAAACTAGTTAACTGACTTAACCATGAATTAAAAATTGACCGCCCCTCTTGTAGAGACGGGCGGCTTTTTTATGCTGATTTCTAATCGATTCTTCAACTGTTGTATTTAGCTACATCTTTATAGCTACTAATTGCTAATTGCTCATTGTCATTAGTACTTAGCAATTAGCAATTGTGTTCGGCTCAAATTACTCTTAAATTGAAGAACCAAGTCCAGCGTAGGCTCCGTAAAAGAAAATACCTACAACGGTAATTACGCCTAACCCTGCGATTGTCGCAACAACCCATAGGGGAATTCTGCCACTTCCAGACACAGTCTCTCCTCCCTTAATAAAAAATTTTCGACGAAAGTTAAAAAATAAACAGCGGTCAATAGCCCTCGTTCCAGTTAGTTAAAGAAATAACTGGAAAACAGAATCCCTAGAACGAAAACTAGTAGCAGTCCTAGGTAAAGAGAAGTCCGGTTAAGTTCAACTGGTTGATTGTTGGGATTGGGGTTTCTTTCCATGATTTTCTCCTAGCGTTGAATAAACTGCATGGAGGCGATCGCGCCTAAAAAGAATATAGTTGGCACAGCTAGGGTGTGAACTGCAAGCCATCTGACTGTAAAAATTGGATACGAAATTGGTTGATTGATATTATTTCCGCTAGTCATGATTTCAAACTACTCTGCCTTAAATTGCTCTACTTGTTGTTTTGCATCAAAACGGTTATTGACAATTGGCAATTCCTGCCGTATTTGTGTGTAATACTCATCAGGGCGAGGTGTACCAAACACATCGTATGCCAAGCCAGTGCTGACAAATAACCAACCCGCTATAAATAGTGCAGGGATGGTGATGCTGTGGATCACCCAGTAACGAACGCTAGTAATAATGTCCGAAAATGGACGTTCTCCAGTAGTACCCGACATTTATATCCCTACCTTCACAAAGATTGTTATTGAGATCATTATCCTACAAAGTTAAGAAAGAGTTACACCTCGTAACTTCTTTCTCATTAATAAGCACAAATACTCAAGACCCCTCTGACTTAGAAGCAGCTGCGATATTGGGATTATATTTCAGTAAAACACCGCGATCGCCAATAACAAACCCCTTTTCTGGGTTGAGAAACACAATCTTGTAAAAATTTGCGGGAACTGCTTCAACCTCACGGTCTTTTTCCCAGGTTTTACCGCCATCCGGACTCCGCAGCAAATTAGCGCTACCGCCACTTACCCAAATTTCCTCGGGCGTGCGATAAGCCAAATCGAGTAAGCCCCAGCTGGTAGAGAGTTCTGGATATTGAGATTCTAGCCACTCTTGGGGGTTAGCTGGGTCAGTAAACTGTACCTGACCACCCCGTGCTAACATCCACATTTGACCATTTTCGGTAAATCCCATATTTTCTACCCGTCGGGAACTATTCCGGTTATGAGGTATCCAAGCATTTAGCCCTGGTTCCCAAATCGAGTAGAAGTTACCCTTTGCAGAAACAGCAACATATTTGCCATCAGCAGAACGTTCTATGTTACGAACCACACCCACGGCTTCTTCCACCTGCGCTTTCCAGTTTTGACCGCCATCTGTGGTTCTGTATATTGCTCCCACATTTGTAGCCATCTCAGCTTTGTTTTGTCCAAGTGCCACAATACTAACAGGACTACCTGGTAGCTTTTCACTCAAGGGAATACGTGACCAAGAACGACCTTTATCAGTGGTATGTAACAGTAGAGAAGGTTCTCCAGCTATCCACCCCTCTTTAAGAGCAAAACTGATAGTGTTAAATCGGTATCTTTGGTCATCCAGTTTTAATTCCAGAGGTTGCCAAGTCTCACCACCGTCTTTTGTTTCCAAAAGAGTAGCATTACTGCCTACTAGGAAACCATGCTGAGGGTCATCAGTAAAGGCAATATCCAGTAGTTTTGCGTCTGTTGGGACGGAAATAACTTCCCAAGGATTGTAGCTGGTTGAGGAGACATGACTACAACCAACACACACTAGGATGACCACGAACAAAGCCAGTATTCGTTGGCAAATTTTCACAATTGAGAGCATCTGTATCTGTTAATTTTTTTTGAATTTGTGAGTTTGTGTATGGGTTTGGTATGAGGTTCGCATTGCCCACCCTACTGTTCTGTTAAGAGCGCGTCTTATTTTAAGCCGTAGAGACTCATAAAAAACAAAAAGGCAACAGCCAAAGCCCCGAAAATCAGAAGATTCTTCTGGGTGGGTGTGAGGGTATTCACACCTAAACCATATTTCAAATTTTCTTGAAAGCCAGATGCTTGACCAGCAGGACCAATGTTCGCAAAAGAAGTCTTTTTGACACCGCAAACTGGACATCGCCAAGTAGAAGATAATTCTGCAAAGGGTGTCCCAGGGACGATATCATGCTTGTCGTCCCCCTTCAGAGGTTCATAAACATAACCGCAGGCACGGCATTCATAGCGGTCTAACGCGGTCGTCTCAACAGCTTGTTCGCTCATGGCTCTTAGCGTTGGTGAGAGGGAAATCTTAAATATACGTTAAAAATTATGACATAAGTGTTAGGTTTTTCTATCTTAAGCAAAAACCAATCAAATCATCTCCAGCTCGGTTTCTCAGGATTCAAAAAAGTCAAAAAGATATAATGTAAAAGAAGGTTAACCTTCGGGTATGTGCGGAGCGCTGGCTTGCCAACGCAGTGGCTCCCCTCCCAAGAGCACTAGTCTGACAAATTTATTAGCACTAAAAGCGGTAGAAATTCATTGTGTTTGTTCTTAGTGGTTACGAGTACCTTCTAGGCTTCTTCATTGTCTGTAGCCTAGTGCCTGCCCTAGCTCTATCAGCGTCCAAGCTCCTGCGACCAAGTGGTCGCAACCCAGAACGGCGCACCACCTACGAATCCGGCATGGAACCCATTGGTGGAGCCTGGATTCAGTTCAATATCCGCTACTACATGTTCGCGCTAGTCTTCGTCATCTTTGATGTAGAGACTGTATTTTTGTATCCTTGGGCGGTTGCCTTCCACCGTCTTGGGCTATTGGCATTTATTGAAGCGCTAGTTTTTATTGCAATTCTTGTCGTTGCCCTAGTGTACGCATGGCGTAAAGGAGCTTTGGAATGGTCTTAGATACTAACATAGAGCAGCAGCAAAAAGAGCGCATCCTCAACCCGATTTCGCGTCCTACAGTAACCCAAGATTTGTCAGAAAACGTCATCCTGACCACGGTTGATGACCTCTACAACTGGGTACGGCTTTCTAGCCTTTGGCCCATGCTGTTTGGTACCGCTTGCTGCTTTATTGAGTTTGCGGCTTTGATTGGTTCCCGATTTGACTTTGACCGCTTTGGTCTGATTCCCCGTTCTAGCCCCCGCCAAGCTGACTTAATTATTACCGCAGGCACAATCACCATGAAGATGGCACCTCAGCTTGTGCGTCTTTATGAGCAAATGCCAGAACCAAAGTACGTAATTGCTATGGGTGCTTGCACGATTACTGGCGGTATGTTCAGCGTGGATTCCCCCACAGCAGTGCGTGGAGTCGATAAACTGATTCCAGTGGACGTTTACTTACCCGGTTGCCCGCCCCGTCCAGAAGCGATTATTGACGCGATTATTAAGCTGCGGAAGAAGATAGCAAATGATTCGATGCAAGAGCGGAATCGGATTACGCAAACCCACCGCTACTACAGCACAACTCACAACCTCAAGCCCGCAGAGCAAATTCTCACGGGTAAGTATTTGCAGACTGAGTCTCGCATTACACCGCCGAAGGAATTGACGGAAGCAATAGGTATGCCAATTCCACCTGCTCTTATGACACAGAGGGTACAAAAGGAGGAAACCAACCGTGGCTGAAGAATCGAAACCAGTACCAGCAGAAGAACAATCACTGGTGAAAGCGGGTGAAGTTTCCCAATGGTTGACAGAAAACGACTTTGCCCATGAGTCTCTAGAACCAGATCATAGAGGTGTAGAAATCATTAAGGTAGAGCCAGATTTTTTGCTCCCAACTTGTACTGCACTGTATGCTTACGGGTTTAATTACCTCCAGTTTCAGTGTGGCATTGACACTGGACCAGGGCAGGAGTTGGCTAGTATGTATCACTTAGTGAAACTCAGTGATAATGCTGACCGTCCCCAGGAAGTACGTCTCAAAGTGTTCCTTCCACGGGAGAACCCCAGAGTGCCTTCAGTGTACTGGATTTGGAAGGCAGCAGACTGGCAAGAACGCGAGTCCTACGATATGTTCGGCATCATCTATGAAGGACATCCAGACCTTAAGCGGATTTTAATGCCAGAAGATTGGGTCGGTTGGCCTTTGCGTAAGGATTACGTGTCCCCTGACTTCTATGAGTTGCAGGACGCTTATTAGAGCGGTTGTACCCTATCCTCAGCCCCTCTTTGTGCTCCAAAGAGCAGGGCTGTTTCAAAGTCATGAGAGGAAATCCAAAATTCCATTTTTTCGTTCTTCATTCGTGAGCAATTCGAGAAAGGGAAATGAAGGATTAAGACTTTCAGATTTTCTTTAATGACAATGAAACTACCCTGCCCTTTCTTAACTGGGAAAGAGGTAAGGGATAAGAAAAGTTTTTTGAGCCAGAAAAGAGTAGTATGAATTGTCGAGGCTATTTTTTGACTCGATGACAATCACCATCTCACTCAATACTGACTGCATTAACAGCTTGGATCTCTCCCCTGTAGTGACAGAGATTGAAAAACTGCTGCAAGAGGGGGCGATCGCATCCCACGAGCAGCAGCTACGTTTTGATATAAACTATGTCTTACAACCAGGCGATCCACGGGAACTCTCAGAAGTCCCAGAAGTGCGGATGTGGTTTATCCGCCTGGATACTCGCTATCCTTGGTTACTATTTTTACTTGATTGGCAAGCAGGGGAATTTGCCCGTTATGCAGCTATGCTTGTACCGCATCAATTCAGCACCAGAGAAGGTATTCAGTACAACCCTGAAGCTTTGGAAATCTTTTTGATGCACAAGCTGTTTGTTTTAAATGACTGGTTACAACAGCAGGGCATTCCTAATAAATCTCGCCTCCAGTCGATGGCGCAACTCCTAGGTTATGAGTTAGATGATGCCTTGTTTGAGATGTTTTAGTGATTAGTCATTAGTAAAATAAGCCACTAATAACTATGACTAATTTTTTAGTCCTTAGCTCAAGGCTACTTAATACGGCATATGAGTTTTAATGCTGTACTAAAAGCATATTCAACTGCTTTCGATTTAGTCGGTAATGCCGCTTGCCAGATGCGATAATCGTTATATTCAAGAATCAAATTTGCCATGTCATGGATTCTAATCTTCCTTAGCACATCGTATTGAGCAGATTCAAAATCTTTCAGGGTGCGACCGTTTTCTAAGACTTCTTGTGCAGCTTTAATAAAGCCATTGAAAACGGATCTCATGTATTCTTTGCCAGCACGTTCTGCAAATATAGTAGATGATTTAAACGCCCTAAATTCTTCTAAGAGAAGATTGGCGATTTTTCTCCCTTCTTGAGTATTCCAACCCGAGGGGAGTTGAACATCCAGATATTCATCTTGAATGTATTGACATTCAATATACTCCTTTATATCTACTGCTACTTGAACTATTTTATAACCCGCAAACAAGGGCTGTAAAGAATTTGCACTTGTATCAATAGATGAGTCTGGGAAAACTTTTTCTTCACCTACTGGACATTCATAGACAAGATATGTCCAAATTCCTGCTGAGTGATCTACATCAATGCTTTGAGCTTGGTAGAAAGTCATTGTTCCATCTTCTTCACACCTAAAACAGGCACTTTCTACATCTCTTGACGTATAGGGATGCATATTTTTGGAAAAGTGCATGAGCGTTCTAAAAATGCCAGTAATATGTTGAGGTTGGCTCTCTACTTGGATGTAACGTTTTCCACTGCTCACAAAGCTATGTACTCGAATCGCCATCTGTCTTTCCTTGTAATATTTCGTCACATTCTTTTTCGATGCACCAACCTGACAGCAAGAGGGAAGTGAAGGAACACATAACATGGCACCTAGATCTACCCGTAAGCTAATTACACCTGATAACATGGCAACAAGCAGTTACCAAGCAGCCGAGAATCCTCAGCTTGCTGCACTGAGGTTACTAATCTTTGTTCTAACGTAAATTTTTAGTTGCACTTAATTAATTTCGTAACAAGACTTTAAACTCCCTCTTGTGTCGATTTTCAAGAGCCATTGTAAGCTTATTTATTAAATAGCTTAGTGTTAACTTCACAAATTAGGCTCAAAGCTTTACTCAAGCTCAACTTCCAACTTATACTCAATTACAAAAGAACGCATCAAATGTATACCAAGTTATACAAAAGAATTCATTCTTTGTAAGAATTTACCTAAAATTTTTAGTTTATGCTAGTCATTAGCAAAAAATCTTTTCTCAACTAGAAGTTGGGCAAGAACTCAGGCAATTTTGTCAGTAGATAAGCTAAAATCCGCCTTTTTAAGCGGATTTTATCTAGCAATAGCCAAATTGGTACAAGTGGTACTGAGGTGAAGCTCAGTACCACTTGTTTTGTTGTATTTTTTTACACCTGTTGCTGGTGCAAAATCCACTCAACGGCTACAGCCAAATCTTTGGCAATGTAATCTGGTTTTGTGTGGTGCTGGTAATCACCAGCCAAAACGCGATCGCCAAACCCGGTTTGCACCAAAATACCCACACAACCAGCATTGTGCGCCATATCTACATCCGTCGCTTTGTCTCCCACCATAAAACTGTGCTTCAAATCCAAATCATGTTCCCAAGCCGCTGCGACCAACATCCCTGTGTTGGGTTTGCGCCAGGTAGACCAGCGAGTGTATTCTGGGTCTTTACCACCTTCTGGTGGGCTGAGGTAGGGACAATAATACAAAGCGTCTAAGAACGCCCCAGTTTCCTCTACCAATAATCGGCAAAGTCGCTGATGTAACGCTTGTACGTGAGTGTCTGGATAATAACCTCTAGCTGGTCCAGATTGATTAGAAACCAGACAGCAAAAAAGACCTCGGTCATTGATCTGGCGCACGGATTTTGCTACACCGGGAATTAAATGTAAATCTTCTACGGCGTGAATGTAGCCAGCCTCGACATTTAACACACCATCGCGGTCTAGGAATACAGCAGGTTTACCCACCCCAAATTTTCTCCAACACAGTTTTAGGTGAGATATCTGCCATCTTACCCGTAGAGGATTTAATGGCAATAAATTTATCGCTTCTTGGCAATAACTTCGCTGGGTTTGTCGGACCAAATAAGGCGACAGTATAAGTCTGTACCGCTACACTCAAGTGCATGGGTGCGCTATCAGTACATAGCATTAAATTTGCCCCAGCAATCAACGCTGCCAACTTGCCAATATCATCAGGAGAAGTGACTTTGATATAAGGTGCGGAATTTTTGAGACTACGCACAAACTCTTCATCGTCTGGTCCTTGGATGACCACTATGGGTATTTCTGGCTGCTTTTGCTGGAATTCTTGAATAATTTGCTGCCAATTCCTGACAGGGTAAATTTTATCCAGACCTTTTGTCTGAGCTAACTTGCTAGAACCACCGTGAATTAAAATGTAGCCAGTTTCCTTGATTTCTAACCGTTGTTGTTCTTTGATAGCCCAGTCAATATCTGGTTTTGGCACATTGACTGCTAACTCGGGAGTTGGGGAGTTTATACTCAACCCTTGCAGCAAGTCGTGATACATACAAGCGGCATACTGTTCTGTTCTCAGAGGAACTGGATTGGTGAGAAAAGCAGATGCTTTACTCCTGTAGCCAATTCGTCTGGGGATTCCAGTCAACCACAGCAAAACACCCACTAAAGCGCTTTGCCCTAGAGCAATGGCAATATTGTACTCGCGATCGCGTATCGTCCCAACCAAGTTGCCCCAATCTGCCAGACTATTACGGTCTTTATAGTCAAACGCCAGGACATTATTGACTGACTTACTCACCCGGTAAGCAGCCTTTGACCGGGGTTCGACAACAACATCTATCTGAGCGTTGGGGTAAGAGCGCTTCAGGTCATCTAGGGTCGGGAAGAAGAGAATTTGGTCGCCAATTCCGCCAGGAACAAGGGCTACTATTCGCATAATATATCTTGACGCTTACTCGCTGATTATTTTAGGGGAAGATAGGGATTGGGAATTAGGATTGTTAGTTGTTAGTTGTAGAAATGCGCCCTAGCGCGTCTGTACATTTACATTTATTGCTTGTCAAAAGTACTACTAACTACTAGACACTAACTAGTATAGAGATTGAGGAATTGTGTGCATTTATTAATACCAGCTGCTGGAACAGGAAGAAGAATGGGGAGTAACCGCAATAAACTTCTGCTTGTGGTATGCTCCAGACCTATTATCGCTTGGACTCTTCTAGCCGCTGAAGCGGCAAGTCAAATTAGTTCGATAGGCATTATCTGTCAACCCTATGACTGGGAAGATTTCAAGACGATTCTCACTCCATTAAAGCTAACTAAGCCAGTGGAACTGATTCAAGGGGGTTCCACCCGTCAAGAATCAGTTTACAATGGATTGCAGGCGCTGCCAGACTCCGAAGAGCAAGTGTTGATTCACGATGGAGCCAGATGCCTTGCCACACCAGATTTACTCAACTCTTGTGCTGAAGCTATTCGACAGTGTCCTGGTTTAATTGCCGCAGTACCAGTCAAGGACACTATCAAAGTCGTAGATGAAAATGGCATCATTCAAAGCACGCCCGACCGACGGCAATTATGGGCAGCACAAACTCCCCAAGGATTCGATGTTCAATTATTGAAAAAGTGCCACGCCGAAGGTATCCGTCAAGGGTGGGAAGTGACTGACGATGCTGCTTTGTTTGAAAAGTGCCGCTACCCTGTGCGAATTGTTCAGGGAGAGGAGACGAATCTCAAGCTGACTACTCCACAAGATTTGGCGATCGCTGAATTCATCCTAAAAAATAGACTGGGTAAAGGGTGAAGTGGGTTATAACAATTCTTGAAGGCGCCGAAGGTTCGCCTTTGGGATTTGCCAAAAAATCTTGATTTTTTTTCTATTTTATGATTAGGAAACAAAAAGTTGTTATTTGTTTTTTGTCATTAGTCATTTTTCAGTAGTACAAATAACTAATGACTAACGACTAATGACTAGTGACTGATAACCCATGACTAATGCCGTCATAAATGCAGCGACAAAGATAGAAGCAATTCTCTATTTAAAGGGCAAGCCCATGTCCATAAGTGAAATTGCGGAGTATGCCGCTTGCGATCGCACCACAGTTGAGGAAGGCATAATAGAACTCATTGACGAGTATGCCCACCGAGACAGCGCCTTAGAAGTCGTGGAAACACCAAATGGTTATAGTTTGCAACTGCGGTCAGGCTTTCATGACCTGGTACAAACTCTCATACCAGTAGAATTGGGCGTAGGAGCATTGCGGACTTTGGCAGCCATTGCCCTAAATAATCCAATACTCCAAAGCGACTTGATTAACTTGCGCGGTTCTGGTGTATATCAA
Source organism: Mastigocladopsis repens PCC 10914 (assembly GCF_000315565.1). NCBI lineage: Bacteria > Bacillati > Cyanobacteriota > Cyanophyceae > Nostocales > Symphyonemataceae > Mastigocladopsis > Mastigocladopsis repens. The sequence goes on along the minus strand of NZ_JH992901.1, from coordinate 265,503 downwards.
CACGTTCCAGAACTTGTCGAACTTGGTTTTGTCAAAAAACGCCGAGATAGTGAGTCTCGCTCGTATTCGTTACAAATCACCCCTAAATTTCACCAATATTTCCAAATTGACCAACTTCCCCAACTATTCTCTAATAGCCCAGAACAAAAACAACTAGAGCTAGAACTCACAGCACAACCAGAACCATCATGAGTTTTGTGGCTATGAAGCGCCGCACCCACAACTGTTGTGTGGCTTCAATTTAAAATGAATTGTGAATTCCAGTGGCGGGGCAGCTTTCCCCCCACATCCACAAGGGAATGAGGCTCCCCGCCGCTGGTCGTGGAGGAATGCTAGTACTCCAGAAAGAGGTGGTGATATGTCTCACCCTTCTACTATGGTTTAGAGTAGAATAAGCAACTCAGCTAAAAAAACAGCCAATGGTGTTTGATCCTAACTTTCTGAATGACTACCCTGAGGAACACCCCAATCAGCTTCTGAACGATAGCTTTGAGGAACTTCCCAATCAGTTACTCAAGTATCTACAGCACCAGCCACCTGAAGTCCTAGCCCGCGTCGCCCAGTCTGTCAGCCCCGAAATTAAGCAAATCATTTCGCAAAACGTCCAAGGGCTTGTCGGGATGTTGCCCGCAGAAAATTTCAACGTACAAATTACCACAGACCGGGACAATCTAGCTGGTCTTTTAGCGTCGGCTATGATGACGGGTTATTTTCTGCGCCAAATGGAACAACGGATGCAGCTAGATCATTTGAGTAACAATCATTAGTCATTTGTCATTAGTTACAAAGGACTAAGGACTAAGGACAAAGGACTAATAACTACTTCTGGGGATAAGCCCCTGATTGTACTTTAAATGTTTGAATTTTCCCGTTGCGGTTGACTTCGATTTCCAGAACGTCGCCTACAGTGCTGGACTCCACCTGCCTCTGTACTTGAGCGGCTGTTTTGACTCGCTTGCCGTTAACTTTTTGAATCAAGTCCCCAGGAAGGAGTCCTCCCTGTTGTGCCGGAGAATTTTCCAGGACTCCTGTAATGGCTATCCCAACATCCTGTTTAATGTTGAGATTTTTGTCTTGATTAATCTGCTGTTTTTTGGTCTGAGAAAGGTCTGACATTTCAACCCCTAAAAAAGGGTGTTGCACACGCCCTTTGGTAAAAAGCTCATTAGCAATGCGGGCTGCTATTTCAATGGGAATGGCAAAACCTAGCCCTTGAGCATCGGCGCGGATAGCAGTATTAATGCCAATCACCTCGCCTTGAGCATTTAACAAAGGACCACCTGAATTACCGGGGTTAATAGCCGCGTCCGTTTGGATAAAGCTAACTCGCTTGTCTGGAACACCAACTTGAGCGCTGGTACGGTCTGTAGCGCTAATAATGCCGATTGTGACAGTATTGTCTAAACCTAAGGGATTGCCAATAGCGATCGCCCATTGACCTGGTATTAAGTTTTGTGAAGTGCCTAGTTTAACTGTTGGCAGATCGTGAGATGGAATTTTTACAACAGCCACATCTGTCACTGCATCAACTCCAACCACCCGACCCTCAAAAGTCCGACCATCTTTGAGGGTCACTTGTACTGTATGTGTATCCGCTACAACATGAGCGTTAGTTAGTATTTGTCCATTTTCACTCAAAACAAATCCAGACCCTGTACCGCGCTCTATTCGCTCTCTGGGAAATGGTTGCTCTTCCTCGCCAAAAAATCGCCGCAACAGAGGATTCTTCAACGCATCAGAAATAGGATTAGCCACTTTGCGGGTTGCATTAATTCGTACGACTGCGGGTCCAGTTCTTTGAACAGCAGTGGCAATAAAATTCATATTATCGCCACTAGCAGCCCCAACTTGTCCTCCAACAGGATTTGGAACTGCAGTTTCCGGGGGCAAAGAAACTGTTACATTTCTTAACTCCCGAAACAAGCGATTTTGTGGCGGAAGATAACGACTACCCAACAAGCCTGCACCGCCGCCAATAGTCAATAAGGATAGATAAATAACCAGTTGTTTTAACGATAATTTCATAATCATTACGCTCACAGACAGCAATGCAGATGCTAATTTCTAAGTTTAGTCAAGCAAAAGGGAACTTGACAGATTAATTGGTCATCAGTCAGTTTTAGTTGTTAGCTGTCAAGAAACACCACTAACCACCCCTGATCACCTGCTGTTGCCATCTAAAATCTAAAATAATTGAGTGCCTCCTTTATATACATGACTTTTTGCTATCGTCTACTCATTCTGTGTAGCATAGTCACCAGCACCCTTGGGCTAGTATACACAAGCCCACAGTCCGCCCTTGCACAAACGTCTGTCACTGGTTGCCCCACTCCAGCCCTTGAACGCTTCCAGCGACACAAAGTTGCACCAAGAGAAACTGTGGAGAGTATAGCGCAACGCTACAATCTCACGCCAGCTACTATTATCGCCATGAATCCATCTTTACAAAATGGTAAGGTAGTGGTTGGTAGGGAAATTCAAATTCCTCCGTACAATGGGATTGTTGTTGAAGTGCCTTCTGGTCAAACTTGGCGGCAAATAGCGGCAAAATATAAAATCCGCCCCGATGTATTGTTTGACGTCAATGGATGCCAGAAAAATCCTAGGGTCGTGTTTGTTCCAGAGGTAAAACGCTCACCCAATCGTCCCATAACTGAGGCTCCCACTCCCACTCCCAGTCTCAGTAAATTAACTGGGTATCCCTTAGCCGAAGTAGCAACTGTTGCTCTACCCTATGGCTGGCAGACTAATCCTACGAATGGACAAGTTTTCTTCCACAGTGGGATGGATTTGTTAGCAGCAAAAGGGACGCCTGTGCAAGCGATAGGTGAAGGTACGGTAGTCTTTGCTAGCGAGCAAGGGACTTATGGTAATTTGGTCATCATTAATCACAGCGGCGGATTGCAAAGCCGCTACGCCCATCTTGACAGTATCAAAGTCTCTGTTGGTCAACAAGTCAAAAAAGGAGACACAGTGGGGTCTGTTGGAACAACTGGAACACCTACCATAAACCAACCCCATCTCCATTTTGAAGTCCGTTCTAGCTCATCCTTAGGTTGGACTGCTCAAGATCCCAAAGGATATCTTCAGCGGTGAGGAATTGGGGAGTGGAATACTCCCTTTTCCTTATCTCTCCATCACCCAACTCAAAAAAGGTTCTGTAGATTTAACTAGGTGCATCCCTGCTGCGGTAAATCTCTCAAATGCTGCATCGGCTGCTTCCGTATAGTCCACTACACCGGGAACAACGACAGGAGAAGTGCAATCTTCCAGCAGATAAACTTTTTTTGCTAAATTAGAGTCTATCTGCTGAATTTCTGTTAATAAATCGTCAACTGTCCAAGCGACACAGTGACTTTTGGCTTGACCTGCGACAATCACAGTATCAAATTCCAATAATTGTTGAATGAGATGCGTATTCTTTTGGGCAATTGGACGTTTATCAAAACTTTCCAAAACTTCTGGACGCAAGACAGAATAATTTTCTGTTAAAGGATTGTTACCTTTAATTTCAAATTGTGTTTGACTATGACGAGCAATGCAATGGAAAAAGACCGCCTCTTCTACAGCAGAAACTAATGCATGACCGATACCACCCAACATAGAATGATAGGGCCAAACTGTTAGCGGATATTTGCCATCTTGAGTGAGCTGCTTAACGTAGTGGTAAGCGTATTTTTCTAAGACTTCGTACTCGTATCCAAGACTGGAAGCTACTCCTGGATTAACTTTCCAAACCCCTTTTTCAATATCTGCTGGTGTGATGCTGGTAGCAGATGGGGTGGGGTGTTCACCTGTCGTATTTACCCAAAAAATGGGATGGAAAATTTGCATTGCTGTATGAGTGTCAAGCGTGGGTGTGATTTTCGTAATCACCCCTAAATTGCGATAGATAAACTCACACAAGCGGATGTTATCATCTACCGCACCCGTCCCAGATTTTCCACCGACAAACAATTCAAATTCAGGAATGCAGAAAGTGTTTTGTACATCAATTAAAAGCAGACAAATCCGGGTTTTGTCTTCTGATGCGGGTTGGATATCATATTTTTTCGCCCATTCTCTCGCTTCTTTTGCACGTTGTTGGTAAGGTACGCGCCAGACGTAGCCGACTTCTTCAGAGTTAAAGTGCGGGGGAATGGGTTCTTGGGTTGTTATTGGGGTGTTCATAGTTTAATCTTAATTTTTAGCTAAATTTTTCGGTTGAAGTTGGGTAATGATAGAAAGAGTCAGCACTTCATACGCTATAGTCCGATGTCTGAAGATTTGTTAAAGTCTTTTCAGGAAGCATATAGAAATTTGGAACTTTTGCCACTTGTGCAACAGAACGATCTGGATAGATTCAGAGTCGATTACGGTAATGAGGTTATAGAGGAATTAGAGCAATTAGTTGAAGATAGCCCTAATGCTGATGGCAAGATTATATTTACAGGGCATCGCGGCTGTGGTAAGTCCACTTTGTTAGCTGAATTTAGCAGGCGATTGCATGACCGCTATTTTGTTGTTTCATTCTCCATCGCTGACACAATCGAGATGTCGGATGTTAACCATATCAATATTCTATTTGCTATTGCACTCAATTTAATGTCTGAGGCGGAAGCAAGCCGAGTAGAAATTCCTCAATCGACTAAAGAACCTCTTTATAAATGGTTTGCTACCCGCACTCGGACTGAAGAAATGAAGTTTCAAGGAGAAGCTTCAACAGGCTTTGACTTTTTTAAATTAATTATTACAAAATTGAAAGTAGATTCTACCATAAGGTATGAAATTAAGCAAGAATTTGAACGGAAATTATCCGATTTAGTTGCGAGGATTAATGAAATAGCTGCTTTGATTCAATTGGCATCCAAGAAAGAGATTTTAGTGATTATTGATGATTTAGATAAACTTGATTTAGCAAGAGTTAATGAAATTTATCAAGATAATATTAAGGCACTGTGCCAACCTAATATCCGGATAATTTATACCATACCAATAGCAATCATTCGCGAAACTTTTCTCAGCACACTCATTGCCTCGGAAACAAATAATCAAATTGTGGTAATGCCTGTACTAAAAATTTTTGAAAAAGGCAAAAACCGTTTGCCTAATTCTGTACCGCGTCAGGAAGCAACAGATATTTTATGTGAAATTTTAAAGAAGCGGCTTGCTACTAACTTAATTGAAAGTCATACTGCTGAAAAGATAGTTGTAACGAGTGGTGGAGTGTTGCGAGAGTTAATTAGAATTGCTAATGAATGTTGTCGGATTTGTTTAAGGTTAATTAGGCGTAAAACAGGAGAAAAAGTCATTATTGATGATAGCGTTTTAGAGCAAGCAGTGACTAAGATGCGTAGTGACTTTGCGATTCGCTTAAGCAAAATTGATTATGAGATTTTGCAAAATACTTATCAAAATTTTATGCCTAATGACCCAAAACAACCAGAGTTTTTGGATTTGTTACATGGTTTGTATGTGCTGGAATATCGTAACGATGAGCCTTGGTATGATGTTCACCCGATTGTTGTAGAAACTTTGAAAAGGCGAGGGTTAATCAATGGAAGCTAGCGAACACCCTCAATCTATCGTCAACCAAGAGGAAGAACAAACAGAATTTGCTCGCACAAATCAAGAATTATTAGAAGATGAAGAAAATCAAGACGCTTACGATGATTTAATTGTCAGTATTGAGGCAAAAGAACGGGGATTAAATTTGCTGATTGGGGTTTGCGATGATGCTAACTTCCGCGATCGCATTATTGCCCAGTACGAAGCTGAACTACAACAGACTTTCCGTCCCTATCGGGTGACACTAGCGCGGTGTGAACCGAGTCTCAAGGCTGCGATTAACCAACTGGTGGAACAAGAAGAATATCTTCGTCAGCATAACCCTGCGGTGATTACAGTGACAGGTGCTGAGCAACTTTATTTTCTCAAATTGGGAAATGAACGCTCCGAACAGGAGATTTTTTTTGGTTACTTGCAGTGGACACGAGAAGCATTACGCGAGTTTCCCTATGCAATTGTCCTTTGGGTGACTCACCAAATTCTTGTTAACCTCAGTCAAAAAGCTCCAGATTTTTGGAGTTGGCGCAACGGTGTTTTCCGGTTTGTGTCGAAAAAAACGAATTCTGTTCCTGGTAGAGATGTAGCAATGCTACGTCTCAATACTTTAGATGATACAGAATTGGCAAGCATCGATGAAGATAACCCCTATTTCTTGCCTATTGAAGATTTACAACAGTTAATTCAGCAAATCGAACAGCAAGGAGCAAAAAATGCCAGTTTGGCGACTTTGTATTCTAGGTTAGGAGATATTTACAAAACAAGGTTAGATTGGGCTAAGGCTCAAGATTACAAGAAAGAACAAGATTTGGCAGTCAAATATTACAGTAAAGCCGCTGAACTGCAAAAAGAACTCGGTTTGGAGAGAGATTTAGCCACAAGCCTCAACAACCTGGCATTACTCTACGATTCCCAAGGACGTTACAGCGAAGCCGAACCGTTGTACCAGCAAGCTTTAGAACTGAGAAAACGCCTATTGGGCGAAGAACATCCTGATGTCGCACAAAGCCTCAACAACCTGGCATATCTCTACCGTTCCCAAGGAAGATACATTGAAGCTGAACCTTTGTACCAACAAGCTTTGGAACTGAGAAAACGCCTATTGGGCGAAGAACATCTTGATGTCGCACAAAGCCTCAACAACCTGGCGAATCTCTACCGTTCCCAAGGAAGATACATTGAAGCTGAACCTTTGTACCAACAAGCTTTGGAACTATGGCGATCCCTGCTGGGAGATGAACATCCCCCTGTCGCCACAAGCCTCCACAACTTGGCGTTACTCTACTTTTCCCAAGGAAGATACACTGAAGCTGAACCTTTGTACCAACAAGCTTTGGAACTATGGCGACGCCTGCTGGGAGATGAACATCCCTATGTCGCCACAAGCCTCAACAACCTGGCGAAGCTCTACTACTCCCAAGGAAGATATATTGAAGCTGAACCTTTGTACCAACAAGCTTTGGAACTATGGCGACGCCTGCTAGGAGATGAACATCCCCATGTCGCCTCTAGCCTCAACAACCTGGCATTACTCTACGATTCCCAAGGACGCTACAGTGAAGCCGAACCTTTGTACCTGCAAGCATTGGAAATTCGTGAGCATCGGTTAGGGGTAAATCATCCCAAGACTGTTATTGTTCGTAAAAATTTGGCAAGTCTTCGTCAACAGTGAGCTTCAGATACTCGTGATTGAGTCTTAGATACTCGCGCTTGAGTATTTGAGCTTTGTGATTAAGTCTCATATACTCGCGATTGAGTGTTTAATACTCACGCCAGAGTTCCAGATACTCGCGCTTGAGTGTTTAATACTCACTCTTGAGTTCCAGATACTCGCGCTTGAGTGTTTAATACTCATGCGTCACCTTCAAAGACTCATGTGCTCGTTCCAAAGACTCTTGTTTAACAATGGCAACTTGAACAATGAAGCTCAAAGCTTGAATCATCAACTTCTGAGGTTGAATAGATGGAAGCAGATGAAGGAGTAATTTTGATTTTACACAAAAGCGATCGCTTAATGGGTGATCGCTCTACAGTAATTTTATAAATAACCTCTTAAAACAGTCATCCTAAAATCATTTAACTACGTGAGAACCGACAAAATATTCTACAGTTTATTTCAGGCTTTTCCCAGTATATTTTTTGCAATCATTGGCGATACTACTGTCAATCCCAACACCTATGAATTTGTTTCCGTTGAACTTAAAGAAACTGCTTTTCGGATTGATGGTGTATTCGTCCCGGTAACTGAAACCATAAACGAACCAGTTTATTTTGTAGAAGTTCAGTTTCAACTAGACTCAAATTTTTATAGGCGCTTGTTTGCAGAAATCTTTCTGTACCTGCGTCAAAATACATCCGTTAAGTTTTGGCGTGCAGTTGTAATCTATCCCAACCAAAGTTTAGATCCAGACGATCAACAGCCGTATGAGTTGTTGCTGGAGAGTCCACAAGTCCAACGGATTTATTTAGATCAATTAGGTACAGTAACAGAAAACTCACTTCAACTTGCGGTTGTGCAGTTAATTATAGAAAGCGAAGAGACAGCTATTGATCGAGGTAGAGAATTGATTGTGCGGGCAAGACAACAACTGGCAGATGAAGCGACCAACAAGCAAATTGTAGAATTAATAGAAACCATCCTTTTGTACAAGTTTACCCATATGAGCCGAGAGGAGTTAGCAGCTATGTTGGGCATAGACGACGAATTCAAAAAAACAAGGATGTATCAATCCATTAAGGAGGAAGGCTTAGAAGAAGGAAAGGTGCAAGCTAAGTTAGAAGCAGTACCCCGGTTGTTGGGATTGGGGTTGAGTGTGGAACAAGTAGCAAGGGCTTTGGATTTGACGGTAGAACAAGTGCAGCAAGCAGCCCAGAATCACTAGTTTAATAGACTTCTTGCATTCATTCCAAAAAAAAGAATAATTAACCACAGATGGACGAGGCAGTGCGTTGCGGAGAGAAGTTGCAAGGAGGGTTTCCCTCCGGGCAAACTGAGCGCAAAGCGCACGCTACGCGAACGGGGGGTTCCCCCCGTTGTAGCAACTGCCGTACAGATGGACACAGATGGAATCAAACAGATGCAATCTTGTTTAATCTACACAAATGGTGCGTTAGCTGGCGCTAACACACCCTACGCTACTTCGCGCCTTTGCGTCTTAGAGCGAAAATTCAACCTTACATCTTACCCTTCTGCATAACTTCTTGAAGGTGATGGCGAATTTCCTGTGCTTGCTCAATATCAGACTGGCGCAACTTCTGGAATAATTCTACACAAGGCTGAGAACCAGCTTGCTGTGCATCGTTGATGTAAGTGTCATAAGCTTTGATTGCTTCAGCTTTGTTTTGCAACACAGTGAGGAAGTCGTACTCTAGGTTGCTCACAGGATTTTGAGTTTGAGCGTTTCCTGCAGTTTGAACCATAAATTTACCCTCCGTTAGGTTTCTAATTCACTTCTACTTGCCCTAAGGGAGGCATTCATCTGCCCAAAAGAGTATAAGAGAGTATAAGAAAGATGTGCGCTGTGTATGAGGATACATTCCCAGGTGGAACCTGGGAACGAGATAAGGAGCTAAAATTGCTCTACCCTTCAAGCAATTTCCTCATAGCGATGTGGATGCTGGGATTCACGCTCGTTTTCATGTTGTCTGACTTCAGTGTGCTTAACAGGACAAAATTTAGTGTTAGCACTTATGCAATCCATATGTGGCGTCTTGGCACACACGAGCAGCAGCCCGCCCAATATAAACAATAAACCACAAATTGATGCAGTTTGAATCCAAGAAATTTCCAACGCTCCGTGAACCACAACTTCTCGCAGTACAGATACAATTGTGACCTCTACTGCCACTCCTACGGCAATACTATGTTCTTGCAAGTAAACCATGAGGAGTCGGAATAATTCGACCAAAATCAAGATAAATAATATCTTGGCGGTTAGTTGTTGATAATCTGGTGCTTGCGTGAGGGCAATTAATATCCCCCATAACTGGATAAGCATGACAGCAAATAAACCTAGGCACAGGATAATCACAATCAGATCTTGGAAAGCTTCCATATTACGAACTATCCAATGCCGATTCAGCCAGCGATCATAGAACAAGAATTGACTCTTGAGGCGCTTTTTCATGAGTATTTTGATTCCAATTGGGAGAACTTCAACAGTTACCAGTTATCAGTTATCAGTTATCAGTTTCATCATTGGGTTTAAATCCCCCACCATACGCACTGCGGCTGGTACTGTTCACTGTTCACTGTTTTAAACCACACCAGCCGATTTTTCTGACACTTTTATTGTGCCGCGATCGCTCTTTATTTATTGTGCTGCGATGACGCTTTAACGAGGCTGATAATTTAAGTTTTGCGCCTGTTGCAATAATTGTGCAGCATTGTTTGCCCATTGGAAATTACGCTGAACATTGTATAAATCTCTTGCATACTGCAACACCTGTGCTGCTTCTGCGTATTGCCTTAACTGTATAAAAACCAATCCTGCGCCATAATAAGCATTGGCATAATTTGTGTTTGCCTCTGCCGATTTTCTAAAAGTTTCTAATGCATCTTTTAACTTGCCTTGGCTAAATAAAACTGTCCCAAGATTGTAGTGAGCTTCTGAATATTTGGGATTGATTTTTATTGCCTTGCGAAATGCATCTTTTGCCTTATCTGTTTTTCCTTGTTGTAAATAACATATGCCCATATGATAGGCTGGTTCAGGAGCATTTTGGCTCAGTTTCATTGCTTGTTTAAAGGATGCGATCGCTTTGTCCCAATCGCGTTGTTGCTCTCGTAGTAACCCTAAGTTGTAATGAGCAACTCCCAGTTTGGGATCAAGTTCCACTGCTCGTTGCAAGTAATCGTTCGCTTGTTGCAAATTACCCCCTTCCAACAGCGATCCTCCCAAATTCGCATAGGCTAGAGCAAACTGGGGATCAGCCTGTGTAGCTTTGTAAAATGCATCTGCCGCAGGTTGTAATTGTCCCACTTGTCGCAGTGCTAGTCCTAAGTTGTAGTGAGCTGGAGCTAGATTGGGATCGAGTTCGGTAGCTTTGCGAAATAAGGCGATCGCATCTTGTACTCTCCCCACCTGAATCGCCTGCAACCCCTGATTTAAGTAGTCTTGAGCGCTGCTATCAACATATTGCGCCAGTATGAGGTGAGGAGCAGGGGAGGCTGGGGAAGATGGAGACAGAAGGCTTTGTGCCACTAATATGAAACCCACCAAAATAGGAAGGCGATATTGATAGAGAGGGACTCGCATTGTTTTCCTTTGTTGGAATATTTTGAGTTACGTTTACTTTACAAAGTTTCTGTGACACATGAATATATTCATATAAGTTAAAGTTTATATATCAATTTTTATAATCGTTAAATTTTATTGGGCTAAATATTACAAGAAAATACGATTTTTGACCTCGATATTAAAGGAGAGATAATCTCTAGTTAAAGACAGGATAATCTTTTGAATCATCAATTTTAACTCCTTAATAACTTTAGGATAACGCGGCTAGACGAGAAGAGCCGCAAGGGAGGTTTTATGAACGAAAAAGTAAAATCGGGTTCGCGAAATGTGGCAATTGTGGGTCCATATTTAAGTGGAAAAACCACGTTACTGGAAAGTTTGTTATTCGTGACAGGGGCAATAACTCGCAAAGGCAGCGTTAAGGATGGCAACACAGTAGGAGATAGTGCTGCTGAATCGCGCGATCGCCATATGAGTGTAGAAGTGAGTGCTGCTAGCAGTGAGTATAATGGCACTCGCTTCACATTTATTGATTGTCCTGGAAGTGTGGAATTTGCCCAAGAAACTTATAACGCCTTGATGGGAGTGGATGCGGCAATTGTGGTTTGCGAACCCATCACAGACAGAGTCCTCACCCTTGCCCCTTTATTTAAATTCCTTGACGACTGGGAAATTCCTCACCTGGTTTTCGTCAATAAAATGGATCGGGTTAATATCAATGTTCTAGACACGCTACACGCCCTCAAAGCCGCTTCCAGTCGTCCCTTGGTAGCACATCAATATCCCATCATGCAACGGGAACAGCTCATTGGCTTTATCGACTTGGTGAGCGAACAAGCATATCAGTACCATTCAGGTGCGCCGGCTGACCCTATTCCCTTCCCAGAAGAACTTAAAGAAGAAGAACACACAGCACGGGCAGAAATGCTCGAAGCTTTAGCAAATTTTGATGACCATTTACTAGAAGAACTTTTAGAAGACATCGAACCACCCCAAGAAGAAATCCTCCAAGACCTGAAACTGGAATTAGGCGCAGATTTGGTTGTCCCTGTTTTCTTTGGAGTTGCTGAACAAGATTATGGTGTACGTCCACTCCTAGAAGCCTTGCTGAGAGAAGCCCCTGAACCAGAAACCACAGCAGAACGTCGCTTAAAGGCTCAAAAAAGCGATTTCCCTGTAGCGCAGGTGCTAAAAACTTACTACACCCCCCAAGGTGGCAAACTCTCTCTGGTACGAGTTTGGCAAGGTAAGTTAACTGATGGGGTTCTTCTCAACGGCGTGCGTGCAGGTGGTCTTTACCGCCTCATGGGACAACAACAGCAGCAAATTAATGAAGCTTGTGCTGGTGAAATTGTAGCTATCAGCCGTTTAGAGGGTATCAAGACCGGGGATACGATTTCTTGTCAGCAGTTAACGACAGCATTACCCAAAGCTGGGCAATTAGAACCAGTTTATGCCCTGGCAATGACTCCTGAAAAACGCAACGATGAAGTTAAGCTGAGTGGTGCTATCACCAAACTGCTGGAAGAAGACTGCTCCCTTGCTTGGGAACAACATGGCGACACCCACGAAGTTATCCTGTGGGGTCAAGGCGAGATTCATTTGCAAGTCGCACTAGACCGCCTGCGCCGCAAATATAATCTACCGATGACAACGCACTTGCCGCAAGTCCCTTACAAAGAAACCATTCGCAAGCCAGCGTCATCAATTCACGGACGCTACAAACACCAAAGTGGCGGTCATGGACAGTTCGGCGATGTTTATCTCGACATTAAGCCATTAGCACGCGGCGAAGGCTTTAACTTCAAAGACACGATTGTTGGTGGTGTCGTTCCTAAGCAGTACATTCCTGGTGTGGAAATGGGCGTACGGGAATTTCTGTCACAAGGTCCATTGGGTTTCCCGGTTGTGGATGTGGCGGTCACTCTCACGAATGGTTCTTATCACACTGTTGATAGTTCCGAACAAGCATTTAAGCAAGCCGCCCGTCTTGCTATGCAAACGGGAATACCCAAATGTGAACCCACCCTGCTAGAACCGATTGTCCGTGTGACAGTATCTACTCCAAACGAGTTTACCGCCAAAGTACTGCAACTTGTCACGGGCAGGCGAGGTCAGATTTTGGGTTATGAAGGTATACATAACTGGCAAGGATGGGATAGTGTCACCGCTTACCTGCCACAAGCAGAGATGCAAAACTTTATCGTAGAATTGCGATCGCTCACTCTTGGCGTTGGTTCCTTCCATTGGGAATACGACCATCTTCAGGAAGTTCCTGATAGAATTGCCGATCGCATTCTCACCTCTTTCAATGGCAATGGTGGTAACGGCAACGGTAAGTGATTTTGAATTTGTCTAAAATCTTTTGATTTTCTACAGTTGGAGATTTTGCTAATGATAAAGCCCAGGCGTAACACTTGGGCTTTGTTATTGGTTATTAGACTTCTTGCAAAAGTCTAATAAAATGAATAATTAACCGCAGATGGACGCAGATGGACCCAGATAAAATCTACTGATGCAAGAGGTCTATTGGTTATTAGTCATTAGTTGCTGGCGCTATACTTTTTCTAGTATTGATTTACTTTATTCTTATGTGCCTTCTACCAAAGTTTTTGTGATGAATTTTTAGGCATAGTTGCCATAATTCTTCTTTTTAAAAAGATATTGTATAGTGGAGATTAAGTGCATCTAGCAAAGAAAAATCATAATGCTAATTCAAGTGGATTTTCTTTTTGAGAGCAAGAAACCTCCACGCTCGCGAGTTATCCGGGTCTTTTGCGAAGAAACAGGCGAAAATCCTCAAATCGTGCTAGAAGATGTAGCAGCGGTATTGCTGGGAACATCATCAGAACACGAAGACGCGATCGCCTTTGTCAAGGACAAAATACAAGAAAGCGAGATAACACCGACAATACACGAGGAATTGCATTTAGTAGATTCAGATGACCTTGAAGTGTTCTACTTACAGAGCGATGAAGTTGGAGCGAACGGTGTTTACGAAACTTTTGGGAAATGGTGGAATAATCTCCGCTATGCCATCGATAAAGATATCGTTCATATCGGAGAATTGGTCATCCAACTATCTGATTGGGAACAATTGCAGGTAAGGACAAGAAGAATTTTTGGAATAAAAAATAAGGAATACAATCAGCCGATTGATTTAAGAACTTGGGCAGAAAAATTCTTTAGTTTGACAGTTGATTGGACTCTAACCGCAGTGACGACGCAGGCGAGACAGCTTGCGTCTTTTGCCGTTCGAGCTAATGCCAATAGGGTTCCCGATACTATTGGCTCTGAAGAGAATCGAACTAAAGCTAATATTTATTCGCCACAAATCCTCGTCCCCGCTGTGGCGAAAGTCAAGGGACTTTTAGAAAATCCTAAAGCATTTGTCAGCTACGCTGACGAGAAAAAGATAACTCGTAGTAGCTTCTCAAAAGATGTGGAGAAAGTTGAGAAGTTGAAAGCTGAAGAAAAAAGTACTGATGAAATTATTGAGACTGTCTGGGGAGTCACACCCCTTTCTCATGTTGTTAAATGGGAGGATGACGAGCTTTGCAATTACCAGTACGACATTCTTGTTGCTTTTGTAAATAGGGTGAAGCTGAAGAAAGATGACTTTGGAAGAAGCATTTGATTTTCTCAAATCCAAGGGATTAGATCCAAAAAAACGACCAATTGGAGAAGATCCAACCGTTGTAGCGTACCTTCAGCCTAAAACTACCTTTAGGGTAGGAAAACACAAACACAAGGATGGAGTTTTGTACGGTAATCTCTGGAATCGTAATATTTTGGCTGAATGGAGAGAGCTAGACGAAACATCATTGCCTTTTGCATTAGAGTATTGTCTCAAACTTCTCAATCAGCCCGGAATTCTTCCACCAGCCGAGGAAGTTTCTCAACTAATTGAATTACCCCAACCATCCGATGTCCCTCAGTTAAAGAAGAAAAACCTTTTGCTGTGGATAAGTGCGATCGCTGTATGTATACTGAGCGTATCAACCTTCTATGTAGCAGCCAACAGATGTACTGCTCCTAACCAGAGCATTCGTTCGTTAAATAACAAGCCAAATTAACTCGTATTAAATAACAACATAAAATAAAAATCCCCTTGTTATTGACTAGTAGCAAGGGGTTTTAATTTCTTAATAGAGCGGTTTTCATTTGGCTAAGGTACAAATTTATCTGCGTCCATCCGCGTTTATCTGCGGTTCATTCATTAGATAGCTGTTTTCAGTATAGAGTAGCTGCAACTCATTTATTGTAGCGATCGCTCAGTGCAAAAATCACGGTGTCCCCTAAAGTCGTAAAATGACGTCAGTAGGAAACGGATATCACTCCCTTCTTGGTCTAAAATTACATATCTTCTTCCTTTGCGGTTTGTTAAATTAAGTATGCGGGAAAGGAGTAAGACAACGCATGAGCGAGACACAAACTTGGTATATTGTCAAGCGACCTGCTTGCCATTGTGAAATTATCCCCAGTAACGAAGCCGCCGTTGAAAAGAATCCAGAAATTATTGAACACTGGGGACCATTTACTTCCGAAGGGGAAGCAATAGCTCGTCGCGTAGGACTGATTAGGGCTGGTAAATGCCAACCGATATAAAGAAAGAAGAAGGAAGAACGAAGAATGGTTTTCGTCTTTATCTTTTCTTTCTTCCCTCTTCTTTCTTCATTTTTCTGCCCTATTGTTGCCTTTTTGTGCAATTTCTTTGCCTAAGACTTCCACTGCTTTAGCAAATTGGGGGTCTTGTAGAGTGCCGACTTTTTCACGTTCGCCGAGCCAAAGCTTCTGTCGTTGGTCGTCCGACAAATTTACCACAATATCAGGGTGAATTCCAGCCTTATTGATATCTTTTCCACTGGGGGTAAAGTATTTGGCAATTGTGACTGCGATTCCTGAACCATCATCTAACGGGCGCACTGATTGCACTAAGCCTTTGCCAAATGTTTGACTACCGACTAAAACAGCACGCTTGTTATCCTGCAAAGCGCCTGAGAGGATTTCACTGGCACTTGCTGAACCTTTATCTACTAATATCACCAGCGGCTTATTAGTCAAAGCACGTCCATTTGCTATTTCCCGTTCCACCTCTCCTTGACGGTCTTTGGTGGAGACTATCGTACCGTTATTCATCCACATCCGGGCAATTTCCACGCTTGAGAAGAGTAAGCCACCCGGATTATTACGCAGATCCAGGACATAACCAGCGACCTGCTTACTTTCTAAATTTCTCACAGCTTGTTGCACTTCCTTGGCAGCGTTGGCGCTGAACTGCTTCAAACGAATGTAGCCAATGTTGCCCGCTGGAGTTTGCTTTTGAGAATAGTCAACTGGATGAATTTCAATCTTCGCACGTGTAATTTTGAATTCTTTTTGCTGACCGCTCCGCAAAATTGTCAAGTTGACAAACGTTCCTGGTTCACCTCGGATCAAGGCTACTGCCTGATTGGTATCCATGCCCTCCGTGCTTTTTCCGTTGATTTTGGTTATAATATCCTTTGCTAGGAGACCAGCTTTCGCGGCAGGTGTATCCTCAATTGGAGCAATAACAGTCAGCTTTTTCGTTTTCTCATCTAGACCCATCTGGATACCAATCCCGGAAAGTTCTCCAGAGGTATCAACTTGCAGACTTTTGAACTCCTCTGGGTCCATAAAACGGGTATAGGGGTCATCTAGCTTCTTCAGCATCTCCCGTATGGACTTGTAGGCTTCCTGTTTGTTGGTGTAAGACTTGTTCAGGTACTGTTGACGAACAGCGAGCCAGTCTACCTTATTGAAAGTACCATCTACATATTGGCGGTTAATAATTTGCCAAACTTCATCTACTAATTCCTTAGGACTTTCTTTAAATAAAGCCTGTCCTTTTGAGTGAGTGCCTATGCTGATGGTGACTGCGATTGTTGTTAGTGTCACCGCTGTAGCACCCAAAACAAGCCCACTTCTTGTAATCACCATAATTACTAGCTGTGCCAGACGGAAAATTTTATAGTCAGTATGCCCAATCTAACACAGGGTTTTACTGTACAGACTGAGCATTATTTTTTATTTCATGAAAACGCTTTGTGATCCGGTCACATTAAGTAATCTTCGGTACAAAACTTGTCGAAAACTTTATGGATCTACCCAACGTCCATCTGCCTTAATTAAGTTGATCAACTCTTCTACTCCTTTTTCTTCTGGAACTTTTTTAATTTCTTCTCTCCCTCGATACAAAGAAATATATCCAGGAGTTTTACCAACATAACCGTAGTCGGCATCAGCCATTTCTCCGGGTCCATTGACAATGCAACCCATAACTGCTATGTCGAGTCCGGTCAGATGTTTAGTAGCTTCGCGGACTTTGTGCAGGACTTCTTCTAGGTTAAACAATGTACGTCCGCAGGAAGGACAGGCAACGTACTCCACCATTGTTTTCCGCAGTCCCAAAGCTTGCAGAATACTGTAGCATACGGGAATTTCTTTTTCTGGGGATTCCGTCAACGATACGCGAATTGTATCGCCAATCCCATCAGCTAAGAGAGTGGCAATACCAGCAGTGGATTTAATCCGTCCGTACTCGCCATCACCTGCTTCGGTCACACCCAAGTGCAGGGGATAATCCATACCCAGTGCATCCATCTGCTGTGCCATGAGGCGATAGGCGGCTATCATCACCGGCACCCGTGAGGCTTTCATCGAAATGACCAAGTTGTGGTAATCCAAGGATTCACAAATGCGAATGAATTCTATTGCCGATTGCACCATGCCTTCTGGAGTGTCTCCATAGGTAAATAGCATCCTTTCAGCAAGGGAGCCATGATTTACGCCGATTCGCATAGCTTTGCCTTGGTCGCGCAGGGAAATCACCAATGGTGCTAATGTTTCGCGGATTTTTTCGCCGATTTCGTCAAATTCGGTTTGGGTGTATTCATTTCTATTGGAGTTGGGTTTTTCAAACACATACAACCCCGGATTAATCCGTACTTTCTCTATGTGTTTGGCGACTTCCAAAGCGATTTTCATGCCATTGTGATGCACATCGGCAACAATTGGCACGTCCTGGTAGGTTTTGATTAATTTTTGTTTAATCTCTGCCAAGGCTTTGGCATGAACCATACTAGGTACGGTAACGCGGACGATTTCGCAGCCAATTTCATGAAGACGACGAATCGCTGCTACGGAACCATCAATGTCCAAGGTGTCTTCGTTAATCATGGACTGCACTACCACAGGGTAGCCACCCCCAATCGAGACATCGCCAACTTTGACTGGACGGGTTTTGCGCCGTTTGATAGTCGTGTCAAAGGTGGGTTGAGTATTTACTGTATTGGAATTTGTAAGTGTAGGCAGGGTTTGCATAACCTGTTAGGTAAATTTTTTGTAGCAAATGAATCAAATTGGGAACGCTCTGTTTCCCAGAGTGCCACAGGTTGTGCAAATTTGAGTAATGAAGTTAGAAAAAAAGAGCAGGAAAAAAGGGAGAGGGTGAGTGGGGAAGAGGGTGAGCGGATAAACAGGTAAAAATGACTGATGAATCATCCAAAATTCAAAATCTCAAATTACTCTAAATGATTGACTATTGACAACGCATCAGGCTTTACGTAGACGTTTACTGCTATTTTAAGCTAAAGTTGTAATGAGTTCATTTTACATTAGAGTGTGGGAAAGCCAAGGTTAACCAGCACAAAAACTCCTCACCCTTATGTGTGACTGCCGCAACAATCAAAAGCAAAAACACAGATGAAGCTGAATGTGCAGGGTGTAAAACCTTTGGATATATAAAATACAAATCAACATTCAAAAGGGAAATTAGCCCATAAATTAACATAACAATCTATAAAAATATGCAAAAACAAACAATATCTACAAAACCAATTCGTTCACTTGAAGATGCTCTAGAGCAGTGTCAGACACTGGGTATGCGCCTTAGTCGTCAGCGTCGCTTTATTCTAGAACTGCTTTGGGAAGCAAGAGAGCATCTTTCTGCCAGAGAGATTTACGATCGCCTCAACCAGCAAGGCAAAGCGATCGGACATACCTCTGTTTATCAAAATTTAGAAGCACTATCCACTCACGGCATCATTGAATGTATTGAGCGCTGTGATGGACGTTTATATGGCAATATCAGTGATTCCCACAGTCATGTTAATTGTTTGGATACAAATCAAATCATGGATGTTCACATAGAACTACCTGAAGAATTTATTCGCCAAGTTGAAGAACAAACAGGGGTACGGATTACTGACTACAGTATTAACTTTTACGGATACCGTAATTCACAAGAAAGCAAATGATGGTTGTTATGAGTTGCGTTTAAATGCAACCACCAATCTATAACCCATTACCATTTTCGCCACAGTTACTGCTTACCACTGTTTCATCACATCATTGGCTAAGGCTTTTGACTTCCATGTCCCGAACAATATGGAATGGCAAGCTTGCTATATCTCAAGAGCGAAAACTCTCTTATTTTATCTAGGCTATTTCAATATAGTGTTCTGCTGAGGGAGGCCGAATACTCAAACTCATTCAATTCAAGAGTGAATGCTCGCCCATGGCAATTAATATCAATTAATCTGTCTATCAAAACAGGTCACAATAGGGAACGAAGCTAAGTTGTAAAGCTTGCTTCTTACCAAAAAAACAACGCCTGCGTTTTTAAGCGGATTATGAGCGATCGCCCTCTGAAACTATTGTTAATAGACCAGGACTCCATCTTCCGGCTAGGGCTACGAGTGGCTTTGGAAGAATTCTCTAACTTGCAAGTGGTCTCAGAGGCTCAAACAGATACTGCTGCATTGCAAATTTTAGCAGAACTTGCACAAGAAGACCCTAACCGAGTGAATTTGGTGGTTTTGGAATTAGGGAATGGTCGCTCCCTCTCCAGCCAGCAGCTAGGTTTACAACTGTGTCGCCATTTGAAAACCCAGTACCCCAACCTGCCATTATTGCTCTTGAGTTCTGTCCAAGAACAAGGGCTGCTTTTAGCAGCAAGAGCCGCTGGGGTAAATGGTTACTGTCCCAAAGGGACTCCTGTTTCCGAATTAGTCACCGCCATGCACCTGGTGGTAGCAGGTGGCTCATTTTGGGATAGGGTGGGACAAGACGAAATGGCAACGCGCAGACACGAAGACGAGGTGGTGAATGCCATTGAAAATTTCTCTGTGTCTTCTCGGCTGCCTTTCTCTAAACTGCGGAATCATCTGCGCTTATCAGGAATTGCTTACATTGACGCTACCTTGTCTCAGGTAACAGCACAATTGCAAGTCCCCGGATTGCCCTTGTTAGATCGGGCAGTCTTAGCTGGGCAAAGACGAGAATTGCTAGCAGCTCGTTGGCTTCTGAGTCAATTATTCGCTTCATCATTGGAAAGGCGAGAGGTAGAGCCGCGTTTACGTAGCGTTGCTAACGCGAATCATTTCGCGTCTGTACAGGGGCAGCCTCCCACAAATCCCACCCTTAGTCGTTCTATTTCCAAATCTGACTCACCCAACAAGCAAAATACCCCCTCTCTACTAAGTCCGCGTTCACTTCAAGCAGCGTTATTTGCTTCTTGCATTAGCAAACTTCAGTTTCCTTTAAAAAATTTAACAAATATCCCTTTAGAAATTGATATTTTACGTTCTGATAAAAAACGAGATTTACTTTATCTTATTCTGCAAAAAATTGCTGATGCACTAGATGAAATGCGAGCTTCTCTAGTAAAAATAAATCAATTATATGAATTAAAAAATACTGTATTACTTGATGTATGGCAAGCAGCAACTACAGACTTTTTCGGTAAATTTTCTAGGGTACGAGTAGGCACTAACAATTTAGAAATTGTCACTTTGTTGCTGCAAAATCCTATTGTTGTGCAAACAGAGATTCTTCAGAGGATTCCTTTGGTTGAGGAGTTATTTTCTTATCTGTTGTTTCAAACAGATTTGCAGATTGATAATGCCTCATATCCAGCAGGTCGTTCGGAAGCAAAGGAGCATGCAGAAATGCTTCTAGAGAATTTGTTGATTCAGGTAGCAAATGCTGTGGTACAGCCGCTACTCAACTCTTTAGCAGATGTAGAAGAAATTAAGCAAAGTTTTTATGACCGTCAGTTGATTTCTACGCGGGAAATTGAACGTTTTAGAAATAATTTGTCATGGAGATATCGTCTTAGGAATTATGTCAATGAACCTAAGGAAATTTTTGAAAGCCGCTATGAGCTATTTGTATTTGCACCTCGCGGTCTTGCCACAATTTCAATTTATGCACCGCGTGGACAAGAATTAGCCCAACTTTCTGGTATTGGACTAGTTGTGACCTTGACTCTAGAATTTCGTGATGCAATTGCCCCTCGTCTACAATCGCTATTATCCTTCTTGGGGAGTGGTGTTGTCTTTGTTCTCACGCAAGTCATTGGTCGCGGTCTAGGTTTAATTGGTCGTGGTATTCTTCAAGGTATTGGCAGTGTTTCTTTAACGGAAAGAAAGAATAGAAAGTTATGATTTTGGGTAAGAATACATCCGTCAGAATGTGCCCTCCGGGCACGCTGCGCGTTAACGCAGTTCCTCCGTAGGAGGCACAGGAGTCAGAAGATTTTAAGTGAACTGTATTGTCTTCTAAATTCTGACTTCTGAGAGGCTATTTATAAAGTAAATCTAAAGAGTAAGAGCTTATTCCCCAACCTAAGCAAATGCGGTTTCTTGAGAGAGCGATCAGTCGTCAAGTGGCAGGATACCCTATTTAAATTCTCGGTTTTCTTGAAAATACGGTACACCTAAAGCTGCTGGAGGGGTTGATTTACTTTTCTTACTAACTAGGGCTAGGAGTGCGATCGCATAGGGTAACATCACCAAAAACTGATAAGGTACATTTACACCTAATGCCTGAATTCGTAACTGTAACGCTTCGGTTGCACCAAATAACAAGCAGGCGAAAGCACTACCTACAGGATGCCACTTCCCAAAAATTAAAGCTGCGATCGCGATAAATCCTTTCCCAGCACTCATACCCTCAGCAAAATATCTCACCTGCACTAGGCTTAAATAAGCACCTCCTAAACTAGCAAGACATCCACCGAACACTACAGCCAGATAGCGCACACGTTGCACAGAAATCCCAGTTGTTTCCGCAGCCTTGGGATATTCTCCTACCGCGCGCAAAGTTAAACCAAAGCTGGTATTAAATAAAATATATGTACTCAATATCACTAAAATAAAAATCAAATATACAAAAATATTTTGCTGAAATAGTAAAGTACCTAATAAAGGAAGATTGGCAAACCCAGGAATAATGATTGGCTCAATTCCCACAAGACGTTGAGTACTACTATGAAATACCAGCCGCCCTAAAAAAGATGTTAACCCAGCTGCCACAAGATTAATTGCCAGCCCAGACACTAACTGATCAACGTATAAAGTCACACATAAAAATGCATGAATTAACCCTACTATTCCGCCAAAAATAAGTGCTACCATTACACCAACCCAAGGGTTATTAGTGTAAAAAGTGATGACTGCACTAGTAAAAGCACCAGTAAGTAACATTCCTTCTAGGGCGATATTCAACACTCCCGAACGTTCTGAGTACAGTCCCCCCAACGCAGCAAATGCCAAAGGTACGGCAAGACGGAGACTAGCAACGAGGTAGTCTGAAAAAAAGTCAATTGTCATTAGTAATGATGTTGATTGTTAGTAGTTCATAGGGTACACAGTTGTGCGCCCGTAAAGTAGTTATTCTGAGATTATCGGTTCTCACCAGTCACTCCTATTCAAACTACGTATTATCCAGTTTGAACTCAAATGTCAACTTATGAACCATTGTTGAGAAAACATCCAAGGTTGGTGATGCCGCTCGCAATTATAAGAAATTAATACTTTTCGCTTCACATTACAACTAATGCTCTTTCGTGGAATACCGCATTACTTATAAGTTGAAACGATAAGAAGAATCTTTTTACTTTGATTGCGAAATTTAGAACAGAAACCGTGTAGTTATCAGCAGATAGGATGCCACTGTCTAGCTGCATAAGTCAACTTTGATTTCACCTATAAAAATATGTGGAAGAGTTCTTTTGACCTCTTCTGCTATACAGACTCTGTTTTTTTTGTCAATGCGTTAGTACTAGCTAGTAAATTTTCCACGAAGCAATAAAAACCGTGAAAAAAATATTGATATTATCAGCCAATCCTAAGGACACAAACAAACTGCGCCTAGATGAAGAGGTGCGGAAAATTCAAGCGGCGCTGAAACGAGCCAACAATCGCGAGCAATTTGAAATCGTCACTGAGTGGGCGGTACAAGTTGATGACCTGCGCCGTGCGCTGTTAGACCACCAGCCAACAATTGTTCATTTTTCCGGACATGGCTCAGGAGGTAATGGATTAGCTCTTGAGAATAGCTCTGGACAAATGCAACTGGTGAGTACACAATCTCTGGCAAGGCTATTTAAGTTGTTTCAGAATAAGGTTGAATGTGTTTTACTCAATGCCTGCTATTCAGAAGCTCAAGCTGAAGCGATTCACCAGCATATTGATTATGTCATTGGCATGAATCGGGCAATTGGGGATATGGCTGCCATTAAGTTTGCTGTTGGATTCTATGACGCGATGGGTGCTGGGAGACCTTATGAGGATTGTTTTGAAGTAGGCTGTGCTTCTATTGATCTAGAGGGAATTCCAGAGTCAGAAACTCCAGTACTTAAAGCAAGGCAACGTCAGCAATTTTCCTCGAATGAAGATAAGAGTATCGTTCCTGAACAGGTAGATATGAAAACAAACCCACAAACTATGAATTTTCATGGTGATGTCAAGGGTTTTGTGCAGTACAACTCTGGAACTGTTAATCAGAACATTACTTGAAAATTGGAGGAAATAAGTTATGTCTGAAGCTAGTTTGCCAAATAATCTTCAGTTTTTTGGTGAAGTTAAGGGTTGGGTTCATGAAAATAGAGGAGTTGTCAATCAAAACATTATTGTTGAAGTATCTAATCTTCTTGGGTGGAGGACATCAGAGGCAGCCAAAAAATTTACTCAACATGAGTATGAACAGAAAAAGGTCTTGCTTTATAAGGTTAAAAATTATTGGGTTAAAGGCATCTTAGAAAATTCATTACACACCAAAGTAATGATTGAACTTGGTGTAAAAGAAGAATCAGATGCAGTCAAGGACATCTTTACTGGGCTAAAAGAGCGGTCTGGTCAGTCAAATCGACTACCAACAGGTGCAGGTGTGACTGATATCTTTAATCAGATGGGAGAGGGGCGAACCCTGTTAATTCTTGGAGACCCAGGATCGGGTAAAACAATAACCCTTCTAAAGCTGGCAGAGAGCTTGATTGCTCGTACCGAACTAGACATGAGCCGAACGATTCCAGTAGTGTTCACTTTATCTTCATGGGTGAATAAACGGCAAAAAATATCAGACTGGCTGGTTCAAGAACTCTGGAATAGATATCAAGTTCCAAAGAGTCGTGGAAAAGACTGGGTGAAACAGGAAAAAATACTACCGTTGCTAGATGGTCTGGATGAGGTCAAGCCGGAACTTAGGGAAGCTTGCGTTGAAGCTATCAACCAATTCATGCAAAAGCACGGACATACTGAGATTGCCGTAACTAGTCGTATCAAAGACTACGAAGCTCTCTCTTCCCAGTTGCAATTGCAAGGTGCAATCCGCATCCTACCTTTAAGCAATGACCAGATTAAGCAATATTTGGATAAAGCTGGTGGGGAACTGGAAGCTGTCAAAACTCTACTTCAGACAGATACCAAATTGTACGAGTTAGCTGAGTCACCCTTAACCCTCAGTGTGATAACACTGGCTTATAAAGGCAAGAAGATTGCAGAACTGCCTCAGACAGGTTCGGTAGAAGAACGTCGTCAACACCTGTTCAATACTTATATTGAGCGGAGGTTCCAGCGCAAAAATCACAAATATCCCAAAGAACAGGTGATGCGATGGCTGAGTTGGCTAGCTTTTAAAATGTCTCAAGCGTCTCAAACGGTTTTTCTAATTGAGCAAATGCAGCCTAACTGGTTGGAAACAACAACTGAAAAAAGACACTATCAATATGGAAGTATGTTGCTTGGGGGACTGACTATCTTACTGATGTTGTGGCCCATTTACGCTTGGGACCCGCTTTATCAGTTAGGTTGGCAGGCAGTAGAACATCAGAAAGGGGGACTGATGAATGCGTTGAGGTGGGGAATAGTTTTAGCACCAATTTTCGGATGGGGTGCAGCAGAAATCAAAACATATGAAACCCTGACATGGCCTTGGAAAAAAACATGGAATAACTTGCTTGCAGGATTAATTACTGGGCTGAAGTGGGGACTGATTTTTGCACTTAGTTTAGCTTCGATTGGTGGTCTGTGGATTGGTCTGACAAGGTGGCAAGCTTACGGAGGAGCAATATCAGGAATAGAATGGGGGATAGAATACGGGCTGAAGTGGGGGCTGAGTTTGGGTCTGTGTTTGGGTCTAATTGATGCCCTTAGAGGCTCTGAAATAGAAACAAAAACTATTCCCAACCAGGGTATTTGGAAATCCGCTAGCAATGCCGGAATTACTGGGTTAATTAGTTGGCTAATTTTGGTTCCGATTTATTTGTTTAATTCGCAGCTAATTTCTAATATTTACTGGGGACTAATTAGGGGGTTAGGAGATTGGTCAAAAAGCACGCCGATTGATATAGTTACTCCTGCCTTAAGATGGGGACTGCTTTTAGGATTAATCTTTGGTGGTGGCACTGCCTGCATCAGACATTTTACCTTGCGTTTCATCCTTCATCGTAATAATTACATTCCCCAGAATTATGCCCACTTCCTCAACTATGCTAGCGAACTCGTTTTCCTGCAAAAAGTTGGCGGCGGCTATATCTTTATTCATCGTATGTTGCTGGAACATTTCGCTCAGATTTACAGGAATAATACACCAAATGAAATACGTTCAAGCAATGGCGAATATGGCGAGAATCAACCTCTAACTCCAGTTCAAAATCATATTTTCTGTACTACTTGCGGCCAAAAAAATCCAGGTAATTCTAATTTCTGTTTTAAATGTGGGAAGCAATTAATTAAATAAAGTCAGTAAATCGGCGAGAAAAAACTAAACTATGTAACGAAAAGAGAAATCTCTGTTTCATCTCGTAGTAGAACTGTCTTTGCCAAAGCGCTACTACAAACCAGTGACGATTATTTACACCGACTTACTTATATACCAATTCTCTGTCAAAGGCGATCGCTAATTGTAGTTTCTGTAGTGTTAGCGGGTTGAGAATTGCTATCGTTATAGTATTTTTTAAGAGTTTCTTGGACAGTATTGCGATAATGAGTTAATGTATCCATTGTACGATTTGCTCCTGTTGGGTGTCTACGATCATTAATTGCAGATTATTTTGGCGGTTTCCGCATTCCCATTACCCATCCCCAATTCCCCGTCTTTCTACCGCTAGACTAATGGCAATAAATAAAACAGTTAAACCTTGAATAGCATAAACCACAGTTACTGGTACACCTGCACTACGCTGCATGACATTCGCACCACTACGCAATGTAGCAAAGAACAGAGAAGTCAACACTACACCGAAAACATTACCGCGACTAAGGAAAGCGATCGCGATCGCATCAAATCCGTAACCAGGAGAAACTTGTTCAAACAAGCGATATTTCAACCCCATCACCTCAGCAGCACCAGCTAATCCAGCTAAACCACCCGCCAACGCCATCACCAACATAGTCGTACGTTCAACAGAAATACCTGAGTAACGGGAAGCGACGGGGTTAAATCCCACAGCGGTTATTTGATAACCCAAAGGCGATCGCACCAACAACACCCACAAAATCCCCGCCGCAATTAAAGCTACCAAAATACCTGCATGAGCGAGACTGCCCGGTAAAATAATAGGTAACTGGGCAGACTTCGCAATCAATGGTGAATAAGGACTCGGTGCATTTGGTGCTTTGAGTGGATTCTGAACCAAGTAACTCACCAAATTAACTGCAATGTAATTTAGCAGCAACGTCGTGATGACTTCATTCACTTTGCGTACAGCTTTCAAATAACCCGGAACCCAACCCCAAGCCGCACCAAATAGAAATCCAGCTAACAACGCCAACGCTACGTGAATTATTCCTGGTAATCCTTGCACGTACAAACCAACTAAAGTACTTCCCAAAGCACCCAGATAAATTTGTCCTTCCCCACCGATATTAAATTGACCAGCACGCAGGGCAACCAACACGCCTAAACTAGTTAACAATAGAGGTGACATCTTGGTAAGCGTGTTGCCAAATCCGAAATATGTAGAAAGAGATTCTTGGAATAACGCAGTGTATGCAGTGATCGGGTTAGCACCAGCCAAGAGGATAAGAATTGCACCGATGAGTAAGGCAGATGCGATCGCTATCAAGGGTGAAACAATAGACATCTCCGGAAAATAAATAATTCCTGGTAAAATCATATACAAATGTATTTTTACCAAACTATTGTGGGTTCTCTATTTGAGCATATTCAACATCATCCTCTAGATGCACAGCGTTTAATTGGTCTCAAGTATGAGCAATTAGAGCAACTTTTAGAACAAGCGAGAGAGGTGCATAACCAAAAACAAGTATCATCTGAGTCTAAAAAGGTAAGAATTATTGCGGGTGGAGGAGGTCGCAGACCTAAACTGTCGTTGGAAGAGCAAATAATTTTAACTTTGACATATCTCAGACATTTAACAACATTTCAATTGCTGGGCATCCAATTTGGGGTAAGTGAGACAACTGCAAACGATACATTCAATTATTGGTTTCCAATTCTAGGAGAATTATTACCACCAAGCCTACTTGAGCAGGTAAAAAAAAACTCAAGTGACTACCAAGTTGTTCAAGAAATTTTAACCGAGTTTGAGCTAATAGTAGATAGCTATGAACAGCCAAGAGAGCGACCTGGGGAATATGAAGAGCAAAAAGAATATTACTCTGGCAAAAAGAAAAACCATACTATGAAAAATCAAATTATCGTTTTACCTGAGGGGAAAGATATTATTGATGTAGTAGCAGGAAAACCAGGAACAAAAAGTGACATCAATTTATTTCGGGAACATCAAAAAGGATTTGACCCCAATCAGAGGTTTCATGGTGACAAAGCATACGCAGGAGAAGAATCAATCAAGACCCCAACGAAAAAGCCAAAAAAACAAGAATTAACTCCGGAACAAAAAGAACGAAATAAAGAATTGGCCAAGGAACGAATATTTGTTGAACATTTAATTCGTGTCGTGAAAATATTCCGAGTAGCCCAAGAACGGTTTCGGTTAAATCCTAATAAATATGAACAAATAATTATGACTATTTGTGGACTTGTAAGACTCCGACTTGGAACCTTAGTTTTCTCATCATAAAAGAGCGGAATAATTCTCAAGTACAATTCCTGTACATAGCCACTTATTTTTGCCCTCTTCTTAATAAGAAACATCTCAAACCCTTATTGTTACGTGTTGTCTAGCTCACTTTTGGAATTGGCGATTGCGCGAAGCGCAGTGCCCCTTGGGCAATCGCACGCTAAAAGTCACTTCGGCAAACAATTTGAGTATTTTCGGAGATGTCTAATAGGTTTAAAAATAGAGGTTGTATCAGTAATTCTCACGTAATATCGAAGTTTTAATTCATATCCGGCGTCAATTCATAATGAGTTGAAGTATAAATCATTCAAGTATGAAATGTTAAATTTTCAACCTTGACACTTCACAGTTCATCCTT
This sequence comes from Mastigocladopsis repens PCC 10914, assembly GCF_000315565.1. Taxonomy (NCBI): domain Bacteria; kingdom Bacillati; phylum Cyanobacteriota; class Cyanophyceae; order Nostocales; family Symphyonemataceae; genus Mastigocladopsis; species Mastigocladopsis repens. The sequence goes on along the minus strand of NZ_JH992901.1, from coordinate 237,011 downwards.
CACCCTTCTTTTCCCGCCCCCCATCAAAAAACCAATCTCCTCTATTGTCGTCCTCTGTGCATCCAAAATATCTACGAACTCACCTTTGTACATTACGGCAATGCGATCGCTTATTGCCATCACTTCCTCTAATTCAGTAGAAATATACAAAATCGCCGCACCTCGTTCTCTTTCTACCAACAATCGCTGTTGTACTGCTTGTGTCGCCCCCACATCCAGTCCCCGTGTCGGTTGCATCGCCACAATTAACAGTGGTTCCCCTGCTAATTCCCGCGCTAGTACTACCTTTTGTTGATTTCCGCCCGATAATTGACTTGCTTTGACACCAATCCGCGCAGCCCTAATATCAAACTCTTGTATTGCAGATTTAGCATTATGATTGATTGCTTCAGGTTGCAACAGAAAGTGACGACAAAATGGCAACTTCTTAAAAGTCTTCAAAATCAAATTTTGAGCGATACTAAACTGCAACACTAAACCCATTTTTTGTCTATCTTCCGGGATATAGCCAATAATTCTCTCAGCTTTGTTAAACAAGGAATTTGCAAACTCAATTCTCCCTCGCTTAATACTTTTTACTCCTGCTATTGCATCTGCCAATTCTCGCTGTCCATTCCCATCTACGCCAGCAATACCCAGAATTTCGCCTGCTTGCAAATTGAAAGATACATTGTGTACGGCAATCATACCACGCTGATCTGCAACTTCCAATCCTTGCACAGATAATACTAATTTTCCAGGCAACACTGGAGATTTCTCTAGTTGTAAAGAAACCTCACGCCCTACCATAAATTCTGCTAACTCTTGAGGCGTTGTTTGTCGTGTTGTCGTACTTGCTACTATCTGCCCGCGTCGTAACACAGTTACTGTGTCACACAGGTTCATGACTTCTTCTAATTTATGACTAATAAAAATTATTGCGTTGCCATTAGCTGCTAGTTGACGCAAGATACCGAATAAGGACTCTACTTCTGTTGGTGTTAGAACTGCTGTAGGTTCATCAAGAATTAATAACTTAGCTTGGCGGTAGAGGAGTTTGAGAATTTCGACTCGCTGTTGCGTACCTACAGGCAAGTTTCCAACTTTAGCACAGACATCAACATCTAATCGATAACTTTGAGACAAAGCAGCAATTTCTCTTTGTTTTTTACGTAGATCCAAACGCCAATTCTTTTGTGTTCCCAGGATAATATTTTCTGTAACAGTCAACTGTGGTACAAGCATAAAGTGTTGATAAATCATGCCTATACCCATTTGAATCGCTTCATGAGGAGAGGCTATTTTTACTGGTTTTTCTCGTAAGTAAATTTGACCATCATTAGGTTGATAAAGACCACTAATAATATTCATTAAAGTGGTTTTTCCAGCGCCATTTTCGCCTAATATAGCGTGGATTTTACCTGTTTCAAAATTTAAGTTGATGTTATCGTTAGCAAGAAATGATCCAAAACTTTTAGTAATCTTTTCTAAACGTAAGTAAGTCATTTCTCAAAAGTTATTTTTTTCGCAATTATGTCCTGTTTAGTATTCAATACTTTTTGTTTCACAGTTTCAGGAACCATTGCCCCAAATTTTCCTAAAGATAAAATATCGGGTCTTTCCAAACCAATAGAATAAATCTGACCTTTTAATTGCTTTTGTTTAGCAAGTTCTGCCAAATAAGCTATTGCTAAATCCATGCGCTTGACAGCACTAGTTAAAACTGATTTGGGCGCAACTTCTAATTGGTCTTTCGTATTACCAAAAGCATAAACTCCTTTATCACTTGCTGCTTGCAAAACAGATGCTGAAGCATTATCCAACCATTGATAGATAACATCAGCACCAGAAGAAATTAAGGCAAGCGTGGCTTCTTTGCCCTTAGCGACATCATTCCAATCACCAGTGAAGGTAGGCGTAATTTGAATATTTGGCTTAACTGATTTTGCTCCTAATTCCAAACCACGTAATTCTTGCTGAGTGGCTTCAAATTCTTGACCGGCAATATAAGCTAATTTGTTAGATTTTGTGATTGATGCGCCAATAATTCCACACAAATAGCTAGCTTGCATATGATCTATTCGTAAAGCGGCGATATTTTCACCCTTGATAGCGCCATTAACAGCCACAAAAAATGTGTTTGGGAATTGGGGTGCGACTTGTTCAATGGCTGCATCAAATTGTCCACCGTGGGCAAATACCACATTGTAGCCTTTACGAGCAAAATCTAATAATGCTTCTGCTTGATCTGCTTGTGCAACTTGTTCTACATAAGCAGTTTCTGCACCTAGCTTTTGTTTTGCTAACTGTACGCCTTCATAACCAGATTGGTTCCAAGCTTGATCGCTGATCACCCCAGGAAGTGCGATCGCTACTTTGAAATTTTCACTATTAGTTGCTGTTGTGGATGTCGTAGTTTGCTGGTTACTACAAGCTTTGAGTAGAAAAGTTGTGCCAAAGCTAGCTGAACCATATAAGGCTAATAAAAATTCCCGTCTCCCAAAGTTTATCACCATATGTAAATCTTCCGAATTAATTTGATTTTTAGTTAATAAATTTAAAATATATATAGATAGTGTATCAACAAAGTGTAAAATTATAGCTCTTAGCAGATAACAAGATTTTCTTGTAATGATGACTGATAACTGTTGAGGCTCTGAGAATTGATTCGTCAACAAAAGCTTAAGATGCCATTCGCTTGACCATCAAACGAATCAATGAGCCATAAATCATTGCTTCACTTAACTCTGTGTACAACTCATAATCCGTTGACGAGAACGCCGAAATCGATTAAGCCACCCAAATGTCCGTTCCACAATCCATCGTTTCCGCAATCGCTCAAATGTTTTCGAGTTCCTTTGAATTACCTCAACACGAATCTTTAGATTCTCTTTACGAATTAGCTCTGACTCCTGGGTGCTGAATTCTTATGATTTTGGTATCTCTGTGTATCTGAGCTAACTCAAAAACAACTCCTTAATCCCCACACTGCCAATCTCCACTGCAAGTGCTGCTAGTAAAAAACCTAAAAGCTGTGTTATAATAACCTCTCCTTCTACACCAATCCACTTGTCGATACCGTTTGCCAAACGCAAAATCAACCAAGTGACGAACATTGCCCCTACAATACCCACGATGACGCTAATATGTGGGCTGGGAGATTCTGACATCAAGAGCATAACTGTTGTCAGAGTCCCTGGTCCAGCTAGCAGTGGTAAGGCAAGTGGAGTAATTGCAACATCACGCTCTTGATCGATAACAGGCGTATCTAAGTCTCCTTGAAGCATTTGTAAGGCAATTAACAATAGCAGTAGTCCCCCAGCGACTCGCAATGACCCTAAGCTGATATCTAAATAACTTAATATAAATTTACCTGCAAACGCAAAGAGCAAAAGAACTGCGATCGCCACAACTATGGCTTTATCTATAACTCTGCTTCTGCTTTCTGGTTCCATGCCCTTGGTCAGAACCAATAGTATTGGTATGTTCCCCACTGCATCTGCAAGAACAAAGACTGCAATAAAGGTTTTTACGAGAATCGAGATATTCACAACAGATCATAATTATTATTTATTCTAAAAAAATACCCCAAATCCGGTTGAATTTCCTATAACTTAGAGGTGAAACTAAAAGCCAGATGATATGAGTTATGATGGATGCCCTTTCAGCCAAAAAATGAGTGAAATGCTAAAAGGTGAAGGGAGCGATCGCTGCAATATCTGGGTCGGTGTTACCTAACTGACTGGTGCTGAGTATCCATAAAGACGCTCCCTGTTTGAGGAAGATCTGGGTAACAGTATCGCCTGACTTCCGAGGCAGAATGGTTCGCCAACTTACTAAAGCTCTGAAAACCTGTTGTAGAGGACTGTCCGCGAGAGAACTCCCTATGGTTGTCGTCGTGTTTTGCCAGTCAGCCCGTGCGACCCCAAAGGGCAATAGTTGATGTCTGAGAGATGTGCTTAAATTTACCAACTGCTTAAAGCTGGTAGCATATTCGGGATGGCGAAGTAACCAATTTTTAAACTCTGGATTGGTTTTAATCGCATACGGGATATCTGTAGGATTGAATTGAATAGCAACCTGAATGGCTCTAATTGCTGCATAGATTGCCTGGTTAGAATCCTGAGCACAGTTGTTTGCAGGACCGACATAAGTTGCACCCATGCCATCTCCAATGCGGTAACGCGCTGTCATAATTTCCAGTTGGCGCATGATAACTCCCAATGGTAGGCGCTTGACTTCATCAACATCGTAGTCTTGTGTGAGAGCATCTATTTTGATGAGAATATCGCAAACGGGACGAATCCCCAACCAACCAAACTGGCGATCTCCTATATAACGAATCCAAGAAAGCCTACCTGCAATCAGCCCATCACGATTGTGGCAATAAACTTGGTGATACTCAATCTCAAAGCGTAACTCACCTGTTAGGGGTTCGCGCACCACCACAGCTACTCCGTAGGCGAAATGACCAAAATAGATAGGGGCTTTCGCTGCGGCTTCTCGTTTTTTACCGCCAATACCGCCATAGACGTGTACAACCAAGGCACAGTCCCCTTCACGCCAAGGGGACATTGCTTGCTGGATATCCATGCTTTTACGACTCAAAAGAACAGATTGTATTTGTCCTTTATGCGTGGTAATATTCTCCCAGGAGCGTTTTCTGAGATATTCACGCGCTGCTTTCCTGCCAACAATCACCTCTTGGGGTTGAACTCGTAACAAAGCACGCGGGGCTAGCGCCTGCACAACAAATATCCCAGAAGCATTTTTTGCACCGTAAATATACCAACCTGTGTCATTCAGGGGAGACTTTTCAATATCGCGGTTGGTTGAGGGGTAAAAGCCTTCATGAAAAGGAATTACCTCAGGCAAAAGCACGACTTCCTCAACAGAGTCAAACTGACGGGAATCGCGATTGAAATGTACGACCCGGAATTGTTCGCTTCTTGGTTGGATGGGCTGCAAAAACTTCACTAATCCATAAAAGCGACCAGAAGTTTGAACAGGTTCACTGGTAACGTAAAGGGTGACAGTTTCTCCATTCTGTTCAACCGCAACTGGCTCGCGCAGTATCACAACAATATCATCATCGGGTCTTGAACCAGCCAGCGACTCCAATGGAGTCACCTGACGCCAATGATTGATGCGAATTGGAACAATTTTCCCCTGTGTGTAGTTGTATAGTGCTTCCGCATTGAAGTGAACATCCTTTTTGGTTGACTGAACTGATATTTTTGATTCGGGGTCGTCAATCCATTTCAAATACACAACCTTTCCCACCAAATGTTTGTGTTTAGCATCTGCGTGATGCACTTCAAACAGAACACCTAATTGACGTTGCTCTTTTGGTGGCAAAATCAAGCGTCCCATCCAAGAGGCGATTGGTCGATAAAGTTGTGCGTTGACCGACTGGTTTAAAGGATAGTATTCTGGTCGATTAAACGCCGCTTGCTGATACCGTTCGTAATTGCTAATTTTCTTTTTAACGAGTTCTTGATTGTAGGGATACTCCTCTAGCAAAATTTTTGACATGATGTCAACCGTTTGGCGCAGATAGCTGCAACCATCTTTTAAGAATTTGTTGGCATCTAAAGGACCCCCAGCACCCATATGACCCACTGGACCAAGTGAAACAAAACTAATTTTGCCCATGCGTTTGGCACGGTTCCAGTAGGATAAGAACAAGAGCTTCCACCGCTTTGGAAACAAAATTGGACCCAAGCGCTCAACGAGGTCTTTGTTACCAACAAGATGGTAGAGATGGTCTACCAACAATGCATTGTTATTGCCGCTGATGACACCAGCTAAAGAAATAACCTCAATAGGTGCGTCTGATAATGCTTGCTTGAGATAAGAAAGCGCTCCCATAGCTATCTGTCCACCACCGCTGAAACCAATCAGTGTCACTGGGACTGCGCTACCAGGTTTGTAACCGTAGTGAACAAGGCTATTGTACATGACCTGCGCCGTCCCCTGGTTATAGATGGGTCCGAAGCGTTGGTCAGCGGAAACCGCAACAACAAGCAGATTGCGAATATTGATCGTCAAGGCAAGCAAAACACCGACTATACCGCCAGTGTTGGATTGACTGAGTCGTTCGGCAAAGCGCCAAAAAGACGAGAGTATCCCCTTTTCTGTGAGTGGTTGATTGAGGACAGAGTAGGGTATGAGTCCTCTAATGATCACGATATTATCTGGCAAAACTGCCGCTAACTCACTCAAAAACTTCTCACCATCTGGGAAGTACTTGGATGAAGCTTGACCGATGCCATCAAGGTAAATGACATAACGGACAACATCCGTTTGCGGTGGAATAGCTTCCTCTAATATTCCTGGGTCGATCTCAGTGTTAATTTTATCACCATACCACCCAGCCCACCATCCCAAAGCTTCGAGGGGAACCAGGAGTCCGGCGAAGAGGATGGCAATAAAACTAATCTGTAATAAATCAACTATGAGCTTCAACGCACTTCCCAAAGTGTTGTACCAACCTAACCATAAATGGCTCAGTTGCGGGAAGAGGAGAGTACAAAGTAGGGCAATGAAAACAATTCCTAAAAATATACTCACTCGCTTCACATTCATACTTTGCGATTATCTCCTCTATCGCCAGCGTTAGTTTGGTTATCCCTACGTAACATCTGCGGTCCTGCTTGCAGAAGTTGTTCCAGTCCTTGCATATCTGTGACCAACCGTGTCCCTGCGACTGTATTAGACAGCCACTTGCCAAGTATTGCAACTGGGCGTCCAATGCTGCGCTGCACAATCTGAAAGACAACCCATCCCAGCACGCCGCACCAAAGCGCTTGCCAAACACTAAGACCAAAGGCGACGCGCAAACCCATCACCAATCCTAACAGTGTCCAAATAGAAAGCAAGACTTGAATGGGCACACCCAAATAAGGCAATGCGACTAAAAAACTAAACATCAGCGGTGCATAGGCAAATCCCAGTGTGGACCACACGATGCCATACGGGATATTAGCATTGAATAGTATGACGCTCACCAACCATGTACTCAAGCCCCAAAACCCAATGGTGAATGCAAATAACATAGACGCTATGAACAGGCTGAGGATAAAGCGAAGTGGTTTAACGCGGTTGACAAATAGCACCAGCCCCTGACCGACAGCCTGAGAAAATCCAGCAATGAGTACAATGTATAAAGCTGCTATTGAACTTTGCGGTAGGGTTTGAATCAGCTTAAACGCTTCCGGGTTCAAGGCGATCGCTCCGAAGACAAGCTCCCAAAATCTGTCAAGGGCGGTCTGTGTCATGGCAAATGGGATGAAAAAGCTTATAACTGTTCTAGTTGTACTACTGTATTTGAATTTACTTTAGAATTTTGAAGAAAAGTTGCAATATCTGACATCTCAGGTGAAAGTAACACTTGGGGAGTAAGCCTCTCTCCTTATAGGAGAGAGGTCAAGATTGTAGTCCATTTACCTAAAAAACGCTGTAAGCCGCAATTATTTTATAGCGCATCAACTTCCTCACATCATCAATTGGCAATCGTAACTCTTGGCTAATTGCTGCTTCTAGTTGGCTCAGTTCTGTGACCGGAAATTCAAATTCCAGTTCTTTTAGCGTTTTGGAAGCTGTCTTAACTCTGACCCTAGAAACACCTTGATGCTTTTTTATTTCAGCTATGATTGATAGTACGATTGTCCTAGGTTGCTTTACTGATAAGGTCTCTACCTTTAAGGGATTCGTTGATTGACCAGAGCGGCTCAATATCCCATCCATCACAACTCCGCCCCCCACCCAAAAAGCTAATCCAAGCAATGGTAGGGGTAGCCAAAACTCTAATCCCAAAGAACGCAATATCTTAATCCAACGGGATTGGAGCATAAATTAACCATGTTTACTTTACTGACTAGTACGCACATTAGGATAAGAAAAAAACAAGTGCAGTGATTGCCCTATGTTAATTTTACTGGTGGAAGATGATCCAGCCCAATTAGAGCCACTGCGAGCTGCGCTCACTAAAGCAGGACACATTATTGATGCCATAGAAGATGGAGAAACAGCCCAGTGGCTGTTATCTCAAAAAGATTATGACTTGCTGATTTTAGACTGGATGCTTCCTAAAGTCAGTGGGGTTGACCTTTGTCAGGAGTATCGACGAGGTGGGAAAACTTCCCCAGTACTGATGCTAACTGCTAAGGACACGACTTTAGATAAAGTTTATGGTTTAGATGCTGGAGCAGATGATTATCTAGTAAAACCAGTTGATATTGTCGAACTGCTCGCACGAGTGCGAGCCTTAAGAAGGCGCTCCCCACTTTGGCAAGGAGACAAACTTTCTTTGATAGATTTACATCTGGATTTGAATAACTTAACTATTGAGCGAAATCAAGCCACAGCTCAATTATCCGGTAGAGAATTTCAATTGATGGAGTATCTCATGCGTCATCCTCGTCAAATTCTATCTCACAATCAAATAGAACAGGCTCTTTGGGGATGGGGGACAGAACCAGAAAGTAATGCTGTGACAACACTGGTGCGCCGCCTACGACAGCGCTTACAAACCGTTGGAGCCAAAGATTGGTTAGAAAATGTCTATGGTATGGGTTATCGGCTGAATGTTCCCGAAAAATGAGATGGGGAGTAGGGGGAGTAGGGGGAGTAGGGGGAGTAGGGGGAGTAGGGGGAGTAGGGGGAGTAGGGGGAGTAGGGGGAGAACTAATGACTGTTGACTTTTGACTCTTTATTTATGTTTGTTCGTAGCCGTCGTAATCTGACTTACTTATTTACAATATCGATGGGGAGCATCCTCATTGCATTTGCTGGTATAGCATATTACCTTGTCGTTCAGCAGCAGCTTCAGGCTTTTGATGACAGACTTTATGCTGATAGCAAAGTTATTGCCAGAAATCCACTGTATCGGCTGTATAACAAACGATGGCTGCTTGAGCGAAGGGATGTTCCAATTTTTGGTGATATCCCACCAATTAACAATGGCTTTGCTTATGTCCGCTGGTACAACGCCAAAGGAGAATTAGTTGATTTTACTGGGGTGTCTAGTTCAAAAAAATTAACTGTTGCTCCTGGTTTTCAAACTATTAAAATCAGTAGGAATCGTGATGGGGTCAGTGCTAAAAAAGAATTGTTTCGAGAATTAACGTTACCAATTATACAGGATAATTTCTTGAAAGGCTATATTCAAGTTGCTGTTCCTCTGACTCCTCTACGTGAAAGCTTAAATCGAGCAAGGTTATTTTTGACACTTGGATTACCAGCGACTTTAGGTACGATTGGTATTACCGGTTGGTTTCTGGGGGGACTTGCTATGCAACCAACTCGTCGAGCCTACGAACAACTACAACGCTTTACTGCTGATGCTTCCCATGAGTTACGCGCTCCCGTTGCTGCTATTTTAAGTAATGCACAAGTGGCTTTAATGCCTCCGCAGGATGAATTAGAGCAGCATTTTCGCCTAGAAAATATTGCGGAGATTGCTAAATCAATGAGCAATCTCATTAATAATCTCTTGTTTCTTGCTCGTCAGGATGGACCGCTAGATAACGCAAGTCTCAAGAGTATAGACCTTGTTGGACTACTGCGACCCATAGCCCAAGAGTATCAGCAACAAGCAGTAGGACAAAATCTAAATTTCACTTTTCACTTACCCGAGTCAGCGGTTAACCTGAAAGCCGATCCAAATTTGTTAAAACAGGCTATTGTAAATTTACTTGGCAATGCTTTTAAGTACACCCCCCAAGGTGGTACAGTTGCACTACGGCTCCTGACACAATCTCACAGAGCCATTATTCAAGTAGAAGATAACGGAATTGGCATTCCTGAGGAAGATTTACCCCATATCTTTGAACGGTTTTATCGCGTAGACACAGCGCGATCGCGTCAAACGGGTGGTTTTGGTTTAGGATTAGCAATTGCCCAGCAAATTGTGCAGGCACACCGAGGACAAATTACTGCCAAAAGTCTTCTTGGGCAAGGTTCAACCTTTCAAATCGAACTACCACAGAAAGTATGAAGGATGAAAAATTTATCTTACCCTTCATGTGACATTTTTTTGTCATACTTGCCCATCACACTAAGAAGTAACAAGAATCTTACAGGTTTGTCTATCATGTTTGGTTTATCATCCACAATGACCGTAAAATCTAACCCCGCTTGCTCTGTTGGGGTTGGGGGTGGGGTTCTTTAACACATCTGGATTCTTTCACAAAACTTAGCACCGCCAAACGTATGATTGCACGCTCTAAGTTCTTTTGGTTAACCATAATGACTGTAGTTGCGAGCCTTGCTTTTGCTGGAAAGGTAGCGGCACATCACGGTTATGACACAACCTATGATGTCGGACATCCACGCACAATCACAGGGGTGATTAAAACAGTGAGATATGCAAGTCCTCACATTCGTATGCGACTTCAAACAACTGGAGACTCCAGGCGAGTGTGGAAGATTGACTTACCATCTCCTACCCAAGCCGAACGACGAGGATTAACCCGGAACTTTCTTAAGGTTGGCTCTAGTGCAACTGTGGTAGGATGGCCTGCTTACAATGGTTCCAACGAAATGGGCGCGTCGCTAATCACGATTGGTGGAAAGACAGTGCAGGTGAACTGAGCAAAACAGTAGGGGAATCAAATCATGGATAATCAGCAACAAGTCAACAAAGCCATGGTTAAAAAAGGATTTGTGCAGGCTGCGCTGACTGCGGCAACAATTGCAACTTTCCTAGCTTCTGGAACGGAAAATGCAAGCGCACACCACGGTTGGAGTGAGTACAACAACGAGCAAACGCTTAACCTTTCTGGGGAAATCCAAAATATAAGTTATGGGAATCCGCACACCACAATAGAAGTGAAAACAGATGATAATAAAGTATGGCAAGCAGTTTTAGCACCACCTGCCCGAATGCAGAGACGTGGGTTAGCCCAAGGCGCTTTGCAGGTTGGACAGCGAGTGAGATTAGTTGGCTATCCTCATCGCAGTGATACCAACGAAATGCGGGCTGAACGAATCACTATAGGTAAGCAAACAGTAGAACTGCGCTAATGGACATTGCTGATGCAAGCTGGTGGCTGTGGTTAGAAAACAGTGCCTTGTCCTCAGTCATTCGCCAGTGGCTATGGCTCTACCCAATGCTCGAAACTTTACACATTCTTAGTCTAGCTATTGTCTTTGGCTCAGTTGCGTTGTTCGATTTCAGGTTACTTGGTTTCTCCCGCCATATGTTGGTAACAGACATGGCACGATACCTCTTGCCTTGGTCTTACCTAAGTTTTGCGGTTGTCGTGCTGTCAGGTTTTCTGATGTTTGCAGTGGATGCCACCGAAATAGCAGCAAATCCAGGTTTTCGGCTGAAGCTTTTGCTGTTGTGTGCTGCTGGGCTGAATGCGGCTTTTTTTCACAAAGTGGCTTTTAAATCCGTTAAGTTCTGGAACCGGGGTGTGAGAACTCCAGTTGTGGTAAGGGCGATCGCAGTCATTTCTCTTGTTCTTTGGACTAGTGTGATTATTTGTGGTCGCCTGATTGCATACATTTAAGAACCAGCGACAGTATCAACCGCGCTTTTCATAACTGTAGGAACAAAGGTGACGAACACGAAATTAAAATCAATATCATGGTTACAAACGGTGCTGGTAGCTGTTTTGGTTGGACTCCCTACAGCTTGCGTTGCCCAGCCAAATCGTGCTAAAGAAGTTATCCAGTCTCAAGCTGTCGTTGAGACTCAGGAATCCAACCGCACCTTTGCAGATGTGCAAGCTTTAGTGAATCTTGGTCCGCGAGTGGCTGGTACACCAGTTATGCAAAAAGCAAGTGCTTATCTAGTTGACGAGTACCGCAAGGCTGGCTATGTAACTGAAGTCCAAACTTTTACTTATTCAAAGTTTCAAGACTTAGGCTCAAACCTCACCGTTGACGGAACGACGATTAAGGGAAAAGCACTCAATGGGACAGTCCCAGGAAAATTGAATGCACCACTGGTAGCGGTTCCCAATGTCGGACGCCAAGCGGATTTTGCAGCAGTGAATGTTAAGGGTGCGATCGCCATTGTCCGGCGCGGTGAAATTCGTTTTTCTGAAAAAGCGAAAAACGCTGCTGCTGCGGGGGCTGTTGGTTTGGTGATTGTCAACAATCAACCAGGTGATGTATACGGGACGCTTGGTGAGGAGGTCAAAATTCCTGTACTGGCGCTTTCCGGTGAGCAAGGAAATCCCTTGATTCAACGTGTGCAAAGTGTACCGCCCAATGTCAGTTTGAATGTGAACGCCCAGCGGCGTGATGTGACTGGACGCAATATTGTTGCACATCTTGAGGGTGTGACTCAGCCAAAAATTATCCTGGGTGGGCACTATGACTCAGTACCTGGTTCTCCAGGAGCAAACGATAATGCTTCGGGGACAGCAGTTGTCCTGGCTCTTGCCCGCAATTTATCTCGTACTCCGACTGCTCGTCAAGCTTGGTTTATCGCCTTTGATGGTGAAGAAGACGGGCTGCACGGTTCGCGAGCTTTTGTCAATAAGGCTGAGTCGCAGTTTCTTTCAAGGCTGAAAGCTATGGTCAATTTCGATATGGTTGGGGTAAACGACCAGTTGGGGATTGGTGGTACGTCATCTTTAACTGCATTTGCTCGAAATCTTGACCCTGCGGTAAAAACCTTTGGCTCATTTGGCGGTAGCGACCATGCACCGTTTGCTGATAAGGGCGTGCCCATCCTGTTTTTTTACCGAGGTCAAGAGCCGAACTATCACACGCCAAATGACAACAAGGTCAACCCAAAACTGCTAGATGAAACAACTCAGGTAGGGTTGGATATTGTTAAGCGGATTGTGAACGCTAACTAATTTTGTGGGTGAGGAAAACGGAGCTTGTCTCCAATGATTTTTTGTCAAACCATCCTCATTATTTATAGGAAATCTGCAATGTCTTCTCTTTTTTCTTTAAAAAAGTCTTTAACGAGTTTATCTTTGGTGTCTTTTGGAGCTGCTACAGCTATGTTGGGGGCACATTTGATGCCCACAAATCCAGTGCTGTCTCAGCAACCAATCGCTCAATTGCCCTCTGCGCCAATTGGCAACACAGATAATAACTTTGTTGCTTCTGCGGTAGAAAGAACTGGATCTGCCGTGGTGCGGATTGACTCTACGCGCACACTCAGAAATTCATACACGTATGGTAGACGGGTGGCAAGAGGGACGGGTTCAGGGTTCATTATTAGGTCGAATGGTCTTATCCTGACAAACGCTCACGTTGTAGGTGGAGCAGACACAGTGACAGTCACTTTGAAAAACGGTCGTAGCTTCACAGGTCAAGTTTTAGGGGAAGATAGAGCAACAGATGTGGCAGTTGTCCAAATTCAGGCTAACAATCTCCCTGTAGTCAGTCTTGGTAATTCCGACCAGTTGAAACCTGGGGAATGGGCGATCGCGATTGGCAACCCTCTAGGTTTAGACAACACCGTAACGGTTGGTATCATTAGTGGAACAGACCGTTCTAGCCGTGCCTTTGGCTCTAGAGGTCAGGGAGTTGGGTTTATTCAAACAGATGCTGCGATTAACCCTGGTAACTCAGGTGGACCACTTCTGAATCAACGAGGGCAAGTCATTGGTGTGAACACTGCTATTATTCAAGGTGCCCAAGGACTGGGATTTGCAATTCCAATTAACTTGGCGCAGCAGGTTGCTAACCAATTAATTGCTCAGGCAGGTTAATTATATAGCAGAATTCAGAAGTCAGAACTCAGAACTCAGAAGTAAAATTGGCTCTGTGTCTGGTTTTTAGAGTTTAGCATTGTACTTCACGCACGAACAATGTGCTGTATGTCTGACCGAATCAGTGACCAGTTACCAGTTACCAGTTACCAGTTATCAGTTATCAGTTGTCAGTTTTTGCTCACTGTTCCTTGGTCACTGTTCCTTGGTCACTGTTCACTGTTCACTGGTCACTGATCACTGTTAAGGAGACGTAATTGCTCGCGCAAATCATTTTTCTCGGAAGAAGAACTTTGCTCTGGTGGCTGAGTTGAAGTGGCTGGCTTTGGGGTTGCTTGTTCTGAACTTGACCCTGTAGTTGCACTTGGTATATCTCGCCTGCGCCTAGTTTCGGTTTCGGTAGTAGTTTCGGTGAGTGCTTCTGGATTTGTTGTTGATATGGCTCGTCTTCTTCTACGTCCAGAACTTTCTTCCTCATTAGCGGAGGCTTCGCGGTTTCTCTGTTCTTCTTGTTGTCTTTGTCTTTGAGCCTCTAGTTTTTCTTGTCTTTCTCTTTGACGCCTCAGAGCTTCTCGGTTATTCTGTGACCCCTCAATAGCGAAATTTGCAAATAATTGTACGTTTTGTCTGCCAGCAGCTGCAGAATTTAATTTAAAATCTCTTGCTTGATCTAGCAGTGCTTCATCCAGCTCTTTGTGACCACTAGAACGGATAAGCCGGACGTTGTTAACATTACCACTTTGGTCAACATCAAAAGCAACACCTGGTCTGCCTTCGATGCCTCGCCGTTTAGCCCTTTCTGGGTACTTGACGTTACACTTGACGCAATCTGCAAAATCTAACTTTGAAGGAGCAGGGGTTCTTGGTCTTGGGCGTGTAGCGACTCCAGTACCACTTCCTTGTCCACTGCCAATACCTGAGCCGACACCTGAACCAATACCTGAGCCGACGCCGGAACCAATACCTGAACCGACGCCGGAACCAATACCTGAACCAATACCGGAACCGACACCGGAACCAATACCTGAACCTGAACCAGTACCAATACCTGAACCGACACCGGAACCAATGCCAGTACCAGTACCTGTGCCAGACCTTACAATGCCATCTCCTGAACCGGTGGCAATAGGGGGACTATTACCCCCGCCACCGCCACCGCCACCGCCACCTCCCTGGCTAGCTTTGGAGTTTTGCAAATCCCTCAGCGTCTGGTTCAAATTTTCATTACTCTGTGGTTTTGGAGCAGGATCAGGTTTGCTTTGTGTATTTGTTGGCTGAGGAATGACCGCTCGAGGTTTTGGATTGGGCTTTTCTATTGGTGGTGCAGTGACAATTCTTTGTGGCTGCACAGGTGGCTTTTGCGGCACTATGACTGTTTGCTTCGGCTGCACTGGTGGAAGCGGCACAGGTGGCTTTGGCGGCACTATGACTGTTTGCTTCGGCTGCACTGGTTTGGGTTGTTCAACTGATTGGGGTTTGATTGGCTCTACAATCTTTGGTTTCGGAGCTTCTTGACGAAGTTTTACTGGCTCTTGAAGCTTTTCTACTGGTTTTGGCGCAGGCGGATCCACAACCACAAATTCTATGGGTTCTTCGTCAATTTCTTGCACTTTCTGCAAAAAATTATTGACTATGCCCGAAGCCAGTACGCTGATATGCAACCCTAATGAGCCTATCAGACTAAAAGCAAGAAACGTCCTGAGCGCCCTTGCTTCTTTACCCCGTTGCTCTACAGCTGTACTAGAAAAGCTCATAGTTTAATGCTACCCATTATCAGCAACTTAGGAAGATTAAAACATTTACGAGCACATGTCAATTAGGCTATCAAGATAATCATTTACCGAATGTAGAGTTAAATGTAGCTTTAATATGGTCTTAGTAAGACTTTACAAGATTTAGAAAAAATAATGATGAATTGCAGGTTGTCAGAGATAGATGATGTTTGACACAAATTATTTGACACAAATTATTATTTACTTTAATTTATATTGAGAAGTTATATCATTTGCAGCCTACAATCTGGTAGTCTAACAAAATTAGTGGCTTGAGAAACAGTACATGCTGATTAAAAATCTGTTTGCGGCTGGTGGTGTGGTGATGTGGCCGCTGCTGGCATTCTCTGTTCTAGCAGTTGCTTTGATTATCGAGCGCGTGAAATTTTGGGTGAAGATTAATACTCGTCAAAACCGCGTTGTCCGAGACGTGTTGAATCTTTACCGTCAGGGTAATGTCGTTGGTGCAATGGATAAACTACAGAAAAATGCAGATTTACCCATCGCACGGATTTTTCTGACGGCTTTGGAACTAGAGGAACCAACTCCAGAAGAATTTCGCTTGGCATTAGAAAGTGAAGCACAAGCCGAAATACCTTTACTCAAGCGCTTTCAGAACCTCTTCGATACAATCATCTCTCTTGCACCACTGTTAGGGCTTCTGGGAACTGTTTTAGGCTTGATTGTCTCGTTTGCCTCACTCAATATTGGTGACGTTGGAGGTAGCAGAACAGCAGGTGTGACGGCTGGTATTAGTGAAGCGTTGGTTTCTACTGCATCAGGATTGGTTGTTGCTATTTTTGTACTCCTATTTGCCAATACCTTCCGGGGACTTTACCAACGCCAAATTGCGCTCATTCAGGAGCATGGTGGAGAATTAGAATTGCTCTACCGCCGTCGCTATGAAAGAGGAGAGAGGGCTTATGCGTCTGCAAGATGAACCAGATATACCACCGCAGATTAACATCGTGCCGATGATTGATGTGATATTTGCGATTTTAACGTTTTTTATCATGTCAACGCTGTTTTTAACGCGATCCGAGGGTTTACCAGTCAACTTGCCTAAAGCGGCGACAGCACAAACAGAACAACGCCCAGCGCAAGCCACCATCACGATTGATAAGAGTGGGAAAATATTCTTGGATAGGCAGGTCATTAGTCTAGAACAGTTGGAAAACGGTGTCCGGCAAAAGGTACAGCCACAGCAGCAGATGATGGTTGTGATCAATGCAGATGAAGGGGTGAATCACGGTCAAGTGGTAGCAGTGATGGATCTAGTACGGCGAGTGGAGGGAGCAAAATTAGCGATCGCCACTCAAAAACCATAGTCATTCGTAATTCGTCATCTAGTTAAATTAAACGATTGTGTTGCAAAAACAGGCGCTGTCTTGGTAAAATAGACTAGCGCTTTGTCCGTTTCAATCCCTGAGCGGGATTCGTAGAAATTGTCATTATACATAAATTATGCAAGATACGTGGAATCCAGACTTATACGAAAGATTTCTCGTAGAAAGAAGTCGGCCATTCTACGACTTAGCAAACATGGTGCGTAAACAACAGGGTATGCGAGTTCTGGATTTGGGATGTGGAACGGGAAAATTAACCCACTATCTGCACACCTCCATAGCAGCACAGGAAACCGTGGGGTTGGATTCTTCAGAGAATATGCTGCTTACAGCGCGTCAGTTGGAGGGAAATGGGCTACGGTTTGCCCTAGGACGAATTGAGGAAAATCCAGTCGCAGGAAAGTTTGATTTGGTGTTTTCTAATGCGGCTTTGCAGTGGGTGACCAGACACGAGGAGTTGTTTGCGAAGTTGCGTGCAAAGTTGCAACCTGGTGGACAGTTTGCCGCACAAGTACCAGCTATGGACTCAGAACCAGTACATATCTTGGCAGCAGAAACAGCACAGGAGTTTAGCAAGGAACTGGGAGGATATGTGCAGCGCTTGGAGGTTCTGACGCCAGAGGATTACGCAAGGCTACTTTATAAGTTGGGGTTTGTAGAACAGGAAGTCAGGCTTCAGATTTATGGGCATTTACTACCATCACGGGAAGCCGTAGTAGAGTGGTATCGCGGCACATTATTAACAGCGTATGAGAGGCAGTTAGATGCCCTGACATACGAGCGATTTGTGGAACGGTACAGTGAGAAGTTGATGAAGTGCTTAGAAGATGAGCGTCCGTTCTTTTTCCCTTACAAACGTATTTTAATGTGGGGATGCATTTGAGATGACGTTTTGTTAAGACAGACGGACTAGACATAGGGGCGTGGTGACATCGCGTTGGTAAGATAAGTATTTTATGATGGCGATCGCTCTGTAGAGACTGACCTCAGCCTAGCTGCTACATTACGAGCAGCCTTTTGTCCGGAGCGAATGGCACCTTCAATATAATTGACCCAGATACTAGAACGTTCTGTACCAGCCCAATGAATCCGACCGACTGGACTGTTAAGAGCAGAACCAGCCGTAGTGAGTAAACCAGGTGGTAAAGCAGAAATGCATCCACCTGTCCAAGGTTGGTTATGCCAATCGAATTCCACCAACTCCAGTGGTTGTCGTGCGGCTTCACCAAAAGTTTCTCCCAGAAATGCAAGCCATAACTCTTGGCGTTCCGACTGTGGTAATGTCTTATAATCAGGGGCTAACAATCCAACAATCACACCTTTGCTTCCATCTGTCGGCGAGATATCAAACGCCTCAATTTTGGTATCGATATTGAGAAAGTGACCGCTGATGATTTGACCTTGCCACCAAGGTTTTTCATAAATAGCATGGAATTTTATCCAACTCATCGTCTCCCACTCTGCAATGAGTTGACGGTGAATTGGGGGAAGAGGGGGATAGAATTGGATATGAGCAACAGTCTTGGGCATCATCGCGACAATGACTTGTTGAGCATACACAACCTCACCACAAACAAGTTGAACAACGGAACCGTCGTAACCTGATATTTCAGTGACAGGCGCATTGAGTACAACTCTCTCCCCTAAGCGTTGGGCGATATTTAAGGAAATCTGTTGTGTTCCACCAACGCAGCAAAACTCCTCCGCCGTTTCTAATAAATCATTGAATCCTGCTGTGTGGATAAAATGAAGCATCCATAAAAGCGAAACTTTTTTTGGATCGCCGCTGAGGATTTGCCGCACACACCCCTCGAACCAAGCCCGTGCTTCATCGGTTGTTGTGTTTTGCTCAATCCAATCTCCCATTGTCATAGAGTCCAACATGATTGCATCAGAAGCTTGCCAAGGGGCTTCCACTGGAACAGTACGACACAAAGCCTCAAATGTCGTCATTGCCTGAGCAAAATCTTTTTGAGCAATGTCCGATACAGATGTGGGGGATGCTTCCAGCATAGTCCATTTTTTTTGAAAGCCATAGAATGTCTGTCCTTCCAGCTTGCCCTTCTTGATAGAAACCCCCATTTCTTTTGCTAAAGCAAGCATTGCGGTATGAGTAGGACCAGCCCAAGTCCCACCTTGTTCAACATAACCCCCTGACACAAGTGGATGATTGAGAGTTCGTCCGCCCACTCGTGAATTGGCTTCCAGCACAACCAAAGATTCGATACCTAACTTATGCAATTCCCAGGCTGCACTCAGACCAGAAATGCCTGCACCCACAATTGCAACTTCTACATGAGAATTCATGTTGTTGACCTTTTGACATGAATTATGTCAATCTTTTTGTCCCTTTCCAAAAGTATACACATCTAGAACAAGTAACAGATGACACCAGAGAATCCTACAGCCCTTTAACAGTAGTTTTCCCGAATAACCGTAGTTTTTTGTTGATTACAATGAGCGTAAATTTTAATTATGTTTCGGCTCAACAGAAGCACGCACCGATGATAAGCCAGCGCTGGACAGCAAGAAAATTTTTGTTGTCCGCTTCTAGCACTCTTTCGACTTTAACAGTATTGTGATTGAATTATGTCAGAGAATCGACCACAAATCAGAATTTGCTTCCTTGGTGAATCATTTGTCAACGGTACTGGCGACCCCACGTACCTTGGATGGACTGGAAGAATATGTATTGATGCTCATAAAAAAGGATATGACATCACCTTCTACAATTTAGGAGTTAGGAGGGAAACGAGTACAGAGCTAAAACAACGTTGGTTGAGAGAAGTTTCTTATCGTTTACCAAAAGAATACGACGGTAGGGTTGTATTTTCTTTTGGGGTTAATGATATGGTACTGATAAATGGTAAACCTCGTGTTGAATTGGCGGAATCAATAGAAAATGCGCGTAGTATTTTGACTGCAGCTAAACAGTTATATCCTGTTTTAATGGTTGGTCCACCACCATATGCAGATACAGAACAGG
Source organism: Mastigocladopsis repens PCC 10914 (assembly GCF_000315565.1). Taxonomy (NCBI): domain Bacteria; kingdom Bacillati; phylum Cyanobacteriota; class Cyanophyceae; order Nostocales; family Symphyonemataceae; genus Mastigocladopsis; species Mastigocladopsis repens. The sequence goes on along the minus strand of NZ_JH992901.1, from coordinate 217,240 downwards.
ACAAGAGAAATCAGAGAATAGCCAATTTATCCAAACAGTTGGCTTTGGTTTGTCAGGAACGGGATATACCTTATTTAGATATTTTTCCCATTTTGGAAAAATCAAATATCTGGTTAGATGAGGCAAGAGCCAATGATGGTGCTCATCCCAGAGCAGCAGGTTATGCAGAATTTGCAGAAGCCGTGCAAAGTTGGAACGGTTGGTTAAATTGGTTTCCTCCTCTTTCGCGGGTGTCATCAGTATCAGAAAAGACGTAACACTTGGTAAGAATTCATTGGTGTACCGCGCTACTATTGCCGTTTGAGTGAGAGATCTTGCTGAACGAAAATAGTTACTTACCATCTTTAGCAAGCGAAAAATAAACGGGTAGCGGTAGGCAAGTGAAAGCCATCAAGAAGGTAAAAAATAGTAACAAAAGTGTTAAGAACAAACTCTCCTAAGGAGTAGGTAGTGATCTGTTCAAAGGAAGGCTGTGCGATAGTTAAGCGATTCTTATTATTGATAACATTAAATTATATTTGAATTTTGTTGTTATTTTTTAATTTTATAATTACAGTAAAATTATGATGTTTACATCAGTAGCGCAGCGATGCATACAACCTCTCAAGAGGAACTGAGCAACAGCTACGCTTACCGAGCCAAGAGATCTATTACACCAAGTATCCATCCCCAAAGGAGCACATTTAACATGACTAGCGAACACCCAATGTATAGCCGCTTTATAAATCAACAAAAGTCTGAATACTCCGAATGGGGTCAGACTCAGATTAACGGCAAGGGAAGTCTTAAAACGGTTAATGATGAAGTCCAAGAACTGAAAGCAGGCTCCTACGAAGAGCGTAAAACTGAACGGGATAACAACAGAGCCTTTGTTAGCCTGTTAGGAAGCTTTGTGCTCATGTCGGCAGTGAGCTTGGTTGCTTGTAATCTCTTCCCGGCTCCAAGCCAACACGACCATAGCAATAGCGCTAATCGGGATGTGACACCGATGATTACACCTGTGCATGTGATGGGGTTTAACTGAATAGCACTAGAGTGTGTTTGAAAAGCTCTATTGAGCGACAAATTCTATGACTGTAGCGACAAATTAAAAGCCAAAACTTAAAACCTTTTGCCGACGTACTAAAAAGACCATTACTAAATATAGATAGGCACATCGATAGCTAGATGTCTAGCTTTGCTATTGCTCACGCTAATCGCAGTGGCTTGGGCTTGAGCACTCAGTGCTTCCAAAACCCAGCTTGCCAACTTGGGGAAGTTTCGCTTTCCTTGGCAGGTGATAAATCTTTGTTGCCAGGAGTCATATTCACGATTTTTCTCTCCTTGTTTCTACAGGGTGTTTATCCTTACTATTAAGTTTACTAATGAACTAGTGACAAACTCGGGACAAAACCGGAGGAATGTGAGTCACATATTTAAGAAAATTAAGCTTTTTTCTCCTTTTTTCTCCTTGTTGTTCCTACAGGGTGTTTATCGTTAGTATTTAGGATACTAATCAACCAGTGACAAACTCGGGACGAAAAAGTGACTTTCTTGGGACAAAACCGGACGAATGTAATTCACATCTATATATATAGATGCTGCAAATTAAAATAGAATTGTTCTGACCTGGTGTTGCGCTTCAAAAAACCTGGGAGCAAAGTTTTTGACACTCTCCGCCCTACAACGGCGAAGATTCTTGCGTCACGGGGATTCCAATGAATTTACCCGGGGCTTGCATCTTGACCGTATGCCCTACGGCTGCAAGCCCCCTAACGGCGACTACTTGAGCGGCGGCGACATCTCTATCAGTCGTGTATCCGCAATTCGAGCAAACATGAATACGCTTTGAAAGTTCTTTCTTGCCTGTCTCAATTCCGCAGTTTGGGCATATCTGAACATGAAAGTGGTAGTAAGCCATCCTCGAGGTTCAAGGGCTAATATGATTGGGATGTCCTTCTTCAACATCGTTAGTTTCTTAAGGCTGCTGAAAATTTCCGTTCTAGAAGTTGTGAGTGTGGGGAAAGCCCTTGGCTTCTAGCCGGGGGTAAGCTTACTACATGACACGCTAGGAGAGGAATTTGACGATTGGCTCTCTTTGGGTATGTTTGCGTCCCTTTAACTTTTGTTAAACGTGGTGAAACTGGTTCTTAATTTTTTACAAAAGGAGCAAACCCTAGCACTGACTTACGAAGTATTTTTCTCTTGTCAGAGAAAAAGACATGGATGATTGTTATCTATTGTCTTTTTCCAGAGACAATTGTATTGTCTGAATTTAAGACAGATAATCATTTGTTCTGACTTTAACCTAGCAGGGGGAATCCAGGACGCTAGAACAATGACTCATTGCTCTTTCCTGATGACCCCTGACCCTTTTCGCTTTCACAATCTGTAGGCAGCTTATCATGACTGCTTACAGAACGTCTATCTATAGCGTTCTTTCGGCTCTCCTTTTTCAGGGGGGTTTGGGGCATCTGCCAATTGTCCAGATCGGTTTTTAGATTCCCCTGACCCCGACAGAAAAAGGAGCATTGAGTCACAAACTTGCACATGGTGTCCCTGATGATGTCGGGACAGCCATCGGTACTCCTGTAGGCAACAGAGTGAGTTTTCTTCTCTTGTTTGCTTGTGGGAGCGCCTGATGCCACGTGCGTAAGTTCTGGCACATATGCTCATTTTAGCAGCTTGCTTGAAATGTGTCGAATATTGGCTTTAATTCTGTCTAATCTTCAATTTCTCTTGAATTATTGATTTTTGAGCAGATTTTTATGTTTCGACCTTCCCAAATCGCCCTGAGCATCACTGGACTCGCTGTTCCTATACTGGCAGTCAGTACACTAGTACACGCACAGACAACCACCTGTACTCCCGACGACACTAACCGACCGGTTTGTCCTAGCACGGCTACGATGACGAAAGCTAGTTTCATTGACCCTACGGCAACACTCAGCCATCATAATCACGTCAGGTTGGGGGAGCAGGTCTACATCGGACCGTTTTCTGAACTCAAAGACCATGAACACGGGCATGAAGCACACATCACCATTGGCAACAAGTCCAATCTGCAAGACCACATCAAAATTCATGCCCACTGGCATCACAATCGAACTGAAACTGATAAACAGAAGGTTGATTCCTTGCAGCTCCCAGACGGAGTGCATATTGGCGAGCGAGTCATTTTCGCTCATGGGACAATCATTGTCAAAGGTTCGGCGGAGATCGGCGTTCGCGGTGAAAACAATGTGACTATCGGCACAAACACAAATAACCCACCAAGCACGGCAAGTTTTACCAATGACCCCCCAGAAACCTTCATCAGCTTTGGAGCGGAGATTGATGGCGCGCGCGTTGACAAAAATACAGTCGTGTCAGCTTTGGCACGGGTTGGTCCGGGTGTGCATCTCCGCTCTGGTTATGTTGTTTTGCCTGGTAAGAACTTGATAGACCCGAATGATGAAACTCGGACTACTACCGTCAATGGTGTTGCTCCTAAGGTGAGACACATTACCCAAGCTGATCTCGAATTTGCCAATTTGGTAATTGAAGCCAATGAAAAACTCGCCGAGGGCTACAGCAGGCTCGTTAAAGATCCGGGCGGTAGCATAAATAAAGTCCAGGGTATCAGTGTCGATCCGGGCACCCTTAGCACCGGCGAACAGACACCGCACTTTGGGTCTACAATGTCCGTGGATAGTGAGGGCTATGGCTCTTGTAGCGGCGGTAGTGGCCATACTGACCACAACTTCCGCAACCGGATCATCGGGCAAGTCTTTTTCAAACAGGCTGCCTCAGCGCTCACAAATGACGTCATGAAGCACGGCATTTCCATTCGGGGCGATGAGGGCAAGGACATCTGCATTGGAACGATTGCTCACATGTCGGACAACGTGGTTATCCACGCTTTGGAGAAGGCATTGGAGCCAAGCTTGGCATTGAAGGATAAACTTTTCATCGGTGACAATGTCAGCTACGGAAATCGTGCAATTGTCCACGGCGGTCTGGCGCAAGATGCCACTAGAGTTGATACTGTTGTGGAAGAACTACCACCCACCAAGATTGGCAATAATGTGACGCTCGGAGACGATACGGTTGTGTTCCGCTCTACCATCGAAGACGGCTTTACGATTGGAGCTAAGAGCCTCATCCTTAACGCTGATGTTACGTCCGCACTACCAGGAATTACTAACAAGACAATTCCCCCAAAGTCATTTGTTACCACCAACTGTCAGGTCACGAATGGCACTACTAATTGTCAGACTGGTCTAGCCTTAAACGCAATCGAGTGGTAAAAACTTAACTGCTATGGCTCTCCTGAGTTTGTGGCAAAAAAGTATCTCAAAATACAAATAACCCTATACCCAGAAGAGCCACTGCTAGTAAGCTTTATCCTCCTACAACATAACTCCCGGCTAGAATAGTCTCATTCCATTCATCGGTGCCAGGATAAGCAACATACGACCCTGTCGTCCTACGTTTTCCGCCACTTACAGCAGCAGCGGCTTCATCACTCAATTCTTCCATAATGAAGTCCTGCTCCTGAGCAGTGGCTTCAGTTTCAACACTGGGGCGAACGTTTTTAGATAAAGATTTGAAATTCATGGGAATTGTCTCCATTGATTAATTAATGTCAGCGTGGGGGAACCCCAAGCGCAGTCTAATGGTTTTGGCTCCCTTTACTTGCTCTCCAGCTTAGTCAACAAAGCGTAACAAACTGGGGACAAAAAAGTGACGAACTTGGGACAATCCCCAGGAATTTGAGCAGATGAAAGATGGAGGAATTGTGAAAGAAAAATTTGTTGGCTATGCAAGAAAAGACCTACTGACAAAAAAGCGTCGCGCCTATCACTAGATGCGACTGCTTCACAAGTTGACTCCTTAGTCAACTAAATGGAGAGAATTCCCATGAATATTCAGGATAAACTTTTCATCGGTGACAATGTCAGCGAAGGAAATCGTGCAATTGTCCACGGCGGTCTGGCGCAAGATGCCACTAGAGTTGATACTGTTGTGGAAGAACTACCACCCACCAAGATTGGCAATAATGTGACGCTCGGAGACGATACAGTTGTGTTCCGCTCCACCATCGAAGACGGCTTTACGATTGGAGCTAAGAGCTTGATATTCAACTCCACCTTAACGTCTGCTTTGAGAGCAGATAAGAACATTCCGCCAAAGTCAATCGTTGCCAGCAACATTTTGACTGAAAACGCTGTGGAATGGTGAACATCTCAATTGCTCATATTCCTAATCTGTAGGCTAATGAGTTGTCACCGCAGTTGATAGCAGTTACAGAGGCAGTTAGCTAGTCGCACTGCCTCTGGCTGACGGGTACTAACTTAGCCTCCAACTACAGTGTAAAGAGACCAAAGTGTCTCTTCAGGGCTAGTTGTATAGCGGGCAGTATCCGGCTTGGTGTATGTGCCATCGCTCGTCGAGGTTGTGGTGGTCGTCAATTTCTTTCCGCCAACCACAGCAGCAGCGGCTTCATCGCTCAGTTCTTCCACAATGCACTCAAGCCAGTTGGCAGTCGTTTCCGACTGAGGCGCAGGTTGAACTTTATTAGATGAGGATTTGAAATTCATGGGAATTGTCTCCATTGATTAGTTAATGTCAGCGTGGGGGAACCCCAAGCGCAGTCTAATGGTTTTGGCTCCCTTTACTTGCTCTCCAGCTTAGTCAACAACTGGTAACAAACTCGGGTCAAAAAAATGACAATCTCCAACTCGACTGTTCAACTCACGTACATGAGAACCTACAATCAATCGCTCCCACAACTGACTCACACCATTAACTTGGAGGCTGAATGTGAACAGAACAACCATTTCGCCACTCTGCAATACACAAGCTCTCACGAGTGCTCACCTGCTAGCGGTGCTGTTAGCAAGCCTGTTGAGTAGTGCCTGTGACAGATTATCCAATGCGTCGCCAACTACCAACTCAAAAGAAGTGCCATCCAGCCCGCCGCAAGTTGTTAAACCGACCGTCACAGGTTTCGTCGCTACCCTGGAAGATGAAGTGAAGGAACTACCAAAGCAGCGCATTGCCTGGTCAACTTACTGGAAGCTTTGCTGGCAGCCTTATCCAGGGGCGAAGGCATACGAACTCCAGGGTGTGACAATGGAAGGTATGTCGTCTAAGCTGAAGCACCAGAGCGATCGTTGTTATCGCCTACAAGCAGCAAGAGGTGAGAATCCTAAATCGGATGGATTTGTTAATCGAGATTTAACTCTGGCAACCCACTCAGTCCAGTTGGGCTATCGCGTGCGCGCGGTTCTGGATGGCAACCGGGTGAGTGAATGGTCTTCCCCAATGCCTGTAGGCGAAGCCACCAAGCCTAAAACAAGTAAAAAATAAAAAGGCAAATATAGCAATCCTATTTGAGAGGATGTTTTAAAAGTTTTGGGCGAATATAATTCGCTACTACACGGGCAAAGTCCCTTCGGGTATCTCCTCTGGAGAGGCTGCGCCAACGCCAGTTGCCTGGGTCGGGCTAACCCTCCTGCAGCACTGGTCTCACCGCCTGCGCGGACTAACACAAAATCAAGGATTTTAAACCCACGGAGGTGGGTTTCGTCTGTGTAGCCGCGATTTCTAATCGCCGAGTTGGTATTAATTTAGACTTTACTCAAGGTTCTGCCTTTAGCCTAGCCAAGACCACTTCCCGACCATGAGGCTGGTGCCCAGATCCAATAGTCGGAGTCTGTAGATGTCGTCGGTTTCTTCCCCCCGCACACAGCAGCAGCCTCTTCATCACTCAATTCTTCGATAATGAAGTCCTGCTCCTGAGCAGTGGCTTCAGTTTCAACACTGGGGCGAACCTTATTAGATAAAGATTTGAAATTCATGGGAATTGTCTCCATTGATTAGTTAATGTCAGCGTGGGGAAACCCCAAGCGCAGTCTAATGGTTTTGGCTCCCTTTACTTGCTCTTTAGCATTGTCCACGGCGTCTCGCAACTTCTCATGCCTCCCCCATGGAAAGAAAAATCAGAGCCATCAAGTTTTCTCTCTGCATGGGGGAGGGGGGTCAGGGTTTTCCAGGTAAGAACTGCTCACTCAGGCTGCGGTTGCAACTGCCATCATCCTGACTGACTAAGCGATGACCTAGATCATCTCACTCCTGGGACTCAAGGTTCTGCCTTTAGCCTAGCCCATGAAGAGCGACGACCCGGTAGCTTCAACCTCCCAGAGTGGCGCGGGTTCCGAGGTTGTAGTGGTCGTCCGTTTCTTCCCCCCGCACACAGCAGCTTGAGCTTCATCACTCAATTCTTCCATAATGAAGTCCTGCTCCTTAGCAGTAGCTTCAGTTTCAACACTGGGGCGAACCTTGTTGGATAAAGATTTGAAATTCATGGGAATTGTCTCCATTGATTAGTTAATGTCAGCGTGGGGAAACCCCAAGCGCAGTCTAATAGTTTTGGCTCCCTTTACTTGCTCTTTAGCTTAGTTAACAAAGCGTGACAAACTGGGGTCAAAAAAGTGACACTCTTGGGACAATTCCCTGGAAAAGGAGAAAATTCCCAGTAGTGAGTGTATCAGTCAGTTTTAACTGACTTTAGGTTTTAGCCCAAACTTTACAAGAGTCCTTGTTTTCGCCAAAGAGGACTAAAGTCCTTACTACAAATTTAGTGACGATGACCTAGATCATCTCACTCTTGGGACTCAAGGTGTTGTTTGTCTTAGCAGGGAAACCGAGTAGAAAAAAGTTCTAAATTCCTACAAAACGTTGAGCAATGATTTAATTTTTTCCGTCAATAAAATTAAAAAATAATTGCTGTGAATACGAGTTCCGCTTCAAAAAAAACTGGATTGAAATTCGTGCGATACAGACCTAGATAAAAATTTATAACGTCTAAGTTAAGACAAGGTAATATAATAATTAACAACAGTATTTTTTAATTTTTTTTAATTAGAAGACTAACTGTTTGCTAAAATTTTAAGTGAGTTGATAAAAGTTATTTGTGCTTTTCTGCTATGTATTTAAGTTCTATTTATTGTTTGCTATTAGCTTGAGAAATAACCTTCGTATCCATCAACACAAAAGTCTTCTTAAGTGTGTTATAGTATCCATTGGCTATTTCGTCCTTTTTATCTAGGATCCAATAGTTTTATCTAGTCTATGTGTATAAAAATACACATATTTTTTATATATACCACGAAGAGTGCTAAGACCGAGGAGTATTCATAAAATAAAAGGATACATTATCAAAGAGTTATAGCAGTAATATTTACAAGTAGTTTCTAATATCAAAGAAGTTAGGAAAGTTAGTCCATGCCTGGAAAATATACTCAACGGGAAGCGCTGTATCGAGTAAAATACTTAATCACTCATTTGTTGGCATCTGTGTCATTTTTGCTTGCTTGTGCTGTTTTCTTAACAGTAATCTGTTGGAAAAGCCCCATCCTACTGTTGTGCTTACTTCTGGGAAGCTTAACGGTAGCAGTCATTGGGCGAATAGGGCAGTTGATAGGTTTACCTCAAGGTTGGCTTCTTTTACTGCAAACTCTCGCATTATCAGCAATCCTGAGTATATTTTGGCTAGACTACTTTACCGACCCAGCAGCAGCTCAATTTTTCGCTAAAGCGGAAAACTTTTTCAAAAACACTTTAACTCAGGGTGCTCAAGGGACGGGTACGAATGCTGCTGTGAGTTTAGTCTTTAACGTTCTGCGGGCGCTTTACTTACTTTATATCGCGGTTGCCCTCATCGGTGTGATCAACGCCGTTCGTAAAGATGAAGATTGGCAAGTCGTCGCCAGAACACCCCTGCTGGTCGTTATTGCCGTGACAATTGCCGATGTATTGACATCTTTTATTATTGGTTAAGTCCGAGAATCGTCATGAGTGTTGACCCAGACAAAGAATTTCGACCTGTTAACCAAATTCTAGGAACTAAACCTTCCTTAGGACCAATTCCTGCGGATCAAATCTTTCCTTGGACAATCATTGCTCTACTTTCCTACCTCATTGTTAATGGTTTTTTTGGTGCTTTCTTTCCAGATCAATGGCAGAAATGGTTGTGGACAGTTTTAATTGGTGGCTGGGGAATAGCCACTTGGTGGATACTAACAGGCGGCAAAAGTTGGCGATTTTTAGGCAAATTTATAGGTGTTCCAACTTGGACAAGAGGCACTGCTCGTTATCAAAGTTTTCTAGAGTTTCATTATGAAAGAAAAAATCGGAAAACAAAGCCTAGGCATCGCAGGTCAAGAAAGTAGGTTAACACCTTTTGAAGATGCTTTACATCTATCTACCATGTTGCGTGTAGCACTCGATGGTCGAGATGTCGGTGCTTACATTTTGACCAAAGGGAGTAAAAGAGATAGGTTTTGCTTCGTTTTTGGATTTGAGTGCAAGGGCATTCATACAACTTTAAGAAGCGAGCAAATAGATACAATTTGTAACAATATAGAAGCTGGTTTAAAAGACATTCCTAGAGAGGAAAGAATCACTTTTCACTTAGGGTCGTTTTCCTCAGACAAACAACGACAACAAGAACTTGCATCTCTTGTACAGCGGACTTCCTCGTCTAGCATACAATACTTGCTGACCTCTGAAAGAGCCAGAACACAACAACTGACTCGCGCTGGTATCCGAAAACCAAAATTTCTGCGCGTGTACGTGACATACACAATAGAACCGGATGCTGCTGCTGATGATTGGATTGAGAAATTTTTAGCAAGAGCGGAATCTTGGTGGTTGTCGTTTAAAGGTGAAGCATTTGAAAGGGAAAACCAACGAGTAGAAACGATGATTTCTAATGCTTATAATGAAGGATTTCGGCGCTGGGAACAAATTTTATCTAACAAATGGGGTTTGGATATCAAAGCCTTGACTGCACAAGAAATGTGGCAAGAAGTCTGGGGACGATTTAACAAGACCGAACCGATAGACATTCCCCAATTGCTTATCTTCAATGAAAATGGACTGCAAGAAGAAATTAATTCTGATTTATCTAGCAGCAAATTATTACTAGAAAATGTCCACAGCACCACCTTGTTGATGGAATCCAATGTACCTGTCGCTGACCGTCAATGGGTTAATATTAAAAATCGCTATGTTGGCGTGATGACATTTCTAGAAAAACCAGGAGGGTGGCAGAACAAAACATCTCAACTGCGTTATCTGTGGGAACTGCTTGCCAGAGATGCAATTGTGGATACGGAAATTTTTTGTCAGTTGACGGCGGCTAATCCTGCTATTGTAAAAACGACCTTACAGCGGGTACTAAAGCAGTCGAATGTGACGACAAAGGTAGCACAAGAAAAAGGGAACACTATCGATGTTGCCGCGCAGTTAAAACTCAGAAAATCTGTAGCAGCACAAGAACAAATTTATGAAGGTGCGTTACCGATTTATACGGCAAATGTTATTTTAGTGCATCGCCAAAGCCCGGAAAAATTAGACGAGGCGTGCAGGTATATAGAAAACTGTTTTCAACGTCCAGCACAAGTTATTAGAGAAACTGAATATGCCTGGAGACTTTGGTTGCAAACTTTGCCAATTGTTTGGGAAGTTTTATTAGCAAAACCCTTTAACCGTCGTCAATTGTATCTCACAAATGAAGTGTGGGGTCTAATCCCTATGGTGACAACAAGAGCAGGCGATCGCAAAGGCTTTGAACTCATTGCTGACGAAGGGGGAACACCAGTCCATTTAGATTTATTCAACCAGCATAAAAATTTAGCACTGTTTGCGACAACTCGAGCTGGAAAATCAGTTTTGGTGTCAGGAATTTTAACCCAGGCTTTAGCACATAATATGCCAGTGGTGGCGCTGGACTTTCCCAAACCGGATGGTACGTCTACTTTCACCGACTATACAGAATTTATGGGGGAGAAAGGAGCGTATTTTGATATTTCCAAACAATCAAATAATTTGTTTGAACAGCCGGACTTGCGTTCTTTGAATCAAGAAGAACAGCGAGAACGCTTTCAAGATTACGCCGCGTTTCTTGAATCTGCCTTGATGACAATGGTTCTAGGTTCATCAACGAGTAACCAGTTGCTATCGCAAACGGTGCGATCGCTTCTCAACTTGGCTTTAAACACCTTTTTTGCCGACGAGGGTATTAAAAAGCGATACAAAGCAGCTATAGAACGAGGATTTGGCACTGAGGCGTGGCAAAAAACTCCCACTTTAAAAGATTTTCTGTTCTTCTGTTCACGAGAGCAGTTGAACTTGTATACCGCAGGTGACAGAATTGACGATGCACTCGAAGTCATCAATCTGCGTTTGCGCTTCTGGCTAGAAAGTCGAGTCGGACAAGCGGTTTCTGCACCTTCTAGCTTTCCAACTGATGCTCAACTTTTAGTGTTTGCATTAAGAAACTTATCAGACAGCGAAGACGCAGCACTGCTGTCCTTAAGTGCTTATTCTGCAGCACTGCGACGTGCCTTAAGTAGTCCGGCTTCCATATTCTTTATCGACGAAGCACCAATTCTGTTTGAATTCGACCAAATTTCTGATTTGGTGGGTAGACTGTGCGCTAACGGAGCCAAAGCAGGGGTAAGAGTTATCTTATCAGCCCAAGACCCCGATACCATTGCCAAATCTAGAGCCGCATCTAAAATTTTGCAAAACCTATCAACAAGATTAATTGGTCGCATTCAACCCGTTGCCGTTGATAGTTTCGTGCAAATATTGAAATATCCCCGCGAAATTATCGCTCGCAACGCATCAGAAAGCTTTTTCCCTCGTAAAGAAGACATTTATAGCCAATGGCTGCTTGATGACAACGGCGTTTTTACTTACTGCCGTTACTATCCAGGTTACGAACAGTTGGCAGTTGTTGCAAACAACCCCGATGAACAAGCTGCAAGAAATCAAGCAATGCAGCAATATGGGGATAAATATGAAGCGGTTTCTCATTTTGCGCGTCAATTAATAGGGTCAATTCGTGGTCATTAAAGTCAGGAGGTAAAATAAAAAATACTTCTATACAAAACAAATGAATAATCTACGAAAACCCCATCCTGGTTGAGGAAAGCGTGGCTTTCCCTTGATACTAAAAAAAGTCATCAAACAAACTTGATTTTATGCGAAAAATTGGCAAACCAACAATTATCATGACTTCTTTTTTTGCTGTGGCATTTTTAGGAACCTTACCAGCCTTAGCAGAATTGGGAACTGTTTGGAGTGACTTTCAATATTATGTAAGTGATTTTCAAAATTATCTTACCAACAATATTTCTGATACTTTCAACCCAGTTGAATTACAGACACAATCAGCCATTACAAATGCATCAGGCGACCTCAATATTCCTAATCCTAATGCTGCTACTGAATCTGTTCGAGACCAGATAGTGCAATACTCTGTTTCGGATAAATTTGAGAATAACCCAGCAGTATACAGCACAACGGTCAGCAATGAAGTTAACCGCTATATTACCCGTGGTGCAATTGAAGGTCTTCTTGGTAGAGATGGTCAAAATCGCTTAAAAGGGAAGTTAGAAGATACAGAGAAATCTGTTAAGGATAGCAGTGAATTTGTTCAGAAGGCTGACGAGAAGAAGCAGGAAAAACAAACAGAGATTGAAAATCTTGTTTCCGAAGATTTTTTTAACAAATTATTAGAAAAAGTCAAGGGTACGGCAGAAGAAATCTCAACGGGTCAAGCCTCATTAGAAAGTCAACAGCAGGTAGCTAAAGTCATCAAGCTAGCTTGGGAAGGGTTATCAGAATTAGAATTACAAAATATCAATGTTCAAAGAGAGCAAACCAGGATAATGGGGGAGACACTGGGAAATGCAATCCAAATGCGTAATGATTTCCAATATTCCAACTTAAATTTGGCAGATATCTCCCAACAAATGAATGAGGTGAATCGTGTCAGAAGAGTAGAGACATCTGCCGAAGTTGCACGACTTTTACGAGTTACTTCTCAAACAGATTTGTTTAGAAAAAACCCTAACTCTCCTTCTGTGGAAAGTAATCCTTCTTCCTTGGAAGAAAATCCCCCTTCCGAAGAAACTAATCTTCCTTCCTCAGACAATAACTTTCCTCCCTTGGAACCAGACGAAGAATCAAGATAAAGTGATGGTAGAAAAATGTGGCTTTCTAGTTTCAATATTTTATCTCAGATTGGTACTAATGATAGTTTGACAAATGGAGTCCAAGCTGCACAAAGTATTGCTGAAGGTTGGGATAAGCAGTGGATTGATTTATTGCAAAATAATACCAACGAGAATTTATATGGCGCACTCACCAAGCTGGGTATTTTCTTTGCTGTAGGAACCTTGCTTTTTTTCATGGCGCAATGGATCAGAGATGTGCTTGCTAGTGAATATTCTCGTCCCATATCTGCTATGATTTGGCCCTTCATAGTGGTGATGTTATTAGCTAATCCTGGAAACGGCACTCTACTATCTAATTTGACACTGGGACTACGAGATTTTGTCAACACAATCAATCAGCAAATTGTCGAAACAGCCGATGTCAATCAAACTTATCAGCAAGCATTGAATATGAGTGTTGCTGAAGAAGTTGTGGGTGGTTTGTTGCGTCCCTGTCAGTCACTCACGGGTGAACAACAACTTGAGTGTTTCATCAAAGCAAAGGAAAAAATTGACTCACTCTTGCAGCAGTACACAGATTCCTATGGTACACAACCTTGGATAAGCAGACTTGAGAGCAAAGTTAATCAGATAGTGCTAACCAGTGGGAATGTATCGGAGTTAACTTTTAACTCTTTGCTGGGTTCCACAGTCCAAACTATTATCAAAAATATTTTAGTTTCTTTACAATCGGCTTTTCAAAACTTAATAGAAGTCACAATGCTACTTATAGCTGTTTTAGGACCCCTAGCGGTTGGAGGTTCTTTGCTACCTGTAGCGGGTAAACCTATTTTTGCGTGGCTAACTGGATTATTGTCTATTGGTATTGCCAAGATTTCTTTCAATATTATTGCTGTGATATCAGCCGCTGTCATTGTGAATGGTCCAGCGCAAGATGTCAATGCAGATCCAGACTTAATGTGGTTTATGATTCTATTAGGAATTCTGGCACCGATTATGTCTTTAGGGTTGGCTGCTGCTGGGGGATTTGCAGTATTTAGTGCCATCAGTAATACTGCGGTATGGGTACAGGAAAGAGTCTAGATGTGTGTACAGACGCATGGTACGTCTGTACAAATACAGCGGTTTGCATTTGGGTGAGGTACACAAAGAAATAATGAACCACAGATGGACACAGATGGACACAGATAAATTAGTACTTCATTCAGATGAGAAGCGCTGTATCAAAAATATTATGAGGGGGTGATTGGAAATATGACAAGGCTACTACAAGAAAGAAAATCAGGCGTCAATGTTCTGACGATATTTACTATTTTTACTTTTATTCTACATTTTTCGACTGTCATTTTTTTATTATTTCAAGGCTTGCGTATCTACGATATCAGTCAGAAGAAACCCCTCACATTAGCACAACTTGTTGATGGTAAAACAACACCTGAAATCAACTCTCTTGAACGAGAACCTGAAGCCATTCGCCAATTTATCAGCAAAACAATGGCAGCTATGTTCAACTGGTCTGGGACACTTCCACCAGGAACTATTGAAGACGTAACTAACCCGAAACCTGATGCAGGAATACTCGTTAATACGCTACAAGGGTTTACGAAAAGAGTTTCTACAAGTAGTTGGGTAGCGAGTTTTGCACTTTCAGAAGATTTTCGCCACGGTTTCTTAGCACAAGTTGCGGATATGACGCCGCCAGAAGTTTTTTCTAACAACAAGAGCCAAGAATTAGCAGCACAATTAGTTATTGAGCGGGTTTATCCTCCTGAAAAAATCGCGCCAGGTCGGTGGCGAGTCGGTATGGTTGCTAATATTGTACAGGTCAGACGTAGTGATAATAAAAAAATATTAACTCCTTTTAATAAGGATTTTTTAGTACGCTCAGTAGATTCTTTTGAGCATCCCCTAGCAAACAGTATTACTCCACTACAGAAAGCCGTATATAGTGTCCGCTCCCAAAAATTAGAAATTTACGAAGTTAGTAATTTATGTCTAACCGATGCCTATGATTCTTCCACTGAAACTCCGTTAAACCGCTGTAGCAGTGGTCTCAATTCTAACAGGTTTACACGATAGGTGAGCAGAATGCAGTTATTTAACCAAAAAAGTAAGAAAACTAATTTTCTTCCCTTGTTTGTGATAGCAACATTTGGACTGCATATGTTTACCATATTGTTGCTGATGTTTCACAATTCTATGTTAAAAAGACTGAGTGGTAAATTACCACAAAGTTTAGTGCAACTTGTTGATGGTCGTGCCATAACAGTTGATTCCCAAGAAAATTTAGAACGTAATCCAGAAACAATTCGGCGTTTTGTTGGTGAAACAATGACCATGATGTTTACTTGGTCAGAAAAACAACCACCACAAACAATTTGGCAAGCAACTTCACAACTTTTATCTGGTGATATTAGGCGAAAATTTGAGGCAGAAATTACGCAGGGACTTCCTAAAAATGTTTTAGTTAATGCAGTAGGAAATGCAGAAAGTGTATTGTTGGTGCGTCAAATTTCAGAACCAGAAAAAATAGCTGATGGTCAATGGCGATTAGAAATGGCTGCTAATCGTTTAATTTTTGTCGGTTATAATAACAAGGCTGGGGAAGCAATTCCTTTTAATAAAAAAATATTTATTCGAGCGTTAGATACACAAGCAATTTCTCTACCAAATGTCAAAAATCCTCTGCATTCTGCCATCTACCGTCTCAACGAAGCAAGGTTAGAAATTTATAAGATTTGCGATATCAACGATCAAAGCTGCTCCTAACACTCTTAAGGAAAAACACCAATGAATAACCTACCGAATTTTAATCATTCAAATAATCATAATAATTCCAATTCAAATAATCATACAAATAATCATAAAACTTCAGAAGATTGGCATCAGCGGATGGCATACTTGGTGGGTTTAGAAGAGGAAAAGACCCCATCCAATGAAGAAAGCAGTTTTTCAAATACTGCTAGTAGTAATAATGATGAAGCACCACCCTCAGATCCATCCTTAGTTCGCACGCAACAATCACTGTCATCTAACCCTTTTGCCAAGGTAGGTGTGGTGGGTGCGGGTACCCTGTTTGTGGTTGTCGTAGCTGGTGCATTTCTCTCTCAACTGATGAGTGGAACTAACAAACAGCAACAAAAGAATTTTCCGGTTGTCACCCAGAAGGATGACTCGAAAAAAATAGAGCAATTAAAACCAGAAGAAGAAATTGAGATCCTAAAAACAAAACTTGCATTAGCTGAACAAGCAAAAGCAGTAAAAGCAGCACAACTTCAGTTGAAAACTGTACGACCTAATCAAAGAACAACAAACCCAACAGCGCAACCCAAAACGAAGCCGCAACCAGCCACGCGGGTTGTGGTAGAAAGGGTACCGACCCCAGCACAAACCGTCTATGTCCCTCGCGTTGTTGAACGTATCGTCAGAGTTCCTCAACCTGTAGCGCAGGCGAACCCCACTCCTACTCAGCCTGCTCAGACTCCTCAACCAACAGCTATATCTCCTCCATCATTTGAAATATCAAATCCAGGATTAACCCCATCGGAGTTAGCAGAAGTTCCATTATCTTTATCAACAGTCACTCCAACACCAACCGAACCGCCTGTAGCACCAACTCAACCGCCTGTAGCACCAACTCAACCGACTGTAGCAAGTTCGCCTCCATCCTCTTTCTCTCCTGAGAATTATAGTGCTAGAGAGCGTGGAAGAATGACAACTGGTTCACGTAGACCAAATATAACAAGTCAACCAAACACAACAACTAATCCTCAGGAGAGATCACAACTCGGTAACAGAATTACTCGGTATAATAAAAAATCAGTTGCAGTGGGAACAAGTGCTAAAGCCGTTTTAGTGACGGCTTTATTTGGAGAAGCAAATAAGCCAGGAGTTAATAATACTAGAAATAAAAATGACGGTAAAGATGACACGACATTTGTGGTGCGCTTGAAGGAACCATTGAAATCTGTAGATGGGGCGATCGCACTTCCCGCCAATACTGAGTTATTAGCTCAAATTCAGCAAATTTCCGATAGCGGAATGGTACAGCTAGGGGTAGTTTCAATAATTTCCCAAGCAAATGGCAATTTCACACAAACCCGCCTACCTGAGAGCACACTCAAAGTTCGCGCACCTCAAGGAAAACCATTACTTGCCAACAAGTATCCTAACAGATCCGGAAAGATATCAAGTATGGATACAGGAATATTTGCCTTAGGGGGTATTGGTAAAATAGGAGATGTACTTAATCGCCCCGAGACAACACGTGTTCGTTGTGATGATGGTACTGACAATTATTGTACCGAAACCGATCAACAAAGAAACATCCCTGCTGCAGTTTTAGAAGGTGGTATGAATGCGATCGTTCCCCAAATTAACCAGCGCAACCAACAAGCAATCCAAGAAATGATGAAAAGTGGGATTTGGTTTTTGCCCTCTGGTACAGAAGTTGAAGTGTTTGCGAATCAAATAATGCGGTTTTAGCCTGCTTGAACAGGGTGAGTTTCCTATCGGCGGTTACTTACAGCGGTTTGCAACTGAGTGAGGTACACAAAGAAATAATGAACCACAGATGGACAACGGACACTTGCTACAACGGGGGGAACCCTCCGCAGTCGCCTCAACGGGGGGAACCCCCGCACGGCGCTGCTCTCCGCAACGCAGTGTCCTCCAGATGGACACAGATAAATTAGTACTTTATTCAGATGAGAAGCGCTGTATCAACCATGTTATCGTCCCTGCTGCTAACAATAACGGTGTCAACCAATCACCCCAACGCACATATAAAGTCTGGGTTTGCCGTCGATAAATTGTTTGAGCATAAACTTCGTACGTATTATGTCCAGATATCCACAAAGTTTTACCGTGGGGGTTCACAAAAGCTGAATACCCCGTATTTGTTGCTCGCACTGCCCATCTATCAGTTTCAATTGCCCGCATGATATCCTGTGCGTGGTGTTGAGCTGGCATAGCTGCACTGTAATGGGCATCATTAGAAGGACTCAGTATAAATTGTCCACCAGCAGCAGCTTGACGGCGAAATTGCCCAGAAAAAGCAGATTCGTAACAAATACCAACAATAGCGCGACCAAAAGGCGTGTCAAAAACCTGATTTGGTGAACCAGGCACTTGATGTTCGTCTAAAGGCGATAAACGGCTAATGATACCGCCTAAAATTGATTCAAAGGGAATGTATTCCCCAATTGGAACCATTTTGGCTTTGCCGTAGCGGCTTTTTATCTCACCATCGCCAGCGATCGTAAATAAACTATTTGTATAGCTGCTTCCTTTTTTGTAAAAACCCCCAATCCAAGCAACCACACCTTTTTCCCGCACTGCTGTCACCAATGAACTACGCATAATCTCATTTTGGAAAAAAGGCAAAGCGCCTTCTGGGGTCAGTACTGCATCTACATCTTGAGCTGCTAGCCTGAGATATCCAGTGGTGTAACCTTCAATGGCGCGACGAAAACCTTCAGGGTAAAGTTTGATTTCGTTGGGGATATTACCTTGAATAATCCCCACTTTTAGCGCTGCTTCTGGTGGTTGGGGAAGAGGACGAGTGTATAAACCAAAACCAATGAGGTGGAGAGTGATGAATACTGTGGCGGCGGTTACTAAATAAACGAAGCGTAGAGGCATAGAGGAGAGAATGAGGTTTTTTCTCTCTACGCTCTCTGCGTCTCGGCGGTTTATCCATGCTTCAGCAATCAAGCCATTCACCGCGACAAGAGCCGCTGTCACCGCGCTTGGTCCAGACAGTTGACCAAGGTGTAAAATAACGAGATTATACGGACTTTGAGTGTAAGAAAGAGAACTCCACCACAAAGGTCCAGCACTCCAAAGGGCTTCTAAGCCGCACCATAGAGCGGTGCCAATGAGGACGCGGATGAGAGGAGGAGGGGGGGAGGGGAGGAGGGGGGGAGTGGAGGAAAAAGATTGAAATTTGCGATGAATCCAAACTTTAAAACTCAAAATCCAGGAGAAGCAAATTGCCCAACTGGCAACTAATGCGGCTCCCCAGAGAGTGATGAATATCCAGCAAAAAAGAGCGATCGCCAAACTCGCCAACCAAGGAACCCCCATCCAAGTCATGGGGTGAATCCCAGTAATCCAGGATAAGGCAAGACCGTGATAACCAATACCCCAAACAAGGGAGACGGGGATGAGGAGATGGGGAGTAGGGGGAGTAGAGTTTTTTCGTTGTGAAGAACGAATAACTAATACCCACAGGGGAGCAAGGGCAATCCACCCTAAGAACCATGCACCAAAAGGTGCAACGGTCAACCCCATCAAAACACCGCTAGATAGAGCAATTAGGTAAGGGATTAAGATAGTAAACTTCTTCCCCTGCTCCCCCTGCTTCCTACTCTGCCTCTTCTGCATCACCAGTATCGGGGGGTACGATCGCCACTCCCGTGATTACATCATCTTCATCAAGGCGCTGTACTCGCACCCCAGTTGCTGATCGCGATTGTATGGAAATTGCATTTGTCGCCTGCCGGATGATGATACCGCGACTAGTGACCATCATAATTTCATCGTCGCTGTTGACAATGTGCAAGGTTGCCAGTTGGTCTTTTATTTTGCGGTTTTTGAATTTGGTTGCCATTAAACCTTGCCCAGCACGATTTTGCAGTCGGAATTGGGAAACTGGGACGCGTTTGCCGTATCCTCCCATTGTAATAACCAATGCCCAAGGACCAGTACTGCCGTTGCCGGAGACTTCTATGGACTCTTCATTTTCAATTTCTTCTGTTTCGATTTCCTCGATTTCGGCTTCTGTGCTTGTATCTTCTAAAGTGGCAAGAATGGCAGCAGGGAGAATATCCATACCTACCAGTACGTCACCCTTACGCAATTTCATCGATTTCACCCCACGAGTTGCCCGTCCTAAAGGACGCAGTTGTTCGTGAGTGCATCTAAAGTGAATTGCCATACCCTGACGGGAACCAATGATCACGCTGTCTTCGACTCTGGCGCGTCGCACCCACCGGAGTTGATCACCTTCTTCTAAGGATATGGCAATCAAGCCGTTGGCACGAATGTTGCTAAATGCTGCCAACTCTGTTTTCTTGATATTGCCACCCTTGGTGAGCATGACCAAATATTCATCGCTGGTAAACTCTGTAACAGGGACAATCGAGGTGATTTTCTCCTCTTTGGGAATGGGCAGCATTTGCACTATTGGCGTTCCGCGACTGGTTCGGGAACTCACGGGTATTTGATACGCTTTCAGGCAGTAGACAACACCTCGTTCGCTAAAGAAGAGAACGCTGTCATGGTCGCAGCACGTCAAGAAATGCTCAACGCCGTCATCTTCTTTCATCTTGGCAGCTGCTTTGCCTCTGGTTGCACGGCTTTGCGCCTCAAAGGTATTCACTGCCATTCGTTTGATGTAACCTTGCTCTGTCAACAGAATCAGGGCTTTTTCATTGGCAATGAGGTCACGCTCATCGATTTCTCCTTCAAGGGGTGAAATGACCGTGCGCCGAGGTGTCGCGTGTTTCTCTTTGAGTTGCTTGACTTCGGTTTGAATGATTTCAAGAATCCGCTCTCGCCGTGCCAAGATATCCTGCAAGTTAGCAATGATTGCTTGTAATTCTTCGTGTTCTGAGCGGATTTTGTCTGCTTCTAGGGCTGTTAAACGTCGCAGCTGCATTTGCAATATCGCATCTGCTTGCGCTTCCGAAAGTCCGTAGGTTGTCATCAACTCGCCTTTGGCTGTCGGCGCATCAGGTGCATGGCGAATCAAGTTGATAATTTCATCTAGGTGGGCTAGGGCAATCAACAAGCCTTGCAGTATGTGGTCGCGTTCTTCGGCTTTTCGCAGTTCGTATCGAGTACGTCTGGTAATAGCTTCAATGCGGAAATCCAAGAAGACTTGCAAAAACTCCTTCAGGGTGAGTATCTGCGGTTCGCCATTCACCAGCGCCAGCATATTCGCCCCAAAGTTTGCTTGCAGCGGCGTTTGCTTGTAGAGGTTGTTTAGTACGACACGGGGATAAGCATCGCGCTTGAGTTCTATCACAATTCGCATCCCATCGCGATCGCTCTCATCCCGAATATCGGCAATTCCCTCTATCCTCTTTTCGTTCACCATCTCGGCGATTTTTTCAATCAGCGCCGCTTTGTTGGTTTGGTAGGGCAATTCGGTGATGATGATTGCGTCTCTGTCAGGGCGTCCTCGCTGTTCAATCGTTTCAATTGTAGCCACACCGCGCATGGTGATCGAACCGCGCCCTGTGGTATAAGCTTCCCTAATTGCCGATGTTCCCAAAATCTGACCTCCTGTAGGAAAGTCAGGCCCAGGAATATACTGTATTAACTGAATATCAGTTATTTCTGGATTTTCAATCAGTGCTACCAACCCATCAATCAATTCCCCCAAGTTATGCGGCGGGATGTTGGTTGCCATACCCACCGCGATCCCAGAGGAACCATTGAGCAGTAACTGCGGAACCCTTGCTGGCAGCACTGTTGGTTCTTGCTGGGAAGCGTCGAAGTTATCGACGAAATCAACTGTTTCCGATTCGATATCTTGTAGAAGGGCATCGCCGGTTAAAGCTTGCAAGCGGCATTCTGTGTATCGCATTGCCGCTGGTGGATCGTTGTCCACCGAACCGAAGTTTCCATGCCCTTCAACTAAGGGCGATCTCATGGAAAAATCCTGCGCCATCCGCACCAAAGCGTCATAGACAGCTGTGTCGCCGTGGGGGTGATATTTACCCAGCACTTCCCCTACCACACGAGCGCATTTTTTAAACGGGCGCTCGTGGATTAGCCCCAGTTCATGCATTGCGTAGAGAATGCGACGATGCACAGGTTTCAGACCATCCCTGGCGTCTGGCAGTGCCCGACCTACAATTACGCTCATCGCGTATTCCAAATATGACCGGGACATTTCATTCCGCAGGTCAGTAGGGATAATCCTCTCCTGAGAGGTTGTCATAACCCAAAAAACTCCAAAAATTGCAAATTTTAGGCTTTATACTGAGAAAAAAGCAAAACTATTCCCAATTATTGCTGAATAATTGCCGTAATTTGATACAATTCTAGCATATATTGCTGTTTTCTGGCTTGTACCATGAACAGTGAAAGGTCAAAAATAAACAGTTATTAAGCTGTTAACTGATAGCTAATAACTGGTTAATCATGAGTGCTCATGGCTTCTTGTCCAGACTTAAGTTGAGATGCAATAAAGGGAACTTTGGGCGCAAGAAAAAATCCAATCAGACTGGCAAACAGGATTGGAGTAAAGGGGCTGAAGTTGGTCAATTTTGACAACAGCAAGGTTGTGCTGATTGGTGTGCGCGTCACAGAAGCATTGATAGCTGCCATCGTACAAATCATCGCAAGCGTGGGATTAAGTCCAGGAATTAAGGCTGCAACGGCTTTACCGACACAAGCACCCGTGAAAAACAAAGGAATAATAAATCCACCGCGCCATCCACCAGTCACAGTCATGCTAATGGTAGCCATTTTAGCTAAGGCAAGCACAAACAAAAAAACGACAGGAAAGCTTTGATTGATAACCTCATCTAACTCCTCATGTCCAAAATAACGGGTGAGAGGTAACAGAGTTGCTAAAATGCCCAATCCCAGTCCTGCTATTGTTGTGCGTAGATAAATTGGTTCACCAATCAAGGCAAAGACTCGGTCACATCCGCGAAAAATACTCATGAAAATCCATCCCGCCGCAACTCCGACAATCCCAAACATGATAGCTACGGCAAAATCATTTATGCTCTCTAGATGGTACTGAGGGAAATGCCAGGTGGGTGCAATCCCCAAATTTGTAATTGCTGCAAAGACCAGATAACTAGCGCAACTTGAAACAATGGCGGGCATCAGGGCTTCGTAATACTCCACAATATGCTGGTGGTGCAAAATCTCCAAGGCGAACATAGCACCACCAAGAGGTGCGCCAAACAAAGCAGTGAAGCCCCCAGCCATCGCCGCCAGACTCATGGATCTGAAGTCTTCACCTTGAAGTCTTAAACGGTCAGCAACCCAAGTGCCAAAGGAACCCGTGACCTGTACCAACGGTGCTTCTGGTCCAGCGCTGCCGCCCGCTGATATGCTGACTAGGGAAGCAAGAATCATTGAAGGATTTTTGCGAGCATCCAGCCGTCCGCCCTGAAAATGGATGTTATCAACTATGACACCAATTTCACCAGGATTCCCAAGGAAATGAATCACCAGACCGATAACTAAACCAGCCAATGGCATCACGAACAGGAGACTAGGACCCTGAAATCTTTGGAGTCCATGAATCATCAGTTCTAGGACAATCCAGTACAACCCAGCAAATAAACCACAAAAAATCCCTACAACAGCCCAGCGTAAAACCCAACGCGAAATCATGAAAGGATTACGCCTTGCTCGTCCAAAAAGCTGAGAGAATGTCCAACGTTGAGTTTGCTCAGTAGGAGGGCGTTTGTTTGGTAGCACTGCTTAATTTCCCTGATAAGTGAAACAAAAGATTACAAAATATTTATTTTGTTTTTGTATATGCTAAATATCATCCACAACAAGGGTGTAAAGGCGCAAGGACTCTGCCCATACCCCACCCTCAATTTAAGCCCCAAGATAGTGTGTGCCTCGCAACAGGAGAGTTTAAGCTGGGGCGTGTAAGTTTGGGGAAACAATCATGTATAGCGATGAAACAACTCCTAATCAAGCCGAAAAGACAAATCCACAAGGCGATGAATCACAATTAAGTCCAGAAATGCGTGACAGAATTAAACATCCTCCAAAAATGGATGATGTCTTGCTTGGTTTATCACCAGATGAACTTAGGGGGAACCCAGCAGTAGTACCGGAAATGCTGGATGAACCAACCGATGAAATGATTGGGTTTACTAAAGAGTAGTATAGATACATTCAATCGGTATCTTGCTGCCAAGTTTTTTGACCCTATGCTGAACGTCATCTATTCCGACGAGTTTCTGGATCACAAGACTGGGTCTTTTCATCCAGAGAAACCAGAACGCCTAACGGCGATCGCCACTGCTTTAAAACAAGCTGCGTTTGCACAACACATTGAATGGCGCTTACCCACGCCACCCGAAAAGCGCCCTCTGATGTCTGTGTTGGCACAAGCACACACGCAGCGCTACATCAAAAAACTCCAAGAAATTGCTCTTGCTGGCGGCGGTTATTTGGATGGAGACACGCCAGTTTCGCCGCGCAGTTATGATGTTGCTTTATTGGCGGTGAGTGCTTGGTTGGATGGAGTTGATGCTGTCCTAACAACGGGTAAACCAGCTTTTGTGCTGGCGCGTCCACCAGGACATCACGCCGAAAGTGATGCTGGGATGGGGTTTTGCTTATTTTCCAATGCGGCGATCGCTGCTCTTTATGCTTTGCAACAACCAGGAATTAACCGTGTCGCCATTCTTGATTGGGACGTGCATCATGGGAATGGTACGCAGGCGATCGTAGAAACTCACCCACAAATCGCCTACTGTTCTCTGCATCAGTATCCGTGCTATCCGGGTACTGGAAATTATACAGAGCAAGGCTTTCATAACAATGTGTTGAATTTGCCCTTTCCTCCTGGGAGCGATATCAGCATCTACCAACCAGTTTTTGAAACAAAAGTTCTCCCCTTTTTATCCAACTTTCAGCCAGATTTACTAATTGTGAGTGCAGGTTACGACGCCAACGCTGATGACCCTTTAGCCAGTATAAATTTGCAACCGCAAGATTATGGTTTATTCACACAATATTGTCTGGGAATAACTCGTAAAATTGTGTTTGGCTTGGAAGGTGGTTATGATTTTGACGCACTTTCCAAATCAGTTTTAGCAACAATTGAACGCTGCGTTTCGTAAGTAGGTGGAAGCGCAAGGATGGGTAGTAAATGTCATCTTTGTTAAGAGAGCACCTAATGTAAATATTTAAACTAATAAATTGGGAGTCACTTCCTGCTATTTTTTTGCAAAAAATAGCAGAAATCTCCATTTTGGTTTTCTCCCACGAGTGCAACAAGCAGATATATCGCTTACTAAATATTAGAACTCTTGCAAAAGTCAATTTTTTGAAAAAAAACCACAGATGGACACAGATGAACACAGATAAATATCGGTTTTCATCTGTATCCATCTGTGGTTCATTATTTCTTTTTACACCTTACCCAGTTGCAAGCCGCTGTAATTTACTATGAGCTACCAAATTGCCTAAATTATAGGAATTGCTTACAAATATGCCAGATTTATTCTATTTTTTAGCCCAAAAAAGCAAGATTCTCCTAAAATTATCGAAGCGTAAGGATGGATTATTGATGCTAACAGTGATGTCATTCTTATTGCTTAAACATCAATTAAACATCAATCGTGAATTCTGTACCTCTCCCCTTATCATTCTCCTGTTGTCATGCCCAATAAACTTTGCAAAAAACTATATCTCTATCAATACTCCCCTTATTTAAGCTTGGTAGCAATCATCGGCACACTACCAGTGAAACCACTACAAGCACAAGTCGTTAACACAACGCAAATATCAAACCAGCAACCCACCCAAATCTTAAGTCTCCAACCCATTTCACGACAGCAGAACGAACCACCTTCTACCCAGCCATTACCGGAACCGACGCCTCCCTCTCGCCTACCACCTCCAGAGGAATTACTGACTCCACCCAGCTTCACACCTCCCGGTTCCGAACAACCCCCACCTACTGAAGTTCCTCAAACCATCACGGTTGAAAAATTTGAAGTCACAGGCAGTACTGTCTTTAGCCCTGAAGATTTTACCAAAATCACTGCACCCTACACCAACCGTCCCATTACCCTTACAGAATTATTTGAGGTGCGAACGAAAATTACGCAACTGTATGTTGACCAAGGATACATAACATCTGGAGCCTATATCCCACCACAGAAACTCCAAGGAGGTGTCGTAGAAATTCGGATAGTTGAGGGTACACTAGAAGACATAAAAATATCAAATACACGCAGACTAAATCCTGGCTACGTGCGGAGTCGCCTTGCCATAGCTACAGGTAAACCCCTGAATCGCGATCGCCTGCTAGAAGCATTGCAACTTTTGCAACTCAATCCCCTCATTGAAACCCTGTCAGCCGAACTGTCTGCAGGTTCCCGTCCGGGGTTGAGTTTGCTAGAAGTACGTGTCAAGGAGGCAGATACTTCTAAGCTACAGATCATCCTAGATAATAGGCGTTCTCCTGCTGTGGGTAGTTTTCGCCGCCAAATCCAAGTAAGCGAAGCCAATTTCTTTGGATGGGGAGATGGCGTTAGTGCTACTTATACCAATAGTGACGGTAGCAATGCCTTGGATTTTAGCTACTCTGTACCCCTTAATCCCCGCAATGGTACTGTTACCTTTAGCTTTGGTATGTCTGATAGCGATGTGATAGAAAGACCCTTTAATGTCCTAGATATCGAATCCAACTCCCGCTACTATGAACTCACACTACGCCAGCCCATAATACAATCCCCAACTCAGGAATTGGCATTGGGTTTAACTGCAACTCGCCGAGAAAGCGAAGCTAGTTTCTTCAATGGGGAGATTCCCTTTCAAGAGGCGTTTGGCGCAGATGAGGAAGGAAAAACGCAGGTCACTGCTTTGCGTTTTTTCCAAGAATGGACACAGCGCAACAGTCAGCAAGTTTTTGCCTTACGTTCTCAGTTCAGTGTGGGACTTGACGCTTTTGATTCCAAAAGTTTCTTAGCTTGGAGAGGACAAGCACAGTGGGTGCGCCTGTTGGCTCGCGATACCCTCCTGTTACTCCGAACAGATGTGCAGCTCGCAGACCAACCACTGGTTGCCTTTGAACAATTTAGCTTAGGTGGTCTGGAAAATGTCCGAGGCTACCGCCAAGATGCCTTACTCACAGACAACGGTTTCTTTGCTTCTGCTGAAGTCCGAATTCCCATTCTCCGCTTCTTTGAACCCAACAGCCTTTTACAAGTCGCTCCCTTTTTCGATATTGGTACAAGCTGGAACCGTTCTGGCAGAACCAGCGATAATTCTGAGCTAGATCAAAATACACTTATGTCTGTAGGCTTAGGGTTGCGCCTACAATTACAAGACCGCCTTACCGTCCGCTTGGACTGGGGTATTCCTTTAATTTCAATTGCTGGGAATGACAATAAAGGCACATGGCAGGAAAACGGTTTGTACTTTTCTATCATCGCCAATCCCTTTTAAAAAGTTAAAAGTTAAAAGTTAAAAAATCTTTTTTGACGTATTCTTGTATCCCTACTCTTTATTCGTAATTGAGTGAGTAATTAAGAATTAGTTTGGGAAGGCTAGAAAGAATTTTAGCGTTGCAATGACAAATGCTATACAAATAGCGTTGCTAGCCTATGGTAGTTCATTTATATTTTATAGGGTTGAAATCTTACTTGAAGGGAAACTACAGCAGAAGTGAGCGTCAACCATACAAAAGTGTAACTATCATTGTTAGCATGAAATTCCAACTGTTCTTAGCCTCTTTATTTTCCCACATCAAAGGACGCCATTGGTGGCTTGGTATCCTCATATGGATAGCTATGGTTGCCCCATCTCAAGCATCTGTCATCCTGCGCGTGGCAATTGAAAGGGACGTCAATCAGGTAAAAGTCGGTAGTTCTACGGCTGCGGTTGTCAAGGATAGTAGCGGTCGTACTCTAGGACAGTTACCGGGAATGAGTGCTTACTATGCCCAACCGGTTCCAGGTGGAGTTGCTTTGGATAGGTGGCAGTCTAATCTATTCTGGATTGAGCCATCAGGTAAGGGATTCGTTTATATTGGCGATCGCTGGTATCGAGGCAGAACTCTCGTTGTACCGACACAAAAAGGTTTATCTGTTGTTAACTGGGTTGATTTGGAAGAATATCTCTACAGCGTTATTGGTGGCGAAATGGACAACCGTTGGCCTTTAGAAGCCCTAAAGGCTCAAGCGATCGCCGCCCGTACATATGCTCTTTACGAGCGCGAGAGACAGCGCAGTAATCCCATTTACGATGTGGGCGATACACCAGATCGTTGGCAAATTTACAAAGGCGTCAACAGTGAATCTCCCACAACCTACGCTGCGGTTGATGGCACATCTGGGAAAGTACTGACTTACAGAAACAGGATTATTCTTTCTGTCTTCCACGCTTGTTCTGGCGGACACACTGAAAACTCAGAAGATGTTTGGGGAAGTAACGAGCCATACCTACGTGCTGTTCCAGACTTCGACCAAAATATCAGCGAGTGCAACTGGGTCAGAACTTTTTCCCCGGGGGAAGTTAGCACCCAAATTCCAGATGTGGGCAACGTTAAGCAAATTATTCCTGAAAGTACATCGCGTTTCGGCAGTGTGACAGCGCTGAAAATTGTCGGCGACAAGGGTGAGAAAGTTCTCAGGGGCGAGGATGTGCGTACAGCCCTCAAGCTGAAAAGCACCCGCTTTACCGTCAGCAATGGGAATGGAGGTTTTACACTAACAGGTCTTGGCTATGGTCATGCTTTAGGCATGAGTCAGTGGGGAGCTTACAATCTCGCAAAGCGAGGGTATAATCACCTGCAAATTTTGAATTACTATTACCGAGGTGTTGCTCTAGCACCTATTCGGGTGAAGTAATCAACAGGAGTGGAGGAGTGGAGGAGTGGGGGAGTGGAGGAGTGGAGGAGTGGAGGAGTGGGGGGAAGACAAATTAATTTCTTTAATCTCCCTCCACTCCCTCATCTTTGCCCTACTCCCCGCTTCCTCTGCTTAGGCGTTTTTGCCATTCAGCATCAATTTGTTGAGAATGTTCTATTTCCTGTTCTAATAAGTCGGTTTCGCTGGAGTAGACCAAATCTTCATTCCCCAGAACTTTTTCTGCTGCAAACTGTTGAGCATAAGCTATTTTTTGCTGCAACTGAGCATCCGCGCTTGCTAATAGGTTTGCCCAGAATAGGCGCTCTCGGTTGCGTTTAGCAATTTTGCTATTGCGCCACTGAATCCAGAAATAACGTACTAAAGGAACAACTAAAAAACCTGTTCCGTAAGCCAATAATAGCCAATAAATCCCTTGTACAAAAGCAACAAGTCCACCTATTTGGGCGGCTACAGTGCCATCTCTCAACAAACTTAAGAGCACTAATGCACCAACAAAATTCGCTATACCCAACCCTGCACTCAGCATAATTTGTCCTGAATTTGCCGCACTAAAGCGCCAAGGCAATTCCTTCAAATAAGCTGATAGAGACTGACGGCGTTTCTTGGCAGCACTCACCTGCAACTCTGGAAAATAATAAACAATTTGCCCTTGGGGACTGACCTTGGGTTGCCCGTTGAAACGAGTGAGAACGGGCAGCATATAGTCTTCGTACTCTCTGGTATAACCCTCTCCAATATTATCCAAATAGGGCGCAATTTGTTCAGCGACTATGGCACCTTGGTTGTTACGAATCACTGTAGCAATTTCTTGCCAGCGGCGTTCTTCTAAGTTGTTATTAGGGTTGCCATCGCCGAACAAAAAGGAAAATACAGATTCAAAGAAATTTAGATTGCTTTTCTCCCGACGTCTTTCCCGCTGACGAGTATCATAATCTGGGCTAAGATACCAGAATAAATCAGGGAAAAAGAAAAAGCCACCACTAAAATTGACCCCTCTATTGTCGCCATCGCGGTCTGAGTTAACAGCTGAGATGATTAAGATGATGCTGATAGTTATCAGGGCGATGGAAACAATTAAGAAAATTCCGAAGGAAATCCGAATTAAGTAAAACAGAACACCCCAAACTTTTTTCCACCATTCCTGCAACCTTAATTGCAAATACTTATTACGTAAAATTGACCGTAAGTTTTTTGGAAATAGGTAAACAATGTCACCCGTATTAGAAACTTGTAAATGTCCACCGACATCAGAAGCAAGGGCTAATAACCCTTGATTTGCCTGCATGACATTTAATCCTGCCTGGGTTGCCACGTCTCCAACAGTGACGCGGTAACCTAATTGTTCCACAGCTTGCATAATGGTGGGATTTGGAGCCATCGCTCTTCCCTCGCAGCGAAAAATACTCTTACTTCTTCCAGTATAAAGTTTTATTTTTCGTAACTTGGCAAGGTTACACGAACAAGGCTTAACAAAACCAAGCGTCCCAACTCCTAATTTTTAGTAGTCTGACGGCACAGCGATACAAGAAGTAGACTTCTTGCATCTGTTTGATTCCATCTGTGTCCATCTGTACGGCAGTTGCTATCTCCTGCGGAGACGCTGCGCGAACAACGGGGGGAACCCCCCTTCGGGTTCACAGTCCCCTACGGCGGGAAACCCGCCTGCAGGGCTGATTCACCGCAACGCACTGCCTCGTCCATCTGTGGTTAATTCTTCTTTTTTTTGGATTTTTGCAAGAAGTCTAGTGAATAAGTGCTGTTTTTTGTCTTATTATAATATGCTTGTACTAATAAAAGAACAAGACATTTTGTTTTGCTGGTTTTGCAGCTTTGTTTCGCGTTAAAATTATTACCCCGGCTTGGTTTACTAGCACATTCTCTACCTAATTTATGGTTCAGTACACTCTTGCTCAAAGCCCAGAAATCATCCTCTCCGTTCCCGGTAAAGATTCAGCCAAAGCCCGTGAAAAAGCGATGGATCAGTTGATGAAACTGATGGATGAAGGTCAGTTACCTACGGAACTCGAAGATGGATTTGGTCCCCAACAGCTCATTGAAGTCAAAGAAACATCAACGGAGACCACGAGCGACGAAGACGCCATTACACAGGCTGTGCAGGTTTTGAGTAACCTAGCCACACTCAAGTTGAAAGTGCAGGAGTCACGCACCGAAGCTATGGAAGTTCGCAAGGCGGTTGACATCCTATTTTCAGATAAGTCTGTGACTGAGGAGGAAATTACTCGTCTCAAGGAAGGTTTTAAAGTTCTCAAAAATTATGCCCAAGCTAATCTGCGTTATCAAGAAGCAAGAGCAAAAGCAGAACAGGCTCGACAAGTACTAGATCAGGCTTTGAAATCTCCTGAGAAATAGCTTGATCATTTAACTAAAGTTAATCGCGGGGCTTTGGCGAGAGGGTTTCGCATCAGAAACCCTCTGGGCGTATACAGGGGTTTGCAATTGGGTGAGGTACACAAAGAAATAATGAACCACAGATGGACGAGCCAGCGCCTTGCACAGAGAAGTTGCAAGGAGGGTTTCCCTCCGGGCAAACTTCGGGGGGTTCCCCCCGTTGTGGCGACTGGCGTACAGATGGACACAGATAAATTAGTACTTCATTGAGATGAGAAGCGCTGTAAGGGCGATCGCCTGTGGTAAAATCCGATGTTCCTGAACTTGAATCCTAGCGTGGAGTGTTTCTGAGGTATCATCAGGCAGTATCGGCACGGCTGCTTGCATCAAAATCGGACCACTGTCTATTTCTAAACAAACCAGATGCACTGTACAACCAGTAATCTTCACGCCAGCAGCAAGGGCTTGTTCTACTGCATTTGACCCCTTAAAACTGGGCAACAAACTGGGATGAATATTGATAATCTTGTCAGGAAATGCATCGATGAAAACTGACGTGACCAATCGCATCCAACCTGCCATAACTACCCATTCCACATCATATTGCCGCAAAGTTTGCACGATTTGCCCATCCAATTCTTCACGGCTTTTATAGTCGCGGTGATTGAGAAGCACAGTAGGGACACCCCACTTTTGTGCCCTGACTGCGGCATAAGCATCTGGATTATTGTAGATTAAAACTTGGATTTGAGCGGACAACTGCCCGTCTTGGATTGCTTGGGCAACAGCTTCAAAGTTACTGCCATTCCCAGAAGCTAAAATTCCCAATTTCAAGGGAGATTGTATACCAAGTGTGTCAGCACTTATATTGGGAGAAACCAGGCTAGGAGTAGAATCAGGGCGAAGCGTCATAACGGCAGGGAGGATGAATCAGTAGATGCCAAAAATATATACTAAGTCGTGGTTAGATAATGATACAGTTGCTGCCTGGATTTTTCTCACTCCCGCAGTGATTTTGTTGGGCATTTTTATTCTTGGTCCTATTGCCTATTTGTTCTTCCTCAGCTTCACTGCTGGGAGTTTCACCTCAACAGGCATTCAATGGGTAGGGCTTAAAAATTACTGGCGCTTGCTTCTTAACCCCGATTTTTGGCAAGTTCTTGGTAACACTGTTTATTTTACAGTTGCCACGGTCATTCCCACTCTCGTTATCCCTTTAGGGCTGGCAGTACTGTTAAACCGGAGTATAGCATTGCGGGAAGCCCTACGAACCACCTATTTCCTACCTTCGATTATTTCTCTGGTAGCCGCTGGTTTAGGGTTTCGCTGGTTGTTTCAACCAGAAGGACCAGTGAATGCACTATTAAATAGTGTTGGCATTTCACCAATTACCTGGCTAGGAGACACCTTTTGGGCAATGCCAGTCCTTATTTTATTAAGTATTTGGAAACAATTGGGTTTCAATATGGTGGTGTTCTTGGCAGGGTTGCAAGCAATTCCTCCCAGTCGTTACGAAGCTGCGGAACTTGATGGTGCCAATTCTTGGCAGCAATTTTGCTATATTACCTTACCCGGATTGCAACCTACTTTAATATTTGCCACAGTCACCACTGTTATTTTCACGTTGCGGAGTTTTGAGCAAGTTTATGTGATGACTGGTGGTGGTCCATTGAATTCTACTAATTTGCTTGTTTATTACATTTACCAAGAAGCCTTTGCTCAATTTGATTTTGGTTATGCAGCCGCCGCTGCAACCGTACTGTTAGCAATAACGCTGGTGTTAGTGTATTTACAGTTGCGAACTTGGGGTGAGGAGAATTAGAAGAATAGGTTTGTAGTGAGCGCTTAAGCGCTCACTACAAATATTAATATGACAGGTGAGTTTCTCTTGCTGGTTCTGTTGCCTGTTCTAAAGTATGCAGTGTATTCAATGATAGAAAACCGAAACCGACTTTAGAGGCTATATCCAACAGCGTATAAAACATAGTTTCAGAACCCTGAGTGAAGGTGCTAAAACCCTCTGGGCTAAGAATCCATACAATCGGATAAAGTGTCCACAGCACTAAATGCACCGTTACCAATGTGCGGAATGCTTGCTTTGATCTGGGATGTTTGCGTTCCGCTGCAATTCGGTACGGCTGCGCCAGCAAGTAGACAATTGCTAAGTAAGCAGCGCAACTTACGATATACCAAATGTAGCTCATTGGTTTGGGTGTCACTGTGGCAACGAAGCCAGTCACAAGCATATAAGCGTTTGCTCCCAATAAGCTACCTGTAAGAGGTAAACTCGTTCTTCCTAGGAAAGTCAGATCTAACAGTAAGAGCGGCGTGGAACAAAACCAAGTTACGAACCGTACCCAATAGGTTGGACGACCATTGATGACATTCACTCCTAAACCCAATGCCATTGCTAAATATAGCCCAGCAGCAATCAAGCAAATGAAAAAATTTAGTGTGTATAGTATTTGCCATCGCTCATTTTTAGCATTATGTGCGCCGAAGCCGAAAAAAACACTTCCCAGTGCCATGCTAATGACACCAATCCATAGCCAAGCTTGAGTCATGTAGAGTTTGTATATTTCTAGAGCTTAATTATTTGTAACTTTTGTTAGCAATTATGCCAGTTTTACCTACTATAAAAAATGCTTCTAAATGTATATTTTAAATACAAAAATATGTATTCAAATAGAAAATGAAAACTATCAAAAGGTAGATTATGTTCATTAACTACATCACCTTAATGTTAATTAATTTGGTAGCTGGGCTGTTTCTACTTGCAGGTTACATATATTTTGGTCTGAATCGTACCAATCAAAAGCGCTGGATTCCTGGGTTTGGTATGACAGGAGCGATCGCTCTCGTGACCGGCTTGCACATGATTTTCACTTGGCCCGTTACAGGAAGTTTCAATATCGCTTATGGTGAAACAACAGTTTTATTCGGAATTTTGTTTCTTGGCACTGCTATAGAACCCATTTGGGATCTCTAAAAATGAGGTAAGATGACAAATAAATGCCGTACTCCAGCAGCTTAAGCGACAAAGAGTGGGAAATCATTGAGCCATTGCTCCCTCAAAAGAAGAAAACTAGACCGCCTGTTTGGACAAAAAGACAAATCTTGGATGGTATCTTCTATCAACTGAAGAATGGCTGCAATTGGTGTGATTTACCGCAAGACTTGCCACCTTATTCCACTGTGTTCTGGCATTACAAGCAGTGGCGCTCAGATGGAGTACTAGACCAGATTATGAAGACTTTGCATTCTAGAGTACGACAACAAGTCAAAAAAAACCAAAGTGGACAAGGTTGTTGATCATCGACTCGCAAGCGGTGAAGAATACATGCAATGCCAGTGCTATGTCCAAAGGGTTCTGTCATTACAAATGCACCAATGGCATTAAACGACATCTCGCTGTCGATACGCTCGGCTTACCGTTTTTTACCCACTGTACTAAAGCGAATGTGAGCGATGACCAGGGTTTAATTGAATTACTAAGCAACAATCTGGATTATTTTCGAGCTAAACCCGTAAATATCCCAAAAATTACTATTCTGCTCGATCATGGCTATCACCCAGACAAACTCACAATCGAACTGCAAAAAGTCTATCCTCAAATTATGACCAAGATCCGGTTTCAACTTGCACCCAAGCCAAGCAAAGCTGCAAAGCTCGCCGGGGGAAGCTTCCCCCGGCAGACTTTGCGAAAAAGCAGCACAAGGGAAAACTGGATTTGTACCCGTAGCCACTCGGTGGGTGATTGAGCGGTCAAACGCTTGGATGGAACGCTGTAAAAGTTTGGTCAAAAACTTTGAAAGAACGCTCTGCCATGCCACGGCTAAGCTCAATCTTTGTTTCATCAAACTCATGCTCAAACGGCTGGCAAGTGAATAGATATCAAATGGGTTCTATAGCATTAGCCCAAGGTTGGGATTTACTGACAGTAGCAATCTATGGCTTCTTCGCTGGACTTGCTGCGATTGTGATTGGTGTACGCATTATTAATCTAGATTTGACAAGGCGTCCGTTATTATCAGGAATCGGATTTATCCTCACAGGGTTGGGAGGAGTATTTGCAGCACCAACGCTATATCTACAAACAAATCGTACCTTGCGGATCATTGGCGCGATAGTACTCATAGCTGCGGCGTTAATCTTCGCTTTGACAGGATACCTGGCTTACTGGGGTCATCTTGCTGATTACTCCAATTGGAAGCCCTTGCCCATACAAAAACCTTAATCAGTGCTGAGTCTATTCCTCATTTACTAAACGCTCCTAATGTAAATAGATTTACAGCACATTGCAAGTAAATGAAGTACAACGCGCTTTGTCTAAAAGCCGAGACACTAAGCCCTTTTTACTTCTGACTTCTGACTTCTGCTGTAATATTTGAATTTATTATCGTACTTTTGACAGATACTTTAAGTATGAAAATACATCATAATTTTGCCCAGTAAGAGCATTAGCTCGCGAGAGCACAGGAATCAAATGCATCTGCCGTTCATTGGGTAGTCTACCGTTACATACTGCACCACTTAATGGCATCAAGTCTGTTCACTCTGGCTTAATGTAGAGCGAGTCCGAGACAGCACTGTAGGCTCGAAAGCGTCTGGGCTTGGTTAAACTGAGGTGACATTGAGGTAACTGGGAGGTTCTCTGCGGCGTGGCAACATGGTGCTGTGTTACCTACTAGGTGCTTTAGTTTCACCCCAAACACAGACTTAGGTCATTCATCACAAAAGGGCGGCTGTTGAGCTGATCACAGGCGCGGGATGGGAGGAGAGCCGCCCTCGTCTCCCTCTTTCACATTAGTCATTTGTCATTGGTAACAACAAATGACTAGTGACTTGTCAAATGACGTGAAATCCCTCTACCTAAGCCCTAAGGGGCACGCTGCGGGTTGGCGGAGCCTGCGCTTTGGGCTTACAGGAGAGGGATGAGCTTAATGGGGTTTGAATGGCTTCGCTAATATTCCACCAAAGTTGTGTACCTATGCTACACCCTCAGAACTATCGCATCCTCGTGGTCGATGATAATCCGGACATATTGTTCTTGCTTGAAACCGTGTTAACTGGAGAAGGGTATGCAGTTGAGGTGGCGAGTAATGGCAGATCTGCCTTAGCCAAAATCGCAACTTCACGCCCCGATCTAGTCCTGCTGGATGTCATGATGCCAGGTATGGATGGCTATGAAGTAACCCAACAGCTCCGCCAGCATCCCCAACTACCCGCGATTCCCATTATTCTGCTGACTGCGTATGCAGAGGTGGATATGGTCAAGGGATTAGATATCGGAGGGGATATCTTTCTGCGAAAGCCCCTCGATGAGGCGGTGTTACTCGCTCGAATTCGAGCTCTACTGCGGTTTCAGGACAGGATTGAAGGTCGTAAATGAGTAAGTTGGAGAACGTCCTTTATTTTACACCTCTGATTTATCTAAATAAAGGTTTTAAGTGCTTGGTGGAAGATGTGATATGAGTAGAACCTACTCAACTCGCTTATGCTTGATTAAAACCTGAAGATTCGATTTTTATCGATGAAACAGGCATCAATCTCGCAATGGTGCGAATGTAGAGATGTTCGCTCAAAGGGCAACCCGCCTATGAAGAACGTCCGTATCACAACCCTGAAAATATCACCTTGAAGTGCAACTATTACAGAGTGAGCGACGGAATTTGTTCCCTGACTACGAAAACGCCTGCTGTGCTAAAATATCAAATTTTCGTAACCTTTCTGAGAAGATTTTGACATAGAGAAAGAACCCAAAGCCCCTGCCCAAAGCCCGTATTTTAAGTCTCTTCCAGATTTTTTATCAGATTTTTCTTAATTTTGTTTAGATTCTTTACTTAGGTTATCTACTTCTGGGGTGTAATCTCAAAAATACAATGATTTTCAGTATCTGCATTTTGGATATGTTACACCCAGAGGTCAATACCATGAGAAACTTTGCTGAAAAACAGGAATTCATTCTCAACCAAATTAGCGATCAATGTTTTCAACAAAGGGACTTGAGTGGATGCGACTTAAGTGGAATCGACCTGAGAGCAGTTGATTTAAGTGGAATTAACTTGATAGGAGCAGATTTGCAAGGTGCAAATTTGAGTGGAGCAATCCTCACTGGTGCAAACTTAAGTGGCGCAAATTTAATGCAAGCCAATCTGCGGGAAGCTTATTTGTCTGAAGTTTCTTTATGTGAAGCTAATTTGATTGATGCTGATTTAAGAGGTGTAAATTTGTGTGGGGCTTTCTTATGGCGAGTGAAATTATGTGGAAGTAAACTATGGGCAGCTTCCTTGTGTGATGCTGATTTAAGCGAAGCCGACTTAAGCGAAGCTAAATTAGTTGAAGCATCGCTCATAGAAGCCAATTTAGTGAGAGCTAATCTCACAGGAGCAAAGCTTTGTGGAGCGATGCTGCTAGAAGCAAATTTGAATCAAGCTAACTTAACCACTGCTGATTTGACATGGGCAAACTTGAGTGAGGCAAACTTGAGTGAGGCAAACCTTTGGGAGGCAAATCTTACGAATGCAAAACTACAAGGTGCTATCATGCCTGACGGAACTATTCATCAACCTCAAATGTTCTTTTTTTAATTAAGGGAAAGTGGTTAGTGGTACTTTTTGTGTAGAGACATGCCTTGGCACGTCTTTACAACTAACATTTTCCAGTATCCAAATAGTTAAAATTCTCGTTGCGAGAAGATAAAGATAGCTATTGCTAATAGTAGGATGCTGTATATTAAGCCATAGCCAGCATTTATAATGAGTGATATTGCCTCAGGTAGCGCTGCCAGACCATACACAGCTTCATTTTTCAAATCCAATCGAGATAAATCTGGCAAGACAAGATACAAAGCTTGAGCCATGCGTTCAATGCCAGGATGACTACTCAGACGACTCAGTTGTAGTATGTCTTGAGTCACATTACCCATGATATACACTGCAAATGTTAAAGCTGTTGCTAACAGGGAACTAGTAAACACACCTAAAGTCATCCCCACAGCAGTCATTAAGGATAACTGCAAAAATAAAAAAATTCCGGCAATAAGAACACTTGCCACTGAATAAGGAATATTGCTAGATTGCAAAAATCCCAGATAAATCAGCGTCATGGCAGCGATGAGTACGGCTAGCACTGCCAATAAACCAACGTATTTGCCAACAACAAATTCACTGCGGCTTAAAGGTTTAGCAATTAATATTAAAACAGTGCGTTTTTCAATTTCTTTGTTAATCAATCCCGTACTAAGAAATACAGCAACAATTAAGCCCAAGACACTCATGGTTGCCAAACCAAAGTCTAAAAACATTTTGCCCTCTGTTGAGGCGGCAACTTCAGGAAGTAAGAGCAGGGCGGCTGCGAGTATTAAAGCATAAAAACCGATAATGTAAAGAATGCGATCGCGGACAACTTCGCGAAACACATTGCTTGCCAATACAGAAACTCTGCCAAAATTCATAAAAAATTGGTCATTAATTGTTAAGAAGAACTCAGTATTCAGAACTCAGGACTCAGAATACATCCCCATAAATAAATTCAGGGGATTTAAACAAAGAAGGGAACTCTTAACGGGCAACAGGCAACAGAAAGTGTACTGAGTTTTTTTATTCAAATAGTAGCCTATTTCAGTTATCAGTCATTTCTGACTGTTCCCTATTCCCTGTTCCCTGTTAATAAATTTAGGGGCTTGTACCTTTTTAACATTCTGAACGCGAGTGCGTGTCCGCAGGTCATATTCTGAATTCTGTATTCTTTTTTGGTCATTAGTTATTTATTGACTCTTCCCCATCTCCCTACCTTCTTCACTGCTGCGGTGGTGGTGATCCCGCAAAAAATGAAGTTTTTCTTTCGCACTCAATTTCTGCAATCGTATTTCTCTGTTCAGTTTTCCTAGCAGTTTGGCTTGAGGTGTTTCCCGACTCTAACACCGGATCAATTCGACAGGATTTTACTAGGTAATATCCACGGGGAGTGGAACTAGGACCACTCCAGATATTTAGGAGATCCAGTTTGTATCCGTCCTTTAAGTTTGATACACGCGGCTCAACGATCCATAGAAACCTTTCTTCATATTCTGACAAGTTTGTTTGTATGACTTGGCTGCTTAAATTGCCCACTCTTTCTCTGGCGTCAATCAACCATTGCTCTACTTGCGACCAGGGTTGTCCAGCTATTTGTGCTTCCACTTGCGGAGCAAGTTTATCTAAAATTAAAACACCATTTCTCGGAATTTTGTTACTAGGTTGTGTTTTGATAACAAAGGCACTGCCCTGATAATTATCTATGAGCAGACTTGGATATTCATTTATCCAATTCTCTGTCACAAAATAGAACTGCAACCAGCAACTAAGTACCATACAGCTGCCAATTAGAATAATGATTTTTTGGCGGTCTTCTATTTTGGGAAGTCGAGTTGTTGCTTCTGTACCAGTTCCTTCAAAAAATTCTGGAATTGCAGTAATAAGTGCCGAAATGGTTGGCCAAAGAACAATTGTTCTTGGTGTAAAAATATCTTCTTCACGACCAAAGGCAAAAACACTGACTAAGAATCCAGTTATCACTGACCCTACGGGCATATTAGTTCCAGGAATGAGTAACGGATTATCCGTGGTATACCAAGCAGTACCAATAATTAAGAATAACCAGCCGCAAAATGCAATTATATCTTTGACGATCGCTGTAGAAAGAGATGACATTAACCAAGAAAAGATACTCAAATAAATTAAAGTTTGCCAAGAGTATGCTCTCGGCGGAATCACTATCTTTTTTATGCGCTCGTAAACGTCTTCAATAACGCCAACTATACCGAAGAAATCTCTCAATATTTGCATATTATCTCCTTGAATTATCACTAAATCTGATTGACATTAATCATCTTTATTATTGAAATCAACAACTCAATCACAGCAGATATTTTTCTACGTGTTAACTGAGCGAATAAATAAAAGAACCGCTATCAAACTATAGCTAAGTGCATTAGCTATGAGTATAGTAGTCACTACATTTGTATTCTGCCATTTACTCCTAGAAGCACGACGCGAATTACGTCGTGTAACTGCTTGAGATTCTGGTTCCGGTGCTGCTTTTCCTAAGTCAACAAGTGATAGCAACAAAATTTTCAAGAGGAGATACTTCACTAAAAAAGTTCCGAAGAAAATTATAAAAGCCGTAAAAATGACTAATGTTTGTATATTGGGCGATTGTAAGCGATTGAAGAAAATAAAATTAATTAACTCAGAATTTATTTGGACTGGCAATGTAGGCTGTATAAAGAAAAATGTTATCCAACCGATGACGTTGGAAAAGAGATTAATAGAGATGGCATAAAACGCACTGGTCTTTTTGTCAAATTTTAGCCTTGTATGTAAGACATATGCTTCTATAGGAATTGCTACTAATAAAAATAAAAAATTAAACAAAATTGCTCCAATAGGAAAAACTCGGGGAAGTGGAAGTTCAGGGATTTCAAACATAAACAAGTAATCGCGCTAAGGTGTGACTTAAGAGAGTATAGCCGCACTACTGGGCATGATGGGGGAAATTATCTCATTCTTCGGGTCTTTTACCCAGTATTCCTTATGTTGCTTTTCTTCATACATCTGCTGACCTGAGATAGTGTGGAGTGTGAAGAGTTGCTACACCCCACACCCCACACCCCACACGCAATCTGACAAAACCTTGGGTAAGATGAAAGACTGCCACGTTACAGCTTTCATTCATATGACAAGGAACGGCATCGGTATTCGCACGGCGCAATTGCGCCCCTCACGGCTAATTGGTCAAATTCACGTTTATGATGGCGCAGGGAAAGGCAAGTCACAAGCAGCTTTAGGAGTCGTTTTGCGCTCTATTGGTTTGGGGATAAATACTGCTAACAATTCTAACCGTGTTTTGCTGTTGCGGTTTTTAAAAGGACCAGAACGGGATTATGACGAAGATGGGGCAATTGCCGCGTTGCAACGAGGTTTTCCCCATCTCATTGACCAAGTTCGCACTGGTAGAGCAGAATATTTTGGATCAGACGAAATTACACCTTATGACAGGGCTGAGGCGGCGCGAGGCTGGGATGTGGCTAAAGGTGCGATCGCTTCAGGTTTGTATTCAGTTGTCGTATTGGATGAAATTAACCCAGTTTTAGATTTAGGCTTACTTGGAGTGGATGAAGTGGTGCGGACACTCAAATCTAAACCCCAGGAGTTAGAAATCATTGCGACAGGACGCGCAGCACCACAACAGTTGCTTGATATCGCGGATTTACACTCAGAAATGAAACCCCATGTCCACCCAACAGCAAAAGCACAGGGAATACAAGGTATTGAAATTTACACTGGTGCTGGGAAAGGCAAGTCTACGAGTGCCTTGGGCAAGGCGTTAAAAGCGATTGGTAGGGGAATCAATCATCCGGGGTCTACTCGCGTGTTGATTATGCAGTGGCTCAAAGGTGGCACTGGCTACACTGAAGATGCTGCTATAGCTGCTTTGCAACAGTCATATCCAGAGGTGGTAGACCATCAACGCTGTGGTCGAGATGCCATTGTCTGGCGCAACTCCCGTCACGAATTGGACTATGTAGAAGCCGAACGCGGGTGGGAAATTGCTAAAACTGCGATCGCCTCCGGATTGTATAAGACTATTATCCTAGATGAGCTGAATCCCACAGTGGACTTGGAACTACTACCAGTAGAACCGATTGTTCAAGTTTTACTTCGCAAATCCCGCGATACCGAAGTTATTATCACTGGTCGCTGCCAAAATCAGCCAGCATACTTTGACTTGGCTAGCGTTCACTCTGAGGTTTATTGCCACAAGCACTATGCCAATCATGGTGTAGAACTCAAGCAAGGGGTAGATTTTTAAATGAGTGATGAGTCAAAATGACAAAGAACTCACAACTGAGAACTCACAAGGAATTTTGCCCAACTGGGTGAAAAGTTGATCTAGCTGACAAGTAGATAAAATTCTTTGAGAATAAAACATTTCCTTGTTGAAACCTCTGATTTTATGGCATAGGGTTATTCTGAGTTCTGAGTTGTGTATTCTGAGTTCTTTTCATTTGTTTTGTCATTTTATGGATAACAATACACTTGACTTAATTACAGGGGGAGTGGCGATCGCTATTATCATAGGCGGCTTCCTGATGATGTTCACCACTGTTTTCACCAGCAAACGCAAATAAGACTTCATTGACAAACATTCAAAAAACAAGACAAACGCTATCTATGTCATAAGATGTGCAAACGCGATATTATGCAAAGTTTGTGAGTGTGACGAATGTCAAATATTTTTCCGCGCAAATCTCGTAACCAAAAACTAAAGCGAAAGCCCATCGGTTTGCTTTTAGTCATTTTGGCTTGGAGTCTAGCTATGGGATGGCTGTTAGCCTTGGCAACTCATGCCCAAGGTGCCACTCCTACCTCTGAGGTAGGAACCATTGACGTAGTGCCTGCACAATACCAGCTGGGACAACAATTGTACCTAGAAAACTGCTCTAGTTGTCACATTGCCTTACCACCGGCGGTTTTGCCTACCCAAACTTGGAAAAATCTTTTAGAAGACACCCAACATTACGGCGCACAGTTAAAACGTTTGGTCGATCCTCCACGTATTTTAGTATGGAAGTATCTTGCAGCTTTCTCCCGTCTCCAACTACAAGACGAGCAAACACCATATCGCGTCAATAGCTCTCGGTATTTCAAAGCTTTGCATCCCAGAGTCAAGCTACCCCAACCTGTGCAGATTGGCAGCTGTGTCAGCTGTCATCCCAGTGCTGTTGACTTTAACTTTCGTCGCCTCACCCCGGAGTGGGAAAACTCCCAGTGAAGAGGACTGGGGGATGAGTTAATAAATTTGTAGTGAGGACTTTAGTCCTCTTGGACGAAAACAAGGACTCTTGTCCTTATGTTTTTTCTTCGTTGCGACGCTTGTAGGACATACAATTCCAAACGTTTTTAATGATGTCGTTATTGATTGGTTGCCCTGTTTTGGTTGTAAAAACAAGATGACTGGGGCAGTAATCTATGGGTTTTGGTCGAATTTCTAATAAAGGAAGAGCGCTAATGACTACACACGGAGGCCAGCTTCGACCATCAGCGGATACAAATCGCGTGCGTAGCGGGAGATTCCTTCTTCGTAGTCGATCCAAGACACGGCGACTCCATCAACCCCCGCTGCGGCGATGTCGGACATGCTTTGGACCACTTGTTCCGGGGTGCCGACGAGGGGCGTCGCGAAGAATCCTCCAATGATTGCGGCGCCCATGCCCGCTCGATCATAGTCAGCGCTCTGCGAGTTTGGCACGAGGAGGCTGAGCGCAGTGGCTGCCGCCTGCCAGTCACCTTGCTCGTGAACCGCGTAATGGTAGAGAGCGCGTGCCTCAGCCTCGGTGTCGCTACAGACGATGTGTACGGCCCCGAATACGAGGATGTTACGGCCGGTACTGTGGTATGCATCGCTTTTGAGCGCTTGCACGGTTGGGGCGATGAGTGGCTGCTCTGGGAGAATGATGAAGTTAATGTTAGCGTGTTTGGCGGCGAAGGAACGGCCAGCGGGGCTGCCTCCAGCGCTCATTACGACCGGCGCCGGCGCGGCAAGCGGCGGCGGTTGCGAGAAGACCGCCCGCCCTGAGTAGAAGCGACCGTCGAAGTCGAACGGGTGGTCATTAGCCCACGCCTGCTGGACGAAAGTCATCCACTCGTCAGCCCGTGCGTACCGTTCGTCGTGCTCTTCTTGCTCGAGTCCGAACATGGCGAACTCGAGTGCGTTCCAACCGGCCACGACGTTAAGGCCGAAGCGGCCGCCGGCGATGTGGTCCACCGTGGCCGCCATCTTGGCTGCGGTGAGCGGGTGGGTCATCGGCACATGAACAGTGGCGAACAGGTCGAGGTTACGGGTGACGGCCGCAAGACCTGCAGCCCAGGTGAACGTCTCAAACGTTCGGTGCCGATCTGGTTGGTCTGACGCGCCCATGTTTTTCCAGCGTGCAACAGGAATGAGCGCGTCAAATCCGGCGGTGTCTGCGGCCTGCGCGATGCGCAGGCTCTCGTCCCAGGTCACCGATGGCGGGCCCGCGGCGTACGTGAGGTTAGTTCCGCCGGCGATATTGGCACCGAACACGGCGAGCTTGAACGGAGCTGGACCGTGGAGAATCCGGGACATGGTCATAGTGTTTACGTGGACTATCTGTTCGGGTGGTCCAGAGAGGCTGCGCGACGTCGCAG
Source organism: Mastigocladopsis repens PCC 10914 (assembly GCF_000315565.1). Taxonomy (NCBI): domain Bacteria; kingdom Bacillati; phylum Cyanobacteriota; class Cyanophyceae; order Nostocales; family Symphyonemataceae; genus Mastigocladopsis; species Mastigocladopsis repens. The sequence goes on along the minus strand of NZ_JH992901.1, from coordinate 173,083 downwards.
TTCCATACGCAGCACCTTGCCTATCGCATTCCGTGGAAGGTGGTCGACGAGGACAAAACGACTAGGGCGTTTGTAACTAGCCAATTCTGCGGCGCACAGCGCCAACAGTTCTGACGTGTCGAGTTCTCGACCTCTGCTTTCGATGAAGGCGACAGGCGTCTGTCCCCACGTGTCCGAGGGCGCCCCCACTACGGCCACTTGGCTGACTTGGGATGATTGTAGGAGCACTCGCTCGATCTCTGCGGGATAGACATTCTGACCGCCGCGCACGATCATATCGACGCGTCGATCAACCACCCATACGAAGCCGTCAGCGTCCTGGTAGCCCAAGTCACCGGTGGTGAGCCAGCCGTCGTGCATGATCTCGGCGGTCGCCCCGTCGTTCTTCCAGTAGCCCTGCATCAGGCTGTCACAGGCGACTTGGATCAAGCCGATCTCGTCCGGGCGTGTCGGCTCAGCGTGGTCGCCGACGATGCGGACCGAATAGCCGGGCATGGGCCGCCCAGCGCAGATACCGCCGTCATGCCCGGCGTTCGTGCGACCGTCCTCCGGCCACTTATGCAGCGCGACCCCCCCCTCGGTGATCCCGAAGATGGTGCGTAGCGGTGTGCCCAGGACATCGCGGGCTTGATTGGCCAGGTGCTCGGGCAAGGGCGCACCGCCGCTGATTAGGGACCGCAGCGAACTGTTTTTCAAGGTGCCAGCTTTGCGGTCTTGCAACAGCAACGCAATCATCGCGGGCACGAGCATACTACACTCCACCCGCCAACGCTCGACGGCATTGATGAGCGCGCGCGGTGTGTACGCGTCGAGGATGCCTACCACGCCGAGCGCGGCCAGGTAATTGAAGGCGATGACGACACTGCCGTGAAACAGCGGGGCCGCGTTGAGGTACACCGCGCCGGGCGCGACGCGGGTCTCTGCCGCCCAGGACAGCGCCTGGAGCTGCAAGTAACGCTGATCCATGACGACGCCTTTGGGCCGTCCCGTCGTGGCGGAGGTGTGGAACATCACAACCGGGTCGGTCATACGGGCTGGGCCGCGCGCGTTTCCCGGTCGGTCGGGGAGTTCGGTGACGGACTCGATCGGCACCGTGTTCACCGAACGGTTCAGCTCGACCAATCTAGCCCGGCCCGTCGTGTCGGCAACCACCGCCGCTGGGGACACCGCGTCGATGATGTAGGTCAGTTCCGAATCGGTCAACGCTGGGTTCAGCGGTACAACAATTACTCCTGTTAGCGCACCGGCGAAGTACGTCATGATGGTTTCAACGCGATTGCCACTAAGCAGAAGAACACGGTCCATCCGACCAGTCAGGGATTGAAGGACGCTGGCCAGCGCGCGCGCTTCGCGGTAGAGTTGACGCCACGTGACGTCTCGGCGAAGATCGCGCAGACAGATTTGGTCGGGCGCGCGCTGTGTGCCTCGGGTGAGGAGCTGCTCAAGCCACATATCATCCTCCAGTACGGTAACGGTGCAACATGGCGGCGAGCGCTTGCAGCGAGGTGATGGCGAACATTTCGTCATCATCGATCTCGATGCCAAGGTACGCTTCGCATAGATACAGCAACCGGATGATTTCCCCCGAGTTGATCCCTGCATCCAGGAACGTCATCTTGTCGTCAACTTGCGCGGCGAGTTCGGGCGTGTCTAAGGCGTCTGCTAGGAGACGACAAGCCTCATCGATGTAGAACGCACGCTCATGATCAGGCAGCATCATGACGTCGCTCCTTAGTCGCGCTGACTACACCAATCATCGGAAGTGGTTGGCCTCGATCATCGTACATGAGTGCTGATGCGTCCTCTGCAACACAGGGCAGGCAGCGGTTGAACCGACTACCCAAGCAGTGAGATGAGAATTCATCATGAGACGGCAGTCGCGATCCGCCAGACAACCCGGTTGGCATTGCGGCGAGCGTCACGTCCAGGGACTTCCATCGGCTATCCTCGTATACTTCGCACCAAGCGTGTTCACTGCCCACCAAGCCCAGAATGAAGCCACGTCGGGCACGGGATTGCACACCTGCAGCGCGTAAGCGATCCGCTAACACCCGGCTAGTCACCATGCAATCAGCCATGCCCAACTGCCACGCCTGCTCGTGCTCCGTGCGCAGCGGCTCACTGATAGCCTGATAAATGACCGCCCCTGAACGCAGGTGTTGAAAGATGTCTTCGTAGATGTCGTGCACAACTGGGTCCCGAATAGGGTCGTAGACGCCCTCTATCTCAACACTTACAGCATAGCTGCTAGACAGTTCAATACGACCGTCTATCGGCCATGGTAGTAACCCGCCGACGTAGGTGATCCCGGAACTTTCAAAGTCTGGAAGGCGAACCTTGTATTTTCCAGTTCGGTCATCTTCCGGGAGACGGACCGTTAAGGCCCACTGTTGCGATCCAAGCCATGTCGACCTTGACTGGCGAGAGAACCGCAAGAGAGCGAGCGCATTAAGCTCTGGAACCGTCACACCAGTGTTGGAGAAGCGGCCGACATTCATTACGTCGAAGTAGTCGAAACGCAGGCCTTCCTGGGTGTGCATGCTGGTCAAGCCATATTCTGTCAGCTGCACCACATCCTCGGGCGTACACCGGAGCATCCTAGACGCTGACTCAGGGCTTGTATGGTATGTGGCCCACTGTGGCGGCATACACCTAAACCGTGCAAGAGCAGGAGCGAGCTGCGCTACTGTCGTCAATGAATTCATTGGAAAACTCCTAAATTGCTCGATCAATGGATAATACCCACGGTTGGGGAATGTTCGTCAGATCAACCACCTGCTTGAGGCGATTATCTAGCGGGAGCTTTTCTAAACGTCCATCCTGCTGGTTCATTTTCTCTGTTTAGAGCAGAAAGACGCCTTACTAAAGGATTCACCCAATTTTCGCCTCCTTAACGGGACTTAAACAAAAATTAAGCCCAAATAAAGCCCAAACTAGCTTTATACAGCGGTTTGCAATTGGGTGAGGTACACAAAGAAATAATGAACCACAGATGGACGAGCCAGCGCCTTGCGGAGAGAAGTTGCAAGGAGGGTTTCCTCCTTTGCAAACTAAGCCCTGAGTCCTTACGGACACGCTGCGCGAACGGGGGGTTCCCCCCGTTGTGGCGACTGGCGTACAAATGGACACAGATGAATTAGTACTTCATTCAGATGAGAAGCGCTGTAAATGAGTTGTTACAACTACTATGCCATTATCTGTTTTACCGATTTCTCCGATGTATTGTCTTCCTACTCCATCAGTAAAATTACCACTTTTTCTGTGACCAGAATCATCAATTATCAAGCTAAATTCGCGACTAATCCTGGTTTGACTACACTTGTTCATGATCTCTAATCGAAGCTCATTGATCTGAGAATCAGACCACGGCGCTTCAATTAAAAAGTGGTGTAATCGATGGTATTCTACTCCTATAGCGTTAAAAGCCATTTGAGATAAGTTTTTCTCGCTTTCCCCCAATAATCCTTCTAAATAATGCCTAAACCCTCTTTTTTGGGCTTTATGAGTAAATGCTTTATCAAACTGTTGACACCATTTCTCAAAACACGGAGGCATACTTGCGGGGGTTGTCTCTTTCATAGGGTGTTACTTTGACGTAAAAGCTATGCCGCTAAAGCATTATACCTTAAATTAAGGGTTTCAGGTTTTGTTTTGGGAGCAATTTAGTAGCATTTTCCCAAAAACGCTACTAAATCGCTTGTATCTTTTCTCCTACAACGATTTCAACTCAAGCATTCTTCTTTATCCTCAATTATGGGCATCTCTTCCAACGAAATCACTCTTCCTTCATCCTCAAAACCAGCAATTTGATCAAAGTTTAAATACCGATACAAATTATCAGCAAAAGGATGAATCTTATTCGCCACAATGTCCAGATATTCCTGCACAGTGGGAATCCTTCCTAACAGCGCACAAACTGCTGCTAATTCAGCGGAACCGAGATAAACTCGCGCATCTTTACCCATGCGGTTGTTGAAGTTGCGGGTAGAAGTAGAAAACACCGTTGTACCATCAGCAACTCGCGCTTGATTCCCCATGCACAAACTGCAACCAGGCATTTCTGTCCGCGCATGAGCAGTATTAAAAATGTCATATACACCTTCTTGTTTGAGTTGGTGTTCATCCATGCGAGTTGGCGGAGAAATCCACAAGCGTGTCTTCACTGCACCTGCGCCTTCCAACACCTTAGCAGTGGCGCGATAATGACCAATATTCGTCATACAAGAACCGAGAAAAACTTCTTGTACTGGATCGTTAGCAACTTCCGATAATAACTTGACATTATCGGGGTCATTGGGAGCAGCAACAATAGGTTCTTTGATTTCGTTCAAATCAATTTCGAGAATTTCTGCGTATTCTGCGTCTGCATCCGCTTCCAAAAGCACGGGGTTTGCTAACCACTCTTCCATTTTGGCAACGCGACGCATGATGGTACGGGCATCTTGATAGCCGCGTGCTACCATGTTCTTCAACAGCACCACGTTGGAACGCAGATATTCGGAAACTGTCTCAACACTCAGCTTGATGGTGCAACCTGCACAAGAACGTTCGGCGGTAGCGTCGGTGAGTTCAAAAGCTTGCTCAACTTTCAAATCTGGCAAACCTTCTATTTCCATGATCCGCCCAGCGAAGACATTTTTCTTGTTTTGCTTCTCTACCGTCAGCAAACCTTTTTGAATTGCCACGTAGGGAATGGCATTCACAATATCCCGCAGGGTAACACCGGGTTGCAATTCACCTTTGAACCGTACCAAAACAGATTCTGGCATATCCAAAGGCATGACACCCAACGCCGCCGCAAACGCCACCAACCCAGAACCAGCGGGGAAGGAAATGCCCAAGGGAAAGCGGGTGTGGGAGTCGCCACCAGTTCCCACCGTATCGGGTAGCAGCATCCGGTTTAACCAAGAGTGGATGATACCATCACCAGGACGCAAAGCGACACCGCCGCGAGAGGCGAAAAAGTCAGGTAGTTCGTGGTGAAGTTTGATATCAACTGGTTTGGGATAGGCTGCGGTGTGGCAGAAACTTTGCATCACCAAGTCTGCACTGAAACCCAGACAAGCAAGTTCTTTCAATTCATCGCGAGTCATCGGTCCTGTGGTATCCTGAGAACCAACTGTTGTGATGATTGGTTCGCAAGATGTACCGGGACGCACACCAGGTAAACCGCAAGCTTTCCCCACCATTTTCTGTGCTAAGGTGTAGCCTTTGCCTGTATCAGCGGATTGCTGGGGACGGGTAAAGACGGTGCTAGGTTCTAAACCCAGTGCTTGGCGAGTTTTATCAGTGAGGGTGCGTCCTATGAGTAATGGAATGCGTCCTCCGGCGCGGACTTCATCTAGGATGGTGTCAGGTTTCAGGGTGAAGGTGGAAATCACTTCCCCAGCTTCATTGGTAATTTCCCCTCTGTAGGGGTAGATGGTGATCACCATGCCGGTTTCCATCTTGGTAACATCGCACTGGATAGGCAAAGCACCAGCATCTTCGGCGGTGTTGAAGAAGATAGGCGCAATAGTACCGCCTAAAATATATCCGCCCGCCCGCTTGTTGGGTACATAAGGAATATCATGTCCAATGTGCCATAACACTGAGTTAATTGCCGACTTGCGGGAGGAACCAGTACCCACCACATCTCCCACGTAAGCCAGGGGATACCCTTTTTTCTTCAACTCGGCAATCGTTTGCAGCGCACCAGGCATTTTGGTTTCCAGCATCGCCAAGGCGTGTAAAGGAATATCCGGGCGTGTGGTGGCGTGGGTTGCAGGGGATAAGTCATCGGTATTCGTCTCACCAGGAACTTTGAAGACAGTGACATTGATGAATTCTGGTATAACCGGACGAATGGTGAACCACTCAGCTTCTGCCCAAGAATCTATCACACGCTTGGCGAAGGGATCGGTTTTAGATAATTTCAAGATATCATGGAAGGCGTCATACACCAGCAACGTTTTGCTTAAGGCATTGGCGGCGTATGCTGCCATGGGTTCCTTTCCTTGTCCCCCCATCACCAGAGGCACTTCAGAAGATGATGATAGGGATACGGTGGGAGTTTGCAGCAGTTCGATTAATGATTGTACGTTGTAGCCACCCACCATTGTGCCCAGCATTTGCACGGCTTCGATAGGTGAAATGAGGGGGCTGGTGATTTCCTCTTTGGCAATCGCGGTGAGAAACCCAGCTTTGACGTAAGCTGCGGGATCGACTCCAGGGGAAACGCGATCGCGTAACAATTCCAGTAATGTATCCTCTTCACCTGTAGGGGGATTTTTCAGTAATTCGCACAATTGTGATGTTTGATTTGCATCCAATGGCAAGGGAGGAATTCCTAGTGCGGCTCTTTCGGCAACGTGACTGCGGTATGATTCCAGCATTCTGCTCTCCAAAATGATTTTGGTCAAAAATTTATCTGTGTTTACAATGACTTCCCAACGTTACAGGAGTTCTCCCTGAGAAATGGCGACAGGTGAGATCAACAGGCGAGAAGCCTCCCTAGTTTAAGTTTTTTGTCTGGCAAGGACTTATAATTATCACTGGATAGCGCCCTCGCTAGTCAAGCTCTTTCAAAATAGCTATGATTGCTTGCGGTTGTTTATTGTGTTGTCTACCTATTTATAAGATAAGATATTTGACTTATCCGTTGCATAGCGCTGCTCTTGTATATGCCCGAAACTTACACCGTTGAGATTAACCACCAAGGCAAAACTCATACTTTGCAAGTTCCTGAAAATCAAACCATCCTATCAGTTGCTGATGCAGCTGGTTTAGAGTTACCGAGTTCCTGTCATGCTGGTGTTTGTACGACTTGCGCTGCCCAAATTCTCTCCGGAAGTGTGGATCAAAGTGATGGTATGGGCGTGAGTCCACAACTTCAACAACAGGGCTATGTCTTGCTTTGCGTTGCCTATCCTCGTTCAGATTTGAAAATTGAAACAGAAAAAGAAGAAATAGTTTATCAGTTGCAATTTGGTAAATAATGTAGAGACGCGTCATTGTGCATCTATGGCGCGTCTCTACATGAGTTAGGAGTAAAAAAATGACAACCCATTTTATCACCGCAGAAATTGACCTACAAGAAACTCCCACGGAACTACAAAAAGTCATTGAAGCAGAATTGAAAAAACAGGGAGAACCCCTACGTTGGGCAATTACCTCTGTGGATGTTGAACAGCAAGCATGCACTATTGAAGCTGTTGTCACTACAGAAAGCTAATAGCAAATAGTGAGTCTTAGTAGATAGTGGATAGTGGATAGTAAAAAAAACAACTACCAACTACCAACTACCAACTACCAACTACCAACTACCAACTACCTAAGTTTCTAATTTCTTTGTGCGTCCATATACCGCTATCTTAATTGTACCTACCGGTGTTGGAGCAGCGATTGGAGGCTATGCAGGAGATGCATTGCCTGTTGCAAAAGCTGCTTCACAGGTTTGCGATCGCCTAATTACCCACCCCAATGTCCTCAATGGTGCTAGCTTATACTGGAACCTACCCAATACTTTCTACGTTGAAGGTTACGGGCTTGACAAATTTGCCGCTGGATGCTGGGGTTTGCGTCCAGTGCATCAAAATCGGATAGGTTTGCTTTTTGACCAAGGAATTGAACCAGAATTACGGCTGCGACACCTGCAAGCAACGGATGCAGCTAGAGCAACTCTGGGATTATCCATAACAGATTACGTCATAAGTGATGCACCGTTAAATGTAGAATTACGGACATCAGCATCTGGCGCAAGTTGGGGAACCATAGGCAACCCGGATAGTTTACTACGGGCGGCCCAAGTCTTAATTAAAAGGGCGGGGGCGGAGGCGATCGCAATCGTTGCGCGTTTTCCTGATACTGTTGATGAAGAGGCAGAGCAAAACTATCGCCAAGGTAAAGGAGTCGATCCCATCGCTGGTGCAGAAGCCGTGATCAGCCATTTGATTGTACGAACTTTTCAAATTCCTTGCGCCCATTCCCCCGCCTTCTGTCCCCCACCTCTAGATCCAAATTTATCTCCCCGTTCTGCTGCCGAAGAATTGGGCTATACTTTTTTATCCAGTGTGCTTGTTGGTTTGAGCCGCGCACCCCAGTTTATTAGGGCGTCTGATGAATTGTCCCAATCTGGCGATATTTGGGCTAATCAAGTTGATGCGGTGATTGTACCCGCAACCGCTTGTGGCAGTAGCGCCTTACTGAGTTTAAGTGAGAATAGGCGATGCCAAATTATTACGGTGGAGGAAAATCAGACTCAGGTAGATGTTCGACCCCAACCTTTAGGGATAAAATCAGTACAGGTAAACACATATTTAGAGGCTGTAGGTGTATTAGCCGCCCTCAAAGCAGGCATTAACCCATCTGCCCTTAGCCCAAATATATTTCCTTTGCAATCATTAATTGTAGAGACATGCCATGGCACGTCTCTACATTAAGTCGCCAACTCCCCCACTCCTCAGGTAAACTCCCGTGGCACAACAGCACAAGCAAGAGCCAGAAGTTCCCTATTTGACACGTACCCAGGTGCTAGTGGCGATGGGAGTGACTGCAATTCTTTTATGGATAATCGCCAAGGTGTGGTTGCAATTGGGTAACATTTCCTTAATGTCTTGGCGCTGGCACGAAAGAGAGTTGCTTTGGGGAGTCTTGTTAGGTTTATGCATCACTCTCTTGAGTGGCATAGCTTATCGCTTGTGGCTTCCTTACCGTAGAAGTGCCGATTATTACTTAGAAATGGTGCTAAAGCCCTTGGCAATGCCCGACTTGATATGGCTAGGGTTACTACCAGGATTAAGTGAAGAATTGTTATTTCGGGGTGTGATGCTACCAGCCTTTGGATACGACCATGTAGCTGTCATCTTCTCAAGTCTTTGTTTTGGTATATTACACCTCAGTGATACCCAACAATGGCCCTATGTCATTTGGGCAAGCGTTGTCGGATTATTTCTGGGTTATGGGGCGCTCCTCAGTGGTAACTTATTGGTGCCGATTGTTGCTCATATCATGACTAATTTGATTTCTAGCTATTTATGGAAAATTTGGCAATCTTAACAAAGAGTTGACACTCCCACGGCTACGTGAATATCGCGCTTTGCGCTCATTCCCGTAAAAAGCCGTGGGATTCTTGGTTCATTGACTCACCATTAGACAGCAGGCTTGCGCCAACCGCCCAAGAGGGCAAATCTCCCCAAGCGTAGGTTCCCGTGTGCCCCACGGTACTGAGTCCCCTTTTCAGGATGTTGATGGCGGCGTTCACGTCTCTATCCTCCACAAAACCGCAGTGTGGACAAACATGAGTCCTGGTAGATAGAGACTTTTTCACCTTCTGACCACAGTTAGAGCAATTCTGACTTGTATTGTGGGCGGGCACGGCAACTGTAACCTTACCGTACTTGTGCCCAAAATACTCTAACCATGAGCGGAAAGTTGACCAGCCCGCATCAGTGATCGATTTAGCTAGATGTCGATTACGTACCAAGCCTTTGACATTTAAGTCTTCATAGGCTACCAAATCGTTAGATTGGATGACGGAATATGCCACTCGTTTGCAATATTCTTTTCGCTGCCTACTTACTCTTAAATGCTTCCGAGCATATCGATTTCTGGCTTTGTGGTAGTTGGTAGATTGTGGTTTTTTGGCTTTCTTTTTAGCTGAATCGTACTTCTGAGATTCCTTGCGGTTGGCGCGATTTAATTGCTTTTCAGATTTGCGGTAAAACTGGGGAGATTGTTCTACATTGCCGTTATTGTCAGCAATAAAATACTTCAATCCCAAATCAATACCGACTATTTGACCTGTTGGTTGAGTCTCCACTTCCAGCTCAACATCAATTGCAAATTGAGCGTAGTATCCATCAGCGCGACGCACTAATCGAACACGTTTAATTTGCTTGATGTCATAATAGTTCAAGTCATAAGTTCCCTTTAGTTTCAAGGTTCCCATTCCCTTCTTGTCTGAAAAGGTTATGGCTTTACGATTTGTAGAAAGCTTCCATCCAGATGTTTTATATTCGACAGAACGGCAGTGTTTCTTCAACTTTGGAAAGCCTTTTTTCCCCGGAATTTTCTTCTTACAATTCTCGTAAAACCGAACTATCGCACTCCACGCACGCTCAGCCGCAGATTGACGAGCCATTGAGTTGAGTTGATCAGCAAAAGGAAATTCAGCAGCTAGTACGGCGCAATGTTTGTTTAATGCATACTTGTCAATTTTTTTATCTTTATTGTCCAGCCAAAGACGTAAACACTTGTTTTGGATGAATTGACTAGTGCGAATAGCATCATCTATCGCCCTATACTGTTTGTCTTTCCCTTTGATTTTAAACTCGTAAATTATCATCGGCTCGACCTAACCTACTACACCTTTATGCTAACACGGCGAGCATAATAGATGATGAAGATACAACAAAGATTGTTTGACACGGCAACTAAAGTTGCTTACGCTTTCATCCCAGGACTGAAGCCACTGGGTTTTCAGCTTCCGAAATATATAAGATTGCCATTTTATCCACCTTGATCGTGCCGACTCAACCAGGGTTTGATGTCAAAGACTAGTGGTCTATCGCATTTATTTTGAAGGCTTCGTAGTCAGCGCTTAAGCGCTCAAAGAATCTAGGACTAAAGTCCTGACTACGAACTTGTACAACCATCATAAATTAATGCGATAAACCACTAGCGCTAGACAAAATTTCTCTTAAGTTTCTTTGCTAGTTCACAGCGTCGTGGGTTTCAATGGCTGCGTGAGCTGAGTGAGTCCCCAAGCGTCGAGCGCAACGCGCTGTGCTTGTAGCTTGGCTTCGTTCACTGGAGAAAGCCCAAAATCGATAGCTCCTGCAATGGTTCGTAGGGGACGTTTTCCAGAAGGCATTGCAACTAATTCCGCCACGATGTCAGCAACTATTTGGGGGTCTTGATAGACTCCTTCAGAAGAGGGCTGGTCGACACCATCAAGCAACTGTCTCGCTATTTCAGCTACGGTTCCGTATTGGGCGAGACGTTCTTGATCTTGCGGACCTTCCAAGCTTGTAGTCAAGTTTGTCTGGAAAGGTCCTGGCTCAATAATCACAGAATCAATGCCCAAACTGAACAATTCATAGTGGTACGACTCAGCCACGGCCTCAAGTGCAGCCTTGCTGGCACAATACAAACCGAAGAATGGGAAAACCAGACCACCTGCTAGTGAGGTGACATGAACCAGCAGTCCATTGCCTTGCTGTCGCATATAAGGTAGCACAGCTCGGTTCATCCGGACTACGCCAAAGAAGTTAACTTCCATTTGTCGTCGCACCTGCTCTAGAGTATATGCCTCGGTGATACCCCCATACATAACTCCTGCATTGTTGACAAGCACATCAATGCGTCCTGTCTGCTCAACAATCCTCTTCACACAGTCTTCTACGGAAGCATCTTCCGTTACATCAAGCTCCATCACATGCAGCGACAAGCCTTCTTGCTTGGCTGTATCTTGCATTTCAGCACTTACGGTACTATTACGCCCAGTAATGGCTCGCATGGAAGCAAAGACTGTATGTCCTTGTCGAGCTAGGGTAAGAGCAGTGAGACGACCAAATCCATGACTACTTCCGGTAACGAGAATAACTTGCTGTACAGCCATTTTATGGACTCTTTCTTTATTTTGAAAGTGAATAGGGTGAGTTAACTTTTTTAATGAACGGCTGGAACTTCTGGTTTAGCTGAAGTATCAGCTAAATTTAATTTGTGAACGATATAGCTTTTGAACACGGGTTTGTAGGTTTGTGGCGATCGCTTTACCACCCAGCTATGATCAGCATCTGCAATAGTCCTTTGGCTGTGGGAGGCTGGTGCTTTCCAAACACTACCCTCCCAATGTACGATCGCCTTAACTTCAGCTTGTTCTGATGTAGCGGAAACATTGATTTCTTTCAATTGATGAATTTCATCAAAGTATAGATTAACACTGCTTTCGTACCATTGCTTAAACTCTTGGCGATTATGTAAGGTTTGGCTAGGAAATTGCATCTTAAAGCCTTCTTCGTCAAAGGCAAAGAAACGATCATATTCTTCAACTGGGGCGTGAGCGTCCAGTTTTGCGTAAAAATCTGTTACCAGTTCCCTAATTTCTGACTCGGTGACTGGTGCTAATTTCGGCAGATTCCCGTCTCTTTCTTGAATAAACTTAACTATTTCCGGGATACGTTTGGGAAGAAATTCTTTGAGGGTTTTAAGGGCTTCAGCGCGTTCAGAGCGGTTTTCACTTTGCAACACAAACTCTACAATAATCGTAACTTCTGCTTGATCGCCAACTTCACGGGCGCTGAAAGTGACATTGTAAAGAGTGAACAGCGGAGTCGCCTCTGGTATATCCATCCTCCAGACATGATTTTTTTTGTCGTTCAGCAGCAAGCGATCGCGAACGATGGAACCCATAAAATCAAAGCGGACTATAGCTCCTGGAGTATTTTTCGGTTTTCCAAACCCGGTTTCCAGTTCCACATTTGTGCGTCCACTGAAGGAATTGAGAAACGTCAGGTAATCATCAAAGGCAGACCAAAATTTGTCAATAGAAAATGGAACCATTTGCACATTTTTTAATGATATCCATGTGCCGTATTCCAGTTCATCTGTGGTATCCATGTTAATTGTTGAAGTCATTTTTTCATCTCCATTAAGTAAAATAAAAAAGTCAACAGACTAATTTCATCCAAGATTTTCCGTGTTGAGTAGACCTCTTGCATAAGTAAATAATTATCTGCGTTTATCTGCGTTTATCTGCGGTTTCATAATCCAATTCAGGACTTTTGCAAGAAGTCTAGTTAAGTGGAAAATACTTGAAAAATAGAGCGTCGGTTTATTTATGAATTAACTCAATCATTTCTGACCCGACGCTCCAGATATTAGCTATTCAAGCGAGAACGAAGACTATTCAAATCAAAACCTAACTTTTCAAACTCTCCTCTTTTGCTTTCAATGAGTTCTATCAGTTGCGGTGGAATGTCTCCATCTTCATTTTTGAGCATATACCCGTAATCAAAATTAGTCAGCATATTAGAAACAGCAAGAATAATACTTGCTACCTCACGACCGGGTAATACACTCTCATCATCTTCATCTCCCATTGAGCCATTTCGCAACAAGTCGCCGTACTTTAATTCACCAAATTCAGGATTATGCTCGTTGTGAATCCAGCTATGCCAAAAAGTACATTGGTAAATAACATACCTACAAACTTGTTTGAGGTTGGCGATATCTTGTGCTGAAGGTTCCTCTGATGAAGTAATTGGTCTAACAGCTTTTACTTCTCCATCAATTTCTCGACGTGGATTTGATGAATGTTCAATTTCATTTAAATCGTACCATTCATCACCATCATCTACTTGCTCCATCGTCTGAGAAACATAAGGAACACTATGTTCCACTAAATCCTCAGATAATCTCAAAATTTCGTCCCAATTTCTGACTATTTCCTCATGATTAGCGGCAAAAAATGCATCTACATGATTGGTGAGAATATCCCAGTATAAATTACCGAGTTTCGCAAAAGTATGTGACTCACAAAGCGGCTTTCTTGGTTGCCAATCTGTCCAATCATAGCTTCCCATATTTGATCGCACCCATTTCAACATATCTGGGTTAACAATGATCGGTTCTAGCTTGGCAAAAAACCCTTCATTTGGGTCCATTAATATTTGGCGACCAAATTTATTAATATGAACAACTTCTTTGATATGAGGGTACAAAAACTCTCGAAGAGGATTTTTTCTGATATTTCGCAAGAAAGCGATCGCATACTGTTCCATATTAAAGTGACACTGACTCAGGTGTCCCTTTACCTCACCTAAAACACCCAAATGAGTAGCACGAATCACCCGTTTAGCTTGCAACCACTTATTACCATCCGCTGGTATATAAGTCTGTGGTGCTTTCATAGGTGGATTTGGCTGAGTGCAATTATCTTCCCGAAACTGGAGCGTAATTTCAACGGGTAATAATTTTTCATCTTTTAATTCAAACTTGACTTTGTAATTAGGCAAATCTATCTTGCCAGTCAGTTCAAATTGTTCTCCATTAAAACTTGTCGTGTACAAAGAAGGATTGTCTTTATCCTTCTTAAATATAAGAGGGTTAAAGCCATTCAGCATTCTTAGCCCAAAGAATTCATCGCTTCTCGTATAACCCTTTTGTCCTTTTTCTAAGATGAGAGTTAATGTTTCTGGGAATGACTTTTGTATCTCCTCGTATGATGGCTCATTCGGATTTTTGCGATTCCGTTGGATTAAGTCAAGCATGACCTTGCCAAATTTAGCTACGGATTGCATTGTCCTAGCATGAGCATCTGGCGCAAAATCGTTTCTAATAGACTTTGGCAGCGCATAAGAAAAGAGGCGATAATCTGGGTCGTACTCGTAATAAGAGAGTGGCAATACCCCAAACTCATAAATTTCTGCTGTTACGTTCTCATCCCCCTTAATTACTTCAATTAAATTTCTCGTTTTGCTTGTTTTTCCCTCGATAATCGCCGTTTGACTAGGATCAAAAATTCTTAATTCCAAATCTGGTGCATCCCCAAATCCACCTGCCTTGGGGTCATAGTATATTGCAAAATTTCCTGTTTTATCAGTGACACCATTTGCCAAATAATCCTTAAAACCAAATGGATCTCGCTCCCACAACTCCACCTCTAAATTGGGTATAGGTGTTTTCAAATCAGAATGTACTATTTTACCAACAACCTTACGCGATTGCTCAATTGACTTTCCCTTTAACTCAGCTTTCAATTTCAAAAGCTCGCTTAAAGGTAAGTTGGTTAATACCTTATATGTCAACCGTTCTAACTCGGTATCAGTGTATTGCTTTAATGAGACTTCGCCGGAAATTATTCTTTGGATTAAGTCACTCATATATGGTAGTCCTTTTGGAAAGTTTAAGGTTTTCTTAATGGCTTTTTGTCTGTGCTTTTTGGCGCTCCTCGTCGAGATTCTGTTCGTCATCCCTACCTAGAATCTCTGCAAAGGTTTTGCCATTCCAACCAACTAAATGCATCGTGGTAAATTCTTGAAAAAAGATGTACATGCGATTGGCAGGTACCTGAAATTTATTCAGTAAAATATTGCTAATGCCTTGTGTTAACTGGCTGGTAATATGTGCAGGCATACTAGCATTGAGAACCTGCACAATAGCTGCTGGGGTTTCAGAATCACTACCAAAGGAAACGTTACTATCGGTGTGAACAACAACCGATATCATTTTTACTGGATCTCCCTTTTTTATATGAATTTCTTCAGTAATTTGAGTCATGACATCTTCAATGACTTGCTTATTAAAATGATGATTAGTTTCAATTCTTACGAAAGGCATCTTGGTTTTCTCCTCAAGAATTGTCTCAAAATCACTACCGTACCCTTTGAGTCGGGTAAATCTTGGTTTTCTAGGAACACATTTAATTCATATCTGTCTTGAAAGCCCTAACTTAATCTACAAACTGATCTGACACCATTCCAAATTTTGTGGAAGCAAAATCAACTTATGCCCTTGGGAGAGTGGTGGACATAGGTCTTAAACTCGCTCCCCTGACATCTATGGCTTTATATGTGGAAGCAAAATCAACTTATGCACTTGGGATGCTGGACATAGGAGCCATCAAAAACCTAACCCCCCTTCCCTACAAGTCCTAAGGGGGGCGCTCGCATGATTGCGCGCCCTACTGCCCAACTGCACTCCGTGCGGTTGCCTTGCTCTGAAGGAGCAGGGCAGTATACGGGCGATCACTACCTCTGCATAGTCGGGCTTTACTGCTTCAGCTGGAGGCAAAATGATACTATTAAAACAGTTTAAATTTAATCTGAAAACTAAAACTAATCATTTAGTAAACTTATTGGCTAGTTATCCTGCTGTTTTTTAGCAAATTCTCATGTACAACCCATCCCAAACAACAAAGGCGAGGCAGCGCGCCCTTCGGGCTTCCCGAGGACAGTTCTCAGGAGGATAACCCTGCCGGAAGAAACTGTCCGTCCTGCTGAAAGCATAGCCGCGTGGTTCCCCCGAGTGTGCAAACTGCCGCTTGATTGGGTTAAGAGTTTATAATCAATCCCAATCCTTATAATTCCCATCCTCCTAGATTCTGTATAATCTGCCATGCTAAAGACCTTGTTGGGCGACCCCAACGCTCGTAAACTTAAAAAATACCAACCTTACATTACAGAAATTAACCTTTTAGAGGAAGAAATAAAAGCCCTCCCGGATGAAGAGCTAAAGGGCAAAACAGCAGAGTTTAGACAGCGCCTGAAGAAAGGCGAAACTTTAGATGATATCCTGAGCGAAGCGTTTGCTGTAGTACGGGAAGCAGGACGGCGAGTGTTAGGGTTGCGGCACTTTGATGTTCAACTTTTAGGCGGTGTCATCCTGCATACAGGGCAAATTGCCGAAATGAAAACTGGTGAGGGCAAAACCCTAGTTGCAACATTGCCAAGTTATTTAAATGCTCTGACTGGAAAAGGCGTACACGTTGTTACTGTGAACGATTACCTGGCTCGTCGGGACGCAGAATGGATGGGACAGGTGCATCGCTTCTTGGGATTGAGTGTGGGGCTGATTCAGCAGAGCATGACCCCAACTGAACGCCAGAAAAACTACGGCTGTGACATTACTTATGTCACCAACAGCGAGGTGGGCTTTGACTACCTGCGCGATAATATGGCAACAGACATCAAAGACGTAGTGCAGCGCCCGTTCAATTACTGCGTGATTGACGAGGTAGACTCTATCCTAGTTGACGAGGCGCGGACTCCGTTGATTATTTCCGGACAGGTAGAAAGACCAACGGAAAAATACCTCAAAGCCGCCCAAATTGCAGCATCTCTGACAAAAGACGAGCATTACGAAGTGGATGAAAAAGCTCGTAACGTGCTGTTATCTGATGAAGGCTTTGCCGAAGCAGAACAGCTTTTGGGAGTCAAAGATTTATTTGACCCAGAAGACCCTTGGGCGCACTTCGTTTTCAATGCTATTAAGGCAAAAGAACTGTTCCTCAAAGACGTCAACTATATTGTCCGCAACTCTGAAGTCGTCATCGTAGATGAATTTACTGGTCGAGTCTTGCCAGGACGACGTTGGAGCGATGGACTGCACCAGGCAATTGAGGCAAAAGAACGAGTAGAAATTCAACCAGAAACTCAAACCCTAGCAACCATTACCTACCAAAACCTGTTCTTGCTTTATCCAAAACTCGGTGGAATGACCGGAACGGCAAAGACGGAAGAAGTCGAGTTGGAAAAAATTTACAAACTCGAAGTTACGATCATTCCGACCAACAGAACCAGAAGACGCCAAGACTTGTCTGATATGGTCTTTAAGACCGAACCGGGCAAGTGGGGAGCAATTGCCAAAGAATGTGCTGAAATGCACACACTCGGCAGACCAGTGTTGGTGGGGACGACTAGCGTGGAAAAATCTGAATATCTCAGCCAGTTGTTAAGGCAAATGGAGATTCCCCACGAACTGCTCAACGCTAGACCAGAGAACGTGGAGCGCGAAGCAGAAATTGTCGCCCAAGCAGGACGCAGAGGTGCTGTGACCATTGCTACCAACATGGCGGGTAGAGGGACTGACATTATCCTGGGTGGTAATGCCGAGTATATGTCACGTCTGAAGCTGCGGGAATACTTCATGCCTCGGGTTGTTAAGCCAGAAGATGAAGATATGTTCGGTATCCATAGAGCGTCTGGTTTACCGTCCCCGGGAACTGGAGGAGGTCAAGGCTTTGTCCCTGGAAAGAAAGTGAAAACTTGGAAAGCTTCGCCACAGGTTTTCCCCACTCAGCTTTCTAAAGAAACGGAGAAACTCCTCAAAGAAGCAGTGGACTCTGCTGTGCGGGAGTATGGCGATCGCAGCTTATCAGAACTGGAAGCAGAAGACAAAGTCGCTGTGGCGGTAGAAAAAGCCCCAACAGACGACCGCGTCATTCAGAAGTTGCGCGAAGCTTACAACCGTATCAAGCATGAGTACGAACAGTTCACAAGTCGTGAACACGATGAAGTCGTGGAATTAGGCGGTTTGCACGTCATTGGTACAGAACGCCACGAGTCGCGACGGATTGACAACCAGCTGCGGGGACGAGCAGGACGCCAAGGCGACCCTGGTTCGACAAGATTTTTCCTCAGCTTAGAAGATAACCTACTGCGGATTTTTGGTGGCGATCGCGTGGCACGCCTCATGGATGCCTTCCATGTAGAAGAGGATATGCCCATCGAATCCGGAATGCTCACCCGCAGTTTGGAAGGCGCTCAGAAAAAAGTCGAAACCTACTACTACGACATCCGTAAGCAGGTGTTTGAGTACGACGAGGTGATGAACAACCAACGCCGTGCTATCTATGCCGAACGCCGTCGGGTGCTAGAAGGGCAAGACTTGAAAGAACAAGTCATCAAGTACGCCGAAAAAACGATGGATGACATCGTTGACTTCTACATCAACCCAGACTTACCCTCAGAAGAGTGGGAATTAGATAAGTTGGTTGATAAGGTCAAAGAATTTGTCTATCTGTTGGAGGACTTGCAGCCCACTCAATTAGAAGATATGGGAATGGGCGAAATTAAAGCCTTCCTCCACGAACAAGTGCGGATTGCTTACGATCTCAAGGAAGCCCAAATTGACCAAATTCAGCACGGATTAATGCGGCAAGCGGAACGATTCTTTATCTTACAGCGCATTGATACCTTGTGGCGGGAACACCTGCAACAAATGGACGCCCTGCGTGAGTCCGTGGGATTACGGGGTTACGGTCAAAAAGACCCGCTGATTGAGTACAAGAGCGAGGGCTACGAATTATTCTTGGATATGATGACCAACATCCGCCGAGATGTGGTTTACTCCTTGTTCATGTTCCAGCCCCAGCCTCAAGCAGTAGCGCAACCTTCGGAGATGGTTTGAAGCTTTTAGCGATTAACAATTAGGCGGGTAAAGGTTTATCTAAGAACCTTTGCCCGTTTTTTAGTGTGACTATTATTGAACTCTCGCTTTTGTTGTGATTGCGCGAGTCCTAAGAGCAGATGCATTCAACCACTGAAGAATTTGATGCTGCTGTGGAGCAGTTGTCCTAATGTGACGTTGTCAGGTAGCAGAAAAATGCGGGCGATGATTGCTGACAACACCGCCAAAAATACTAGCACAATCAACAACGGTGTCATGAAATCACGATCAGTTACTAGCCGGGGTAAGGGTGCATCTGAAATTGAGTCATTCTTATCACCATTTAGCTCCACCTCTTTTATCAAGAGGACAAATCCGCCAATTTGAATGATGTCACCCGCCTTAAGATTATTACCTCTAACTCTCTTTCAACAAACCGTCCGCAACTACGGTTTGTTAGGAGAGGATAAAGCCTGAAACCCTTGTTTAATAGGTATTTCTAATCTTGCCATTCCGAAGGTGACAAAATAGGGCTAAGAAACAAAGAACCAAGCAAGATGCATAGTAACAAGTTAAGGTGAGGAGCAAGTTGTCGCGAATGCCCAAAGACCCAAAGGCGCTAGGAAGAACTTTGCATTCTTGTGTTGTGTAGTGAAAGTGCTTAACAGTTTTCTATCATAGATACAGAAACCCCTGCGGTTTTAACTTGAGAGGCTCCCATAACACCGACACCCGTAAAACTCATCTTTCAGGATTACCTGAGTTACGATGACGGGACTAAAAACTGCTATGAACCGGTACCTGGGAGACTGGTTTTAAGGAGAATACTCATGAATAAGCTTTTTTCAATAGACACGCTGTCTTCATATAATTGCGAAAAGGTCTTCAAGCTTTTGATAGTTGGCGTGACAGTATTGGGAGTCAGTTTTTTAATGCCTCAAGGGGCAGAGGCACAAAGTAGTTCCACTTCCAGTCCGAGTGGGGGCAACATTCTCAATTATCCTTCTGGGACGCGCATCTATCCGAATGGTGTTATTGACCCACCCAGGAGGAGAGCGATTTATCCAGCCACGACAGTCAAGAATGGCGACGGTTCTACCACTTACTATTACCGGAATGGGACACGCATGACTACTGATAGCAATACAGTCAGTCCTGGTGGAACTTTTCTCAAATCAGGAAGCCCGAATGGAGGGTTGAGACCTACACCGGGAAGATCGAATAGAGGGGTGAATAATAATCGATAGCTGCCTCAGCAAGGGTTTAGGCAGTTGTGACAGCCATTTGCAATGCTACGCCGCTCATTAGCTGCTATCAATCGCCTTGATATTTTACAAGCTGTGTTTGGGCAAATTATCATCCCCAAGTGCAACCCCTACCAACTCAATGCCATGATTGATAATGCCCAATATTGGGTCAGTACCAGCCTCTATAAAAAAGTATTGCAACAAGCAGGAGAATTATCACAGTAGCAATGAAGAAATTCAAAGGGGCAACAAATGGCATTAGCTGGCTTAAGAATTATCTTGGTAGAACCAGCAGGTCCAATGAACGTGGGGTCAATAGCACGGGTGATGAAAAATTTTGGTCTACAGCAACTGGTGTTAGTCAATCCCCAATGCAACCCACTTTCAACGGAAGCACTTCAGATGGCAGTTCATGCCAAGAATATTTTAGAATCAGCGGTAATAGCAGGGACATTACCAGAAGCGTTGCAAGGATGTACGCGGGCGATCGCCACTACGGCTCGTGTTCGTAACTGGGATTCCCCCCTAGAAAACCCCCGCACAGCACTACCCTGGTTACTGGAGGAACCAGAACAACCCGCAGCGCTCATTTTTGGTAGGGAAGACCGGGGACTGAGTAATGAAGAATTAAATTATGCTCAGCGGTTTATTCGCATTCCTACAGGTCCGAGCTATCCATCGCTGAATCTAGCGACTGCTGTGGGAATTTGCTGCTATGAACTGTCACAAAGTGATGCGGACAAAGAAGACGCAAAGGAGGAAAATGACCCCACGTTATCTGAGAATGAGTCTGCACCTTTGGATCTCTTGGAAGAATATTACCAGCAGTTAGAATCGCTACTGCTCAAGCTAGGATATCTGTATCCGCATACGGCAGCCAGCCGTATGGAAAAATTCCGGCAACTGTATAATCGTGCTCAGTTACAAACTAAGGAAGTTGCTATGTTGCGAGGTATTTTACGGCAGGTAGAATGGGCACTTGAGAACCGGAACAATTGTGAAGACTTTTAACTCGTTGCTTACCATGTATCCAGTCACCCTCCCAAAGCCTTTAATTATGGCTTAAACTAAACACAAAAATGTTATTGGTAAGCAGAAATTGATTTCAGTAACAAGGTGCTTTAAAAGTAACTTTGAATTGTAGTTAGGGAGTTAGCGCGAAAAAAAATAATTCAATCTCTATAAAGGCTTGAGAAAAAACGACTTCTGCCCTTAAGGTAAAACCTTTATAAATATGTCGGATAATATACACTTTTTATCACCTTTTATGCAACCGAAAACCGTTATAAAAACTGTTTCGCGGCGTCAAAGCGCCAACCGCCAACTGGTTAAGCGCAAAGTCCAAAAGCCAAAACAAAATCAAGTCGAAGCCACAAAACACCAGCAACGACCCTCCCACAGACAAACAACGCCTACACGTCTAAAATCCATTCCCCCCCTCAACCCTGCAACTGCACTCACAAAGCGACCCGGGGTAGTAGCCCCAGCAGCCAAACAAATTGCTACTACCAAAGGAAAGATTCCTCCATACAACCCAAACACAGTACAGGTACAGGTAAAGAATGTGCGGGTGCGGAAGCAGCCTTTGCGTAGAAAAACTGCTCCATCCCGAAAAACACGGTTAAAGCCCATGGCAAGAACATTTTTGTACGCCCTGCGGTTGTTAATTGTGGGAGTTGGTATCGGTGCAATCGTAGGCACGGTGTTATCAGTGTTTGATCCAGCTACTCGTATCGCCACAACAGAGGGAACATCACCCGAGACTATCGGACAAACACAGCCACAACCTACCCAAAATCCCTCAGCAGGTGCTTCCGGCTTATTCTTAACTCAGGAATTGGCTTCTTTAAAAACTGCTGTGCAAAATTTGGCAGCAGGAACCCCCAATCTCACACCAGGAGTTTTCTTAGTAGATTTGGACAATGGCAGTTATGTAGATGTGAATGGTTCCTCAAGTTTTTCTTCTGCTAGCACGATTAAGATTCCGATTCTTGTTGCCCTTTTTCAAGATGTAGATGCTGGCAAAATTCGCCTAGATGAAACTCTCACCATGCAGAAGGAAATGGTTGTAGGCGGTTCTGGGGATATGCAGTACAAATCCGCAGGAACCCAGTTCACAGTGATGGAAGTGGCAACTAAGATGATGACAATCAGCGACAACACGGCAGCAAATATGCTGATTGGCCGCTTAGGTGGAATTGAGGTGCTGAATCAGCGGTTCCGCAGTTGGGGTTTGACAACCACAGCAATTCGCAATCCACTTCCCGATTTGCAAGGGACAAACACCACCAGTCCTAAGGAGTTAGGGAATTTGATGGCGATGCTGAGTAAGGGCAATTTGGTGAGTGTGTCATCACGCGATCGCATATTGGATATTATGCGCCGCACTGTGAGAAATCATCTCTTGCCAACTGGTTTAGGACAAGGCGCGACCATTGCCCATAAAACGGGCGATATTGGCACAACGCTAGCAGATGCGGGTTTGGTTGAGATGTCCACTGGCAAACGTTACATAATTGCTGTTATGGTACAGCGTCCTAATAACGACGCCAGCGCCGAAAAACTCATTGGCTCAATTTCTCGTGCTGCTTACCAACAGTTTAACCAAACTGCTCCCGTACCTAGCACGACAGGAAGCACAATGCCCACAACTGGTTATCAGTCCCCAGTGATGAGTCCACCTCTACCCAACAACATACCCAACGGTATGGGAAGCACAATGCCCACAACTGTTTATCCGTCCCCAGCCATCAATCTGCCTCTACCCAACGGCATGGGAAGCACTGTACCCACCAATACTTATCAGTCTCCCGTTCAGTCTCCCGTGATGAATCCACAGTATTATTATCCTTACCAACGATAAATTTTTCTGTTTCATGGCATCTACTACACCTTCAATCCAATTTTTTGCTGGCATTTTTGAAGAACTCAGCAATGTCAGTTTGCGACGCACCCCTAGTTCTGCGACGCGCATTGTTTTAATGACATTCAATCAATTGAAAGCGTTGGAAAAATTTAACAGCTTCACCAAACAATCTTTGAATTCCATGCTTTTGACTGACGAAGAAGGTGAAATCAGCGTCACTCCTTCTTCCACACAATTCATTTTCGGGGGTGCAGAAGGCGATGAATTACAGCGTGTAGAGTGTAAATTTGAAATTGAGCGAGATGACCATTGGGAACGATTTATGCGGTTCATGAATCGTTATGCTGAAGCTAATGGTATGGCATATAGGGAATCTTGAGATTGACTTGTCGTAAGCACTTAAGCGCTGAGGCAGATATTCAAACTGGTTCCCAATAAATTACTGCCTTACGTGGTGGAGTTTGAAATTCAAGACTGACAGCTTCTCCAACTCCATGAGCGTGTTCTTGAGAGACAGCGATCGCTAGTATGTCTTAGCAATGAATTCGACAAAAAATTTGATGCGTACCTTAAAGATATTCACTTCCGATACTCCATAAACACGACAGGAACCTTGATCAATCTCTTTCCTAATTGAGACAATCCAAACTTGCGTTTGAGAGATGGTGGTAAGTTACCAAAGGTAATTGGTACAAAGCCAAAGCGACTATAAAACTGCGCCAATCTCTGACCGAGACACTCTAAATACAGTGGTTGAGTCGCTTGGTTAATCAAATGCTGTGTCAAAGCAGTTCCCAAACCGCGACCTCTCCAAGCTGATGAAACAACCAAACTACCAAGTTCTTGTGCGCCAGAAAAGTTGCGTAACTGTCCGCAAGCGACTAATTGACTATCGCATTCTATGACCCAGAATTGCTGCCATTTGATTTGGGTAGGGTCTAGTTTTGCTCCTAGCACCAACAACCGAATCGACCAGATATCCTCAGATGTTGCACTGCGAAAGTTACACCCACTTAGCAAGGACAAATCGCGCTGATTCATAGTTTTTCTTCATTTTAAACTCTCACTCTTAATTTTCTTCTAAAAACTAAAGTCTTTGGGTAATTATATTGACCTATATTTAGTCAGAAAAGGTTTGGAATTCATAGGTACTTGTTCAATCTTTGCGTAAATCCTCAAATAACTGTTGGTAATTAAAATAGACACTCATCAGAAAGAAAACTTCCAGCAACTTCAACAAAATTGGGCGTTGCTGAATCAAGATATGAATTTACAATTTACGGGTCTGTAGAGACGTAGCATTGCTACGTCTCTACAAGGATTTCGTCTCAAACTACAATGTATACATAATTCATGAAATAATTCACCAACGCCCAAAATTGAACTAAACAAAGCGAGAGTCAATTATTAGCCGTACAAAACAATCACACGAGCCTTAACACTATGTTATGTTCAGCTATATACCCTCAGTACATTCTACTGTTAAAGCAGGTTAAAAACAGAATTATCAAATACTTTTCATCGGGCGATGTTACACCGCACCGTTGTTTATTTGGAACAGATTTAAGATATGGGACAGACTATTACTCAAGTAGACGCTTTTACCAACAAACCTTTCACAGGGAATCCTGCTGCTGTCTGCGTTTTGCCTGCTCCACAGTCCGAAGACTGGATGCAGAAAGTGGCGCAAGAGATGAATTTATCTGAGACTGCGTTTCTAGTCAGGCAGGAAAATGGTTTTCATCTGCGTTGGTTCACGCCGACAACAGAAGTACCGCTGTGTGGTCATGCAACCTTGGCAAGTGCCCATGTTCTTTGGTCGGAGGGGCATTTGTTACCAGATGAAGTTGCTCGTTTCCACACCAAAAGCGGATTGCTAATTGCCAAGAAGCAGGGAAATTGGATTGAACTCGATTTTCCTGTGAATCATTCAGAACACACAACTGCTCCTCCAGAATTAGGTGAAGCTTTGGGTGTTCCAATGAAAACGGTGATGAAAAATTCTCTGGGTTATCTTGTAGAGGTGGAGTCTGAAGATTTAGTACGGCAAATGCAGCCGAATTTCCAGCTCATGAAAGCGTTACCCCTTGGCAAAGTCATTGTCACTAGCTCAACACACAAAGATTCAGAATACGATTTTGTCTCTCGCTTTTTTGCACCAGGAGTTGGAATTAATGAAGACCCTGTAACTGGGGCAGCTCATTGTTGCCTTGCTCCCTTCTGGCGCAAGCGTCTAGAACAGGATGAATTGTTGGCATATCAGGTGTCTAGTCGGGGTGGTGTGTTGAAGATTTGCTATGACGGGGGTTCTCGTGTCTATCTGGCTGGACAAGCAGTCACCTTTCTACGTGGAGAATTAATTTAAAGTTAAGTGCCCTCCCCTTGTCAACCCACCTCTTCACTCTCCTAGAACCCCACCTATGGCACAATAAAAACGGTAATAAGAAAAATATAGATAAGGTAATTTAGTGAGTCCAACTGCTCAGGCTACCGCTGCTGCGCGTCGCGTGGTATTTCCATTTACAGCAATTGTGGGTCAGGAGGAAATGAAACTGGCTCTGCTGTTAAACGTGATTGACCCGAAAATTGGCGGTGTGATGATTATGGGCGATCGCGGTACTGGCAAATCCACAACTATCCGGGCGCTGGCTGATTTGCTACCAGAAATCCCTGTTGTTGCCAATGACGCCTTCAACAGCGACCCCGCTGACCCCGACTTGATGAGCGATGAAGTCCGCCAACAGCTAGAGCAAGGGGTGGAAATTCCCGTCGTTCAGAAAAAAGTCCAAATGGTAGACTTGCCGCTGGGAGCGACAGAAGACCGGGTTTGCGGCACCATTGATATCGAAAAAGCTTTATCTGAAGGTGTCAAAGCCTTTGAACCGGGACTGCTAGCAAAAGCCAACCGGGGTATCCTTTATGTGGATGAAGTTAATTTGCTTGATGACCACTTAGTGGACGTGCTACTCGACTCCGCCGCAAGTGGTTGGAACACAGTAGAACGGGAAGGTATTTCTATCCGTCATCCAGCGCGTTTCGTTCTTGTGGGTTCTGGAAACCCAGAAGAAGGTGAACTACGCCCCCAACTGTTAGATAGATTTGGAATGCACGCGGAAATCCATACAGTTAAGGAACCAGGTTTGCGCGTGCAAATTGTTGAGCAACGGGGGGAATTCGACCAAAATCCTCCAAGATTTTTGGAAAAGTACAAACAAGAGCAGGAAGAACTGCAGCAGAACATCGTTAACGCCCAAAAGCTATTACCATCTGTGACAATTGATTACGACTTGCGGGTAAAAATTTCTGAAGTCTGTTCAGAACTTGATGTGGATGGCTTGCGCGGAGACATTGTGAGTAACCGCGCCGCCAAAGCCTTAGCTGCATTTGAAGGACGTACCGAAGTGACAGTTGATGATATCCGCCGTGTGATGACTCTATGTCTGCGTCACAGACTGCGGAAAGACCCCTTAGAGTCAATTGATTCTGGATATAAGGTAGAAAAAGTTTTTAGCCGCGTCTTTGGCGTAGAACTACCAGAAGAAACGACCCAAAAAAATGGTACGGGACAAAAGTTAGGAGTTAAAAGTTAAGAATGAAGAATGAAGAGAGAAGAATGAAAAGAAAAGAAATTGTTTTATCTTTTATCTTCTTTCTTCTTCATGACTCAGCACTCAGCACTTAATTATGAGATTTTGGCACTTTTGGTTCAATACCTTTGTTTTATCCAGCCAATACAACCCGCCTCGGTTTGTAGAGATGCTGATGGTACTGCTAGCAATTGCAATGCTGATTGTTTGGAATTTTACGCTAGAGATAGCCTATATGATACTTGGCTGGAGCTTTGTGGTTGGGGCATCTATTTCTATCTTGGTACGAGAAGCTATTGCTCCCTCACCTGATATACGAGTTAACCAATTAGCAGCGTTGTTCTTTCTTAGCATCAGTCTCTATGGTTTTGTCTATATATTCCAAACTCTCTGAAATAAGTTCTTTGTTAGTTGTTAATAGGTAGTTGTTGGTTGTTACTGGTCAAAAAGTACTACTAACCACTAATTACTAATAACTTAGAAGAAATTTTATTTAGATATATATATTTTTTTGATTTATGAAACTTCTCCGTGAATGGCGCAGAATTTTATTGGCTGCTAGGACACGGGTAATCACTTCGTATGTTGTTCTAGTACTATTCTCCACAGTGGTATCGCTTTTAGCAATCCGTCAGATCCTGATTACCCATTTAGAAGAGAACATTGAGAATGCTCTGGTTCAGGAGGTGGAGGAGTTCCGTCGCTTGATGAAAGGACGCAGGCTAAAGACAGGTCAACCTTTTGGGGAGAATGTTGCTCTTATATTCGATGTCTTTCTAGCACGGAACGTTCCCAATGACGATGAGTTTCTGATCACAATATTAGACGGCAAAGTCTACAAGTTCAGCCATACAGCGATTCCAGCCTCTCTGCATCCTACTAACTCAGAACTCATAAAGGTCTGGGCTAAACTCACTCAGCCAAAACGGGGTGAGACAATCACCCCAGACGGTACTATTCTCTATTTGGCAGAACCAGTCAGGATCAGGGGAAAAACTCGCGGGGTCTTTGTAGTGGCACGCATCCCTGCTAGCGAGTATGGGGAGGTGAATTATGCTGTTGCTATTGTCGCAGTTGTCGAGGGGATTATGGCTATTATTGCCTTAAGCTCCTCAATTGCTTGGCTAGCATCAGGAAAGATCATAACCCGCCTGCGCTTACTTAGTGAAACAGCCCGATCAATTAGTCAGTCCGATCTGACGCAACGCATTCCGGTGCAAGGAAGCGACGAAATTACTGAACTGACAATCACCTTCAATGAAATGCTCGAACGGCTCCAGGCTGCCTTTTCCAGTCAACGAGATTTCATGAACGACGCAAGTCATGAACTGCGGACACCAATTGCCATTATCCGATGCTCTCTAGAACAACTCAGAACAGAGTTCCCAGAGCAACCTGAAATGCTAGCATTAGTATTTGACGAGTTGGAGCGCATGAGTCGCTTGGTAGATGAACTCCTAGTGCTGGCTAAAGCGGAACACCCCAATTTTTTAAACTTAGAAATTGTAGAAATCAGCTCGTTGACCGAGGAACTGTACGTTAAGGCAAGCACTTTAGCAGATAGGAACTGGTGCTTAGAAACTAAGGGTTCGGGTCGTATCATTGCTGACCGCCAACGTCTCACTCAAGCAGTGATGAACCTTGTGCAAAATGCAATCTACCATACAACAGAGTGCAATCAGATCACCTTGGGATCTATCTTAATTCATGACCAGTTCCGTTTATGGGTGCGCGACACAGGAGAAGGCATTGCTCCTGCTCAACAGCAGAAAATATTTCAACGTTTTGTCCGAGGTGACACTCATCGTCGTTCGGACGGAGCTGGTTTAGGATTGGCGATTGTTAAAGCGATCGCCGAAGCTCACGGTGGTTGGGTGGAACTCATTAGCCAACCAGGTAATGAGTCTACTTTCACTATTGTTATACCAGTTTAAATCTGACTAAAGTTGTATTGCATTTATGCACAAAATTCTCATCGCAGAAGATGAAACTCCTATTGCTGCTTTTCTGGAAAAAAGTCTGCGAGCGAATGGCTTCATGACTGCAGTAGCAAAGGACGGTGATCACGCTATTCATATGGCTTGCAGCCACAATTTTGATCTATTAATTCTTGACCTTGGTCTTCCTGGTAAAGATGGCACAACTGTTATGGAACAGTTGCGAGGTCAGGGCGAACGGCTGCCCATTATTATTCTTACAGCTCGGGACGATGTGTTTGACAAAGTTGCTGCACTCGATGGCGGAGCCGACGACTACATGACAAAACCGTTTCGTATTGAAGAACTACTTGCGCGGGTGCGTCTGCGGTTGCGCCATCGCCAAGTTGATCAACCTGGACGCAAGCAAGAAGTAGTCCGAAAAGTCGGTGACTTCGTCCTTGACTTACCCAAGCGTCAAGTCAAAGTTGGCGATCGCACAGTCCAATTATCAAACCGCGAGTTTATCCTCTTAGACACCTTTGTGCAATATGCAGGTCAAGTCTTAAGTCGGGAGGAACTTCTCAATTACGTCTGGGGTTACGATTATGACCGCTGCTTTAATGTTGTGGATGTCTATGTGGGATACCTGCGGAAGAAGCTGGGTAATGACCTGATCGAGACTGTCAGAGGCATGGGCTATCAACTGCGAATCTAAGAAAGTTCTTATAAACTTCTTATAATTCTCTCATGATCCAATACATAAATACCAAGTAAAGTTTGATTTCAGTAGTTTTAATTTTTAATTTGTAATGAATAGATGATCAAGGCAAACATTAGTTTAATTTTGGAGCTAAATTTTTTCTTTTATTTTATTTAAATCAAAAAAATCATTAAATTATAAATTCTTGAATAAAGTTTTTGTAAAAGTCAAAAAAATCTGGATGCCATTCTGTATGTATCTACGTCTAAAGGATCATATCTTCAGTCTTTCTGTAGATTTTTGAATAAAGAATTTTTTTTTGCATCTCTCATTAGATTGAAAACAGAAATAAATAAGAAGAAGATTCTGTTATGAAATTAAAAGTTCAAGGAGTTATTAAACACATTTTAATCTGACAAAGTTTATACAAATAAATTAAATTTAGGGTTGATTTGGAATAAGTAATAAAGTAGGATTAAACACATAGGGTGTAAATACCAGAAAAACTCAAGTGATAGTAATACTAAGATATTTACTTAAGTCACGCAGGTTTTTGCCGATAAGGCTTGTAGAGACAAATACATAGATTTGTTGCTCAATTAAGATAAGCTTTTTCCTACCTAAAAACTCAAAAGATCAGGATATTTGGAAAGGAAATTTTTATGAGGTAACACCTCTAACAAGTATTCAATCTCAATATTTAATTGAGCATCAGACAAAATGTTTAGCTACTAGCAATTCTGTTGCTTAGTTTTTCATATGTTTGAAGTTATCACAAAAATATATTGACAACGGTGAATACTATAAACTGCGCGATCGCTATCACCTCGTACTCCAAAGCCAGTCAGGTAGTTGGATGAAATGTGGCAACAAGGAAACCCTGATGCATGAAGGCGAACTTTGGTGGTTTGACAATAAACAGCCCCATGAAGCTTTCAATCCTTCAGAGGAATGGCGTACTCACATAATCTTTGATGTTCTACCGCCAGGTTGAACTTATCAACGTAAATTTATCAACAAACACTCCTAAGGTACGTATCATGAATAACTTTTATTTAGATTTAGAACCCGCACGTCTTAAGCAAGCAAAGGCAGCTTACACAACTCGTCACGTCGATTTTGATGCGCTCACTCAACTTCTGACCGGAGATTTGACACCCAAATGTGGTGACTTAGTACTAGCACGAGTCGAAGAAATCGGTCAGCACAAGCAGATTGAACTATCCAGCGGGCGCAAAGCTAGCTTGTTTCCTGGTGATGAGATCGTCGTTTGCTATGGCAATCGCTACGCTCCTGACCAGTTTGAAGCTGAGGTTCCCTTAGATTTATCGCCATGTAATCTCGTTGCCGCTGGTGGATTGGCGGCTATAGTTTTATCTCAGCACATCAAAGTAAACCCTGCCACTACCATCACTCCCATCGGTTTACTCGCTGATAGCAACGGACAGCGAGTCAACCTCGCTAATTGGGCTTTAAAGCCTACTACTTACATTGGGCAACGACCTTTCACTGTAGCTGTGCTTGGCACATCGATGAACTCCGGTAAAACAACAACGGCTGCTAACTTAATTAAGGGTTTGGTACTTTCCGGATTGAAAGTGGGAGCCGCCAAGATTACAGGAACTGGTGCAGGTAACGATATCTGGCTAATGCGCGATGCTGGAGCTAGCCTGGTTCTTGATTTCACTTATGTCGGTTTTCCCTCGACTTATCGAGCAACACCTCAAGAAGTTGAAACAATTCTGGATACTCTCACCAGTCACCTAGCTGGGGAGGGGGTTGACGTGATTGTTTTAGAGATTGCCGATGGCTTGTACCAATATGAAACATCAAAGCTCATCTCTTCGGTCGCCTTCCGCAACACTGTTGATGGTGTCCTATTTGCGACAAATAGTGCCTTGGGAGCCACTGCTGGTGTGGAATTGCTCCAACTGTATCAGCTTCCCGTGCTAGCGATTAGTGGTACGGTGACAACATCTCCCCTCGCAGCTCGTGAAACCGCGATCGCCACAGGTTTACCTGTTCTCGACCTAGAGATGCTGCGTACACAAGCAGCTGCCCTGACATCGCGTTTGCTCCAGCCCCAGATCGCGCTATCGGTATGAGGAAAATTCCGCGTGCAGTCAGTGGTCGCCGCATCTGGCTTCTAGTTCGTTTGGTGATCAATGGTTTTGCTCAGGCTGCCGCCACTGTAGCAAAAGCCGTGCTGGTGGAAAAAGCCTTTGATCGGTTGATCACAAAGGCTAATCCGGCTTTCTATACACTGATATGGCAGATTGGTTTGGGTTTGGTAGCGGCAGCAGTTGCGATCGCGCTTTTGCGGACAGCGGAACGAGCTGACGCTGAGATCATTGGTCAAAACTACGCCTACGAAGTGCGTATGACCTTATACAATCGACTGGCAACTCTTGCTCCTCGCGCTTTGCAAAGTCGTAGTCAGGGCGGAGTCATGTTGCGCTTTGTCGGTGACTTGACAGCCCTGCGGCAATGGGTAAGCTTGGGTTTAGCTCGTCTGGTTGTAGCCACTTCCACTATATTAGCAGCCTTGCTCGCCCTCTCTTTTGCTAGCTGGGCTTTAGCTTTGACGGTCGCCATCATTATGATTATTGGTGGCTTAATTACCTTCAAGCTGGGTCAGCGAATGCAAAAGGCAGCACGAGAAGCCCGTCGTTGCCTCAGTCGCCTAGCGGGAAATATTAATGAAAAGGTGGCTTCTATCGCTGTCGTACAAGTCTTTGGGCAGTCTGGGCGCGAGAAAAAGCGTATCGCCCGTCAGAGCCGTGAGCTTGAGGCGGCAATGGTAGACAAGGCGATGATAGCTGGTCAACTGCTAGGAGTTACAGAAGCAACCGCTATCTTAGCTTCGGGCGTTGCTCTGCTAGTGGGAGCTTTTGAGGTGGCGGCAGGTGAAGCCACTCCAGGGGCAGTCGTGGCGGCAATGTCGATTGTAGGATTCTTGGTTCCTTCACTGCGGGATTTAGGTAGAGTACAAGAATACTGGCACAACTCGCGGGTATCGCTACGAAAGATTGCACAATTTCTGGATACTCCTTCTTTGGTCACTGAGATACCTGATGCGCCTGATTTGAAGTTGGGATCAGGATGTCTGGAATTTGATTGTGTCAGCGTAGCGGGGGCTTTGCATGAGGTGAGTGCGATCGCCGAAGCGGGTCAAGTGGTTGCTTTAGTTGGTCCCAATGGTGCTGGTAAGTCAACCCTGCTTTCTGTTGCAGCTCGCCTGATTGATCCCCAACAGGGTACAATCCGCTTGGATGGACAAGACCTAGCAACTCATAATCTAGCTTCCATCCGCCGAGCGATCGGCATGGCTGGACCTGATTTACCCCTACTACGGGGAACTGTTGCTAAAAATCTCCGGTATCGTTATCCGGATGCTCCAAAAGAGGAAATTACCAGAGTTTGGGAACTGTGTGGCATTGAGCAAGTGCTAGCAGAACTACCAGAAGGCGAAAAAACGCGCATTTCTGAAGGTGGAGTAGGTTTATCGGCTGGACAACGTCAACGCATTGCCCTAGCACGAGCCATTCTAGGCAATCCACCCCTGCTGCTACTTGATGAAGTGGATGCCAATTTGGATGTCCAAGCAACTGCCGTTGTTGACCGGGTGTTAGCAGAGCATCAAGGCACAGTTATATTAATCACTCACCGTGTAGAACGTTTAGCTACAGTCGATGTAATCTGGTACTTAGAAGATGGTCGGCTGGTTGAGGCAGGGTCTCCCAAAAATTTATTAACTGGAGATGGAGCAACTGCTCGCTTTTTCCAGTCTAGAAAAGAGGGTGTATTTTCCCAACAACGCATTTATCAAGTCCTGTAGGAATACACGCTCCTATCTTTTTGAAAAAGAATGTCAAAGATTTTCTGCAAGGCTCTAGGGATTGCTTCAGCACTCCTTAGCGCCACTTTAGTATTAGCCAGTAGTACCCTTGCCTCTGAAGTACCCACAACTGAAAGCAATTCAGGCAATAGAGTTAAAGATGCACCACAACCTACTCCTGCTCTCAAACAAAATAACCAATACTCCCAACTAACCAACACAGTTCAGGTGACTTCTGTTTCCGAACTGTCGGATGTCAATCCTACCGATTGGGCATTCCAAGCCTTGCAGTCACTAGTAGAGCGCTATCATTGCATTGTTGGATATCCCGATGGTATCTATCAAGGAAATCGAACCCTCAGCCGCTATGAGTTTGCGGTAGGTGTAGAAGCTTGCTTAAACCAGGTCAACAAGCTGATTGCCGAGGGAACTGCTGAGGTGGTGAAGAAAGGGGACTTGGTTGTTTTGCAACGGTTGCAGTCGGAGTTTGCACCAGAACTGTCAACTCTAGGACAACACCTAGACAATTTAGAAGCACGTACATCTCAGTTGACAGCGCAACAGTTTTCAACCACTACTAAGTTTAGAGGAGAAGCTATCTTTGCCCTAATTGGAGCCAGTGGACAAAAGGCAAACGACAATGACTCAGTGGACGACAACATTGTTTTCGGTAGCCGCCTACGTTTAGCCTTTAATACCAGTTTCACAGGCAAAGACCGATTATTACTCCGTTTACAAGCGAGAAATATCCCTAGATTTGATGAGGATGTCACAGGTACTTCCATGACTCGCTTAGGGTTTGAGGGGAATAGTCGTAATCGACTGGAAATAGATACACTTCAATATCTCTTCCCCATTGGTAAGCGCGGAGTTGTATACATTAATGCACAAGCTTCTTCTGATGACTTTGCCGACACGGTAAATCCATTATTTGATAGTGGTGGTCGTGGTTCTATCTCTCGTTTTGGACGGCGCAACCCCATATATCGACAAATCGGTAGTACAGGAGTTGGCATCAATTATGAATTAAGTAAAGCTGTAACTTTGGGGTTAGGATATCTAGCTGACGATGCCAATGATCCTAGGTCTGGAATATTCAAAGGTCCTTATGGGGCGATCGCCCAGTTAATTATACAGCCAAACAAAGCTTTAGATTTAGGTCTAACCTATGTGCGCTCCTACAATACCCTTAATACAGGAACTGGGAGTGAGCTTGCTAATGATCCTTTTGATAGAGATGCTGATCATATAACTGCGAATTCCTTTGGAGTTGAAGGCACGTTCCAAGTTAGCCGCACCTTTATTTTGGGCGGTTGGGTTGGCTACACCAAAGCAAAAGCTGAAGATTTGCCCAATAAACCAGAAGCAGAAATATTTAACTATGCTATCACCTTAGCTTTTCGGGATCTTGGTGCCAAAGGAAACCTAGCTGGTATTGTTTTTGGTCAACCGCCGAAAGTTATTAGCAATGGTTTGGGGAAAAACTTTACTGATCCCGATATTTCTTTTCATCTGGAGATTTTTTATCGCTTCCAAGCCAACGACAAAATTTCTATCACACCAGGACTGTTAATCATTACTAATCCAGAACATAACGACAGCAACGACACGATTTATTTAGGAGTTGTCCGGACTACCTTTGCTTTCTGAGCAACCAACTTAAATTTATTACAAGTTAAGTATGTAAACTAATATTTAGTAATAAAAACTTTTTCACAAAATTGTCCAATTACTATGCATTACTAAAGAAATCGTTGCCATACTTATGGGGGACAAAACCATTTTTTTTAGCTAAGAATATTTTTCTTTAATAAGCGTGCTAGTTATGACAACCTTAAAATCCTGTGTTTCAGCTTGTCGCTACTGTCGGTATTACACCCCAGAGGGTCAGCGTGGTGGTATATGCCGACTGATGAGTGTATCAGTGAAATCTGGGTGGAAGGCTTGCTCTTTATCTGTCCCATCTTTTGTATCTGCTGGTGAAAATCTAGTTGGCGCTCATAGCTTTAGATAATAAAAATACTGAAAGTATTGTCCAAGAACTCTTGTCTGTTGAAGGGTTGCTTGTAATTCCTTGTTTTTTGTTATTATTGACAATAAGCCAGTTTTTGGGGTATAATTATAGATTGTGTGTCTCATTCCTGCTCGGATCAGGTAAAGACAATGCAAAAGCTGGAAAGCTTTCTTGTGAGCATAAAGTCCAGCTACCTGTACGGCAACCTCAAGGACAATCCTTATGACCTACGCAATTATTGAAACTGGTGGCAAACAATTACGAGTCGAACCAGGTCGCTTTTACGATATTGAACTACTTTCTGCTCAAGAGGACGAGAAAGTTACTATAGAAGCAGTCTTGTTGGTGCAGCATAACGGCGAAGTCACCATAGGACAGCCACTTGTGACAGGGGCGAAGGTAGAAGGAACGGTGATGCGGCATTTTAGAGGTCGCAAAGTCCTGGTTTATAAAATGAAACCGAAAAAGAAAACGCGTAAAAAGCGGGGTCATCGCCAGGAAATCACCAGATTATTGATTAACTCAATTAGTCTCAATGATTCAGTACTTGCCTCAGAAGAAACCGCAATCACTCTAACACCAGAAGCTGAAGTAAGTTCACAAGCAACTGCAACAACTGAAACTCAAGAAGCTGCTGCAACACCCGTTGGTGATAACCCACCTGCTGAAGAAACTGCTACTGAATAATAGATATAGAGATACAAGAGGAAATTATGGCTCATAAGAAAGGAACAGGTAGTACACGCAACGGTCGTGACTCTAACGCTCAACGACTAGGCGTCAAGCGCTACGGCGGTCAAGTTGTCTTGGCGGGAAATATCCTAGTGCGTCAGCGCGGCACTAAATTTCATCCTGGTAATAACGTTGGTATTGGCAGCGATGACACTCTGTTTGCCTTAATTGACGGCGTGGTTACGTTTGAACGCAAGGGCAAAACTCGCAAAAAAGTTAGCGTTTACCCAGTGGCTGCGGCAGCTGAAGTAGTCGCTAGTTAGTCAAAAGTCAGCCAGCGCGGTCTTGGGGGAAACCCCCATGAGCGACTGGTGAGTCCAGTCCTGTAGGCGGTGAGACCAGTACCGCAGTTTCTTACGGAGGAGATGCCCGAAGGGCGAACCCCGAAGGGGTCTAATGTCAAAAGTCCATAGTAACTATGGACTTTTGGCTTTAGATTAACTTATAGATAAGCGCACCTAAGGCTAATCCTGTCAAAGAGAATATAGACAAAAACCAAAAGATTTTCCCTGGACTAAAGCCAGATGTTTGAAAGTCTATCTTTGCTAATAGAGTTGCAGCAACAATTACCAACGTATCAACAAATATTCGGAACTTCGCTATCATCAAAAAGAACAACAAGGCTGCAAGAAGGGAAATACCAAAAGACCTGAGATTTGATTTAAATAAGCTCAAAGAATAGTCTGCAAGCTTTATAAAGGAAATCGTTAAGCCTCCCACCAGAACTAAGATAGCACTAACAACCAGTAGCCATATAAACCAATGGGTATGTGCTTTAGATATCACCCAGCCGACGGTCGTGTAAGTAAGCAGTAGTAATGCTAAGGAAATGAAGGGAAGTCTTGTCAAGATTAACATGGGTTGTTCCCAATATAAAGACAGGGTATCATTCCATAACTATCTAAAGCATAAACGTGCTGCTCTGTAGAGAAAGGATGAATTGCTTACCTACACTATAACCGATCACAAGAAAGCCAAATTTAGTTGATAGATGTTGGCTGGAATGGCTTAAAATGTAAGTCTATTATCATATTTTTTCTAGCTTAAATCAAGAGGCTGTTATGCTCTCCCAATGAAAGCAAAGCAAGTTTGCCAACAATCCCCGCACAATATTGTTAAATATTTTCTTAAATATTTGTAAACTGTTAGCAGCTAAGTAGCCGCGTGTCATGTCTTGTTAAGGAATTATTATGAGACAACTTGTTATCGCTGAGCGCGTATGCCTCACGAGTCATATCTTGGCAAAGGCTTTTGGACTGATAGGCATTCTATTGGTCATACCTAATGCCGCAATTATTTTGGACTTAGGAGGAGTTGGACAAACAGCCATGCAGTTGAGTTTGGCTGATGGCGGTGTGGTAGATATTATTTTGGGGACAATAGCTGTCTCCATTTATGCATACCGGGTATTGGGATGGCGCGCTTGGCTAGGGTTTATGCTGCCAGCTATGTCAATATCGGTGGGCAGTGAATTACTAGGAACTAGCACTGGGTTTCCCTTTGGAGACTACAGTTACTTAAGTGGCTTAGGATATAAAATTGCGGGGCTTGTACCATTTACAATTCCCTTATCCTGGTTTTATGTGGGCTTGTCTTCTTACCTGATTGCTCGTGCCGGTCTGGGTGTCGCTCAAAATCCCAGTTTAGCGCGCCACGTAGGTGCCATAGCCTTGGGCGCAATGCTGTTCACCTGCTGGGACTTTGCATTAGAACCAGCCATGAGTCAAACAACTCTCCCCTTTTGGTATTGGGAAAATCCAGGAGCGTTCTTTGGAACACCCTACCAAAACTATGCTGGTTGGTTTGGCACTAGCGCTCTATTCATGACAGTAGCAGCTTTGCTATGGAGAAACACGCCAATTAAATTGGAGCGATCGCAACTCTGGGTACCCTTAGTCGTTTATCTCAGCAATTTTTTCTTCGCTGCTGGACTCAGCTTAGCAGCTGGATTTGCTATCCC
Organism: Mastigocladopsis repens PCC 10914; assembly: GCF_000315565.1. Classification (NCBI taxonomy): domain Bacteria; kingdom Bacillati; phylum Cyanobacteriota; class Cyanophyceae; order Nostocales; family Symphyonemataceae; genus Mastigocladopsis; species Mastigocladopsis repens. The sequence continues at coordinate 135,350 of NZ_JH992901.1, read as the reverse complement.
AGTTTCTCTGGGCTTTGTGATTGGTGTCGTTCCTGCTGTAGCACTTTGGTGGAGATCAAAAGCCCCATCTGCTCATGTTGCTGTTGCACCGACAACTACTGAAGTTTCTGTAGCGAGCGTCAAAGTTGCCGTTGAGTAGAGCTTTGATTCCCATCGCCTGGTATTTTGCTGTGCTAGACACATGGACGATAGCAAGTGCTATCTCACTCTTATTACTGCTTATCCAATTACCAGCAACAGCAATTCTGCTGTCGCGCCTCCTTACTGGACCTAGCCGCCATCCTCCCATTGCACCCAAAAATCCCACACCAGAATTTTTGGGTGCTGTCAGTGTTGTCATTCCCACCCTGAATGAGGCTCTTCGTATTAGTCCCCTGCTAGACGCCATAAGTCAGCAAAGCTACGAAGTCCGGGAAATTATCGTTGTAGATAGCAAGTCTGGTGATGGCACACCCGACTTGGTAAAAGCAGCACAGCAGAAAGACCCCCGCTTTCGCCTGATGACGGATGATCCCCTACCCACTGATTGGGTGGGGCGTCCTTGGGCGTTGCATTACGGCTTTTTGCAGACCTCAGAGGGGAGTGAGTGGTTTTTGGGTATGGATGCTGATACACAACCCTCACCTGGTTTAGTTGCTGGTTTGGTGAAGACAGCAGAAGCTTCTGGCTATGACTTGGTTTCCCTCTCACCCCAATTCATTCTCAAGTATCCAGGAGAGTGCTGGCTACAACCAGCATTGTTGATGACTCTGCTTTACCGATTTCACCCTGCTGGTGTCAACACGCAGGAGTCAGAACGGGTGATGGCAAATGGGCAATGCTTTTTGTGCCGTCGCTCTGTTCTGGCCGCTGTGGGTGGCTATACCAGTGCGAGTGGTTCTTTTTGTGATGATGTCACCTTAGCACGGAATATAGCCGCCTCTGGATTTAAGGTCGGCTTTTTAGATGGGGCAAAAGTGCTGAAGGTGCGGATGTATGAGGGAGCAATGGAAACTTGGGAACAATGGGGGCGCAGCCTTGACCTGAAAGACGCGTCCTCCCGCCCTCAACTTTGGGGGGATTTATGGCTACTTTCAGCAGTTCAAGGTCTACCCCTCATAGTCGTCCTCACCTACCTCTTCCTTTCTCCCCCTCCTCCACTCCTCTACTCCCCCACTCCCCCCCTCCTCCTATTAGCGCTGAATCTCTTTCTACTGGTGATTCGTTTTGCAATGCTTTTTGCGATCGCACCTTCCTATGACCGCACCCAAGCAAAGGGTGGCTGGTTGTTCTGGCTTTCGCCTTTAGCTGACCCAGTAGCGGTGCTGCGAATTTTCTTATCTGCATTCCGCACTCCAAGAGAGTGGCGGGGACGAAAATACTAGTGCAAGGAGTCAGAAGTCAGAAGTCAGGAGTCAGAAGAGAAAAATAGTTACACAATCAGGGTTTTTACTTGTTTCTAACTGTCTAGTTATTTCTGCGCCCGCTGCACTAGACTTCTTGCAAAAGTATGATTAATGGATATTTAGAACCACAGATGGACACTGATTAACACTAGTTATTTATCCGTGTGCATCAATGTTTATGTGTGGTTTCATTTTCACTGTTGTTAGTTTTTGCAAGAGGTGTACTGAAGATAGAAGAGAAAACAATTTTTTCATTTTTCACTCTTCATTTTCGACCCGGTCCCCTCGTTCCAGTTCCCAGAGAATTTGATTGCCTTCTCGTCGCACTCGTGATACAATCCAGTTCCGCCAGCGCCACTCGTCGCCACGACTCGTGACAGCGCTGGCGTGGACATCCATCAGGTCTGCCAGTTCGGAACTGGTAATGAGGTAGCCTTTTTCGGCAATTTCGTCAGCAATACGGAGGGTTTCAACTAAGTTTTGCAGTTGCGTGACCCTCGTCTCTCGAGGAACTTCCTCGCTTACAGAGCTAGCAGAGTGGGTTTGTGGTTCCATAGTGGTTATATCTGTTCCCAGAGTACTGATTTCCTGTTTCTTTGTGTTAATTATTGTAGAGTTTGTGGCAAAATCAGCTCCTGTTGATACATTGACCTCGCTTTTTTGCTCTATGATTTGGTGAAAATTAGAGAAGTCTTGTTGTTGCAGAGATAGGGTTTTGCCATTGGCGAAGGCGCGGGCGATCGCATCACAACGTTCGTTACCAACATTACCTGCATGACCCCGGACATGCTCCCATTTTACCCGTGGGCTATTGAGGTCGTCTAAGGTTTCCAACAGGTCTTGGTTAAGAACAGGGCTTCCATCTGCCTTTTTCCAACCTCGCTTTTTCCAACCTCTAACCCACTTGGTTACACAATTGATGAGGTATTCGCTGTCAGTGTAGAGGGGGATGGGTTCGGTTTGTCCTGAGTCTTTTAAAAATTCGAGGGCGGCGATCGCTGCTTGCATCTCCATCTTGTTATTAGTAGTTCGGGAGGATGCACCACCTATTTCGTGGATGGAACCATCACTGAAATAGACAACGACACCCCAACCACCAGGACCAGGATTGCCTGTGCAAGCACCATCGGTGTATATACTTTGGATTGTGAGAACTGAAGACATAGTGAGAATATAGAACCGCGTAGACGCGAAGGACGCAGAGTAAGAGAATGTTTTAGCGGCGAAAGATGCGTAGAACTATATAGGTTAGCGCGACAAAAATCAACCCTATTGCGTCAATGCCCTCAGGGCAAAGTGTAAGGGAATAAGGGTGTAAGGGTGTAGGGGTGTAGGGTGTAGGGGGAAACAGTTAACGTTAATTAATTTTTCTTCCCCCTTATACCCTTATACCTCTGCACCCCTACACCGTTAGTTTGGTCAAGGTGCTAGAGTGCCAAAATAAAGGCTTTGAGTTGGGAGGCTTCTACTGGTTGCATGATGGAATCCCTGTAATTGTAAAAGCTGCCCAGAAGTAAGGGTGATTATAGGGTTGTTTACTTGGTTCGGTTTTATTCTTAATAATGTTTAAATAGCGTGACAAAAAACGGTGAAGGATGCCTTCATCTTCGGGAAATTTAACAATTTCGGTTGCATACCATTCTGCAAGCTCCGCATTTGTGACATTTCGCAACCATTGGGTAGCCGCAGCCAAAGCTACCACCTCTGGTTTGTCTTGTCGAAGCAGTTCGTAAAATTTCATCATCACCAAAGCGCTAGCGGCTGATTCCACAGTCCACAGGGTACTGACAACATGAGCCACACCGCAACCCATAAAGCCACTGACAAGCCCCACATATTCTGTTGTGATGGTGTGATCACCCGTGAGAGCGGTTTCGCAAGCCGCAAGACTGACAAGTCGGTAGCTTGTCAAATCAAAATCGCGGATATCGGCAAGAGTTAGTTTTTCGTCACCCGCTAACGCCAAGTGGGATAAAGCAGGATTGTTGAAATTGTCTTCGCCATGCCCTGTAAAGTGAAAAATATCGTATTTTTTGGACAAAGCGGTTATAACTGCTTCTTTTGTGGCTTGTTCCGAGGGAAGACGATTTTTGTTGGGGAACATCCGGCAAATCGCCTCAGACTGAATTTGGGCAAATTCCAATGAGGGATAACCTTTGCTGTTGGGATGTTCGATAGTTAGTAAAGTGTACTGCTCATAGCCTGTCTTTTTAAGGGGGGTTGGGGAGAGCAAGCCAATTTGGGCGCTAGGTAGATAGCTGATGGTGAAGTCATTAGGAAACAGTGCATGGAGGGGGAAGCGGTGTAAGTCACGGTGAGGAATCAAAATGACGTTTTGGATTGACTCCCCTAACCCATCCCCCTGTAGAGAAGGGGAATTTAGCTCGCCCTGTCCTTGTAGAGAAATGTGCTGGGGGGTTAGGTTTAGGGCGTTAACAATAGCCGGGATATCAAGAATCTTAGCCAGCTTGCGAAGCAATTCGGGCAAATTGTCGCGCCATGTGTTTTCGTCTTCACGTTGCTTGTCTTTGCTCTTGCGATAATTCGCGTATTGTTTATTCCAATCTTTCACCCAGTCCTCAAACTTGTGCAAGCGTTCCACTGCTGCTGAGCTCTCCAACTCACCCTCCTCGAGAGGAGGAGATATAACGATAGGTGATAGGGCGTCAGGTTTGAGGATAAAGGTGTGTAGATCTGCTGGGCTGAGATGCCAGTAAACTATAGCGGTAGTGGAATTAAGCAGCTGTTTTATCTCCTCCCACTTGGGTGAGTCATCACCTCCAGCATCCATCAGCCAAGATAAGCAGGTCTTTTTCCCCTGTTCTGCCAGTTCCAGCGCAGCACTCCAGTTTCCTAACTGCACAGCTAAATCAACGCTGAACTGCTGAAAACCTGCAAACTTCAAACCTAACCGCTTTTTCTCACCAGGACTTTTACATTCATCCAGCAAGCGTCGCAACATATCTGTAGCACGTCTCTGGAGTTCTTGGGCTTTGGCAGTTTCCCCCAAATGTTGCCGAACGCCAATTAAGTCTTGCAAAACTTCCAGATGCAACTCAGGAAAATCAGTCTCTGTGAGAGTTTTCAGCGCCTTATTATAACTGCTAACAGATTGTCCTAAATAGAGGCGGCGAAGGGAATAATTGTCGCGCCATTGAGAATAGTGTGCATTACCTATCGCCCAATGCAACATTCCCCAGCCTTCTGGGTGAGTGTCTTGCTGGCAATATTTCAACCCTTCCTCATAGCTTGCCAATTTCCCCTCATAATCACGCTGATTAAGGGCAGGATTTTTTTTGGCGATAGCACTCATAAAAGCCAGGTGGGGATGATAATTCACTGAATTTCCTGCCGCAATACCCCGATTTAACCAAGCTTGATGGAAATCGGGTTTGAATTCAATTGCTCTGTCGAAGGATGCAATTGCTTCTTCAAATCGCCCTAACTTATCCAGCGCCATGCCCCGGTTGTGCCAAGCTTGATGGAAGTCAGGTTTGAATTCAATTGCTCTGTCGAAGGATGCAATTGTTTGTTCAAACTCCCCTGCCATGTATTGCTCAACACCTCGGTCAAACCAAGCTTCTGCATCTTCCTCCTCTCTTTCCTCTGCATCCTCCACGGCTATGTGGTTCGTTTCTCCTTCCCGTTTCAACAACCGCATCCCAATTTCATGTGCCACCTCCCCCACTTCCCCAATACCCACCTCACCCAGTTGCACCATGCGGGAAGCTAACTCTGTATTCTGGGCGCTTGATACTAGCAATGTCTCGCCAAAGCGGCGCAACCATTCCACCAAACCTACCTGAGTGATTTTATTTGCATCCAAGAAACCCCGCACCCGTCCCCGACTCCAGCCCTCATTCACACCAGCCAACAGTTTGAGGAACAACGCTTCATACTCCGCATCTGTCGGCTGTTTGAGTGGTTCTACCTTTGTGTGTCCCCCCGCTTGAGGAGATGGGTGCTTACTACCAAATAACCGCTGAAAAAACCGTTTGAGCCACCGCCAAAGTCGCCTGAGCATTTGCCGCAGATTTGTATTGCATTTATGCTGTATTGTAGCGATTTCTCTGAAAGCGCTGTGGTTTGAGTCACATTTATTTTAAAAAGTGCGCTCAAGAGTGGCTATTGTGTCATCAAGCTTTGAAGTTTGGCTTCATCAAATGCAATACCCCGACGTGCAAAATATTTGTGAATGTCTGTTTAATGAGAATTATCAATAACCTGGTTCATAAAATTCTGCCAGTTTTCATTTGGAACCCAAATTTTCTGTAAGTCTTTTTTTGCATCTTCCTCACTTATGCATTCATGTAGGCGGCGATAAAGATACATGAATGCTGAAACTCTCATGTTAGCCGCACAATGAACAAAAACTTTTTTGTCTGTGTTTGCTTCCATGACACTAAAAAATTCGTTCACATTTTCAAGCGTGGGTTTTTCCCAAACCACTGGAATATGTACATACTGCATATCTTGAGCTTCCACAATTTGTTTTTCATCAGGTAAAGCGTTGGTAGATTCTGCTAGTGCCAAATTCACAACAGTTTGATATCCTGCTTGCTTGATTGCCGAAAACTGTTCTTTAGTCGGTTGTCCAGAAGTGGCCATGGAATCTGATATTTTCAGGAAGTTGTAGATGTCTTCAATGTTATTACTCATGATATTTTATGAAATGGGTTTGTTCGAGACATGAACATGATCTGTAGGTCAATCTCAGCAGTGAAGCCCCAACGTTCATAAAAAGGAATCATCTCTGGCAAACAATAAAGAGCAAATTGCTCAACCGAGGCTAACTCAGAATGAGTGATCACTGCATCTATCAACTTAGCACCAAGCCCCATTTTTCTAAGCGTTGGTTTAACGATGACATCATAAATAGTTGCCCTGTACACAAAGTCGGTGAGAACACGAGTAAAAGCAATCAAGCGATCGCTCTCATCTACCAAAGCGACGACAATATCCGACGCTGCAAGCATTTTAAGAACGTCCTCACGTTTGCGTTTGTTACTCCAAAATTCGTTTTTGTATAAATCCAGGAGATCTGAAATCTGGTTTTCAGTCAAATTTGCAACAATTTGATACGTCATAATTGCACCTGGTATTCATTAGACTTCTTGCAAAAGTCAATTATCTTTCTCGGTGCAATGGGGAATCGTATCTGCTTGTGCAAGATAGCGTAACGCATGGTCTGCGGAAGTCCAGAGGTTGACCATAATAATTGTGTGAAGTTTTAAATTTCACGCAAAGACGCAAAAAATATCTTACCGTCTTTGCGACTTGGCGCGAAATTATCCTTTTTTAAGGTTGTTTTTTTTGAAGATTATTTCAGATTAGGCATGAAGGTTCGCTTGTTCTTGCAACCACGGATCGACAGGTTGTCCATCTTTGCGACGCAACTCAATTTCAACAACCATAACTTGTTTGGAACCAGGAGGTGCGGGTTTTTTATGGAAGAGAATGTCGTAATCTGCGGGATTTTGATTACGTTCTTTCAACCAATCCTGCACTTTGATTGTGGCGAAAAATGATTGCCCTTGCTCAAACATTTGGGTAATCTGCATTTGAAGAGAGAAAGGATTTAAGCGACCCATTTTATACCGCCTTTGTTAAGTAATTTAAAGTTAGGGCTTCGCCTTACTCTATATTATCTCTAGTGCATTCACACTTGTTAGCTCCAAACTTTGCTTCTACTGCAGGAGTTCGGTAAACCTCATAACCAATAGATGAGTCGCGCTCAAAGTTAATCTGTACTCAAGGAAAAGCCTGAAAACTCCCTCAGTACGGGAATCTGCAATGCTAAATCTAGTCGGTGACTTCTAAAATTGAAGCAAGAAAGCGAATTGAGGAGCCACCAAGATGCAAGTTACGTACGATTCTGATAAGCGCAGATTACTATCATCTCTGTGTCATGGGTCGATTTTCTTTAGTACAGCATTGTTGTCGATTGGGGTTCCAATTGCAATTAACTTAATTTCCGATGACCCAGTTGTAAAAAGCAACGCTAAAGAATCAATTAATTTTCACTTCAATGTTTGGTTTTGGGCAATCTTAATTGGAGTTCCAATTGGGATTCTATCTTGGCTGACCTTTGGTATTGGCGGAATTTTATTTTTCCCTGTTGTTGCTTTTGGCTTTGCACTGCATTGGGGACTGACAATTTGGGCGCTGTTGCACTGTTTCAGCAAGCCCGATGAACCGTTCCGTTATCCGTTTATTTTTCGACTGTTTTAATCGTTCCGACTCAAGATAAAGTTTGTTTTTGGAAAAGGGATTGAGATAAGCATCCCTTTTTTGTTTTATTGTGCGAACAGTATTGGGAGTGGAAGTTTACCCAACTGATACTTGACAATGGACTCCGAGATTGATAGAACACTCAAATAAACTTTATTGTTTGAATCCTGAATGGCATGTCGAACATCTGTTGATAGCCGATTATCTCCACTAGAGTTCTTGCAAAAATCCAATAATTAAGTATTTGGAACCACAGATGCACACAGATTAACACAGATAATTAATCTGTGTGCATCTGTGTTAATCTGTGGTTTTATTTTCATAAAACTGACTTTTGCACTCTTGTTTACTGATAAACCACAACAAAACCAGCCACGGATTTCTCCCTCGCCTTAAACTATAAGGTGGTTAACCCAAAGCTGATCGCAACTCACTCCGCGCTTGTTCCAACGCCTCTGGCAATTTACTCGCATCGCGTCCGCCTGCTTGCGCTAAGTTAGGACGTCCGCCACCGCCACCACCGCAAATTTTGGCTATTGTACCAATAAATTTACCTGCTTGCAAGCCTTTTTTGTTCACCTCTGGACTGAAAGCAGCAACTAGGCTAACTTTTCCTTCTTCCGGAACTGAACCTAGCACGATCGCACCATTACCGACTTTTTGCAGCAAGCGTTCGGCTACGGTTTTTAAGGATTCTGGATCAACGTCTTCCATCTTGGCAACGAGAATTTTATAATTGCCAACCGACTCGACAGTTTGCAGCAAGCTATCAGATTTAGCAATAGCAAGTTGTGACTTCAGGGTTTCCAGTTCCTTCTGGGTGGTTTTGAGTTCGTTTTGCAGAGTGGTGATTCTGTCGGGAAGTTCTTCAGGTTTTACCTTAAAGCGATCGCTCAAATCTTTAACGACTTTATCACGGACATTCAAGTAATCTAAGATAGCCGGACCAGAAACAGCTTCAATCCGCCGCACTCCCGAAGCTACCCCAGCTTCCGAGACGATTTTGAAAACGCCTATCTCCGCAGTGTTACTGACGTGAGTCCCACCGCACAGTTCCATTGATACACCTGGGAAGTCAATCACCCGCACTTCTTCGCCGTACTTTTCACCGAACATAGCAACAGCACCTCTGGCTTTTGCTTCTGCTAAGGGCAAAGTTTCCACTTTTGCAGAATGTGCTTCGGCAATCCAAATGTTCACCAGTTTCTCAACTTGCTGCACTTCTTCTGGTGTCAGAGGACGCGGACAGTTGAAGTCAAACCGCAACCTGTCGAACGATACAAGTGAACCAGCTTGCGATATCCCTTCATCGACAGTTTTCTTCAACGCTGCTTGCAATAGGTGAGTTGCGGTGTGGTTGGCTTGGGCGCGGCGACGATTAGCTGGGTCAATTTGTGCGGTTACAGCATCTCCTACTCGGATTGTACCGCGTTCGATGTGTCCGAAGTGAACAAAGAAATCAGATTCTTTCTTAACGTCGTGAATTGTCACGAGGACGCCATCGCCGGAGATATAACCGCGATCGCCTATTTGTCCTCCCGACTCTGCATAAAATGGGGTTTGGTCGAGGACAATTTGTACTTCTGTTCCTGCTTCTGCTTCTTCTTGGGAGACGCCATTAACCAACACCACTTCGACTTTAGATGTCGCTACAGGTTGGGTGTAACCTAAAAATTCTGTCGCGTGGATGTGTTCCGCCAGCTTGTCGAGAGAACCTTGCACGGTTAAATCGATGGTTTTGTGTGCTTCCTTGGCGCGTTCTACCTGCTTTTGCATTTCTGCATCGAAACCCGCCTCATCAATGGTGAGGTTGTATTCAGCAGCAATTTCTTGAGTGAGTTCTAGAGGGAAACCGTAGGTATCGTACAAAGTAAAAGCACTTTCACCGCTGATTTGGGTTTCGCCTTTGCTTTGTACCTGGGCAATGATTTCCTCAAGCAGTTTTTCGCCGCGTTCCAAAGTTCTCAAAAACTGAGACTCTTCGCGTTGCAGTTCGGCTTTGATGGCATTTTCGCGTTGCCGCACGTTGGGGTATGCTGATTCTGAAAGAGCGATCGCCGTCTCCGCAACTTGGGTGGTAAATTCTCCTTGAATGCCAATCAATCTCCCGTGACGGACAACCCGACGAATCAGGCGACGCAGCACATAACCTCGTCCCACGTTGGAGGCGCGAATTTCATCGGCTATCATATGGACGACGGCACGAACATGATCGCCAATCACTTTTAAGGAGACTTTGGTTTTCTTATCAGCCGATTCGTAATCTATCCCAGCAATATCCGCTGCTGTTTTGATAATCGGGAAAACCAAATCAGTTTCGTAGTTGTTGGGAACTTTTTGGAGAACTTGCGCCATTCTCTCCAAACCCATCCCGGTGTCGATGTTCTTGTTGGCAAGTGGTGTTAAGTTGCCTTCAGCATCCCGATTGTATTGCATGAAGACGAGGTTATAAACCTCAATGAACCGGCTGTCGTCTTCTAAGTCTATATTGTCGTCGCCGCGTTCAGGGTGGAAGTCGTAGTATATTTCCGAACATGGACCGCAAGGACCAGTGGGACCAGATACCCAAAAGTTATCATCTACCCCCATGCGCTTGATTCTAGCTTCCGGAACACCGATCTGATCGCGCCAGATTGCAAAAGCTTCATCGTCTTCCTCAAAGACACTAACAACGAGTTGTTCTGGGGGTAAACCAAAGACTTTTGTTGACAACTCCCAACCCCAGGCGATCGCTTGTTCTTTGAAATAGTCCCCAAAACTGAAGTTACCCAACATTTCAAAAAACGTATGATGCCGTTTAGTGCGTCCGACATTTTCGATATCATTGGTGCGGATGCATTTTTGGGAAGTCGTCGCACGCTTGAATTCCGGGTTGCGCTGTCCTAGGAAGATGGGTTTAAATGGTAGCATCCCCGCAATTGTCAGCAGTACAGTTGGGTCTTCTGGAACGAGGGAAGCACTTGGGAGAATTTGGTGTCCCCTTTGCGCGAAGAAGTCAAGGAATAAGGCGCGAATTTCGTTACCGCCGAGGTACTGGGGATGATGAGACATGGGTGCTTACAAAAGTAGTTTCAATAATCAGGAATGGGGGATTGGGAAAAGGCCCTAGTCCCCATTTTTGCATTTTGTTTTAGTTTGCGACCAGCAACCTTTGCCCAAGTCGCAGCTTGTGCAGCTATTACGTAGTGCCACAATCACCTAACTCTGGTAGGATGAGCCAGCCTGCTAACGATTATTACAATCAAAGCTGAGAAAAAATCAAAATTCCCTAAAAGAGGTAGATTATGGCATTAAAAATGAACGTTCCGAACATTGCCTGTGAGGATTGTGCAGCAACGATTTCCGAATCTATCCACGTTATGGAACCCGACGCCAAGGTGGATGTGGATGTAAAAGCTAAAACTGTGACTGTGGAGTCTGCTGCTTCTGAGGAGTCAATCAAACAGGCAATTGTTGCTGCGGGGTACCACATCGAAGGATATCAGTAGCCCTTTATTAGTTGTTCACAATTTTATTGTACTTTTGAGAACTGGCTTTCCCAGCACGACCGCCACAAAATTTCTCAATTTTTGCTATTGCAAGAAGGTAATCTGACTTTGATTACCTGTTCTTAGATGAAGGTCAGGTTGTTGGGGTCAGTTTTTTCTACAGCTTTATTTTCTCGTAATTTTACGTAGTGTTTTGGCAAATTGTGAAGGCATACAAGAAAAAGGCGACAGTTTTTTTAATAAACCCTATTCCCTGTCCCTTCTTTAAATCCTTATATACAAAAAGTGATTTAAGTGGATGAGCTTATCATCATCTTAACATACTTTATACTTAAGTATCACAAGAGCACCTTCATACTTCCATCAAATATTCAGTATTTCTACTGTTTGAAATCAATGAGCAAACAACGGACATTATGTATCAGAAATGAAAAATACAGCGATTGTAGTAGTAAAGGTAAAGTACTAGGAGGTAAGAAAATGGGAGGTTTTTAATAAAGTAAAGAGGGAAACAACAAGAAAGGGAAGAGTTAGTATCCCTGATTACCAAAAATAGCGGCACAATCAGTGATCACAGGGAGCGTTAGTTAAGTTTTACTAAAGACATCCCCTTGAAGTTGAAATAGGGCAAAAAGCAAAGCAATGAATATATCTATTCTGGTCTTCGGAGGTGATCATTTTCTCACCACACTTCCAGATCAGATCCGTGATGCATCCGCTTTTAGCGTAGAGGTGATCGGTAATCTGAATCAGGCGGTGTCGCACATCCAAATCACGCCGCCTGATGTGATAGTGGTACAGGCTAGCTTGGATGATGGCATGGAACTGTGTCGTTGGCTCAAAGAACAGACAAAGTTATCCTGGATTTACTGTATCCTTTTGGAGGATCGTCCTCAGTTGCACGCTCTGAGAAGTCAGTGTGGCAAGGAATGGGAGTTGGAGATGACTTGTGCTGCACTACGCCTTGGAGCTGATGCTTATATTTGGTCTGTCCAAACGCGCGATGACGCGTCTGGACAAAATGAGAAAACTGCCAACGAGCAATTATTGCTAGCTCACTTAACTGTAGGCTTGCGTAAGGCACAGAAATATCGCGATTTGCTGCGGACGAATGATTTATTATCAACGATCGCCTTAGCTGATTCGTTGACGGAGTTGAATAATCGCCGTGCTTTGGAGTGGGACTTACCCAAGCAAATTCAAAAAGCCCGTAGTCATGGAACTCCGCTCTCGTTGATTATTCTAGATGTGGACTATTTTAAAAAAGTGAACGATAGCCATGGGCATTTAATCGGCGATCGCCTGTTGCAGCTGCTTTGTCATCGTCTGCGCCACAATCTACGGTTTGGTGACACTGCTTTCCGCTATGGTGGTGAGGAATTTGTGATTGTTCTGAGCAACACCACCTGTGATGAAGCACTCCTGGTGGCGCGTCGTCTCAATCGAGTTGTTAGCGAACAAGCATTCGCAATTAACACTAAACTGGCTATCAACATTACAATCAGCTTGGGAGCAACCTGTTTGCGACCAGAAGATGATGTTAAGGGAACCAGCTTGTTGAATCGCGCCGATCAATACCTGTTGCAAGCTAAAGCTACTGGACGTAATCGAGTCATTGGTTGCGGTAGCTACGTATTCCATCATGCTTCACATCTTCAGGCTGTTTCTTCATAAGCCTGGGCAATTGCACGAGTACACTCTGCAACTGTTGCACGTTGTCGCATACTATTGACTAAAGCTTGATATGCTGACCAATTTTCTTGCAATAGCGTTTTGGCTTGGAGTGTACAAAAGCGTTGTTTCTGCTCACAAGTTGATGCAGAAAATCCTAGATTTGTCAATACTATTGATAGCTTGGTTTTATCATCAGCTCCACCCTCAGAATTTTTGTAAACGAGTGTTTCAGCAGCAATACCTGCCATCCAAACAGTGCAGTAGCGGTCTAGCATTTGGGCGCTGATTCTACCTTGTTCGAGTTGGGATGCTAATTTGCCATCATCAAAGCTGACGCCACCTTGCCCTGGTTGTCTTTGTTTGAGCGCTTCCCAAGCACTTAGGGTATAGTTTATAACCGGAATACCCAGCAGGTAAGCGACTAGAAAATGTCCTGCTTCGTGGTGAATGATGCGTTCTCTGTGTTCCGGTGAAAAACCTGCTATCCAATCTAAAAGTAGATTTCCACCCTTGCCTTGTAAACTAAATACATCGAAAGTTGCTATTCCCAAAAGGGTAAATGTGGCAATTGCTGGGATTGCGGGTGACAAGTGAAACAACGGTCCCAACAGGGTGGAAATTGTCATTATAAAGACAGATATTGCGACTAAATTTAAGGCTGTGTTGCTCATAACAAAGATAGCCCAGCTTCATCTTTCTTAACTCTTTTTTTATTATGAGTCGATCCGAGGAAGAATTTTCTGCGCTATTTGGAAGTTTGAACAATTTTCGCGGCAGTCCCCACCCTGAATGTACTCGTAGGGTGGGGAAGGATAGCGGGCAGTGATGAAGACATCTGCGACGGGAATTTATCAAAATATCGGAACGTCCTGGAGTCTCGGCAGAATATGGAAACAATGAAATTGTGATCGCATATTGAAACGGTTAGGTGCAAGATGTGAGTAAACTAACCCCGGGGAGGGGTTGCCCTGGCTATGGGAGGAGTTTTAGCGGTCATTGACACACCTGCCCTACCTCCAAAACTCCGTGGAAAACCTCCTGATTAGAAAACCGGACAACCACGCTCTCGTAGAATTCGCTATCCTCTTGTCAAGAAACGTACTTTTGACACTCTCACCTTCAAGGCTTCGCCTGCTTAGTAGCTCGAAGAGGAATTAACGAATTTTAGCCAACGTGGCAAAAATACACCTAACAGACAAGGGTCACTCAGTATTTTCCTCGTGATCACGCAACGCTCAACTCAGACTCACTCTCTGATGGCGCACCATCTTGCACTAAGGAAGGTCTGTTATCATTACGTTGCAACATATTACCTGCAAATGCTAACAAGGCGTTAACCTTGCGGGTGCGCCACTCATCCACAAGTTTCTGCACTTGAATTGCAGACATACGCCGCGTCATGGCTTCATAAAGATAGGCAGCATGACCAGTTTCATCCTGGGCAATGCTCAACATTCCTTGTTTAAGGTTACGAGCAGTTGTGTCATCTTCAGGTAACACGTTTGCCATCCGAGCAAAGTCTTTGCTAGCATCCAACTCTAGGATGTAGGTGCTAGCCATAAACACATCCCAATCAATAGTCTCAGGTTTTATTTGTTCTGGAGAGTAGCCTTCATAGTATGCGGCAAAGAAGGGACTACGCCGTTGTTGAGTTTTATTTTCCTCCGGATTCTTAGGCAGACTTTTAAAATCTACAACTTTCTTGTTAAGTTGCTTTAAGGCATGGGCAAAAATTTGACCATGCCTCATTTCATCTGATGCGTGTTTTGCCAGTTTTTCTGCTAACCAGGTGTCGCCTTCTGCTGCTGCGCGATCGCTTAATTTTGTCAGAAAGGGAACTGAGCCAGACTCTGCCAATTGGAACCCAGCCAAGACATTGGGGCGGGTTTTGATGTCACGGATTTGTACAGCAGAGTAATAAGCCATAGCACCAGAACCAGCTAAGTGCATGACATAAGTTAAGAAGTTCATGAGTAACTCGTGATGACTGTGAGGAAGTTACATTCCTTATACTAATCCTCATTTTGGGTTTGGGATACTTATTTTTGGAGCATGGATGGATTTACTAAGAATCGGCAATTTGACTTGAGTATCTACTTCAACAAAACCTAAGTGCATGAGTTGAACTCATTGACACCTATCACCCTACAGATAGAGTTCAAACTCTGAACTCAAAAATTCAAGGAGAAAAAATCATGCAAGAATTAACGCGGTTGGAACCGAATCAGTTTGACCTGCAAGGCGATAATACTCAGCTTAGTTATTCCACCACCAGCATTACCGGAGAGCCACAGTTTAACTTCACCTATCAGGGTGAAACTCGAACGTTTAGTGGTTCTGAGATTCGAGTAGAAGATACCGGAGTAGAAAACGGAATCGGGCGAATTGTGACCGTAATGCTAGAAAACAATGAAGGCGATCAGGGCTATCAGAGCCTAAGTTTGTTGTTGCCGGTCGTCCAGTTGTCTTCAGAGTCCGTGAATGTCCCAATTCAAACCATAGCTATTCTCAGCCAGACTTTCATTCGTGTCGTTCCTGGTGCAAGACAACTGCAAACTTACAACGTGCTTAATCTGTCCGGAACTGCTGAACTTGTCGATTTTTGATCTATCGCAATCTAGAGAATTTCCGATAAGTCTCATTGTTGGGTGTAACGCCTTTTTCAGCGGCGATCGCTTTGACTGGAGCTACACAAACAAAGGCTGCTTCCTCAGCCTATAAGGTTTTCAGCCCACGGAGGTGGGCTTCGTATGTGTAGCCCCAGACTTATAGTCTGTGGGGCTTTTCTCTTGCAGCAGGTAAAGATAACCTTGCAGGCTGGTTCAAAGTGCTATTTTGAGCGGCATTTACTTCTTCTGATGCCAACAGTTGCCGAATGAACCTTGCAATAGCTTTCTGCACCAACTGGTTGGCGACTTGCTGACCCAAACGCTGTACCCCTGGGTTGAAGAACAACTGGCCAATTTGAGGTGCAAGTCGCGCTGGATCAAAACCACGGGTTTCTTGGAGAATATTGACAATACGTTTAATGTGATCCAACGTTTGTTGTTGTTCAATGGAAGCAGCAGGAGTTTCATTGACTGCAGTCACCCCAACTCTTTCCCGCAGCAGGTATGTAAAGTTATGCAAAACATTTCTACCTAAAGCATCGAGTCCTTTGATAAATTCATCCACTAGTTTGTCTCGAATGAAAGCACCGCGTTCGGAAGACAAAAAGTCTATCCCCTGATTCAGTACCAAGTCAAAGTCGTAGTCTTGACTGTTACGAGCATTGCGTAACAAATTTTCTAAACGATTCCAGCGGAATCTACCTTCTTTAAACAGTAACTCCCGCAGTGATGCTCTTAAGTCAGGCGCTGGGTCGGTTAACAGGCGTTTAGCAACGTATGGATAAGCTTCGCTGAGGACTTTGAAGTTGGGATCAATATTAATAGCTATTCCTTCCAACGTCACAAGAGAACGAATAATTAAAGCGTAGTAGGGTGGTACACGGAAGGGATATTCATACATCAAAGCCGAGAGTTCATCAGTGATGCTTTTGATGTTCAATTCAGCAACACTGGCTCCTTGGGCATCAGCAAACACTCTAGCAAAAGCTGGAATAATAGGTGTTAAATCTGTCTCTGGAGATAAGAACTCTAACTTGACATAGTCTTTTGCCAAGGCATCAAAGTCACGGTTGACAACGTGGACGATCGCCTCCAGCAAACCATAGCGCTGCTGCGGCTGAATCTCACTCATCATCCCAAAATCGAGATAAGCCAATTGACCATCTAGTGTGGCTAACAAATTACCTGGGTGAGGATCAGCGTGGAAAAAACCATGTTCCAGCAACTGGCGTAGTGAACACTGCACGCCGACTTCAATCAAATAACGAGCATTTATGCCTAAAGTGCGAAGTTCTTCTGTTTGGGTTAATTTAACGCCGTTAATCCACTCCATCGTCAACACACGACGATTGGTATATTCCCAGTAAATTTTTGGTACATAAACGTCTTTCATGTGACCATAAAGCTGGAAAAATCGCTCGGCGTTTTCTCCCTCATGAATATAGTCCATCTCTTCAAAGATGCGACTACCTAATTCATCAAGGATACCGACAAGGTCACTCCGCACCCGTTTGATGTTTTTGTTCCCCCATGCAGCCAATTGACGTAGAATATACAAATCAATGGTGATGCGCTCTCTCAAGTCCGGACGTTGGACTTTAACAGCGACTTCTTCACCAGACTTGAGTTTAGCTTTGTAGACTTGACCCAAGGAAGCAGCAGCAATTGGTTCAGCAGAGAGTTCAACGTAAATCTCCTCTGGCGAAGAACCTAGTTCTTCTTCAATAAACCGATAAGCAATTTCGTTGGGAAAAGGTGGTAATTTGTCTTGCAGTTGAGTCAGTTCCTCCAGATACACAGGAGGAACTAGATCTGGTCTGGTGGACAAAGCTTGTCCAATTTTGATGTAAGCAGGTCCGAGCCTTGTCAGTAGTTCTCGCAACTGAATTGCACGTCGTAGGTCATTTTTGACGACAACTCCCCGCTTGCTATCCCACCATAACCCGAAAGCAAAGCGAAGAGTTGATGTCAAAACTGTGATAATTCGCCGTAAAACCTGTAGGGGTCTTTTTTGGTAATGCGCCGAAATCTCCTGAGGATTGTAAAGTATAGTTTCAGACTCAGGCTTTGTAGCTACCAGCACCTTGTGTTCTTGAGTTTCCTCTGAGGTGGGTAAGCTGACAACTTTGACTAGCGCACCATTTTCAGCCACTAGTTCAGTATTGGACAGTTTGGGTGAGTTAGGCTCTTTCGCCAGAGCCGACACAAGGGAAACCTTCCCCGAGTTTACGCTCACTACGTGACTGTCTTGCTTTATTGCTTGGGAAGTGGGGGGAACTGTCTTACCATTCATGTAGCTCTACCACCGCGTCGGAGTTATTATGTTAAGTATTGTAACAATGTGTTATGCAAAGGCGTAAATCTTTAAAGGTGATAGGGGATAGGCAATAGTGAGAAATTCATACTTTGTTATCTAATCCTTAATTAATAACTTGTTCCCTAACCAACAAACTCTATCGTTAGAACCATATATATCGAAGTCAAACTAAACTAGGTTTGGTACACTCAAGAGGTCTTACTAGTCCAATAGTATTAGGTCTTGCTGATCGCTTAGAGATCATCTTTGAGTGTCTCATAAATGAATTGAATCCAGCGTCTGTCCTCACGGAGAATTTGACTTAATGTTGTCTCTCTTGCGAATAGAAAACTTTGCCCTTATTGACCAACTAGAACTGGAATTTGGCGCTGGACTTAATGTATTGACAGGGGAAACCGGCGCGGGGAAATCGATTATCTTAGATGCGATTGATGCTGTATTGGGCGGTAAAGTCTCCAGTCGAGTTATTCGTACTGGTACAAGTCGGGCAATGGTAGAAGCGACGTTCAGTTCAAACTCGGCATTAGCTGTGACTTTGAGTGAACAGGAAATAGATTTAATAGAAGATAACTCTATCATCATTAGCCGAGAAATCACAGCCACATCCACGAATATTCGCTCTCGTTCGCGAGTCAATGGAGTGTTAGTCAATCGACAGGTGATGTCAGGATTGAGGGAACGCCTTGTGGAAATTACAGCCCAAGGGCAAACTGTACAAGTGGGACAGTCTGCTCAAGTTCGCGACTGGTTGGACATATATGGTGGTGACTCTCTCATGGAGCAGCGTCAGCTTGTCAGCTCCACATTTTCCGCTTACCAACAAGCGCATACAGCATTAGAAAAACGCCGGACATCAGAACGCGATCGCCTCCAACAACTCGACTTGCTGACGTATCAAGTGCAGGAACTCACAGCAGCAAACCTCAGCGAACCCGATGAATTGGAAAAGCTTTTGCAAGAACGGGAACGCCTCAATCATGTCGTTGAACTGCAACAGATGAGTTACAAAGTTTATCAGGCTTTGTACCAAAATGATGGCGAAGCTCCAGCAGTAGCAGACTTACTGGGAGACAGTGAGGCGACATTAACTGACATGGTAGAATACGATACCCAACTACAACCGCTGTTGGACATGGTGAGAGATGCTCAAGCAACTTTGGCAGAAGTGGCACGGCAAATCAATACCTATGGGGAAAGCTTAGAAGCAGATCCGCAACGCTTAGAGGAAGTCGAAGAGCGTATACAGGAATTAAAGCAAATTTGTCGTAAATACGGTCCAGCACTCACAGATGCTATTGCTTACTACCAGCGCATCCAAGGGGAATTGGCTGAACTCAATGATAACGAACAAACCATTGACACTTTAGAACAGCAAGAAAATGTTTGTTTGGAAAAGCTGACCCAAGCTTGTCACAAGTTAACTCAGTTGCGGCGCACCACTGCTGCTGCTTTAGAAGGGGAACTCATCAGAGAACTCAAACCTTTGGCAATGGAAAAGGTACAGTTTCAAGTTGAGATTGTCTCGACTTCCCCAACCGCAGCAGGAGCAGACAAAATTACCTTTTTGTTTAGTCCCAACCCCGGAGAACCATTGCAACCTTTAACAGCAATTGCTTCTGGCGGTGAAATGAGCCGCTTTTTACTGGCGCTCAAAGCTTGTTTTTCCCAAGCTGATGAGAGTGCAACACTGGTATTTGATGAAATTGATGTTGGGGTTTCCGGACGTGTGGCGCAGGCAATTGCAGAAAAATTGCATCAGTTGGGTCAAAATTCCCAAGTATTATGTGTCACACACCAACCTTTAGTTGCAGCAATGGCAGACCAGCATTTTCGGGTTGATAAGCAAGTCATTACTCTAGCTAAATCTCACAAAGAAAACAATGGGCATCCTGAACAGCGTACTGTTGTGCGAGTCACGACCTTGGATAATTTAAACAAGCGTCGAGAAGAACTGGCACAGTTGGCTGGTGGGAAGTCGGCGCAGGAGGCTATAGCTTTTGCTGAGTCTTTGTTGACGCAAGCAGCTAACCACCGCCGAAAAAGCTAAGGACAAGCAGGGTATGTAGAAGAAAGAAGTACAGCTTAGACTTCTTGCAAAAGTGAATAATCTTGAAAATAAAACCACAGATGGACACCGATTCACACAGATATGACATCGGTGTTCATCTGTGGTTCGATATAAAAAAATATACTTTTGCAAGAGTTCTCTTCATCTGTGTTTAGCTGTGGTTCCTTAATTCTTTGAATGTATTGCACCCAATTGAAAACCGCTATATAGCTGAAAAGCTATTTCTGCTGGATAACAATCGCGTCGGCGATGGGTCGCTCTCCGGTGGCGTCAGATGGACGGTTAACCAGCTGCTGATTAATAGTTATGGTTGTGGAACCACCACCATCAAGATTGACAGCATCTGTTGCTCCGAGAGATCGCATAATCCGAGCGCTTTCTTCAAAAGAAGCACCCACACTCCTTCCTGGTTGACGACCGTCAACTGTCACCAACAGCAGCTTTCCTGTTGCCGTAATTCCAGCTAATGTCCGAGGGTTACGTCGTATCCCAAATCTGTAGTAAAACTCAGGGTTTTCCTGCCAATGGAATCCTTCACTGAAGGCAGTAATCTGTATTTTACCATGACGTAGTAACCGAGGACCACCATTGATGACTCCTAGACCCTCTTCAATTGGGAGTTCCTTCTCATCAGCCAAAACACTAGTTTGAATGTCAATCTTTCCCCCAATGTGCGCGTGAGTTTGTAACCATTCAGCTGCATCACCCGTACCTGACAAAACTGAACCATTGCGTGGAATCTGACCTCCCCGCTGCTGGTGAAATTCAATGACTTGCCCTGATGCATCAAGGACCACTTCCACTCCTTCCCCTGGCTCTGTGGTTTGTCCAAAGGCTGAGGTAAATTGAATGAGTTCGCTGCTATCTGTACAGGTATAGTCATGCTTGGGGCTTTCAGTCGGCGCATCTCCACCGACACCACCGCAACCGCGAATCAGACCTGGCTTACGGTTCAACCCATCCACCTCACGGGTTGCACCGTCGTTTGCTGTTGCACTCACTTGAGAGGTCAGAGCAGCTATACGGACACTTTTACCAGAACCGGAAGGGAGGATAAGACTTGTTCTGCCATTGACAGCTTCGCTCACGAGCTTTCCGTTAAGAATGGAAATACCTGCTAGGTCGCCTGGAGTACCATCGGTTGCTCCAATGACAAAATATCCCCCATTGACGGCTGCTAAAGCTTTGGTTCGTTCAGCAAGCTGTGTTAAAGGTTCATTTTCAGGGACAATTTCAGTCGCGAGTGCGGGAGCAAGTTCTCCTTGAAACAAAGCGGGGTCTACCTCAAGTACGTTCACCACCCACGGACCAGTTGTTTCTCCGCCATCCTCTCCCGTGTTCACAACTCTGAGTCCTGAATATCCATCGGCTGTAAGTTGATTGCGTAATTCAGTAGCAAGAGCTTCTGTAGAGAAAGTACCGACGCGGACTAAATAACCGAGTGGACCAGAATCTGGATCATCTGGTGCTCGTTGCACTATCGGTTGAACACGAGGCTGATATCCTAAAGCGACTAATGATTCAGCGACAGTTTGAGCTTCCTGTGAAGTCGCTTTGAATGTAACATCGACTGTATAGACATCACGCTTGGACTGCTCACCTCTAACAATAGTCGTGTGGAGCACACCAGGCGCTAATTGATTTGATACCCGCGATTCGTTCAAATTAGACTTCCCAAGCGGAAGCGACTGCAAATGGCGCTCACCTGCAAGGGCGAGGCGCTTTGCGCTCTCACCCGTTTGATTTGATTCTTGGTGAGCACTGCTAACAAACGGTGCAACTACGGTAATAAGCAAAGTAACCGGAACGACTAAGTACAAAGCTGTTCCCTTGACGAAGAGACGGGCTTTCCAGTTCATGACTTAACCCCTTTCATCTGATAAGAGGTAAAATCCATCACAAGCACTTGAGGGTCTGAAAACTTGAGAGTCTTTGTGCATGTAAGTACAACAATGTTTTCGTACCCTTAACTTAATCGCTAAGATTTAATGGCTCGTTGTGTATGATTAAACATTCGGTTAAGCAAATGTTGTGGGTACGGCAACCTTCTCTAAAATAGTCATTGGTCCCAGGTTTTTGAGAATCTGCATTTGTTGCTCGTTTCGCACGAACAGCGTACCCGCAAATCCTAGTGAGTTGACAGGAATTGACTCAAAACTTTCTTGCGATCGCGGTACAATTAGCATCCATTGTTTCGTCAGCAGAAGGTTGTAAGAACCAGATTGCCTATTTCCACTCGCTCCGTTACTGTCTTCTAAGCCTACTGTATGTAGCAAAGTGCGGTAGCGCTCCAGCGTGGCTTCAGCCGCTTTTAATGGAGATTGTGCCCAATAGGGGTCTAGCCTTGTCAGGGCGTGTACAAAAGGAAGTTGCGGTATAGTGGCAACAGTGTCTTGAAATTGGGCGGATGCCAGCAGAGGTTCGATGGGTATCGGCAATCCGTCAGGTATAAGTGGAAGTGGAACAATTTGCAAATGCTTGTGTCGCTGACTCGCACCTGCAACCTTGCCACCGTTGTAAAAAACTAAACCATCAAAGTCAGCAAGACACGCCCACATTGCTGCAAAATCTTGCAAGGTGAGTAAGCTTTCCTGTTCCTCAAACGCACGTGTGATAATGAGCAGATGATAGTCCGCAACGTTGTATTTGTTCAACAGACAGACATGAGTATCGGAGATATCTGCAACAAACAAATCTTCCTCATAAGGAAGAAAGGGATTGAAATCTTTGCTAGAGGAGGTTTGTTTCTCTTGTTTTTGCTTTGCTGCGTCTTTACGGGCAAGGTTAGATAAAACTCGCACCAAGAAGCGAACACCACCTTGCTCTATAAATTCAGATTCCGTTGCTATTGTCACCAGCGCTCCGCATTGTAGAGCATACTCAGTCTGCTCTCTGACACGTTTCCCCAACGTGCCTGGTTGCAGTAAAATTTCTGTCTGTGCAGTTGGTTTCTTTTCAAGCATAGCGAAATATTGTACCAGTAGAGTGTTTGTGTTGGTGTAACTACTCACCAAGTCTACTTAAAATATTTGCTTGTACCTTAGTACAGGATTGCAAAAGTTGGTAACGAAATGAAGATGATGCATATCGTTCGTAGTCAGCACGAAGAGTGCTAAAGCACTTACTACAAATACTTTAGTGCTAAAGTATTTACTACAAATTAAAACGTCACGAATTAATGCAAAGCTGTACTAAGTTCTTTGTTTGGTCAGATTAGCTGTGAACGTTGTGTTGCAAGTATGCAACTAGCTGCTCTCCTGCGGTGTCAATGTGTTTTTTGAGTAGCCTGACAGCACCTTTAGTATCGTGCTGTTGACAAGCCTGTAATAATTGATAGTGTTCCTTTTGGGAGCGCTCTAGGTCATCCATTTGAGCCATCTGAAGGCGGACGTAACGGTCAACATTCAGGTGTAGGGTTTTAATCATCGTCAATAACCGAGGACGTTCGGCTGGTGCATAAAGCGTTTCGTGGAATTCCCAGTTCAGTTTCGCAAGCATTCCTGCATCGGTTAATTGATCTGTCTGTGCCAAAATCTCAGATGCCTTTTCTAAATCTGATGGGGTTAGCTTGGGAATTGCCAGTTGTATCGCTTTCACCTCCAACGCGCTCCTAATCTCGAATATTTCTTGCGCTTCTGCTGGAGAAAGTGCCGACACCGTTGCTCCTCGATTGAGATGGATCTTTACTAATCCTTCTGCCTCAAGCTGTCGCAAAGCTTCCCGCACAGGAATGCGGCTCACGCCAAACTGAGTAGCGATTTCATCCTGTCTAAGGGATTGTCCTTCCTGAAAAATTCCCCGCACAATTGCTTCTCGCAAAGCGTCTGCAATCAAATCTGGAGTACTGCGTTGTTGTTGCAGCACGTTTGCTGCTATATCATTTAATTCCATAATTTATTAGGTGCATAATTTATATTGTATACAATTTTATGTATACAATATTCAAAAGCATTGGTCTAACAATCCCTTCTATTAACACCACGGGAGACAGTCATGAGCATTCGACCTCAACCAGACCGGGTCATTATCTTCGACACAACGCTACGAGATGGTGAACAGTCACCAGGCGCAACACTGCTGGTAGAAGAGAAACTGGCGATCGCTCATCAACTGGCTCTCTTAGGGGTTGATGTGATTGAAGCAGGATTTGCGGTAGCCAGTCCTGGGGACTTTGAAGCTGTTAGAACCATAGCTCAACAAGTTGGCGTATTGGGTGGACCTATCATTTGCTCTTTGGCAAGAGCAATTCGACAAGATATTCAGGCTGCGGCTGAAGCATTGCAACCTGCGGCTCATCGTAGAATTCACACCTTCCTTTCTACCTCAGATATTCACCTCAAGTACCAACTGAAAAAGTCGCAAAGCGAGGTTTTGGCGATCGCCGAAGAAATGGTCGCCTATGCCAAGTCCTTTGTCGAAGATGTGGAATTCTCCCCGATGGATGCAAGCCGAACCGATCCAGAATTTCTCTATCAAGTGTTGGAACGAGTGATTGCTGCTGGTGCAACCACCATCAACATTCCCGATACCGTCGGTTACTGCACACCCAAAGATATGGCAGCCTTAATTCAGGGTGTTCAAGAAAATGTTGCCAATATTGAGCGGGTGATTCTTTCAGTTCACACTCAAAACGATTTGGGTTTGGCGACAGCAAATGCCTTGACGGCAATCGAAAATGGTGTGCGTCAGGTGGAGTGTACAGTTAACGGAATTGGTGAACGAGCAGGAAATGCAGCACTCGAAGAGATTGTCATGGCATTACAGGTTCGCAAACCCCATTTCAATCCCTACTTTGGTCGTCCGGTTGATTGCGATGCACCCTTAACGAACATCAAGACGCAAGAGATTTACAAAACTTCTTGCTTGGTTTCCCAATTTACAGGAATTGTGGTTCAGCCGAATAAAGCGATCGTGGGAGCAAATGCTTTTGCCCATGAATCTGGAATTCATCAAGATGGTGTTCTTAAACATCGGCAGACTTATGAGATTATGGAAGCTGCTGACATTGGTCTTTCTGAAAACAGCATTATTTTGGGCAAGCACTCTGGACGGAATGCTTTGCGAACCAGGCTGCAGGAATTGGGGTTTGAGTTGAGTGAGGCAGATTTGAACAAAGCCTTTATGCGGTTCAAAGAAATTGCCGACAAGAAAAAGGAGATGTCGGATTGGGATTTGGAGGCAATTGTTCGGGATGAAACGCAAATTCAAGTAGAAAAAAGCTTTCAACTCGAACACGTCCAAGTCACCTGTGGTGATTGCACCTGTCCGACTGCAACCATTACAATCGTGACTCCCAATGGGGAAATTTTCACGGATGCAGCAGTGGGAACAGGTCCAGTGGATGCTGTTTATAAAGCCATCAATCGAGTTGTGCAAATTCCCAACCAACTGATTGAGTTTTCTGTTCAGTCAGTGACTGGAGGAATTGATGCTCTGGGAACAGTCACAATTCGCTTACGGCATCAAGAGCGCATTTTCTCTGGACAAGCTTCTGATACTGATATTGTAGTCGCAGCAGCGTATGCTCATATGAACGCACTGAATCGCCTTTATCGATTCTTGCAAAGGCAGACAGAGAAGTCCCATGCTTCAGGTTCTGCCTCAGTTCTTAATTTTCTAATTTAAATTTCTTTAACCCAGCATCGCTGGGTTATTTTCCATGCCTTAGTTTAAACTCCAGTAACTAAGTTTTGACACTCCCCGCCTTATAACTGTGATGTGTTCACGCCTTCAGACACAGTGGGTTTCGACCAAGCGTAGCGCTTAAACTCGTTATCGAGAGGTGTTTGAGCAATGTGATTGGTGTAGTTGTGGATAACTTTCACAGCGATACCAAGAATGATTTCTAGAACCTGCTGCTTTGTGTAACCAACCTTCATAAAGCTCTCGATTTCGTCATCAGTAACCCAACCACGAGCTTGTACCATTCGCTGTGTAAAGTGACGAAGTGCCTGTAGTTTTGAGTCTTGCAGAGGTTCACCATTTCGCATGGCATTTATATCCTCGGTTGACAAAGCAACCATTTTTGCCAACCCTGAATGTGCTGCCATGCAGTAGTGACACTCATTTTCATAATTAACTGCTAGGTATACTACCTGTTGTTCAACTGGACTAAAGCTGGTTGTGCTGAAAAGATCCCACAGAGCCATACCACCCTTCAAGAGCGCAGGGGCAAGAGCGCATATACCCTCTAGGTTGGGAATCAAGCCAAAAGTTTCCTTAGCATCGCGCAGAGCTTCTTTGGACTCTTCGGGGGCGGTTTCCAGAGTGTAAATGGTGAATTCCATTAGGTTGTATCTTGTGAAGTATTGGCATAACACAACATTGCGTGCTGGAGGGTAAAGATCTGATATTTACACTAGACATCTCCGAAAAAGAATGTAGAGACGCGCCATAGCGCGTCTCTACAAAGGTTGTAGACAACGCACAATTAATTTCTGGAGATGTCTACTCATCACACACTTGTTGCTGCGTAGACAAGTTTGTCTACACTCAGTAGAATACTTTAAGTAGACAAGATTGTCTACATGGATAAGAAAACTAGCTATGGCATCACAGACCAACCAAATTTATGATCGCATCCTAGAAACTGCCTCCCAGCTTTTCTACCAGAAGGGGATTCAGCACGTTGGGATTAACGAAGTGATTGCTGCTTCAGACGTTGCAAAACGGACATTCTATAAATACTTCCCCTCAAAAGACCAACTCATTTTGGAAGTCATGCGCTATCGCGAAAAGCAGTGGTTGAAGTGGTTTCAGAAAGCTGTTGAGGAGCGAGGAAAAACAGCTAAAGAAAAGCTACTTGCAACATTTGATGTGCTTGGGGAGTGGTATGCTCAACCAGACTTTCGGGGATGCCCATTCATTAATGCAGTTCTTGAAATTGCAGATGCAAATCATCCGGCTCATTATGTTTCCATATCGTTGCGTGAGGCAATTCGCACTCATATTATGAAACTAGCAATAGAAGCGGGGGTTCGTCATCCAGAAACATTCTCTCAGCAGTACTTACTGTTAATTGGTGGTGCCAGTCTGATGGCAACGATTGAAGGAACTCCAGCAGGTGCAAACTATGCTCGTCATGCTTTATCAATCCTCATTAATCAGAGTTAATATCTGAAAGCATTGACTCTTTGACCGCTGCCTTAGCAATTATAGCCGGGATAAAATTAGAAGAGGATGTTATTTATCGCTTATTGCGGAGGGAAATCATACAGGAATCTGTGATTTAAGTACTTGTGCAAAAATATTTATGCATTTTAGCCGTTACTGCGAGCGCCCTTTGGGCGGCTCCCTTTGGGAGCATCGCCGCAGGCGGGCACTGAGTCCCTTTGGGACACGCTGCGCGTTGGCGTAGCCTGCGTGTTACGCTTATGTGCCATCGCGAGCTAGTTGCACGAACGGTGGGAAATTAGTAATGTCATTAAGGTATAAATTTTGTCTACTATACTGAAAATACTAGAAACAAGTAGCTAAATAATGATGCGATCGCAAAGCGCTGCTGTTTTGAGCAGATCGCTTTCAATAATGTCACAATTGAGTTACTCGCTCGTAAATCCCGTTAAATAGAAAACCCTGGTTAATCAAAGGGACTACGAACAGCCTTGACGTGTGTTGTTTGTCTCTAGACAGAAGTATTTGAGTATTTTACGACATAGTTAATTCTTAAAGAAGTCGAGGTTACTCTTATGAAGTTAAACCGCATTACCAGCAATCCTAATCGCATGAACGGGCAACCCTGCATTCGTAATCTTCGTCTTACTGTTCGTCGTGCAATTGAGTTACTGGCTACCTATCCCGATCGAGCAGAACTGCATCAAGAATTTCCCGAACTAGAAGATGAGGATATTCAGCAAGCACTGATTTACGCATCAATACGCCGGAGTTCACCATGATTCGACCGACCACGCCCGATGACACGACTGCTCTGATTGCCCTAGCTGACGCAACCGGACTCTTCCCGCCGAGTGCGCTAGAGTTGTTGCGCCAGATGTTGTCCGATTCTTTGGGAGTAAACAACGACACAGAACACTTCTGGATTACTGACGATGACAATGGACCAGTGGGCGTTGCCTACTGCGAGCCGGAACGGATGACAGACAGGACTTGGAATCTGCAATTGATCGCGATCCACCCTGATCGGCAAGGGCAAGGACGCGGTGCGAAACTGCTACACTACGTCGAGCAGGCGTTGACAGCGCGCGGTGGGCGTATGCTGCTGGTGGAAACGTCCGGACTGCCAGCCTTGGAGCGCACACGGGCGTTCTATGCGAAGTGCGGCTACGAGGAAGAGGCGCGCATCCGCGACTTCTATGCGGCGGGCGATGATAAGGTCGTGTTCCGCAAAGTGTTGAACGCAGACTAGACCACGCACGGTCTGGGGCAATGGGGTAATGGGCGAGACGCAGTCCGTGTTGGCAGTCGCGCCTCACGTTGGGTAGTATGAGGAAGTATTCAGAGGGGATTTTGGAGCAGGAAAGGGCAAATCGATTCCTAGAGCGAGTTACGGTTGTGCCTGATCGTCCCTCAATTGCAGCCCAAGCCTTAAAGCCAACACGGAGTTTAGACCCTAAGGAGTAACAATCAACATTATTGCTTCTGCAACAGGCTTGTCGATTGAGGAAGTGCAACAACTACAACAGCAGATTACCGAATCTCCATAGACTGAAACTTGTGATCACAAGAGGTTCTATGGCATCGCCTCTACCACTGTTGAAGCAATCTCAGACATCAATTTCTCCCGCTCTTCCAGAGGAGCTTTTGAACCAGCTATAAATACAGCAATTCCAACACGCTTCCCGTCCGGCGAACTAGCAATTCCAACATCATTTGTCGCAGTACCTATGCCGAGAACATCTGGACCTGTGCCAGTCTTGTGTGCGATCCACCAATTCTTAGGCAATCCCGCTTTGAGTCGCTTCTGTCCTGTTGGAGAATCGGTCATTATCTTGAGTAACAAAGCGGTAGAGTTCCGAGACAATAACTGATTCGAGTGCAGCTTTGCCAAAAGGTCAACTATACCTTCAGGAGTAGCAGTATCGCGTGGGTCGGTGAGATACTTTTCCACAGCAGCTTTCTTGACACTATCTGGAATCTTCTGCACAGCTTCTGCCCATTTTTGCTCGTCAGCCAATTCTGGTCGAAAGTTTGTCAGTCCCACACAATCCGGCTGTAGCTGCTGCTCTAATCGGTCAACGCGAACATCGCGAATTTTCAGCTTACCTAAGATAGCATTAACTTGCTGTGGTCCACCAACCAATCGCACCAAAGCGTCAGCTGCAGTATTATCACTCATTCCAACAGAACGTTCGAGAAGCTTTCGGACTGTGAACTGTGCGCTTGTACCTTTGAATTCCTTGATCATAGAACTCGATCCAGGAGCAAACTCCTGACGGGTAATGGTGACTGATTGGTCGAGGGAAACCTTGCCGTCGTCTACTAGTCTTAAAACGGCGATCGCAGCAGGAAGCTTAAATACGCTTTGCATGGGAAAGCGCTGCTTGCCATTGAGAAACCAGCTTTTACCACTATTAAGGTCCAAAACCCCAATGCCAACCTTACCTCGGGCGGCTGAAATGTCGAGATTTTTTAACCGTTCTTGAAGTAATGCACTGTTAGGCTGCGCTGTAGCGAACGCGCTCACTCCCATTATTCCACCTGCAAGCGGTGCGATTTGATTAATTTGTTGCTCTTGCTGTAAGGATGACTCAGTGATGCTTGAAGATAAAGGGGTTTGAGATGGTTCTTGTGCTTTGACTGGAAGCAACATCAACGAAAGCAGAATAACCACTCCAAACGAAAGCCAAAAACGACGTACAAAGACTGAAAACATCTGCTGTTTAATTTCTAGGTGTGAATATTTTTCCTACGCTATTATCTACTTTCTTGATGTCTGCTCTGTTTCTGGTAAAATCTAAAGTTAGCTATAGATAATTTGCGTAGTCGAGAATATTGCATTTAACTGAGTTCAATTTTCTCGAATCCATAGTGCTAGCCCACCTCCACGACCGCGAGCTGCAATGAAGTCTTCTGTCACTAAAAAAAACGCAAAGAAGGGTAGTTTCGCTACGGGTTGACTATAAAAATTTTCCGCCTGACCTTTACCGCCTCGTATCTGACCGCTGTAAATAACACGACCAAACAGACTGATTTGCATTTGGATAAAGTCAAACGCCAATAGGTTTTTCTTACCTGGATATTGTGCTGGTCCTTGAAGCTTCAATAAAACAGAACCCACTTGAACACAATTGCTAATTTCCGCTGTGCTTAGAGTCGCATCTGAAGCTTGTGTGGTATGAAAGGATATATGAGTTGGAGCAAACTTAGGCAGATAAAAACCTTTGCCCAAAACAATTCCAGCTTTCTTTCTGAGTTTTCTGGTTCCAGTGACAAAGCATAGCCGCCATTCACCAACCAAAGACTCAAAAGGATATGTCACTCGTTGCTGTTTAGCAGCTTTTTCTGCTTGTAGCAAAGCATTGACCAGTACTTCAGCACTAGGACAATTATTCCTTTGTCGTTGATACGTAGTCGCAGCAAGTGAGAGTACGGTGACAAAATCAGGTGAGGCTTGTGATGTTAAATCGGCTGTCATGAAGGCACTCCAGATTTAGCTTTTTGTTTGCAACCTAATACTCTGGGTAAATCATAACGTTATATATTGTAATTTTCTTGTGTCACTTTGGGAATCCGTCTTTCTGAAGCTGCGGAGATTATGGAGGTTGGTCTAATCTGTTTTACTGTAAATTACATTGAATTTTTCAACACCAGTTTTGACCATCGAAGGTCTTTATAGTCAAGTACGTATTTTTTAGTATAAAAATACACTTATTGATATTTGCATTCGGCTAATTATATTATTAGCAAATTTCTCAATAATAATATACAGAGAGGTCAATATCACTGCGATCGCTTAGACGATGCAGAATATACAGAGGACTTGTGTTATTAAATATGCTTTTGTCATTAAATATGCTAGTTGCTAACGTCTCTAACAATGAGCAATTTTCTTGTTTCTATACACTATAATCTCAGATAAGTAAAGATAACTTTAAAAACAGCAAGAAATCCCTTGAAAACTCAAAGATTCATTAAATAATGGTTCTTTTTAACTAGCTCTTCATTTGAAGTTAACCATAAATTGATAGATTCTCTGGGTATAAAAGTTAAAAGGAGTTCAGTTAAGTGTCTTTCTCCCGACGTAGGTTTTTGACTCTGGCTGGGGCAACTGCTGCTGGTGTGACAGCGATTTCTCCCCTAGAAGCTTTCTATGCTAGGATTGCTCGTGGTGAGGGAGTAACGGGAGTTGGCTTTGGTTCCCTCCAACCCAAGCTTCCTGAGAATTATGCAGAGCTAGCTAACACCAAATTAGGGGATCTCAGCAATGTCTCGCTTCTGGAGCTGCCACCTGGCTTCAAGTACACTGCTATCTCAATTACTGGTCAGACCATGAGTGATGGTAATCCAGTCCCTGGTGACCATGATGGTATGGCTGCTTTCCGTGGTCCTGGAGGAAGTACCATCCTAGTTCGCAACCATGAGCTAGACGATAAAGAAGATAAGTTCGGTGATACTGGGGGAGTAAGAGCACCTGCTAGTAAAAAATATGACCAAATTAATGCGGGTGGCACGACGACCCTTGTCGTGGGACAAGATCGCAAGTTGCAGAAACACTTTGCTTCCCTAGCAGGCACAATTCGCAACTGCGC
The DNA here is from genome assembly GCF_000315565.1 of Mastigocladopsis repens PCC 10914. Classification (NCBI taxonomy): domain Bacteria; kingdom Bacillati; phylum Cyanobacteriota; class Cyanophyceae; order Nostocales; family Symphyonemataceae; genus Mastigocladopsis; species Mastigocladopsis repens. The sequence goes on along the minus strand of NZ_JH992901.1, from coordinate 103,870 downwards.
TGGCGGTCCAACACCTTGGAAAAGCTGGATCAGTTGTGAAGAAACCTTCAGCACGAGCAGTACAGGTGTGCTACATGGTTACAATTTTGAAGTTCCTGCGACTTCCGACATTGCTTTAGCCGATCCTGTACCTCTCAAAGCGATGGGACGCTTTAGCCATGAAGCTATAGCAGTAGATCCAAAGACAGGCTACATCTACGAAACCGAAGATAGATCGAATAGCTGTTTTTACCGTTTTGTACCTGCTGTAGGCATACCGAATGCGCCAGGACAATTAGCCAAAGGAGGCACTCTCTACGCTTTAGTCGTAAAGGGTAGGTCTACACTGAACACATCAAATAACCCTAACCTTGGAGGCGCTGTAGGGTCAGTTAAAGTCGGTGAGGCTATGCCCGTGGAATGGGTTAAAATAGAAGATGTTGACCCTGTAACAGATACTGTCCGCGTAGAAGCTCAAGGTAAAGGTGCAGCCATCTTCTACCGAGGTGAAGGAGCTTGGTACGATAACGGTCTGATCTACTTCGTCTGCACTCAGGGAGGTCCAGCTGCAGTAGATAGTACGCGCGGTAATGGTCAAGTCTGGATTTATAATCCCAGAAAAGAAACAATTACATTATTTGTCGAGGCAGCTTCTAGCGGAGAACTACTCGATGAGCCTGATAACATTACTGTATCGCCCTTTGGAGACCTCTTCCTTTGTGAAGACGGCGGTGGTTCTCAATTTGTTGTCGGGATCAATAAGAAGGGTGAGATTTATCAGTTCGCACGTAATGCCCTTAATGAGAGCGAGTTTGCTGGTGCTTGCTTCTCTCCCGACGGTAAAACGCTGTTTGTCAACACTCAAAGTGCTGGTATTACCTATTGTATCTGGGGACCGTGGCCAGAGTCCGATGATGATAATGATGATTCCGATGATGATTAGTTAGATTTTGAAATAAGGATAAAGAATAATTTTTTAATCTTTATCCTTCATTTCTCATACTTTTTTAGTTAAGAACTTCTATATCAAGAAGCCCAGTTTTTCTAAAAAATTGGGCTTCTTTGTCTATGTTTAACTTTTCCTGCATTTCTTTGTAATACCTATCTTTTGACTCAAAGTACTTCTCCACAGTTACCTTTTACCAGTCGTTGAAGCGATCGCCATCTGCTGGTGAAGCGCTATAGTATTTAATGCAAGCGAATAAAAGCATTTGGTTCGGAAAGTGGAGACTTAGGGTTGTAGATAAAATCTGAGGCTAAGTACTCCTATCTTAGGAGTAAAAGCTAATGGCAAAAAGCTCAAGCTAAAAGTCCGCAGCCAGGCAAAATTAATAGCATCCATAATAAGCCGCGCAGGTATATGTAGCAGCATAGGAGTTAACAGTGGCGAAAGTAGCATTGCTAGTTGGGGTTAGTGAGTACGAGCCAGGTTTGAATCCTTTGCCTGCGGCTGTCAAGGATGTCGAGGCTATACAACAAGTTTTGCTGCACACAGACATAGGTGGTTTTGCACAAGCAGATGTAAAGCTGCTCACAAATCCTGATCGACAACAAATGGAGGAAGCGATTGAGCATCTGTTTGCTGGTCGTCATAAAGATGACTTAGTGTTGTTTTTCTTCTCAGGTCATGGCATAAAGGATGATACAGGCAGGCTTTACCTGGCAACTCACAAAACTCGCAAAAATATTCAAGGGGAATTAATCCCCTCAAGTGCAGTTTCAGCCAGCTTCGTTCAAGAGAGTATGAGTAGAAGCCGTTCTCGGCGACAAGTCGTGATTTTAGACTGTTGCTTTAGTGGTGCTTTTGCTGAGGGGTTATTAGTTAGAGATGATGGCACTATTAACATTCAAGAGCAGCTAGGTGGTGAGGGCAGAGCAATTCTCACATCATCCTCATCGACGCAGTATTCCTTTGAACAAGAGGATTCAGAATTATCAATTTATACTCGTTATCTAGTTGAGGGTATTCAAACTGGCACAGCTGATTTAGATGAAGATGGGTTCATATCGATTGATGAGTTGCATGAATATGCCAAAAAGAAGGTAAGAGAAACTCAACCATCAATGAAGCCAGAGATTTATGCCATTAGAGAAGGCTTCAAGATCCGACTCACAAAAGCTCCTGTTATCGATCCAAAGCAAAAATATCGTAAAGAGGTAGCACGGTATATTGACCGTCGAGAAATTTCTTTTGTAGCGCGCAACATTTTAGATGTTATAAGCAATGGTTTGGGACTTTCTGTTGCAGAGGTGACATCAATTGAAAACGAAATTCTAGAACTTTACCGAGAACAGTTCAAACAAAAACTAGAGCAGTATGAAAAAGTATTTACAGAGCGAATTAAGAGAAAACCAATCATTAGTGAGATTGAGCGTCAACAGTTGCGCCATTTTCAGCAAAGTCTGCATCTAGAAGATGAAGATACCGCACGTATTGAAAAACAAGTTACTGCGGCAATGGAAGCTTATAGAAAAAACTTGCAGCAGTACGAACAACAATTTGCTAAGGCTGTCAGGCAAGAATATCCTCTTGATGCATTAACAAGCAGTAAACTAGAGCAGATGCAGCAACAATTACGACTTGCTAATGAGGATATTGCTTTGATTCAAACTCGCGTTACTGCTGAATTAGAAGCATATAGACAGAAATTACAGCAGTATGAAAATCTATTTGTAGGTGCGACTCAAAAAGAATATCCTCTTAGTGAAGCAAAGCGTCAAGAACTTCAGCAACAACAGGAGTTTTTAGGACTTACTCATGAGGATGTTGCTCCAATTGAAGCACGCGTTACTGCTCCCATAGAGGAGCGCCAGCAAAAATTACGACAGTATGAGCAAGTACTGAACAATGAAATTGAACGTGCGTACCCGATGAGTGACAGAACGCGCGAAGAATTGCGACGGTTTCAGCAAGCTTTGGAACTGAGTGATTCAGAAGTTGCTCTTATTAAAGAACGAGTTATGAACAACCGATCTGTTCCTCGCTTAACACCATCTGTACCTCCACTAACTCCCAAATTACCAGACACACCTATAGCAGATCACACAAACTCTAATTCTTTAAGACAAATATCTTGGAAATTAGGAGCGGGATTAACGGTAGGAGTACTTGCTATTGGCATTGTCATTAACTCTTCAATGCAAAAACCTGACACCTCTTCTTCGCCAACACTATCAACAGATTCCTCCAATTTGAGACAGCAGGTACCTCCAATAGAAAACAGCCCTGTACAAATTCCCCCAACATCACCAACAAATATTTTTAGCCCCGGCAAACTTGACTTAGGTGGACAAGTAAGATTAACTGGCGCTGGTGCTTCTTTCCCAGCACCTCTCTACCAAACTTGGTTCAGCAATTTAAACAAGAAATATCCTAATCTACAAGTTAACTATCAGTCAGTTGGTAGCGGTGCCGGAGTGGAGCAATTTACCAAAGGCACTGTGGACTTTGGTGCTAGCGATGTTGCCATGACCGATGAAGAAATCAAGAAGGTGGAAAGGGGTGTCCTTTTACTGCCTATGACTGCTGGTAGCGTTGTGCTAGCTTACAACCTGCCTGGGGTACAAGAACTAAAACTTCCACGGGACGTGTATACCGGCATCTTCCAAGGCACTATTAAATCTTGGAACGACCCGAAAATCACTGCGGCGAACCCTGGTGTTAACCTTCCAAACACGCCAATCACAATTGTACATCGTTCTGATGGCAGTGGTACCACGGGTGTGTTCACGCAACACCTTAGTGCTGTGAGTCCAGAATGGAAATCCAAAGTAGGCAGTGGCAAAACTGTAAACTGGCCTACAGGAGTTGGTGCAAAGGGCAATGAAGGTGTGACTGCCCAAATACAGCAAACTCAAGGCTCGATGGGATACGTTGAGTACGGCTACGCTCAACAAAATAAACTTTCTTATGCTGCTTTGCAAAATAAAGCAGGTCAATTTGTGACACCAAATGAACAATCAGCATCTAAAACATTGGATGCCGTAGAATTGCCAGGAAATCTCCGTGCCTTTATTACAGATCCAGAAGGAAACGATTCTTACCCCATTGTCACCTACAGTTGGATTTTGGCTTACCAGAAATATCCTGATGCCGCAAAAGCCAAAGCAGTAGAAGCCATGATTGAATATGGTTTGACAGAGGGTCAAAAAGCTGCTCCACAACTAGGCTACGTTCCTTTACCTGAAAACGTTGTGAAAAAAGTTGCAGCAGCAGCTGATGCTATCAGTCCAGAATACAAAATTGCCGTAGGCGGTGCCAGCGCTAGCAAATAGCACAAAGAAATATAGAAAACGTCACAGGTGTGTTCTACTTCCACTTTGCCTGAGATAATACCCCATCTTAGCAACCGCCATAGTTCTACTATTCGTTGATATTAGAATCTTGACTCACTACCGGCTCAATTTCACAGACAACTTCATGTAAATAAGTGGTTGGAGCCTTGGCAAACAAGGGCGTCATCTCTTTCAAGATGTGATCATAAGCCTCGCTGTGATTCGCTTCCATATCTTCCACGTTTTCCCAAAAAATGACCGCGATGCCTTTGTCAGTTCCTGGTTCTTGCAGCAGGTATGCTTTTTTGAAGCCTTGAGTATAAGTTGAGACAGCTTGTTCGTAAAGTCTTTTAGCTTCTTCAAACTTGCCTGGTTTAAATTCTCCTATTGCAACATAGGCAAATTGATGTTTCAAGAAGTCATGGAAATCTGACATTTTTTTCTCCTCAGATATAAGTTATTGATATTCAGATGTTCCTCATTAAGTCAGTGGGCGAGAAAAGTTCCAAGTATGTAACCAAAAGTTAACTCTCTTAATTAGAGTTAAATCTAACACGCTGCGTACTGTAGTTTCCTCTTTGTCCCCTAGCTTTAACGCTATCAATTCCTGATTCATCCAAATACTTTAGGTCTATTTCTCCGGTGGCTGCAGATAATTCCAACATACAGCAGCAATTCCTGAGTCAGAATTGTTCCGCCAACATCAACCCGATGTAACATTGATGGATTTGCGAATGCCTGGATTGAGCGGCGTTGAGGCGATCCTACCATTTGCGCTGAGTTTGCAGATGCTCGGATCACACAAACAGCAGGAGAAGGCTTGAAAACCAGGGACACCAGCATTTTGGAAAAAAAGCAGCTTCAAGAAGTTTCAGTACGCTAAAACTACTTTCGTTAAAACTAGTTTCAATTTCCGAAACAAAGCTGACAAATACTGTATTCAGAAGCTACGCTGACTGTTATTCAACAATCACAGATAAATAAACAGGGTAGGCTACTAGACGCGCTAGATGCGGATAGTTCACCGTGTCATAGTGTAGTGCGCGTCAAAATTTCAGTCTGTGTGTTTGAATGCAACTCAGTATAATTTCAACTGCACTTCAGTAGCTATGACAAAAGAACTGGCAATCCGCACTAGCGGACTGACTAAGCAATTTGACAGACACATTGCCGTTAATGATATTGATTTAGAAATTCAAGAGGGAGAAGTTTACGGACTGATTGGTCCGAATGGCGCAGGTAAAACGACTCTCATCCGGATGTTGGCTGCTGCTGAGGAACCAACTACGGGTGAGATTTATATTAATGGCGATCGCCTACTGCGCGACAAAAGCAACCCCACCCTCAAGCGTCGCCTCGGCTACTTACCCGATGACTATCCACTGTATGACGAACTGACAGTCTGGGACTACCTAGATTATTTTGCCCGACTTTATAAATTACGAGAACCACGCCGCACTCAACGTCTACACGAAGTTTTAGAACTCATACAACTAGGTAATAAACGCCATAGCTTGATTTCCACGCTATCACGAGGAATGAAACAGCGTCTGTGTTTGGCGCGAACAATTCTCCACGAACCCATTGTCTTGTTGCTAGATGAACCAGTTTCGGGATTAGATCCAATCGCCAGGATGCAGTTTCGCGAAATCATCAAAGCGTTGCAAGAAGCAGGGATGACAATATTAATTTCCTCCCACGTTCTTAGCGACTTGGCGGAGTTGTGTACTTCAGTGGGAATTATGGAACTTGGGTTCCTAGTAGAAAGTGAATCACTACAACAACTCTACCAGCGTCTTGCCCGCCAGCAAATTGTGATTTCAACTTTAGGGAAGTTAGATGAACTTTTGGGCGAACTAAAAAATAATCCTCTCGTACAAGAGTGGGAGATATTGTCTACAAAAAACAGCGTGCGGGTGAATTTTTCTGGTAAGCAGGAAGATAGTGCTGATTTGTTGCGATCGCTTATTATCGCTGGTATTCCCCTCACTGATTTTCACTGTACTCAAGAAGACCTGGAAACAATTTTCCTCAAACTAGGTCATAAGCAAGCATATTGATTGGTCATTAGTCATTAGTTACTCAACGACGGACTGTGACTCTGCAAAATGGTTAATTTAATTGTGGAGTTTCTATCAAATGATAATCAACTTTATAGACAGAATGGGCGATTGGAATCCGCAATTGTTACGTGAACTGAAGGGTCGCCTAAAAGTTTTTCCTGCTGCTATAGCAGTTGTAACATCTTTACTTGTTCAGCTTGTCGTTTTCCTGTATCAATTGCGAGAACTTCCTGGCGAAAAACACTCTCTGTACGGAACATACTGCAAACTGGGTTTAAATTTTGAGCAGGCAAGAATCAAACTTGAAAAAGAACTGTCAATACAATATCAACAACTGCAAGAACAATTCCGTCACTATAGCAGTTCTAGTGACTTCGACCAGGTAAAGCTTGAGCAAATTAAATCACAAATAGCCGATGTACGTGAGAGACAAAATCATATCTATCCAACCTTAAACAATCAATTTTGCCCGTTAGACCAAATCGATATGCAAATGTGGTGGCGTGACCACTGGGAATCCATATTCCTCACGTTAAGTGTGATTTTTATTTTCACGTTGTTAGTTGCTGGCACTTATTTGCTCATCAATAATTTAGCAACCGAAGAACGGCGCGGCACACTGAATTTTCTTCGTCTCAGCCCTCAGCCAGAAACCAGTATTTTGATTGGTAAAATGCTGGGAGTTCCCATCTTAATTTATCTGGTAATTCTGACAGCATTACCTTTACATTTTTACGCCGGATATACTGCCAACATTGCCATAAGTTACATTTTGAGCTTCTGGGCTGTCCTAGCTGGTTGCTGCATTTTATTCTACAGTGTCGCACTACTGTTTGGTTTATCTTGCCGTTGGTTCAGCGGTTTTCAACCTTGGTTGGGTAGTGGTGCAGTTCTATTATTCTTAATGATCACGGTAGGTCTGGCATCCTCAAGTGGATACAACCTTGTAACTGCTTGGTTGAGAATGTTCAGTCCCTTTGACATGACGAATTATCTTTTTCCCAACTTGTTGCATGTATACAATGGTTCACCGCTAAACAAATTGCAGTTTTTTAATTTCCAACTTGGTAAAAGTGTTGTCGGTCTTGTTAGCTTTCATCTGTTGCATTATGGCTTATGGACTTACTGGACTTGGCAAGCACTGAAGCGTTGCTTCCGCAACCCAAATGCTACTATTCTAAGCAAACGTCAAAGTTACTTTTTGGTAACTTGCTTGCAAATAATTAACCTAGGATTTTACGTGGTTTATCCAATGAACACTAGGTTACTCGGATATGATATTCAATATTATTTTCAATGGCTATATCCCTTGAATTTGTTCTTGCTTCTTGGTTTAATGGCAATTCTCTCTCCTCACCGCCAAACTATACAAGATTGGGCAAGGTATCGACACCAAAATGTTTCTAGTAGCAATTTTGGGAAAAAGTCTTTGTTGAAAGATTTAATTTGGGGTGAAAAAAGCCCAGCAATTTTGGCAATAGCAATCAATCTTGTCATCACTGCCACTCCCTTAGTTATTTTGATTTTACTTTGGCATGAAACTTTGGATGATGGTCTTGTTGATTCAATTGATAGAATTAAGGCTCTTTCGGGTGTGGCTTTGTTCATGATTTTGATAATGATTTACGCCACCCTTGCTCAACTTATGCTGTTAATGAAAACTCCCAAGCGTAGTTTCTGGACTTTTGGCACCCTAGCCGCAGCAATCTTCCTGCCACTGATGATTCTACAAATACTGGGCATCAGTGCATACAAAACTCATATTTTGTGGCTGTTTTCAAGTTTTCTTTGGATGGGTGTACCAGAGGCATCAATGACAACAATTTTTATGACTTTCGTTGGTGAGTTGAGCATCATAGCATTGTTAACCTTCCAATTGACACGTCAAGTTAAATTAGTAGGGGAGTCTGCCACAAAAGCATTGTTAGCGGGACGATAGGCAATAGGTTTTGGATGCTGAAATAGCAACAAATCTGTTTAGGGTTTAGGGTGCGTCACTCCTATCGCTAAGTGCTAATTGTGGAGACTTTTCCTATGAAATTTAATTTGATGGACCGATTGGGTAACTGGAATCCTCAGCGTATTCGGCCTATTTATTTATCTTTACATAGTTTGGTTTTTTCTTACTCACCTACTTATTTAAGGGAAAGATGTTTCCTTTTTGTGAGTTCCCCTTCCGAAAGGCGTAAACCAGCAACATTTTGGCAGGAAAAGGTTTCTCTGCCTCCACATCGGCGACAGATAAGTTCTATAATTTGCTCTGCTGAGTTGCCAAGGAACCACTGACACAAGCAGCCATCATCTTGAGGAGTCATAGACAAGGGAATGAAACCCTTTTTTTGCCACGACGTTGCTGCTATTCGTATATCGTCAACGCAAAGGGCAACGTGATGGACGGCGTTGACACCGCGCTTGTTCAATAAGATATCAAGTTTATCGTTCGGTGCGTGAGGTGCAACCAGCACTAAGATGACGCTTGAAGGCATTAAAACTGCGAGGAAATACATCGAGATGTCTTCAGGCAATCCATCAAGGTTGTCGCAAAAGTCATCAGGCCATAGTCCCGGTCCTTCGGTAATTTGGGCACCATATTTGACTAAAGCATCAGCGTACTTTGTCAGGGTTTCTGTCTCAGGAAACAGTAGCACAAAGTGGTCTACGATAACTGACTCGCCAAACAGTTTTATAGAAGAGGATGAGTTGAGAATTTCCGGAGTCTTGCACTTTTCCTTGTACAAGAGAAGTCCGTTAGTTTCGATAAAAGGTGACTCACTGGTAGTCAAGGTTTCGTTTGAGTTGTCACCTGTTGTAGAAGCTAAATATTGATTTTTCATATGGTTCTCCTTGCGAACCAAACTGACCTACCCACATAAAAACTTCCATCTCTCCCAGAAACAGTCACACTCAGGAATGACACACTTGAAAACACAACCTGAATGAACGTTCAGGAAATGACTTTATAGGCAGGTTTTGACTCAAGCCAATCCAGAGAGCTTTTAAACAAAATTCTGAGGAGGCTATAATCTAATTATAGCCGATGTATAATTTTACAAAATTTTAATCATTGGAATGGGAAAAAATTCGGTTGCTAAATTGCACTTAAATTGATATAGAGATAAAACCATGATTGTCCGCCAGCAACCCGACTAGCTCGACTGAATAACCAGGAAAAGGATGTAGAGACATTGCACTGCAACGTCTCTACATCCTCTGTGAGAGCACTTTCAACAGACGATGGATCTCTTCAGGAGTGTTGTAGTGTACAAGCCCAATCCGCAGGAATCCCCCGCTTGACTCAACTCCTAATTTTTCGCTAAGACCAAGTGCATAAAAGTTGCCGTTCCAAGAGAAGATACCCTGCTCACCCAAAGCTTTGGCAACAGCGTGAGGTGTTTGCCCAGCAACTCGGACGGCAACGGTTGGTGTCCGCCAGTCAAAGCGATTTGGATCGGTGATACCATATAAAGTTAACGTGGAAATCTGCAACAGTCCTGTGACTAAGCTTTGACACAAATCTCTTTCGTATTGCTTTATTGCTATCATCGCTGCTAATAGGGCTTCTCGGCGGTTCTTCACACCTGGCAAAACTTGGCGACCAATTTTAGCTAGGTAGTTGATTGTCGCTACTAATCCAGCCAGCCCCTCGTAGTTCTGGGTTCCAGTTTCCCAACGTGATGGAACTTCGTCTGGGGCTGGGTGCACTTTGTATGGGCGCAGCCGAGCAAGATGCTCACGCTTTGCATACAGTACCCCAACATGGGGTCCAAAGAATTTATAAGCGGAGCAAGCAAGAAAGTCGCACTCAAGCACACGCACGTCAATTGGAGCATGAGCGACGTAGTGAACCGCATCAACAAAAACCATCGCCCCAACAGCATGAGCTAATTTCACAATGGTTGCAACGTCGTTAATTGTGCCTACAGCATTGGATGCATAACCCACCGCCACTAATCGCGTCCGCTCATTTATCTGCTGCTGGAGATGGTTCATGTCTAGCGTGCAGTCTTCTACGTTGATATCAACCTCACGAATGACAACACCGCGTTCGCAAAGTGCATACCAAGGTGAAACGTTGGCATAATGGTCTAGCTTGGTAACGATAATTTCATCACCAGGTTGGAGTTCGCGAGCGATCGCTCGACTCAAAGTATAGGTGAGCGTGGTCATGTTGGCACCAAAAACCACTTCGTCAGAATTACACCCCAATAAATCAGCTATGGCTGCACGCGCTGAAGTTATGAGCGCATCTGTCCGCTCACTTGTGGCAAAAGCCCCATGAGCATTGGCGTTTGACCTTACTAAGTATTCGGCGATCGCATCTATCACGCTACTTGATGCCTGAGTACCACCAGGTCCATCAAAAAAAATCACAGGTTGACCATTGATTTCTTGTGAAAGTGCAGGAAACTGATTGCGTATCCACCCCAAATCAAGGTCAACCATAAAAAACTCCTTTATTTTTGATAGTACTTTACACTTCAGTGATGTCAAGGTCTGGATATTGCATTTAGTTTTTTACTGATTTGTTGACGGAATCAACCCCGGACAAGTTAACACGAAGACATCCCTCACCCCGCTCTCTGAGGACATTGCATTGATAGCATCCGTAAAATGGAAAAATTCTTTGTCGCTAAATACTAACAGTTCACCAGGGTTGAGAATTTTGTTAAAAACAGGGCTGTCATTTTTAGATTTATATAGATGACTTTCTCCCCCTGCAATCCTTTCTCTATTCACAGAGAATATCCCAACCAAGTCTACTCCATCTCTATGGATTCCTTCAGGGGCTGGTTTACCTATTTGCCATGCAGAAGCAGTGATTCTAATTTGATGAACTGCAATTTCTTTGTAGGTCGAGCAGAGTTTACAAAACTCGAAAAATTCTAGAATAATTCTCTGAAAGTCTTGCATTTTTATCAGTTCATCATCTAGTTCTGGGTACTCTCTGACGACATCACCCAGTAAAGAATTATATTGTTTAGCTTGATAGAAAGGACGATGTGGCAACTTGACTATGCCTTCGTCAGAGATTTTAAAATGAGATAGTCGCCGGAAACGATAGTTACCTGCCAAATATGGATCTACAGGAAGGTTAATAAAGTAAGGCTTCAGCTTATCTACATCCACAGAAGATATGCTTTCTAAAGCGTAGCTGGTAAGACAATTAAAGTCTTTTTTTCTTAGTTCCAACATTTTATTATTCTCCTGAGGTTGACCTAATTTAGCTATATTGATATGCAGAAAAATCTGGGTTAGCAACATGGTCAAACCCAATGTTAAAAATCAGTAAAAAAAATAACAATCCTACTGCCACTACTGCAAATATCTTTGAGCTATGGACAGTTTTTGCGCTACAGCTAGACTCTTCAAAATGCCAATCTTAATTAGACAAATTAAAAGTTTGTGAATTTTTGAAACCTGATCATTTTTAGATTGATTTAACCTAGTTACTCGTTGTTTTTTTTAGATTTGCGTGAAGTAACCAAAGAAAGAACTCAGGACTCAGGACTCAGTAGTCAGAATAATAAAAGGATGCAAACCCCGTGTATTCATTTATGCAGAAGAGAAAAATTCTTTCCTGTCTTTCCTTGCTTAAATAAGCGCGGATTTCATCCGAGGGGATATTCTGCGTTCTGTGTTCTGCGTTCTTCTTCATTTAACACCTTATGCTTCAATTATAAGCAAGGGAAAAATGACCTGCAATATTGAGATAAATATTGTATTAATACAGTACCTACGCCGTCATAAAGTGCCGGAAGCGCTTATGTCTGGTAATCTCATCAAAATCTATATCAGTTGCAGCCTCTTCTCTATAACTAGGATTAATTTCAACTGCTCGTTGCAAATTTTCTAGGGCTAACTCGACTTGTCTTTGCAGTGCATAACAGGCGGCTTTGTTATAATAAGCACTGGCGTAGTCTGGCTTCATTTCCAACGCTTTGTCGAAACTCTCGATCGCTTCGTCATCGCGTCCTAAACTAACTAAGGCGTAACCTCGGTTATTCCAAGCTTTGTAGGAGTCTGGCTTTAATTTAATGGCTTTGTCAAAACAAGCGATCGCGTCTTCGTATCGTTCCAACTCTTGCAAAGCAAGACCCCGGTTTAACCATGCAACCGCATCATCAGGCTTAACTTGCGTCGCTTTCTTAAAAGAAGCAAAGGCTTCCTTGTGTCTTTGCAAATATCCCAGTGCTACACCCCGGTCAACCCAGGCTTGATGGTAATCTGGCTTGATTTTCAAAGCTTGTTCGTAGGAGGCGATCGCCTCTTTGTACTGTTTCAACCTTCCTAAAGCTATACCTCGGTTTAACCAGACAACAGCTTCTTTTGGCTGAACTGTCACTGCTTGGTTGTAAGCAGCAAGTGCATCTTCATAGCGCTTTTGGGAGAAGAGAACATCTCCCTGTTTGAGATAATCATCAACTTTCGACTCCTCCTGAGTCTCTGTCTGTTCTGTTACCTCTGGTTGCTTCGGCTGCTCCTGTATTTTTTCCTCAACTTTAGGAGTGGTAGACTCTAGGATAGAGGGAGGAGTCACTACCGATTGCTGAAGGACGAGATTTTTTCTTTGTTGAGCATCCTTCTGCAATTCAGAAACTTGAGAGCCAAACTCTGACTCTAATTTTCTGAGCTTTTCAAGGATAAGAACCTTTTTTTGTTGAGCATTTAACTGTAATTGCGAGAATTGGGATGCTAACTCGTCCCCGGATTTCTCTAAATTCTCTATAATTAACTTTTTTCGTTGTTCAACATCCGCCTGTAATTTAGACAGCAGAAATTCAAAGTCTGAACGCAATCGCTCTAAACTTTCAAAAATCTTGTGTTTTTGCTGCTCAGTATCGGATTGCAATCCCGATAACTCATATCTCAATTGAGACTCTAATTCTACTATATTTTCATTTGTGACATTCTTTTGTTGTTGAACCCCATCCTGCAATTTTGACAATTGTGAGGTAAATTCTGAACGCAATTGTTCTAAACTTTCAAAAATCTTGTGTTTTTGCTGCTCAGTCTCTGACTGTAATCCGAAAATTTGCGATGTAAATTCCGAACTGGATTTTTCTAAATTCTCAAAGGCAACATCCTTTTGTTGTTGAACTCCATCCTGCAATTTTGACAATTGTGAGGTAAATTCTGAACGCAATTGTTCTAAACTCTCAAGAATGGAGTTCTTTTGCTGCTCAGTCTCTGACTGTAATCCAGAAATTTGCGATGTAAATTCCGAACTAGATTTTTCTAAATTCTCAAAGGCAACATCCTTTTGTTGTTGAACCCCATTTTGCAATTCGGATACTTGTGATGTAAATTCTGAACGCAATTGCTTCAAACTTTCAAAAAACTTGTCTTTTTGCTGCTCAGTCTCAAACTGTAATCCCGACAGATGGCTTGCAAACTCCGAACTTGATGTTTCTAAATTTTCGAGGGCGATATCCTTTTGTTTTTGAACACCTACTTGTACTTCCGACAGTTGCAATGCAAGTTCGGTTTCTATTTTACCTAAATTCTCAATAGTTGTATTTCTTTGTTGTTGAGTTTGCAATTGTAACTCCGAAACTTGAGAGGTAAATTCATACTCCAGAGTTTTTACCTCTTGTTTAGAGTTCTTTATTGCTGTTTCTAATTCTGCTAAAAGTTGCTCTTTTGACTGAGATATTTCAAATGGAAGTCTAGATAAACTTTCTTGCTCTATTTTGATTTTTTGTTGAAGTTCCTCTACTTCCTTTTCTAATCCATAACTGATATTTCTAGTTTCTTGGATAAGCTTTTGTGCTTCTTGCTTAACAGAGGCTAGCTGTTTTTCTAAGTCTTCTAGTCCGTATAGCCGTTCCATTGCTTTATCAACTATTTCACGGATGGCAACCCGTCGCAGGAGCAATAAAGCAGCAATGACTGTGACTGGAACTAGAGTCAGTATGGCTAGCCAAACGTTGAGCAAAATGGTTGTACGAAGAAAGGTGCGATGTTCTTCTGTCAGTCGCGGTAGTTCTGCCCGGTTTTGGGTGGAAAGTACCGGAGGCTGTGATGAAGGAGAAGGTGTTCTTTGGGCACTCGCAATACCAACGGACAGTAGGACGGGTGAAAAGACTAGAGCGCTTCTCAACAATAAGGCGAAGATGATTTGATTCTTGCTGTTCATAAAGATTCTCTATCCGTTGGTCAGTTTTTGAAGCAGCACGTATACCTCCAATCTAGCAGTCTTGATGAGATAGTTGAATTACATTTGTTGAGGAAAGGAAGCAAGAGTGCTTATTAGAACTCTTGCAAAAGTCAATTTTTTGAAAATAAACCACAGATGGACACAGATGAACACCGATATTTATCTGTGTTCATCTGTGTCCATCTGTGGTTAAAAAATTCATAAATCGTACTTTTTGCAAGAAGTCTATTGTTACAGCGTCAACAGAAAGGGCTACGCCAACGGCTGGGATGCAAAGAGTGACGCCTTCTAGCCGTGGGAGAATGTCAATCAGCTAAAAGTACTTCACTTACTGCCCTTCGAGGTGTTGGTTTTACTTCAGGACCAAAACCAAGGCGCAGCAAGACTTGAGAATAACCGCCTTTATTGAGAAGGGTTCGGAGTTTAGGACGCAGTTGTGCCACTTGTATGGGTTGATTTAAGAACGATGCGGAAACACCTACCGCCTGTCCAAGCAGCAGAACTCTCTCCAAAGCCTGTCCAGCAGTAAACCAGCTAGCGGGAGTGTCTTCATTGGTTCCTAAAACGGCAAGAATAGGAGACCCAACAGCCAATTCCCAGTCTTTTGCCGCCTGTCCTCTACCAAGGTCGAAAGTACGTGTGACATGGGCAGGAATTGGGGTGCAAAAGTCCAGCAGTTGATTTACAGTTTGGGCATAAGCAGGCATACCATCATGGGTGACGCTACGATTAGAGTGAATCCATGCAGCTAGTTCGCGACGAAAATGAGGGTTTGCCATTTGAATGCGATCGCCCTCTGCAATTAATTGAGTCACCGCGTTGCGAAGGTCTTCGCCTTCAATGATCTCAAGCCAAGCACCTTCCTCAACTGCTGACTTCCGCATAATAGAAAGCAGTGTTTCTGGAATTTCCCAATTTTGAAATTGTAACCTATTGGTGTGTCGCCTAGCAATTGTCGCGAACAGCAGATATTCCTCTTCAGTTTCCTCTCTAGGATTACCTAACCAGACATGAGCCAGCAAATCTGGATCGTCAGGGTTAGGAAAAGTTTTTACAGCATCAGTGTAGCCAAAGTGCCGAATCGCTAACCGTAAATTAAACAGTGCTGCACCGCAACTCATGGTTAACTCCCGGTCTTGGGGGTCTGTGACAGGCAAAGCACGGGTTCTGTCAGCATAAAGTTCGATAGTTTCGTGAGCGATTCTAAACAGCCAAGGCTGAGTATTGTGTCCCGATGGAGCCAGGATTGCATAGTTCAATAAAAATTCCAGTTGCTCAGAAGGACTACCTAATTTGGGAAAGTCAGTTTCTGAAATGTTCCACGAGTTGAAAGAGTGGGACGTTAACGTTTTTGACATAAATCTCAATATATTAATAAATATTTTTATTTCGAAATAAAATTTTACCAAAAAATTCATAATTCCTAATTACTGGCTCAATTACAAATTATGATTTTTTATTTTAAAAAAATGCATTAATAATTTTTTTTATTTTTGATTCATTATACTTCAGTTGAAAACAAGGCAGATCTGCTGAGAACAGAGGAGCCATTGCATCCAACGCCTGATCACATAAGTAACCATCCAGCATACATACTTACTAAATTATTGCTCTGGATATCTTCAGTGTTGCCCAATGCAGACGACAAAATCCTTGAAAGTGTTAGAAATGCCATAAAGTTTTATTAATTAAGCCTCCCAGTGTATGAAGACGAGATATGAGGAGGAGGGGGATTAGGAAAGGACGGAAAACTCGTCATTCCTAGACTCCTCACTCTGAGTCTCTTCCCAGTTTTCTAAGTTCTGTTATACCGACAGAATTTGAGGAAGTTGTGAGGGGAGTCAGAAGAAGTTACCTGAACTTTAAGAAAACTTTCCCGAACCAACCTGTAGCGGCAATCATCAGGTAACGGGAGAAACTACTAAACAACCATCCTACCATTTGTGCATAAGTTAAAAGCAATCGCACCTATTAAGAATCAGAAGGCAAGCAAAGCAAGCTGAACCTTCAAGACCAACGATTTTTTTGAAAAACTAGGAGTCAAACATATGTCCACATACGAACCCAATTACTATCCCACCCCTTGTGAATTCACAATTCCTATCAAATTGAATATCCCCATTGAAATCGAGCCAAAACTAATTGTGAAAGCACCCGGAACTGTTAAGCAGAAAGTCCCTGTATACCTGGAACCAGATATTTATATCGAACCAGAAGTACAAGCAAAACCCGCTGAGTGTCGTATCTTAAAAAATGGGCACAAAGAATATTCTCAAGAGCAACCAGTGGTACAACAATCGTAACCAAGATAAGTAATTTTTGAATGCCAGTATTTATCTTAGTTGCTGATTATTGGTCAAGAGGAGCTAGTTCTGGGAAGCCTTTAACTCCTGTCAATTGGGTGTTGGGCTTCCCGCCCCATTTTTTGTTTTTTGTCCCAGTTTTTTTACCAAGAAACTTTAGCATTTATTGAAACTTATGTCTGTTCTACCCGAGCCACTATACCCTTCGCAAAAGCGCAAAGTTCAGATTATGTTAAAAGTTCCTATCGACATTGAGCTAGATGTGTTGGGAATACCTCCCACAAACTCACACCAAATCGAGGGTCAAGAATTGTTGAAATTGATAGAGGATTCTAGGTCTGCGATAGTGATTAGTGGGGTGAATCAAGCCGAACTTTGTAGTAGCAATGTCGAGATTTCATCAAACCAACTCGTAGGTCAGCTTGAGCAAGTTCAGGTTGTTTCCACAGCCCACATCCAAGATAAACAAGACACGCCAGGACATCATCAAGAAGGCATAATAGCAGAGTGTCAACTTATAGATTCCTTGGCTCAAATTCAAGATGAGCAAGACAACTCAGGAAATTATCAAGAAGATACAATAATAGAGTTTTACCACATAAATTCCTTGTTAGTTGAGCAAGGTTTTGCAACAATCCAACCACTTCCACCAGTTTTCAAGAAAAAACTCACCAAACGGGTATTTGACTCACTCAACGATGGTTTAACTCTTGCTGTTAACACTGTAGGAACAATCTTGTTTCTAGGCAAACTTGCTAACTACAGTTGGGAGTAATGCAACACCCAATCCGAAAATCTCAAAATTGCTACAAAATTGCTAAATATTAGCCCTGGCATTACACCTGGGCTAATCTTATATCTATATACAGCGCTTCTCATCTGAATGAAGTACTAATTTATCTGTGTCCATCTGTACGGCAGTTTGCACACTCGGGGGAACCCCCCTCCGGGTATGCCTGCGGCACGCCTGACGGCGTTGGCGTAGCCTGTCCGCAGGACTTACACCAGTCGCCTGGGTCGGGAAACCCTCCTGCATAGCGCTGGTTCAGCGCAACGCACACAAGAGTCCATCTGTGGTTCATTATTTCTTTGTGTACCTCACCCAATTGCAAACCGCTGTATCTATACATTACATTGTCGTGTTTATTAAGCAGCCAGGAAGCCCAACACCCAATTGAGAGGAGTCAGCTTGCTTTGCTTGCCTTCTAATTCTTGATAGGTGCGATTGCATTTAACTTATGCACAAATGGGACGATGCTTGTTTAGCTTGCTCTGAGTTTCGGGCGTTAAATTGAAAAAAAGCTTGTGAAGAACATTTTCAGGATTTTAGCGTCTTAAATTGCTGATATAGTATCTGGCGAAAGCGATATCGCGGCTTGTCAAATACAGACGCCCCTTCGTTAGGGTTGTCTAATTGCCTGCGAATTGATTCTCTGGCTCATAGTGCAAGTCCTACTAAAGAGGACTAAAAGCCTTATACATCAATAGTTTTCCTGGGTTAAAACCAACTAAAACTATTAGCCCTGTCATTGGTTACAGGGCGAATGAGGAGCCAAATGAAACAACCCTACGCAAAGGGCGCATCCGCAGGTTCTATTTGTCTAGTCGCGAAGCAAAAGTCGCGTCTGTAATTTAAGAAAAATGCTCTAAAAGCTGACTTGGGAGTTGAACGGATCTTGTTAAGAATGAAGCGATCGCTATCTATACTGACTTTTTGCTCTACTTTTCTCTCTTTTCTCGCACCATACGCTGCGATCGCAGCACCACCCAGAACACCAGACAAAACAGTTAATTGTGAGGTCCTCGTTGTGGGTGGAGGACTTTCTGGTGTCGCCACGGCTTATGAAGCATTACTTGCGGGGCAAACGGTTTGCTTTACCGAAATTACCGATTGGCTGGGAGGACAAATTTCGTCTCAGGGAACCTCCGCACTTGATGAACGACCAACCCAGCGTCGCAAACTATACTACTCTCGTGGTTATTTGGAATTGCGAAACCGCATTGAGCGCAAATACCGAGGGAACCTCAACCCTGGTGACTGCTGGGTTAGTGACTCGTGCTTTCTTCCTCGCGATGGTCATGAAATCTTGACTTCGATGCTCAAAGATGCTGCAAAAAAGGGGAAAGGAAAGTTGCAATGGTTCCCAAACACGGTGATTAAGGAGTTGGAATATAGTAGCGACGGGAAACTCATTAATAGTGCGATCGCAATCCAACATCAACCAGTCAAGGGCGCACCACCCATCAACACTTTTCCTTTATCTCAAACCATCGAAGACGCTTATACCTACCAAAACTCTTCTCGGTTTACCAAAAATATTATCCGCTTCAGCTCAAGGCAAACCAAAGGCAAAGCTGGCAGTAATGCCCCGAAGTGGTATGTTGTGGACACTTCGGAAACCGGGGAAATTATCGCCCTCGCTGATGTCCCTTACCGATTGGGTATTGATGCCCGTTCTTACTTAGAACCTTCTTCCTCTAGTCCTCAAAACGACCCCTTTTGTACTCAAGGGTTTACCTACACCTTTGCAATGGAGGCTACCAATCAACCGCAACCCCAAACAATGCCTCCATTCTATCCACAGTATGAGCCATATTACAGCTATGAATTGAAGCGATTGGCTAGTTTTCCCTTGGTTTTCACCTATCGTCGCATTTGGAGTCCCCAAGAGGGGCAACCAATGGAATTTGGTGGTGTCAAGTTTACAGCCCCCACGCCAAGGGACATCTCGATGCAAAACTGGACTTGGGGCAATGATTACCGTCCCGGAACCTCTGCCGATAACCTCATTTACAATCGCCAACAGTTACAATCCACTGGGCAATTGAAACCTGGGGGTTGGATGGGCGGACTCCGGAGGGAAGCGTTAAGAAAAGCTGAGGAAATCTCCCTGGGTTACTATTACTGGCTAGCAGCTGGCAATACAGATTCCCAATTGGGGGATGGTGTAAAGCAGCCGCAACCAAATAACCGCTTGTTATCAGGGTTAGATTCGCCGATGGGGACAGTGCATGGCTTATCGAAACACCCGTATATGCGGGAAGGACGACGTATTATTGGACGCCCAAGCTGGGGACAACCCCAAGGCTTTTCGATTTGGGAAATTGATATCTCTCGTCGCAACTACGATGACGAGTATTATCGCAAAACGCTACCGCAAGATATGTATCGCCGCCTAAAAGCTGCATTGGGAGGTTTAGAAGCTGCATCGGTACTTTCAGGTCAGAAAAGTCCGGATAATGTCATGCGGCGGACTCGTTCTACAATCTTCCCCGATGCTATAGGTATAGGTCATTATGCCATAGACTTCCATCCTTGCATGACCAACAGCCCTCCGGAAGCGCCTGGAAATACAGAACGTGCAGGCGAAAGACGTGGTGCTGGGCAAGCTTATCCCTTCCAAATCGCACTGAGGGCGATGATTCCTCAAAAAATCGACAATTTGCTTGTGGGTGGTAAAAGCATTGCAACCAGTCACATTGCCGCAGCAGCATACAGAGTACACTCCTTTGAATGGTCTGCTGGTGCAGCGGCTGGAACGACAGCGGCTTTTGCCTTAAAAAACAGCATCGCACCTTACCAACTGGTAGACGAATTGCCTAAACCAGAACCGCAACTACAAGCCCTGAAACAGTTGTTAGAGAAAAATGGCAACCCCACCGCCTTCCCTGATACCTCGATTTTTAACCAAAATTGGGATGATTGGAAATAATTAGTCAAAAGTCAATAGTCATTAGTTTTGACTCTTGACTCTTGACTCTTGACTTTTGACTCTTGACTCTTGACTCTTGACTCTTGACTCTTGACTATGGACTAAACTAGTTAACTGTAGTTTAGTTTGGTTAAGCTTTTTGGCTAAGTGTTTTATGGTTCCCAGACTTTCAGCTGCTGTTTACGGGATGACAACAACACCAACTATAGCTCCTGAACGGTCTAGTCAAGCGACCCGTAAGCCATATCCCAATTATAAAGTGATTGTATTGAATGACGATTTCAATACTTTCCAGCACGTTCACGATTGTTTGGTAAAGTATATTCCGGGTATGACTAGCGATCGCGCTTGGGAACTCACCAACCAAGTGCATTACGAAGGTCAAGCAATTGTCTGGATCGGTCCCCAAGAATCGGCTGAACTGTATCACCAGCAGCTGTGTCGAGCCGGTTTGACGATGGCTCCTCTTGAAGCAGCATAATAGTATTAAAAATAAAATATAATGACAAAACCCACTGAGGGCAGGCTTGTTTGGAATCACTCGACCCATATTAGTGGTCTTATCCCAGTCCTAGAACGTCTCATACGACAGGATGGGATTCAAACCGTGACACCAGGTCAGATTGGGCGGGTGAAAGGTCACTGTCCTCATTTACAATTGCGGATCTCTGTACCAATTCGGGGTGGCTTTAAGGTCATCGCACGCCAGGGTAGAACAGTGCAAGAGGTGTTTATCCTGACAATTTTAGACCAGAATCTACTGGAAGAGGCGATCGCAATCGCCATGAAAAAGTGATTACATTGTGTGAAAGAACTCAGAATTCAGCCAGCAATTAGGTCAACTATTGCATCTATTCTCTACAGTGTCATTTACACTGTCGGTATCAATCTATTCTAATTTCTGGGTTCTAAATTCTGAATTCTTCTCAGTCTTAACTAATGACTACTCCTCTACATGACGTACTGCAAATTTGTGTAGTGGTAGACTGACGACGCAAGAAAATGTTAAAAAATATGACAGTGCAGCAGTTATCTTTAAACTCATCATTATAGTTTCCCAGTCGGGTAAAACTATTTTTTGGATAGCAAAAGCAACACAGTAAACTAGCCAGTAAGAAAAACTCATCCTAAACAGAATTCGCTCTGTTTCTTCCGCTTCGTCCTTTTGCTGGTTGCGCTCCCAAAGTAACAGTAGACCAGCAATACAAGCTATGAAGGAAAGAAGCACAAAAAAATCGTGACAAATGAACTTTAATGAATCCATTCGCTTATATCCCAAAAGCTTTTTATTTCTATAGGAGATCAGTCTAAAGGAATAATCTTTTGGAAAAAGCAAATAGTTACAAACTGAAATAGATTACTCCCAAATTTGTAAAAAAGTGCAAAGAAGTTATAAGTTCATTGTTAATGAGTAGTGGTTGGTGGGTAGGGCTTTTTGACAACTATCGACTCTCAACCACCAACCATCAACGACCCACTATCAACCCTGAGCTTCACAAGCACCAATACTCACCCAGGTACTTGAACCATCAGCCCAATGTTCTTTTTTCCAAATGGGGGCGTTGTGTTTGAGAGTATCAATCGCATAACGACAAGCTTCAAACGCTTCGGAACGATGGGGACAACCCACCGCGACTAAAACGCTGATTTCACCAACTTGCAAGCGCCCAACCCGATGATAAATGACCACGCGATTCACAATAGACCATTGTTGCCGAATATTAGCGGCAATTTGATAAAACACCCGCATTGCCATAGGTTCGTAAGCTTGATATTCTAGGGCAATCACAGGTTTACCATCGGTTTGGTTGCGAACCATCCCACTCATAACCACAACTGCGCCATTTGCTGGGTCATCCGCTTTGGTATAAACTTCTTCAACAGACAGTGGCGCAAAGCTAATGGCGAAGCTATCTTCGGCTTTCGGTTTAATGGCAGAGGCAACTGAAGCGACCAGACCCAAGTTCATCTTAATTATTTCTATCCCTCATAGGGATTTATACACGTACCGCGTCTATATTCTACATTAATTTACCAACCAGTCTGTTAACAACCTTTCTCTATTCTCCCCTACTGGATTGATGCAAAATTGTTACGCTTTGCAAACACACTTTTTCAGCTTTTCTCTAAGGAATTCCTTGCTTAAGTCTTAAAAAAACAATACCAACAGCTAGGTAAATCTAAGATTTTTTATGTAAATTTACTTGTATCAGCAAAAAAAATGTCATCCTCCTTTAGACATATTACTATAGTAAAGTGACAAAATTATCTGAGGACTCATCTAGAGAATCCGATAGTGACTTAGTTGAGCTACCAAGTGCAGCAAGCACTAATTTGACCAAGAGGCAAGTTCCCGGTTAGAGCTACCAGTTGGAAATAACCTGATGCGCGTACATATTGCACTGTCTTGAAAAATAGCTTGAGAGGAAACCTCGCAACGCTTTTTTCGTTAAGGCAGTGTTGACGAACCTCACGAATAAATGTGCAAATTACATACGTAACAGCTTAGTCTGAGTAACGACCTCTTAATTGTTAGAACTTAAAAATGTATATGGCACTTGTACACAGACTGAGAGTAGACAGTGAGATCAAGCAGCCACCTTGAAACTTTCCTTGTTGAAGAATCTGGAGAACCGTGCATCACATCAGGGCAAGCGATAATTCAGTACTCATAGGAAAAGATATAATGAATCCTTTATTGTCTAACAATGAAGTAGCGAGGCTTGAGGCTCTCCACCAATATCAGATTCTCGACACATCACCAGAACAAACATTTGATGATTTGGCATTCTTAGCTGCTCAGATTTGCGCTACACCCATCGCATTAATAAATTTAATAGACGCTAACCGTCAGTGGTTCAAAGCCAAAGTGGGATTAGATATAGAAGAAATGCCCGTAGATATCGGGTTGTGTCCCCTTTGTATCCAACAACGAGATGTTTTGATCATTCCTGACACTTTGGCTGATGAACGGTTTGCTACCAGCCCCGTAGTTACCTCTGCTCCGTACGTGAGATTTTACGCTGGAGTCCCTTTGATAACACCAGAGGGACACGTGATCGGGACAGTATGTGTTGTTGATCGCGTACCCCGCCTTCTGCAACCAGAACAGTTAGAGTCGCTAAAAGCAATCAGCCGCCTGGTTATGAGACAACTGGAGTTACGCCGGAATTTAACTCAGGTCGCTAGTATCAAAACAGAGTACCAGCAAGCGCAAGAAGCACTGCGACAGAGCGAATCTACGCTCCGCAGCTTTTTTGACAGTGCGCCGATGATGATGGGGATAGTCGAGCTATTAGATGATAATGATATCCTGCATATTTCTGATAATGCTGCCACAGCAAAATTTTTTGGGCTAGCCCCAGGAGCAATGGGAAATCGCCTTGCTAGTGAGCTAGGTTTGTCCCCAGATTATGTGCGCGACTGGATTGATTATTTCCGTCAAGCACAAAGCCTTCAATTACCTGTGAGCTTTGAACATCCTCACAATGTGTTAGGGGATCACAGATGGTTAAGAGCTACAGTCTCGGTCATTGGAGAGAGTTCACTGAGCCATCCGCGATTTGCTTACATAGTTGAGGACATTACTGAGCGTCAGCAAGCAGAAGAAGAATTGCGTTGGAAAGAAGCACTTTTGCGCTCCATGACTGGCGTTTCTCCACTAGCATTTTACGTTGTTGATCACCGTACAAGTGACATTTTGTATGTCAATGAACGCTTTTGTGAAATTTGGGGCATTCAATACCTGAAAGAGCAAATCGAAAGCGGCAGATTGAAACATCAGGATGTCATGAACAAATGCTGTGAATTTACAGAGGTTTCACCTTTCATCTCCTGCGAACCTATTCCAAGCCAGACCTGCATATGTGAGGACGAAATTTTATTAAATGATGGTCGCACTATCCGGCGTTTTTCCAGACGGATTCAAGATGAAAATGACCAATATTTTGCACGGTTATATATTTTTGAGGATATCACTGTACGCAAGTTAGCAGAACAGCACGTTCGCGAACAAGCGGCACTGCTTGATATTGCAACAGACGCAATTATTGTGCGGGATTTGAACAATAAAATTTTACTATGGAATAAAAGCGCCGAGAACCTTTACGGTTGGAAGGCGCAAGAAACCCTTGGTAGAAACGCAGAGGAAATTCTATATAATAATAAACTCTTGCCGCAACACAGGGAAATTTACCAAAATGTCTTTGACTCTGGCTCGTGGCAAGGTGAATTGCAGAAAATGACTAAATCTGGCAAAGAAATTATTGTTGAAAGTCGTTGGACGCTAGTGCGCGATGAACATTTTCAACCAAAATCAATCCTTGTCGTTGAGACTGATATCACAGAGAAAAAGCAACTAGAAAAGCAATTTTTACGCAATCAGCGAATGGAGAGTATAGGCACTCTTGCGAGTGGCATTGCTCACGATTTGAACAATGTGTTGTCTCCAATTTTGATGTCAGTACAAATGCTTAAAGTAAAATCCCAAGATGAGCGTAGCAGGAAAATACTGACGATTGTAGAAAATAACGCCAAACGGGGTGCAAATTTAGTCAAACAGGTGCTGTCATTTGCACGAGGAATTGAAGGCGATGGATCTGCCAATGTCTTCGGCGAGCGCACCGGAATTCAGCTGAAGAATTTGATTTCAGAAATGAAGCAAATAGTCGAACAAACTTTTCCTAAATCGATCGCAATTCAAACTGAAATCCAGCCAGATTTGTTAGCTGTGTGTGGTGATAGTACTCAACTGCATCAAGTGCTGATGAATTTGTGTCTTAATGCTCGTGACGCCATGACGAATGGCGGAAATTTGAAAATTTCTGCCCAGAATGTTTTCATTGATGAAAATTTTGCCAAGATGCATCTTGATGCTCAAGCTGGTTCTTACATTGTCCTCACGGTTGCTGATACGGGAATTGGTATTTCTAACGAACTATTAGATAGAATTTTTGAACCATTTTTTACAACTAAAGAGTTTGGTAAGGGAACCGGACTTGGACTGTCAACAGTCATGGGCATTATTAAAGGTCATGGCGGGTTCGTCACCGTATCGAGTTCCATAGGCAAGGGAACAAAATTTAAGGTCTACCTGCCAGCAGTCAAGACAGCTGCGACGCAGTTAATAGAAGACCTAGAAATGCCTACAGGATACGGAGAATGGATTTTAGTTGTAGATGACGAACCCGCTATAAGAGAAATTACCAAAGCTTCTTTGGAAAACAATAATTATAAAGTAATGACTGCTAGTGATGGCATAGAGGCAGTCGCACTGTACGCCCAGTATAAAGATAAAATTAGTGCGGCAATTGTCGATATGATGATGCCAAATATGGATGGCGTCACTACCATCAACACCTTGCACAAAATGAACCCACTGCTGCGTGTCATTGCTGTTAGTGGACTAGCGACAAGCGAACAAGTGCCATTAGATAAAGCCTCTAAGCTAACAGCATTTTTACCTAAGCCATATACCGCGCAGGAGTTACTAAAAACTTTGCATTCAGTTATCTCTGGTTATTAGTAGAAGTTAGGATTGGGAATAGGGGAATATGAGGGAGAATAACTAGTAACTAAGAACTAGTAACTAAGAACTTATAACTAATGACTAATTTGATTCTGGTTGTAGACGACGACGCTTTAACGCGGTTATATCTACGGAGTTTGCTACAACAAGAAGGGTATCAGGTAGCAGAGGCAATAAACGGCGAGCAAGCACTAAATTTGTATAGTGAAATACAACCAGATATAGTGCTGCTAGATGCCCTGATGCCGATGATGGATGGGTTTACCTGCTGCGCTCAATTGCAAACACTCCCCGGTGGCGCGGAAACGCCTGTGTTAATAATTACCGCTCTTGACGACCAGACATCCGTGGAGCGGGCTTTTGCTGCTGGTGCTACTGATTACATTACCAAGCCAATCAACTGGCAAGTCTTGCGTCAAAGAGTGCGTCGTCTATTAGAAGCGCGTCATGCCATGCAGAAATTGCGACAGCAAACTCAGCAGGCGCAGAATCGGGAGGCGCAACTGGTGATGGCGTTGGAAGCAGCCAGCATGAGTACTTGGGATTGGGACATCCAAAATAACAAGGTGAGTTGGTCGGATAACCTGACAGCACTCTTAGGCTTGGAAAGTGCTACATATGAAGCTTTTTTGCAACGTATTCATCCCGAAGACCGAGATTTTCTCAACCATTCAGTGATGCAGGCTCTTTACGAAGGGGCAGAGTACGACGTAGAATTTCGTGTTGTTTTGCATAATGGTCATATTGGTTGGTTGGCGAGTAAAGGTGTTGTCTTTCGCAACTCCTCTGACGTAGTGGTGCGGATGACTGGGGTAACTATGGACATCACTAAGCGCAAACAAGCGGAAGAGGCGTTAGAAGTTTATGCCAATCGACAAGCACTAGTAGCAGAACTCAGTCAACTGGCACTAGCAGGTATAGACGTGACCAAGCTGATGGATGAAACTGTCACCCTCGTTGCCCACAGTCTTGAGGTTGACTATTGCAAGGTTTTGGAACTCCTGAATGATGGTGACACCTTGCTGCTACGGGCAGGGGTAGGTTGGCAGCCAGGGCTTGAAGGATATGCAACTGTCAGTGCTGGAATGGATTCTCAAGCTGGCTACACCCTATATTTGCAAGAGCCAGTTATTGTGAGTGACCTCCGCACAGAAACGCGGTTCAAGGGACCTTCGCTACTGCATAACCATCAAGTGGTCAGCGGTTTGTCGGTGATCATTCATGGCAAAGAGCGTCCTTTTGGTGTTTTAGGGGTACACACCACCACACAGCGTACCTTCAGCAAAGATGATATTTACTTCCTGCAAGCTATTGCCAATGTGCTAGCTACAGCTATTGAGCGTCAGAGAGTCGAAGATGCCCTCAGAGAAAGTGAGCAACGCTGGCAGTTGGCTTTGCGGGGCAATAGTGATGGTATTTGGGACTGGAACGTTAAAACCAATGAAGTGTTCTTCTCAACTCGCTGGAAGGAAATGCTCGGTTACTCTGAGCATGAGATTGTGAATCATTTAGATGAATGGATGAGCCGCATTCACCCAGATGATATAGCCAGGGTCACACGAGTTATTCAAGACCACTTTGCCAGGAAAACCCCCTTTTATATAAGTGAATATAGAGTCCGGTGTAAGGACGGTAGCTACAAATGGGTTTTGGATCGGGGTCAAGCACTGTGGGATGATGAAGGTACAGTAGTGCGGATGGCAGGCTCCCATACAGATATTACTGAGCACAAGCTGGCAGAAGAAAAACTGCAAGAAAGCGAAAAGCGTTTTCAGATACTTGCTCGTGCCACGAATGATGCTGTCTGGGATTGGGATTTACTCACAGATAAGTTGTGGTGGAATGACAGCGTACAGACTCTGTTTGGTTACTCACCAGAGGAAGTCAAAAGCGAGGCGACTTGGTGGTATGAGCATATACACCCAAATGATAGGGAGAGAATTGTTTCTGACATTCATGCTGTGATCAACAGTAATCAACAATTCTGGTCGAATGAATACCTCTTTCGCCGTGCAGACGGTTCTTATGCCTACATCTTTGATCGCGGTTATGTCGTTCATGACAACATAGGCAAATCGGTGCGAATGATTGGGGCGATGATGGACATTTCTGAGCGCAAGCGGGTCCAAGAAGAGTTACAGCGCCAGAACTTGCGATCGCAATTATTTGCCGATATCACTTTAAAAATTCGTCAGTCCTTACAAATTGATGAAATTCTTCAAACCACCGTTACCGAGGTGCAAAAGCTGCTGCACGCTGAACGTGTATTAATTTTTCGCCTACTTTCAGATGGTTCTGGAATAGTAGTGCAAGAGGCTGTGGTCGGGGGTGTGCTTGCTGTTCTCGGGCACAACCTCCATGACCCTTGCTTTGTCGAAGATTACATCCAGAAATACCGCCATGGACGGATTAGTGCTGTTACCGATATCGAGCATGGTGGGATCGAGCCTTGCTATGTGGAATTTCTGAAGCGACTGAGTGTTAGATCTAACCTTATTGTCCCTATTCTCCTGAAAAATCAACTTTGGGGTCTGCTCATTGCCCATCAGTGTACTCAACCTCGCCAATGGACGAGCTGGGAAACAGAACTTTTGCGACATCTGGCGGATCAGATAGGCATTGCCCTTGCTCAGGCTCAACTCCTAGAACAAGAAACTCGTCAACGGCAAGAACTTCTCCGTTCCAATGACGAACTGCAACAATTTGCCTTTATCGCCTCTCACGATTTGCAAGAGCCATTGCGTAAGATTAAGACATTTGGCGAGCGATTAAAAGCCGCTTATAGCGATGCTTTAACCGACCAGGGACGTGATTACCTGGACCGGATGCAGAACGCAACCCGCAGGATGCAAGCCTTGATTGAAGATTTATTAACACTTTCGCGAGTAACCACTAGAGGGCAGCCTTTTGTACCTGTGGATTTGACACAGGTCACGCAAGAGGTGTTGTCTGATTTGGAGATACGTATCCAACAAACCGGAGCATATGTGGAGGTAGGCGAGTTACCTATCATTCACGCCGATCCGCTCCAGATGCGTCAATTGCTACAAAACCTCATCGGCAATGCTCTGAAATTCCATCGTCAAGGGGAACGACCTATTGTTAACATTTACACTCAGCAATTAAACGATCAAGATGCTGTAGAATTTTGTCAAATTATTGTAGAAGATAATGGGATTGGCTTTGACGAAAAGTATCTTGACCGCATCTTCAACGTATTTCAACGCCTGCATGGTCGTAGCGAATACGAAGGAACCGGGATAGGTTTAGCTATCTGCCGGAAAATTGTTGAGCGTCACAACGGGAGCATCTCGGCACAAAGCACACCAGGGCAAGGGTCAAGATTTATTGTCATACTTCCAATTAACTCTGTTGCATAATATGCTCTTTCTTAAAAGGATTTATCATCCGCCCAGAGGTTATTAAGATTTTACAACCTTATCCTCATTGTTTGTTGCAATTTAATAATCTATTAATCCTAAAACCAACGCAAAGGAGAAAATGCAGAGTGAAGGGTCGGCAAACAACCGTCACAATTCTGATGGCTGATGATGATGAGGATGACTGTATGCTAGCTCGTGAAGCGCTGGCAGAAAGTCGATTGGCAAACGAGCTACATATCGTTAATGATGGTGAAGAGTTAATGGATTATCTCTATCATCGTGGTCTGTATGCCAACAAAAGCAGTGCGCCACGACCAAATCTGATTTTGTTAGATTTAAATATGCCCAAAAAAGATGGTCGTGAGGCACTCAGAGAGATTAAAGCTGACCCGCGTTTAAGGAAAATTCCCGTTGTTATTCTGACGACTTCCAAGGCAGAGGAAGATGTTTATAGCAGTTATGATTTGGGTGCGAACTCATTCATCATTAAACCTGTCACCTTCGCATCCTTGGTGGAAGTCATGAGAACAATTGGAAAGTATTGGTTTGAAATTGTGGAACTGCCGCTATAAGCATAAGGAGGCAGAAATGAAAGAGAGCATATTCAAAGTTCTTCTTATTGATGATGATGAAGATGACTACATTTTAACTCGTGATTGGTTTCGTGAATTTCAGGTAGCTTACTGCGATCTGGAATGGGTCGATAGTTATCAAGCAGCAATGGAGGCGATTGTTGACAATCAATACGATATCTATCTTGTTGATTACCGTTTGGGTGCGCGTAACGGACTGGATTTGTTACGTGAAGCAATTGCCAAAGGCTGCTCTTCCCCAATCATTTTATTGACAGGTAAGGGAGACAGGGAAATAGATATTGAGGCAATGAAAGCAGGTGCAGCAGATTATTTAGAAAAAAGTCAGTTGACGGCTCCTTTGCTAGAACGTTCTATCCGCTACGCGGTTGAACGCAAGCGATCTGAACAAAAGATTCGCGAACACGCAGCACTACTTGATGTTGCTACTGATGCAATTTTTGTACGCGATTTAAAAAATCAAATTTTATTTTGGAATAAAGCTGCTGAACGATTATACGGTTGGAAAGCAACCGAGGCAATTGGCAAGAAAACATTACAACTTTGGGATGAGAAAGATATACCACTATTTAAAGAAGCTCTTAACGCTCTATTGCAAAATGGTTCTTGGGAGGGCGAACTACATCAAAGAACAAAATTTGGTAAAGAAATTATCGTCGAAAGTCGCTGGACACTGGTACGCGAGTTTGATAAAAAAGTCCAATCAATCCTCGTTGTTAATACTAATATCACACAAAAAAAAGAACTAGAAGCACAATTTTTTCGTGCCCAGCGTTTAGAAAGCATTGGAACTTTAGCAAGCGGTATTGCCCACGACCTCAACAATGTTCTTGCGCCCATTTTGATGACAGCCCAACTTTTAGAGTCACAACTGCATGATGCGCGGAGTAAGCGCCTGCTACCAATATTAATATCCAATGCCAAACGGGGAGCAAATTTGGTTAAGCAAGTGCTGTCTTTTACTCGCGGTATTGAGGGCGAGCGCACTTTGCTGCAACTAAAGCACTTAATGAGAGAAATTCAGCAAGTTGTTAAAGAAACTTTTCCCAAATCTATTGAACTTTCCACAGAGATAGCGCCAAACCTTTGGACTGTTTTAGGCGATGTGACCCAACTGCATCAAGTACTCATAAATTTGTGCGTCAATGCTCGTGATGCCATGCCTAATGGCGGTACCTTGACCATCTCGGCTGAAAATCTTCTTGTTGATGAAAATTACGCCAAGATGTATATTGATGCTCGAGTTGGTTCGTATGTTGTTATTACTGTGACTGATACTGGAGTTGGTATTTCACAGGAAATCCTAGACCGCATTTTTGAACCATTTTTTACGACTAAAGATTTAGGCAAGGGAACTGGGCTTGGTCTTTCGACAGTACTTGGCATTATCAAAAGCCACGGCGGTTTTATCAACGTGGAGAGTCAGGTAGGGAAAGGTAGCCAATTTAAGGTATATTTACCAGCACAAGAAGCAACGGAAACTCCAGAAGAGCAAGAACTGGAATTACCATCCGGTAACGGAGAATTGATTTTGGTTGTGGATGACGAAGATTCGATTCGAGATGTTACAAAAACATCTCTGGAAAGCTATAATTACAAGGCTATAACTGCTAGCGATGGCATTGAGGCGATCGCTCTTTATGCAGAACGTCAGGATGAAATAGCTCTAGTCTTGACAGATATGGTTATGCCTTCGATGGATGGGCTAACTACCATTCGCACCTTAAAAAAAATTAATCCAGCCGTCAAGATTATTGCCGTTAGTGGACTTGCTTCTAGTGAAAAGGTAAATACAGTCACTGACATGGGTGTCAAAGCCTTTTTATCCAAACCTTACACTGCAAAGCAGTTGTTGCAAACTATTAGCGCCGTCAAGAGTGGGAATTAGAATAAGGGGAGTGGGTAGTGGATAGTGGGTAGTAGTAAACAACTAACCAACAACAATCCCTATCTCCCTTATGCCTACTTTGCACTAATCCCCAATCAACTCTACACCATCACGTCCATCCCAATTATGTAAGTGAACTTTGACAATCTCTTCTTTGGCGGTGGGCAACTGCTTGCCTACAAAATCTGGATGAATTGGTAACTCACGATGACCTCTATCTACCAGCACGGCTAAACGAATGACCTCTGGTCTACCATACTCGTTCACCGCATTTAAAGCGGCACGAACTGTCCGTCCTTTATAAATAACATCATCCACGAGGACAACAATTTTCCCTGTTAGGTCAAAAGGGATATCGGTTTTTGCAGGAGTCCGCAACCCAATTTGGTCAAGATCATCACGATAGAATGTGATATCTAAGGCTCCCATTGCTATAGGTATGCCTTCAAGCGCTTCTATCTGACGCGCCAATAACTGGGCTAGTGGCACACCTCTCGTATAGATACCTATTAGTACCAGTTGAGACAAGTCACGCGTTTTTTCTACGATTTGAGAGGCAAGACGATTCACAGTACGACGGAGTTCTTCAGATGAGAGAATCTCAACCACTTTGGCTTCGACAGAGACAGTCATAGACCGATACCCCTGAACAACGACTGAAACTATAACAAATGGATAATTGTGATTGGTGACTGGTTAGTAGGTAGTAGGTAGTGGTTAGTTGAATTTTCTACTAACTACTAACAATTCCCAATTACCTATCTCCATAATGACTTGTTTAAGGCAAGTAGTAACAGAGGTATAGCAACCCCCAACCACAGCAAAAAGCAATATCGAGTGAGTTGCAAAGCTTGATTAATGCAAGTTGGGGTGATGGGTCGTATGGCGTCTCCCAACAATGGTTTCTGTTTTGCCACCCCACGATACCAATTTGTACCTCCCACCTGCACGCCCAAAATAGCAGCATAGGCACACTCACTCCAGCCAGAGTTAGGACTGGGGTCAGCAACAGCATCCCGACGGCAAATTCGCCAAACTTGCAAGGGTTTACCCGACAGGAGTGCCAAAGTGATTACCGTTAACCGACAAGGAATCCAAGTCAAACAATCTTCCAACCGCGCACTAAACCATCCTAAATATGTATAGGGGTTTTCATGGTAGCCCACCATTGAATCAAGAGTGCTGCTAGCTTTGTATGCCAAGGCTAGGGGAATAGGACCAATAACTGGGATAAACGCACCAATAATTGCATAAAAAAGAGGAGCCATCACTCCATCTGTGGCATTTTCTGTGACTGTTTCTAGAACGGCTCGTAAAATTTCTGGTTCTGTTAAATTTTCTGTATCTCGCCCAACGTAGTTTCTTAAACTAGAACGGGCATCTAAAAGCTGTCCTGCTGTTAATGGTTGTAAAACTGTTTGGGCTGCTACTCTCAAACTTCTCAGAGCAAAACAGCTAGCTAAGAGAATACTTTCCAGTGTTATTCCTAAAAGAGGGTGCAGCCACCTGGCAATTTGAATGAGTAGGTAGCCCATAAAGCCGCTACCAATTATTAGGATAATACCTAGCGCAATTCCAGCTAGGCGCTGTGTTAGGGAATTATGACAATATGTGAGAGCAAATTTGGTAAAGCGAGAAATGACCCACCCCATAACTCGTACTGGATGAGGCCAACCCCATGGATCGCCAATTAAGTAATCTAAAGTGGCAGCGATGATCAAGACAACAGCAATAGTCATTTGTCCAAAGTCCTTTGTCCTTTGTATGATTGCTAATGACTAATGACTAATGACTAAACAATAAAACTTGCTTCTTCCCCAAGAGAAGCTTGCCAACTACGAGCATCGTAATAAAGGTCTGCCAAGGTAATACTGTACAAAGCTTCTTTGAGCTTTTGGTGCAGCCTCTGCCAAAGGCTAAATGTGACCCAATCTTCTGTTTGTGTTGGGGAAGCTTGGTGACGAGCCAAGGGTTCAATAGTTTCTCCAACTGCCTCTAAAATTTCTCCTAAAGAAATTTGTGCAGGCTCTCGTGCCAGCTGATATCCGCCGATACTACCGCGAATAGATTTGACTAAACCAGCACGACGCATTTCTATGAGCAGTTTTTCTAAGTAGGGAGCGCTTATATGTTGGCGAGAGGCTATTGCCTTAGTAGATACCGGACCGTACCCAGCCTGTAAGCTCAAATCGAGCAACGCTTTCACACTGTAATGTCCTCTAGTTGTTAGTTTCATTTTGGTAAGCTTTGTCCTTTGTCCTTTGTAATGACAAATGACCAATAATTAATGACTAATGACTAAGGATCAGTTTTGCTTATCATTCTGTGTGGCAATTATTAAATTCAGCAAGTAGGCAAACTTTTTAGGTATGCTTTATGAAACTTAAACAAACATAGTGTACCAGTTAAGTTAAGGCAGAAGTATAAAGTATCGAGTAGGATAAATCAGGGGGCTTGAAATAAGGATACTGCGCTGGAATATTTTCTCCACGGTTCAATGGAGGACTTGTATCCCCCTTGTTTGCTCTTACTTTATCCTTCATCCTTTCTTTGGTCATTCACGTTCCTTACAAACTATAGTTATCATCATTGCCTATCTTCTTTAAGATATATTGTATTGGCAATCTTGTTAATAAGAGCCAAAATTCTGCTATTTGGGTGTAATATACTTGGCGATAGCACCAAATAAAAAATAAATCATGGCGCTCGCATTAGCATAACCTCAGCTAAAATAAAATCGATTCATTGTATTTGACCATTCGTTTTTGAATTAAGTTGATGGCTAAACAGAAAAAAATTGAACCCCTAGTCGGTGAAGATCTGCTCAAGAAAGTCAAAGAGCTAGAACACCTAAGCAAAGAAGAAAAAGCCAAACAGTGTGGCTACTATACCGTCACCAAAAATGGTATAGAGCGTGTCAACATGATGAAATTCTTAAATGCCCTCATTGATGCCGAAGGCATTCAATTAGATAGCGCTCCTAGTGCAAATGGGCGGGGCGGACGCAGTGCAAGCTATAGAATTAGCGTGCAGTCAAACGGTAACTTACTGATAGGTTCAGCCTATACGAAACAAATGAATCTCAAACCAGGAGATGAGTTTGTTATTACTTTAGGCAAAAAACACATTCGTCTGAGACAAGTAGACTCAGACGAGAGAGAAGATGCCGAGCTAGTAGAAGTTGCTGTGTAAATAGTCATTAGTCATTAGTCATTAGACTGCGAGGCTTTTGACTAATGACTAATGAGTGCTGGCTATTGACTCATGCTTACACCTGTTTTTAGAGCCATTGGTAAATAGTGGCGAAGTGCCCTGCGCGTCACAGCTACGTTGCAGGTTAAAGCAATTTGCTCCCTTTCTAGTAGACCCAAAATACGCTCTTGATTGTCTCGGGCTACCACTGGTAACTGATGCAAACCTCTAAGAGCCATGCGGTCTAAAGCTTCGGCTAGAGGTTCATCTTGCCATGCATAAAGAATATCAGTGGTACAGATGTCTATAAGTGTTTGATTGGCTATGTTAGCCCAGATTTCACTTGGCGAATTTGGGTATTTTTCCCAAAGAGAAAGGGTGCGGTTGACATCTTCTAAAGAAACGATTCCAACTAATTTCTCTGCTTCATTAATAACTAAAGCACTGCGACAGCGGTCCCCTGTCATTGCCAAAGCTGCTTCTATCACCTTCATGGTTGCTGGCAGCTTTTTGGGACAAGAGTACATAGCATCTTCTACCAAAATTTGCTGCAAAATTTCTGCTTGCTCGTCTTTCAACTCAGAAAGACCAATTTGCTGTAGGTTTGAATTAGAGTTAGAAGTTGGCTTGATTCGTTCCACGAGCCAAACACTTAAACCGACTGCTGTCATTAACGGTAAAACAATGCGGTAGTCCCGAGTTAATTCAAATAGTAATAAAATTGCTGTCAACGGAGCTCTGACACTTGCAGCGAGAACTGCTGCCATTCCCACCATTGCGTAAGCTGGGGGAGCTGCCATAAACTCTGCGAAAGCAGGTGCAACACTTGCCAAAATTTTGGCATAAGCAGCTCCAAAAGAAGCACCTAAGAACATGGCTGGTGCAAATACACCACCGACAAAACCACTACCCGCACTGACAGCCGTCATGAATAGCTTCACGACCAGCAGCACCAGCAACAATTGCAGAGAAAACTTCACATCCTGAAGCATTGCTTCCACAGTTCCATAACCGATGCCCAAAATTTGAGGGAATTGTAAAGCAACTATGCCAACAATGGTTCCGCCAATAATTGGATGAATTGGTTCAGGGATGCGCCCTAGCCATCGGAGATAAGAAACCTGACCGTTAAAGCAGGCTTTTGCTAAACGAATCAATTGGGTATAAGTCAGAGACACTAAACTTGCTCCCAAACCCAAGCCGACATAGAGCGGTAATTCCAGAGGACTGCGGACTTGGTAAACTGGTAAGGCAAAGGCAGGCTGTGCGCCTAAACCAATTTGAGCAATTAATGCCGCGACTACCGCTGCAAGCAGCACCACACTCACCGCAGAAGTGGCAAAGGATGTAGCCCCCAACACCACCTCTAAGGCAAAGAAAACTCCAGCGATGGGGGCATTAAATCCAGCAGCCAAACCAGCCGCAGCACCAGCACCCAAAAGCAACCGCTGTCGTTCTTGAGAGACTTGTAAAACAACAGACAGCAGCATGCCAAAATTTGCGCCAATTTCTACACTTGGTCCCTCTGGTCCCAAAGAAGCACCACTCCCCAACGAGACTGATGCTGCTAGCATCTTGGTGACTGGTCGTAATTGTCCTTTGATCTCTCCTCCTTGGGATGCGGCAATGAGAGTTGAAAGTCCAGGACCAAAATCTTGGGTACGCCAGCGCATCAACCCGACAATTAATCCACCGAGGATGGGAACACACGCTAGAGTCCAAGCGCCCCAAGCACCAATCGCACCCATGAAATTTTCCAGCATCAGGTGGTGAATCAGCTCGATTAAATAGTGAAAGGTAACGACACCCATTCCACTACCACCGCCTATAAGGACGGCTAAAAGCAGCACAAGGGTTTCTGGGGATGGTTGAAAACGGTTAAGCAGATCGGTGGCAGAAGGAGTGGAAAAAACAGGTTGTTCCACCACCTTCCTTAGTTCAGTAGAAGGCAGAAGAGTCATTGAGTGCAGCAGTAAATTTAATAAAAAATTTAAATTTTTATGTCTTACATTTCATTGTGAGTGATCATTTAGCAACCAGACAAGTGCTTTGCATATGTTAGTTTTACAAAGCTTTGATAAAAAGATTCCCGTTGTTAGCAATTTTTGCAGGGACAATGCTTAAATGGGAAAGAATTGATGGTTAATGGTCATTAGCAGCAGCCACAAGAAGGTTAAAATATGTAGACACTACGGACGCTTGCACCAACTTGGGGGGTTTTGGGGTTCCCACGGAGGAGCCAGGGCTGCGGGAGGGAAACCCTCCGGCACTTCGTGCCACGCACTCGCGTTCACGAACGCGAGTGCGTCCCCTTACAGCACTGGACTCACCGCAAAGCAGTGTCCTCCACAGGGCGGCCTAGCGGAGGTTAGGATGAAGGATGAAATAAAGGCAAAGGTAAGAAGTCTGAAGTATGAAATAAAGTATAGAGTGTTTCAGTCTTCATCCTTGACCCTTTCTTGGTCATTCTCCCCAAAATCTAGCTATACTCGTGGTGCAACCATTGATCTATGCTTGTAGCACAGGCTTTTGCCTGTTTTAACTTTCAACATAAACTAAACATTGTATGCGTGATTCATGGCTGATGTCAGACCAGACTGGGTAATCTACACGCGTGTTGAGCGGAAATTCTCTATAGCTATTGAAATAGAGCAAGTAAGTGGACTAGGCGGATGAGGTAGATGAATACACACACCTTTGATAATCATTATTTGACTTGCCCAATTTGCCAAAAAAATACTACGCCAAAGCCTGTAAAGACGTGCATGGGGTTGTTTACCTGTCCGTATTGTCAGGAAAGGCTAGTAGTTTGTCACAGCGGTCATTACGTCCGCGATCCTTTCACCTACAAACAGATAACAATATCTTCGTCTCTCCGTCGTCAAAGCCGACCTTTAGCTAGGATTCTACGGGATTTCGTCATCCTTAAGCGTCCTGTAGTAGCTCTGGTTGTAGGAGGTGCTATTCTTTTAACTGCGATTGGTATGACTCAGCAAGCTTCAGACCATGATTCTCCAAGCCTTCCAAAAACAGAGAAACAGAAGTAGAGATTGGGAATGGTGAGTGGTTAGTTGTTGTTCATCACTAACCACTCACTAGTACAGCGCGGCGGAAATAAACAACCCATTCCAAATCAACGAAACAGTTACGCTGCATTCATTTTGACTTTTGACTTTTGACTTCCGCCTTGCGGTACTAGTCCCTTCTTCTTTCTACAATCACTTAGTATCTTTTGTGATAAGTGACCAATCCAAGGCATGGTCAATTAACTTTAGTGACTCCAGTTTGAGGTTTTTGAGTGCAGGTTCATTAAGCAGAAAGTAAGGTTGTCCCTCAGATTGCCAATAAGATTGCAGTTGAGTAAAAGAAGCGGGAACAATGGTGCGATCGCTATAAAAATCCAACGACGGACGGTGGTAGGAAAAAGATGTGTAAATCTTCGTTACGGTTGGGTTTACCCGCTGGATCATCTGTGCAACTGGTTTCACTGGATAAGCTTCCCCTAGTTCCCAAACCCAGTAATGAGATTTCATCAATAGCAGCAGAGAAACATAAGTGCCCCAAAATAGAACCTTGAGGAATTGCCCGTCACCTCGCTCTGCCAAAACAGCGGCTAAAGCCATTGTCATGGCTACTGCTGCAAAAATCAGTTGTAAGTCTGATTTTGGTGTACTCCCCAAACTAAAGTAAACGCTGCCAGCAGTTGCCACTACAGACAGGAATGCCAAAGAGACTACCAAAGAGCGTGGGTAAGATGACACTAAAGGCATCTTTTCGATTTCTGCAAGCTTGGCACCACAAGCTAAGGCTATGCCTGGGTAGATGGGAAATACGTACCAAGGAAGTTTAGTTCCCATTAGGGAAATACTGATGAGATAAACACCACACCACACCAACACCAGTTTTGCCCAGCTCAGATTACGATTTTCCCAAGTGAAGCGCAAACTAGACGGTAAAAAAATGAGCCAGGGCCATGTGTACTTGAGAATTTCCAGTAGATAATACCACACGGGTCCAGAATTGCTCTCAACAGAATTCCAAACACGGCTGAGGGATTGATCCATCATACCGATTTTGGTAAATATGTAGCCATAATGTACCCACTGGGCACCGTACCAAAAAGCAACAGGCACAATGCCGATGAGGATTCCTGTCCACATATACCAACTCATGAATAGTCGTGGTGTGTCCCAAAAGAGAAAAACAAGCGCGATCGCACCTAATAATAAGCCCAATATGCCTTTGGTTAGGCAAATCAACCCAAAACAGATTCCTACACCCAGGCAATAGCGTAAATTGCGGCGCGATCGCAGCAAACATAGTATCATAACCATGAAAAAACTGACCGCTGCTCCATCCAACATTGCTAACCGCCCATGACGCACCACTGGCAGCATTGTCAGGTAAACTAAGGCGCTATAAATAGCTGCCCAACGTTGGTGAAATATTTCTCGTCCAATGTAATACAGTAAAGGTACTGAAATAGCTGTGAGCATTGCTCCAGGTAAGCGTGTTGTCCACTCATGCACTCCCCAAAAGGAGTAAGCCCAAGCAATTAGCAAGTGTATCAGTGGTGGCTTATTATAATATGGTTCACCCCCAAGCGTTGGGTAAAGCCAACGCATTGAACCAGCTGGGGCACGCCATATTTCACGTGCAACCTGTGCCACAGTACCTTCATCCCAATCTCGCAGCGGCAATTCCCCAAGATTAATGGTAAAAAGTAAAACCGCTGCCAAAAGCAGCACTATCACCCATACCCTATCAATCCATTTCTCAACCGTGCGATACTGCTTTTCCAGACGACCCCAAATAAAGCTTCCTTCTTGCATATTCCAAGATATTTTATTGTGCTTGCTGGTTCGATTAAATAGAGACGCTCTGGAGTCTCGAATGTTGCCAATCGTTATTACAAGTGTTTTTAAACAGCCCCCTAATTTTAAATTAACTTACATTTCCTTAGAAAGGAATAATATTTTTTTTATAGACTTTTTCGATTTTTTTCATTTTATTTAACAATCTTTATTTTTATATAAATGCTAAAACTATTACTAATCAAAATATTCCATTAAGTTACTCCTGGAGAATATATCGATGAATTTACCTGTCGTTTTAGATGTTGCTCTTGGCTTAGTCTTTATTTACTTGACTTTGAGCTTGCTAGCTTCTGAAATTCAGGAGTTGATTACCACATTGTTACAATGGAGAGCTAAACATTTAAAAAAATCAATTCAATTGCTCATAGCAGGTGGTAGCGAAACTCAACAATCAGATATTGACGATGCCACAATTTTAGTACATAAACTTTATCAAGACCCCTTAATTAATACACTAAATCAACAAGCCCAAGAGATAGTAGAAAAGAAATTGCAGGATCTGAATCAAGCTAGAGTTGACCCAAGAACATTAAAAGGAAAACAAAGTGCTCCTTC
Source organism: Mastigocladopsis repens PCC 10914 (assembly GCF_000315565.1). NCBI lineage: Bacteria > Bacillati > Cyanobacteriota > Cyanophyceae > Nostocales > Symphyonemataceae > Mastigocladopsis > Mastigocladopsis repens. The sequence goes on along the minus strand of NZ_JH992901.1, from coordinate 63,364 downwards.
CTACATTCCTTCAGAAACATTTGCAATTACCTTATTGGAAGCATTAAAAATTCCAGAGTTAATTAATTATGTGCAAAAACCGGAAACGAAAACAAACTTGCACATGATATTAGCCTCTTACAAAGAACTTAAAACAGGTATTAACGACTCAAGTAGTGAAAGCTACAAAAAAATTCAACAAATTTACGGAAATGTTGACAACGAGCAATTTAAAAATCTTGTTAAGAGTTTACCTGACTACGTGCCTGACAATTTAATCACGAGTCTTGGTGTTCTTGCTCAACGGAGTAGGATAAAAATTGACGACCTCAGAGAGGAAATGAACCAGTTTAAAAAAGAGGTGGAAACGTGGTTTGATCGCTCTATGGATCGGGCAAGTGGTGTTTACAGGCGCAATGCCAAAGGAGTTGCTATTTTAATTGGTCTATCAGTTGCTATATTAACCAATACTGATTCATTTCACCTCCTTAAAAGATTATCGCAGGATTCAGCTATCCGCTCTGCCATTACTCAAAGTGCAAGTCAGTACGATGTTATTAAGAACCCAAATGATAGAAGGCAAATTGAGGAACTTTTAGGAAATGCTTCTATACCCATTGGATGGCAAAACATAAGTCAACAATTTGAGCCATTAAGTACTAGTCGAGGGAATAGTGCTAACAGTTTGTTACTCGGAATTTGGCTGGGTTTCAAACTCATTTGCGGTTGGCTTGTGAGTGGTTTAGCTATTGCTATGGGTGCGCCTTTTTGGTTTGATATCCTCAATAAAGTGATCAATGTGCGTAATGCAGGTCCCAGACCTGTTGCATATACTAAGGATCAGCCACCTTCAAAATAGCATTTCCATTCAACTAAAAAATAAAAATAACTTGCAATTCCCACTCTTTATCTTGACGAATAATCTCAATTTGCCGAATAAATTCTCGGAAGTAAAACCGTCGCTCTGCTTCAGACAAATCTAACCAAAATTGTGGAATTGAAACAGCTTGAGCAACAGAACCCAAATTCACTGGTGGTAAAGTTGCTAGTTTTGCTTGGAGTGCAGATATTTCTGTGCGGATTTTGTATGCTCTTAACTTTGCTGTTTCTGCATCCAACACTCCAGTTTCTAACAAAGAAGGTAACTGATTGAGTATTTCTTGCTGGCGGGAAATCGCTTCACTTAAACTATTTTTCACTGCGTCCAACTGAGGAAAATTCATCCCCGCCACTGCAAGGGGTAAGTCACGGCAAACCGCTTGAATTGTATATTCTAAAACTTCTTGATAGGCAATCGTACGACATTTGGGGTGTTTGGGGCAGCTAATAGGACGTAAATAAAGATACTCTTTCTCTTGGTTCCGCATAGTGACACGAGTGACTGTCATGTGTGACTGACACTCGCCACAGACAACCAAACCAGCCAGAGAACGCGGTGCGCTAGCAGTCCGAGGTGGTAAACGACTATTGCGCCGCAAAAGTCTATCCACCTGTGCTGCTTCTTCCTTAGTAATAATAGGAACATGAGTATTGGAGATGATTTCTCCGTTCTGATAAGCTGTATCACCCCGATAAACTGGATTTGTCAACCAACGACGTCCAGTGGTAACAGAGATTTTCTTGCCGTATTTTTTCGCTAGATAACGAACTGCTCCTCGTAGAGAACTATAGAGTAAGAAGTGTTCAAAGAAATCTTTGACGACGGGGGAAGTGGTGCGGTCAATGATATATTTTCCTTTGCCTCGGCGGTAGCCGTAAGGTACTCTACCAGGTGGTGGTGTAGCATCCAGACGGTTGCGGGCATGTCCTTGACGGATACGGCGGCTCCGTTGCTGATACTGAATTTCGTGTAGCAATTTCAGCAATTGAGCGCGGAGATTGGAATTTTGTTCGGAGGTATTGTAGTCTTGCTCAACAGCAATGAGCGTTATTCCCATTGCTTCAAGTTCCGCAAGGCACGAACTCACTTCTTCTACAGTATCCCCTAATTCTTCTAAACGACGAATAAGCAGACAATCAGGTGGTTCGGTTTTACAGTCGTTAAAGAGTTGTTGTAGTTGAGAGCGTTTGCCTAAGTCTTGATAAATGCAATCTACCTCCCATCCCCAAGTTGTGGGGTCAGGAGTAGGTTCTAGTAAGGGGTCAGTGTAGATGTAGGCGAAGATTTTCATTAATCTTATAGTTGTAAAGACGTGCCATGGCACGTCTCTAGATTCGTCTCACTGCTGACTCAGTTCTACAACATTACCATCAGGGTCTTTGGTGAAGAGGGCTGGGCGTCCGGAGGCGCTGGGTTGAATTGGGCAGTTATGATTTAGTAGCTGCTGTTTTGCAGCGTCTAAGTCAGTAACTAAGAAGGCTACGTGGGGGTTGCGGCCCCATTTTTCGTTTTGGGTTTCGGTGGGAACAGATGAGGCTACTATCAAGTGAATTTGATATTCACCGACTTGATACCACGCGCCGGGGTATTTCAGAGAGCGTTCCACTTTGGGCAATCCTAGCACCTTTCCATAAAAATGTTCGGAGTGTTCAAGGTTACTAACGAGAATGGCTGTATGGAGAGACTGGGTAATCTGCATTGGTGATGAGATGCGACTCGGTTTATTTTGATTTTGACGTAGTTTGAATGCCTAACTGGAGAGAAGAAAACATGAACAGCACTAAATTTGAAAATCAGTGGAATGCAGAACTCTACGATAGTAAACATTCTTACATTTCTGAACTAGCTACTGATTTAGTTGAATTACTATCCCCAAAGCCTGGGGAATACATTCTCGATTTAGGTTGTGGTACGGGTCATTTAACTCATAAAATTGCTAGCAAGGGAGCGGCAGTTATTGGCATCGATAGTGCTCCAACCATGATTGAACAGGCTTGTCAAAATTATCGTCAGCTAGATTTTACTGTGGTAGATGCCAGAAATTTGCCATTTACAGAAAAATTTGATGCTGTCTTTTCTAATGCTGTACTTCATTGGATTCAAGAAGCTGAAGAAGTTGTCGTTGGTATAAATAGAGCACTGAAACCTGGTGGGCGTTTTGTGGCTGAATTTGGTGGCAAAGGCAATGTAAAAGCCATTGTTAGCGCTATTTATAACGCGGTGCAAACTGCTGGTTATCCTGCTGATGCAGCATTAAACCCTTGGTACTTCCCTAGTATTGCTGAATATGGAAGCTTACTAGAAAAACATGGCTTGCAGTTAACCTTTGCAACCCTTTTTGAACGCCCAACACTTTTGGAGGATGGAGAACAGGGGATGCAAAACTGGCTCAAAATGTTTGCGAACAGCTTCTTTAGCGAATTATCCCTTGAAAACCAGATGAGTATCTTAGCTGATATCGAAAATCAGTTGCGTCCAGCTTTATATAAAGATGGTAATTGGTTTGCAGATTATAGACGTATTCGAGTCATTGCCATGAAAGTATGATGTTGTTTTAAATACAAGTCTTGTTAAAGACCAAAGTATAAATATGTAGCTCATTGCCTTTCTTGTTTTATCAGAATTAAAGAGAATTTTCTGATAATTCAATTGAGGGAAAACCTGTATATTAAGATTTATAACTGAAGGTAGAGGTAGGTTCCATTATCTGTGAATAAGCTCTTAGTTAAGAACCTAAATTATATCTATTCTTCAATTAATATCAGATTGCTGAATTACTATGTCTATTAATCTTATTCAAGATAACGATAACAAAACAAAGAAGAGCCATCCTTCTATAGAAGTAGATGTCGCTTTCTTTATATTAAGGCTTAAAAATGGTATTTGGCTGTTTGGGATACCATCCTTTCTCTTTGGAATCACCGATAGAAGTCTTGTTGCCTTTGCTGATGGATATGTATCTCCTATAGAAGTCATACAAATCTTTACAGCCTCATTCTTTTTCTTGACTTGGCTGTATTTAAAACCAGAGCAGAGCTTTGATATTAATGATGTAGATAGTATTCAAAATTATTTACATCAATCCTATCTATGTCCAACTCAAGTCAACCAGTTTGAGTTAAAAAAGCGACATATGATTAGCCAGGAGTATATTTTACCTTTTCCTTATCTCTGCCAAATTTATCATCTATTGAATTTAAAACATTTAGAAAGTATTCACAAGTTCAGCCTTAATAACCTGAGAGTTATTAAAGTCAGCAATGTCCAATCCACATCTATTGGTGGAATGATCACATTTCAAACAATCTTAGATTCTCCATTTAATATTTTGAGAATTTGGAGACAACCAATCGTTGAGGTAGATTTAATATTACATAATCCTTACACTGTAGAACTGAGTATTCCAGTCTACAAAGACAAAAGAATAACTGTTATGTTTAATACCCATCCCTTAACAGAAAATGAGCATTATTTCTTTATTGACATCTACAGTGACCTAGAGTGGCCAAAACCCATATTGCAGCTTCTGTTGCACATTGCCTCTTGTTTGACCTTGATTGAAGATTTGCCTTATTTACGTAAACTGGCTGAGAGAAATATAGGTCATCTAGTCAACCAAAACAGGATGTCAAATCATGAAACAATGTGGCTTTTTAACAGATTTGTTGAGCTACATAATTCGAGTGTAGAAATGCCCAAATTAATTGAAGCAAGCAAATAAGAGAGTCCTGAGTCATACAGCATAATTCAGGAGTCAGGAGTCAGCAGTAAAATTTACTCTATATTTAGAACCACAGATGCACACAGATTAACACAGATAAATCATCTGTGTGCATCTGTGTTAATCTGTGGTTTTATTTTCATTCTTCATGACTTTTGCAACAGAATCTAATATCCAATAAGCCCTGTTTACTGGTTGTAAATTATTGAACACTGAGTTTATGCTCGCGCCAACAGGGGAGCTGCTGCAAGTAGGGTTTTCGTATAAAGATGTTGCGGATTGGTAAAAATCTGTTTCGTGAGACCAATTTCTACAATCTTACCACTATTCATGACAGCAATTCTATCGCACAAAAACCGCGCTAACCACAAGTCATGAGTGATAAACAAATACGTTAACTCAAATTCCTTTTTCAACTCCAACATCAAATCCAAAACTTGCGACTGTACGCTAGCATCTAACATACTCACTGGTTCATCACAGATAAGTAGTTTAGGACGAGTAATCAAAGCACGGGCAATTGCAACTCTTTGCTGCTGTCCACCAGACAAATCCGACGGATAACGCTGATAATAAACTTCTGGTGGTTTTAACCCTACTTTCTCCAACATCCACAGCACCTCTTGTTTTGCCTTTGCTGGATTTGCTAAATTGTGGATCAGCAAAGGGTCAGCTATGCTCTGTCCTACGGTCATCGCTGGATTTAAGCAAGCATGGGGGTCTTGAAACACCATTTGCATTTGCCGCCTAGAAGCACGCATTTGCTGGCGCGATTGATGAGTTAAATCCTGTCCCAAAAACTCGACTTTCCCTGCTGTAGGACGAATAAGTTGCAATATTGTTCGCGACAGCGTACTCTTACCGCAACCTGACTCCCCAACTAATCCCAGAATTTCTCCTGGATACAGTTCTAGGTTGATTCCATCTACTGCTTTAATCGTCTGGCTTTGCTGTCTTAACAGTCGCTCTATAAAATTGGGTTCTAAGGTGTAATGTTGTTTTAGTTCTAGGACACGGAGTATGGGCGTTGACTGAACTCCCCCTTGCTCCCTCTGTGCTATCACAGAGGGAGAGTAAGAGGGTGAAGTATCATCCACCGTTTGAATGTGCAAAGCTGCTTGTAGCAGAGACTGTGTATATTCGTGCTGGGGTTGTTGGAACACAGCTTTTGAAGAACCCATTTCGACCATTTTGCCGTTGTACATGACGCCAATGCGATCGCAATACTCGGCAACAAGCGCTAAATCATGGGAAATTAACAGCAGTGCCATGTTTTCTTCACCGCACAGCCGTGTGAGTTCTTGCAAAATTTGGGCGGAGACGGTGACATCTAAACTCGTGGTGGGTTCATCGGCAACAATTAACTTAGGTTTGAGGAGCAAGGCTAGGGCGATCGCTACCCTTTGCCGCATTCCTCCGCTAAACTCATGAGGATACTGATTCCAACGACTAGCTGGAATCTTGACCTTTTCCAAAGTGGCGATCGCTCTTTCCTTGGCTTCTTTACTCGATAATTGAGGTGAGTGAGCCTTCAAAGTTTCCAGACAGTGGTTACCAATACTCATCAACGGGTCGAGGCGCGTCATCGGGTCTTGAAACACAAGCGCTACTGCTTCTCCCCGGAATTTTCGCAACTGTTCAGGCGTCATCTCAAACACTGAACGCCCTTGAAACATGACCCGTCCCTCAATCTGGCTAGATAGCGGTAGCAACCGCATTGCAGCCCGTCCTAAAGTTGACTTACCACAGCCTGACTCTCCCACCAATCCCATTCTTTCACCTGGTTGCAGGGTGAAAGATACTTCATCTACCGCCCAGCGAGTTTCTTCATCGCTACGATGAGGATAGGCTACTCGTAAATTTTCAATACAAAATAAGGCTTCACTCATAATTTAGCTATCAGCTACCAGCGACGAGCTACCAGCTTCTAAGTTTTAAAATTAGGATAGTGTATCACATGGCATCCGTCAGGGTTGTTGCCCAAGTCTTTTTTTGAGAAGAACACATAACCTGAGAATAACCCTACAGATCCCGCGCTTATTCAAGCTTAGAAGAGTTTCTATTTCTCCACGGATCAATCTGCTTGCTGTATGACCTTACTCTTCACCCAGTCGTAAAGAATTCATACTGATTTCTGATTTTTGAGTTTTAAGTTTTTTATTGGTCAAAAGTTCAAATCTTAACCATCCTTGACTTTTGACTGCATTAGTCACAAATTGTGCCAATTAAATATGTAAAAATGACTACAAAAACTGGAGAAATCTCAATCAAAAATGCAAAAATAATAATTTTTTATTTTTTATTTTTAATTTGTCTTTTTTTCATGTGCTACCGCTTGCCCTGTTGGTACTTTTTATTGCAATATGGCATTACAGTATTCAATAAGAGTTGTCAGGCGATCGCCTATGGCGTCAAGTCTAGTTTTGGCAGTGGAAGCTTGCCGCGCTCCTTGGAAAAACATCACATCTATTTCCAACAGTCGCAGCTGCTTACTCATCTCCGTCTGATTAGACTGTAACCAACCCTGATTGTTGCTGTCTGTGTCTTGATTCATCAAAGGCACAATCTGTTGCTGAAAAAATTGCTGCAAGGATGTGACATGTTGCCGCAGTTTGGGTGTATCTACTTCTGTGGTAGTAACATCCGAATGCAATTGCTTCAGTGATATCATCAATGCGTGGTATTTCTCGCGAATTAAAGACATTAAAGTGTTTCTTGAGATACTATTAAAGTCAAGGTAATGTCAAGAAAATTTTCCGATAAGTTCAACTTTCTTAAAGTTTATTTGCGAATCACGCGCCTCATATGAAATTTTGGGATGGATTTGGCATATATCGATTTTCCCAACTATGATGCTAGACACTCGCACAGCAAGATTTGTACCCTTTGTTTGGGGGAATCTACTTTCGTATCCAAGAGTGAGAGTGCATATGTCACTAACAGTCTCTTCCGACGGCGATGCCGTCAACGTTGTCCACTTTCGTACTTTACTACCAATCACTTAGCCGCGCCTGTTCTATGAGTAGCACTGTATTAACTTCCAGTATTGATATTACCCTTCCGGAATGGCTACATAATATTTGTCTAAATGGGTCACCTAAAGAAAACGCCGAAGCAGAAGATGACCGAAGACAAAGCGATGCAGCTTTAATTCGTTGGGCATTTGAATTTGCTTATCAGTTGCATCAGGGTCAGTACCGCAAGTCAGGAGAACCATACATTTGTCATCCTGTGGCTGTTGCTGGAATGCTACGTGACTTAGGGGGTAGTGCTGATATGATAGCAGCTGGATTTCTCCATGACGTAGTGGAAGATACAGATGTCACTATTGAAGAGATAGAGCAGCATTTTGGTAAAGAAGTGCGGCTGTTAGTGGAAGGTGTTACGAAACTTTCTAAAATTAATTTTAAAAGCAAGACTGAAAGCCAAGCAGAGAACTTTCGTCGAATGTTCCTAGCAATGGCGCAAGATATTCGGGTGATTGTGGTGAAGTTAGCAGATCGTCTGCACAATATGCGGACTCTCGAACACCTGAGTGACGAAAAACGCCGACGCATTGCTTTGGAAACACGAGAAATTTTTGCCCCCTTAGCTAATCGCTTGGGGATCTGGCGCATGAAATGGGAACTGGAAGATTTAGCTTTTAAGTACCTAGAACCAGAAGCTTACCGTCAAATTCAGGAGTATGTAGCTGAAAAACGGGCGTCGCGGGAAGAAAGATTAATCAAAATTGCCGAAACTTTGCAGACTCGGCTTGCGGAAGCGGGAATACAGTGTCTTGATCTCAGTGGGCGTCCAAAGCACCTCTACAGCATTTACCAAAAAATGCAGAGGCAAAACAAAGAGTTTCACGAAATTTACGATTTGGCAGCGTTGCGGGTTATTGTCAACAGCAATGAGGAATGTTACCGTGCTTTAGCAATTGTTCACGATGCTTGTCGCCCAATCCCTGGTAGATTTAAGGATTACATAGGATTGCCCAAACCAAACCGTTACCAATCGTTGCATACTGGGGTCATTGGTCCGTGGGGTCGTCCTTTGGAGGTGCAAATCCGGACAATGGAAATGCATCACGTTGCCGAGTATGGAATTGCAGCTCACTGGAAGTATAAAGAAACAGGAGGCTCGAACACAATCCATTGGACAGCATCAGATGACAAGTTTACCTGGTTACGGCAGCTGCTGGAATGGCAGAATGACCTCAAAGATGCTCAGGAATACCTGGAAAGCATCAAGGATAACTTGTTTGAAGATGATGTTTATATTTTCACTCCTAAAGGAGATTTGGTTGCTTTAAATCCCGGTTCTACAGCTATAGATTTCGCCTATCGCATTCATACAGAGGTGGGAAACCATTGTGCAGGGGTGCGGGTGAATGGGAGGATGGTACCGCTTTCAACGCGACTGCAAAATGGCGATATCGTAGAGATTGTAACGCAGAAAAACAGCCATCCCAGTTTGGATTGGTTAAACTTTGTTAGGACTTCAGCGGCGAAGAATCGGATTAAGCAGTGGTACAAGCGATCGCGCCGGGAAGAAAATGTTGCTCGTGGTCGAGAACTGTTAGAAAAAGAATTGGGTAAACCTGGTGTTGAAAACCTGATTAAGTCACAACCAATGCAGATTGTCTCAGAGCGATGTAATTATCACTCTGTGGAAGATTTACTCGCGGCTTTGGGTTACGGTGAAGTGACGCTGAATTTAGTGCTAAACCGTTGGCGAGAAGTTGTGAAAGCGCAACAACCTATCGCAACTGCAATCCCAATTCTTACGAAAGAGCCGACCTCAACAACCAAAGCTTTACCAGATGTCACTTCAACGAGCTCACGCACCACTGACTCGCCAATCATTGGGGTAGAAGGGTTAGTGTATCATCTGGCTAAGTGTTGTACTCCCATTCCTGGGGAACTGATTATTGGTGTCGTGACACGAGGCAGGGGTATTTCGATTCATCGCCAAGGATGCCATAATCTGGAGACCGTGGAGTGCGATCGCCTAGTACCAGTCCATTGGAACCCATCTGGCGAACCTCAAGGTCGTCCTCAGAGTTACCCCGTGAATATCCAGATTGAAGCGATGGATCGCGTGGGGGTGCTCAAGGATATTCTATCACGGTTAAGTGATCAGGGGATCAACGTGCGGTATGCTCAGGTAAAAACTGCTAATGGTCAACCAGCCTTAATTGACTTGGGGATCGACATACGCGATCGACCACAACTAGAACAACTGTTCACCCAAGTCAAAAAACTCAGCGATATCCTCAACATTCGTCGCGTTGGTCAAATCGAGGAGTAGTCAATCTAATTCGTCATTGATCAGCAAATTCCTAGTCTCTACCTTCGCTCTTCAAGTAACTACATTTTTGGGAGATGAAGCGTTAGAAACCCCAGCTTCAAGCCAAAGCCTAAGCTGGGGTAGTTTATATGGCAATACGGTTCAGACAAGATTGTTTCTAAACGCGATTACTTATGTAGAGACGTTGCACTGCAACGTCTCTACACGTATGGGAATGATCACAAATAACCCTTAACAGAACGGTATTGGTTGAGATAGACCCGTAGACAGATAAATCTTTTGTGTGCCATTTTATATTTATGGAATATATTAAGACTTATTTCTTTTTCATTTGAAATATGAAAATACTTTATTAAATTTTTAGAAAAATGAGATTTAGAGTAAAGACAACTGGATGGCTTGTAGTTTTTCTGGTGTTTGTTGGTCTTATTTTGGGGCTGCTTCTTGGAAAAGCAGAGTTTTTGCAAGACAGAACAACATTAAATCCAGAAACAGCTATTTCTAGTCAATATCCAGACTTCCAACCTGATATCAAAACAGTAACATCAAATCCACAGACGGCTCTCTCGAGTCAAAATTCAAAGCCACAGCCTGAGGTTAAGACAGCAACTCCAAATCCACAGACAGCTCTATCGAGTCCAAATTCAAAGCCGCAACCTCAACAGAAGAAAAACCCAAAGAGCAAAGCCCAAAAGACTCCCAATAACCCAGTCAAGACCACTGCGGCTTTTAGGGCTTACAGACCAAGATACGAGATTTCTTGGGCGAATCCAACTAACTTTGGAGAGCGTTTTACCACAGACGTTTATGGTACACCTATCAACAATCAACCAATCATTGTGCTTCATGAAACCGCTGCACCTGCGTCCAGTGTCCTTAATTTTTTTCAAACTCCTCACGACGATGAGAATGTTCAAGCAAGTTACCACACCATGATTACACTCGATGGGACAGTTGTTTACATAATCCCGCCAGAAAAGCGAGCCTTTGGTGCAGCTAATTCAGTATTTGATGGACCCCTTGGTTCAGAAACTGTGAAGACTCATCCTCAGCTTCCCCCGTCTGTGAATAACTTTGCTTATCACGTCGGTTTAGAAACCCCGCCTTCCGGTTTAGAGAATCACGAACAAACTCATAGCGGCTATACAGAAGCTCAATACCGATCTCTTGCTTGGCTCATTGCTCAAAGTAATGTTCCAGATGAAAGGATTACAACCCATAGAACAGTAGACCGTTCTGGTCAAAGAATTGACCCTAGAAGTTTTGATTTCAATAAGTTTTTGAACGTACTTCATTCCTTCCGTGGGGCGAGTCAAATTAATTAAGAGACTTTTTCTCAAGAAAACCTTAAATAGATTTACTGCAACGAGTTTGCACTATGAGTGTGGCTTAAAGATATGGAAAGATAATTACAAATCTTTGAGAAAAACAATAGTATTTTCACGTAAATATTTCATAATACAAATCAAGCCTTGCCTACTTTCAGCTTTGAATTGATTTTATTAAAAAAACAAAATGGTCATGAGGGGTCTAACCTCCTGACCATTGAGCAACCAAGTTTTACAACACACAACCACACACAATTTAGTGGGGTCTTCTACCATGTTAAACAATCCTACGATTTTGGTCTATATTTTTACTACTGCTATCTGCTATCTACATTTTTCTTATTGAGAGGATTTGCATAATAGAAAATTGAGAAGACTATGCCTGAAATGAGGCATTATTATTAGGTGAGCCATCGATACAAATTCTCATGCAACAGCTATTTCCTGGAGAAGTGTTTGCCGACACTGCTGATTTTGACACTGGTATTCGCCAGCTGTTGCCACGATACGATGAGATGCTTTTAGTCATCACGCGTTGTCTCGTTTCTACAAGTCGTCGCATCTTAGAACTAGGTTGCGGTACAGGAGAACTCAGTCTGAAGATACTCAACCGTTGCCCAGATACTCAAATCGTTGCCATAGACTACTCACCCCGAATGCTGCAATTTGCTCAAAGTAAAATCACCGCAGCTGGATATCAGCAAAGGTGGACTGGTATAGAAGCGGATTTTGGCGACTGGGCAAATAATCCAGAGAAAATAGGCATTACCGGGGAATTTGACGCTTGTGTGTCATCCTTGGCAATTCACCATCTCAAGGATGAGATGAAATTAAAGTTATTTCAGCGAATTCGTGAAAGCCTTAGTGAGGGCGGTTGTTTTTGGAATGCAGACCCTATTCTACCCGAGTCACCTGCCTTAGCAGAAGTTTACAAGGCAGTACGAGAGGAATGGGCGACACAACAGGGAACAACTCTCACAGAGATTCGTGCTAAAACTGGGACTACAAGTACTTACGGACACTCTAATCAAGACCAGCTTGCTACCTTAGATGCTCATTTGCAAATGCTAACAAAAGCTGGTTTTGAGACGGTGGCAGTTCCTTGGAAGAATTACGGTTTAGCAGTTTTTGGTGGTTGGACTCGCTGTCATTAACCATTGAGTGGTTCTTTTTACTCGTAATGAATCGCGGCTTTATTTCTTATTTTTTAAATTTATCAAGATAGATTATCAAATTTGTAGTAACAAAACAGTAATAAATGACACAATCGCTCTTGACAGGAACTATGATGTAAAGCCGTTGGAAAGGAGAACATCTTTGAAGATGGCTCGAAAAAAGAAAAAATCTGTTGGGTTTGAATGTGAGCATCAACTTTACTCCAGATGTCCTATCTGTTGTATAATCCCCCCTCATATGCTGGAACGCGTTGCAGTGAATGGTAACTCCCAGCAGCGTGAGTGGGCATTTCGGACATTAAATGTTTCAGCACAGTTTCGCGGACGACGCAACGTAGTAGGTGCTGTCAATTTTGCGGTTTCCCCAGGTCAGAAGCGCCGTACCATCTTCGATGCCAAAAATAGTGAAGAACTCCCTGGTGTGCTCCTGCGTGGAGAGGGCGACCCTCCCAGCACAGATGAAGCGGTGAACGAAGCCTACGATGGAGCTGGCGCAACCTATGACTTGTTCAAAGAGATTTTTGAGCGCAATTCTATTGATGACAAGGGACTGCGTTTAGACTCTACCGTACATTACGGTGTAAAGTATGACAACGCCTTTTGGAATGGCGACCAGATGGTTTATGGTGATGGCGACGGAGAACTGTTTCAACGCTTTACCAAGTCCATAGATATCATTGCACATGAGCTAACACATGGCATCACTCAGTATGAAGCCGCTCTCATATATTCTGGAGAAGCTGGGGCACTTAATGAGTCATTTTCTGACGTTTTCGGCTCTCTAGTCAAACAACGAGTCAAAAATCAGACTGCGGAGCAAGCAGATTGGATCATTGGGGAAGGTCTATTAGCATCTGAGGTTAAAGGCATGGGTGTTCGCTCAATGAAAGCACCAGGGACAGCATACGATGACCCTATATTGGGTAAAGACCCCCAACCAGCGCATAGGAAAGACATCTACACTGGTACGGACGATAATGGCGGAGTTCATATCAACTCAGGTATTCCTAACCACGCCTTTTACCTAGCCGCAATGGAGATTGGCGGTTATGCTTGGGAAAAAGCCGGGAAAATCTGGTATATAACTTTACGCGATCGCCTGCGTTCCAAAGCCAATTTTAAACGGGCTGCTGATACAACCCTCAAAGTGGCTGGAGAACTCTACGGTCAAGGGAGTAAAGAACACAAAGCCGTGCAGAACGCTTGGCAAAAGGTAGGAGTTCTTTAAAATTATGAATTATGAATTATAGATTATGGAACTTTTAATGACTCATAATTCATAATTCACTATTATCTTTTCTTGCTAAACTGGGACTTATTATATTATCCTCCCAGTTTTTACTATTTCTTGAAAAAGATAGCAAGACGGAAACTCAGAAAATGCGGATATCATTTGAACGCACAGGTGGTTTTGCTGGGATAAGCAGGACAAAAACTGTAGATACGGCAAATATTTCAGCAAACGAAGCCGACCTACTCCCCCAATTGGTAGAAGCCGCAAATTTCTTCAATTTACCCGAAAATATAACAGCCTCTACAAGTCAGCCTGACCGCTTTCAGTATAGGCTAACGGTAGAAGACGAAGGGAGAAAACACACCGTTACTGTGAGTGAGACCGCACTGCCAGGAACATTAAGACCTCTCATTGAATGGCTTCAAAAAAGAGAGAAGAAATAAAGAATGAAAAAAGCCTTTTTTGTTTCATTTAGAAAAAGGCAAAATCTTTTTTATCTTCATTTCTTCTCTTTTTTTACAACAGTTCCCAAGCCTTTTGTTTATATCCGTATTGAAAGATTTCTGGATGCAGGATTTCTGCCAAAATTTCTAGGGAATCTACGAGTCGTGGACCTGGACGATTGAAATAGGCATTGCCATCAGTAATGTAAACTCTGCCGCTTTTCACAGCATGCAATTCTTGCCATTCTGGACGTTGACTTAACAACTGAGCTTCTTGACGAGTACGATTTAAATCAAAGCCGCAGGGCATAAAAACTATGATATCTGGATCGCTAGAAAAGAGAGTTTCCCACTTCAAAGGAGTAGAAGGCTGACCTTTTACGCTAAGGAGTGACTGTCCTCCTGCTAAGGTTACTAGTTCAGGAATCCAATTAGCAGCAACCATCAAAGGGTCAGTCCACTCGATACAAGCAACGGTCGGAAGATGTTCTGTTTGGGAAAGACCTTGTGTTTTTTGGTCTACTATTTTCACCCGAGCTTCTAAGTTTTCTATCACCTGTCGTGAGTCCACCCCAAAGACATTAGCCACTCGCTGAATATCCTCCCAAACATCTTGAAGAATATTTGGCTGTAAGGAAATAATCTGAGATGATTTATTGGTGAGGGTGGCAACTGCTTCTTCAACTTCTTTTAAGCTAACAGCACAAACATCACATTGGTCTTGGGTAACGATGTGAGTAGGCTGTAATTTTTCTAAAACATCTGTTTTGATTTGATAAATACTGAGGGCAGATTGCAACAGATTGTTAACTTTATCGTGAATTTCGCCACTTGGGGAATTGCTGTTTATGCGTGCTTGAGTACAAACAGGACGGTCTTGAATTTCTGGGGGATAATCACATTCATGCGATCGCCCGACAATTGCATTGGTCAACCCTAATGCTGCTACAATTTCCGTTCCACCTGGAATTAGGGAGACAATTCTTAAACTGCCATTTGTCATTCTCCACCTCCATAACAGCCGCAAATAGTTTAATTTTCGCAAAATTCGCCAACTTAGGAATCTTTCTCTAGGTCAGTGAATGGAGTGGAGGGAGATGGAGAGATCGGGTTGTGGGGCAAGAAGACTAATGACTAATGCAGTTCACAAGCAGCAGCGTCAACGTTGGGAAAAGGAACGAATTCACCAGTAAGCAGTGTATTATATAGCAATTTTTTATTGGGTGTAATACATTTAAGAGTTAAGGAACCGCAGATGTAGGCGTAAGCCGTGCCGTAGGCTACGCAGATGAATACAGATAAACGTGTACTTCATTCGGGTGAGAACTGCTATAAAAGCCAAGAAATGGGTTCTATCGAACAGGACGGAAGTTCTCAAAAGCTAGATTTGCCGCTCGATTTTCCTTCATCATCGTTCTTGCTAGATGGAGAAGATCGATGGTGTTATCTGTCTGAAGCATCTTTTGAAGGAATCATGGTACACGATGGCGGAATTATTTTAGATGCTAATCATAACTTAACAAAAATGACTGGTTATGAAGTTGCAGAATTGATTGGTAAAAACGGGTTTATACTTGTTACCCCGGAATCACAAGAGTTGATGAGAAAAAATATTCTTTCTGGTTATGAAAAGCCATATGAAGGAGTTTTACTCAGAAAAGATGGTTCGACTTTTCCGGTTGAACTGCAAGGAAAAGTCATTCTTTTCCAAGGACAAGAAATTCAGGTCGTAGCGCTCAGGGATATTACAGAACGCAAGCAAATAGAGTCAAAACTACATGAAAGTAAAGAAGCGGCTGAAGCTGGGAGTAGAGCAAAAAGTGAATTTTTGGCAACCATGAGCCACGAATTGCGAACCCCTCTAAACGCAATTATGGGTTTGTCACAGTTGCTGCAACAAGAAATGGTCGGCTTTCTTAATGACAAGCAGAGGGAGTATGTAAATTGTATTTATGGTAGTGGGGAACATCTGCTGGCGCTCATCAACGATATTCTTGACCTATCTAAAGTAGAAGCAGGCAAAGAAGAACTCTTTCTCTCGTCTTTGCAAGTGCAAGAGTTGTGTGATTACGTCATATCGACAGTTCGCGATCGCGCTACTGAAAAAGGTTTGAAACTCACAACAGTCATTGATGAAAAAGCAGATGTTTGTCTTGCTGATGAGCGACGAATTAAGCAAATGTTACTCAATTTGCTGACCAATGCTATTAAATTTACCATAGCTGGTCAGGTGTTGCTAGAAGTCAAAAAAGTACCGAAGGGCATCACGTTTACAGTGATAGATACGGGTATTGGTATTGACTCAAGTCAGTTTCAATTTTTATTTGAACCTTTTAAACAACTCGACAGCAAGCTCAATCGTCAGTACGAAGGCACTGGTTTGGGATTAGCGTTAACACGCAAGTTAGCGCGGTTGCATGGTGGAGATGTTACAGTGGAATCAGCTTTAGGACAAGGAAGTCAGTTTACTTTATTTCTGCCAAATGACCCTCAAAAGCAAGCAGGGGAGAATGAGCAATCTTTCTGTTGTGCTCCTGTGCCAATCACTCCCAAAACCAAACGCATTTTGCTTGCACAACATGAGGAACAAAGTGCCGTAATGTTGCAAGATTATCTTCAGACAATTGGCTATCAAGTTGAGCGGATAGGTAACGGGAATGATTTTTGGGAGAGGGTGCAGGAGCAGCAGCCAGATTTAATTTTGTTGGATATAGACTTAGTAGAAAACAGCCCCGAATGGGATGTGTTGAATAGGGTTCGACAACATCCAGATTTACAAGATTTGCCAATAGTGATGATGATGCCAAAGGCAAGGGCTGGTGAGTGTGAACGCTTCAAGCAAGCGGGCGCTAACGACTGTCTTAGTAAACCAATTGGTATTGTCCAAATAGAATCAATACTGATGCGCTATGTCTATTAGACTTCTTGCAAAAGTCAATTATCTTTAAAAATAAACACAGATGCACACCGACAAATTATCTGTGTGCAGCTGTGTTTATCTGTGGTTCTATATAAAAAAATATACTGTTCTGAGGTCTTTCTTATTCATTATGTTTTATGAATCAAGACTGATAAATCCTGCCATGCTTTAACTAAATTTCCTTGCATAAGGGCAGCAACTCCTGAAAGAGCTTTAAATTCTGGTAAATTGGGATTTTTGGCTAAACTAGGTTCGAGAGATTTTTGGGCTGCTGCTGGCTGCCAGTTGTAGAGTTGAACAAACGCTAGGTAGGCGTGAGCGTAGGGATTTTGCGAGTCTAATTGAGTGACTTGTTTTAGAGATGCGATCGCACCATCCACCCGTTGCTGCAAAACGTTTGCTAAAGCTAAAGCATAAGCCCAATCCCGATATGGGCTAATACGCTGTAATCGATATTCCAAAGTGAGTTGCGCTTGTACCAAATAATCCTGAATTGGATCGTATTGATTTATACGCCCTATCTCCTCAAATATTTGACTCAATGCTTCTGTCCCTTTGCTTAAATGAGCACCTAAAGTCTCTAATTGAGTCACCAAATCCAATTCTGGTGCTGGTGTGGCATTTGCTTGGGAGTCGATTTGCACTGTTACTTTTGGCACTGGGATGGGGTAAGTTTCTCCTGACAGTCTGTTGAGATACATTGCTTCTAAGGTGTAGGTTCCTGATGCCACAGCAGGAGGCAACATCGCCATCCTTTCAATCACCTGAAATGTACCTTCAGGTTGTTTTGCACCAGGGTGCAAATCGCCCATTGCAATGCCGTGGTCATGTACCCAACTATCAGTAGGGGAGAACGGTTGTTCGCCCCTACTTTGCTGAGAGTTTCTGTGCCAAGTCAGCAGTACTAACCCGTGTTGTAGTTCATCCCAGGAACCAGACCACTCGTAGGTGACAGGGACTGGAACTCCTGGCAGAGCTTTTTCTGGTACTGTAACTTTGGAAAGGGCAATACGGGGTGAGATACCTATCTTACCAACTGATTTTACCTCTACCGTTGGGGTTCGTCGATGATAAAGCTTGAGCAAATTGCCGTCGGGCAAGTTCCAGGACTTATTTAACTGGAAATCGCCACTTTGCTCTACAATCTGTATCATAGCAGCTTGGGCTTCTGGCACTGACCCTTGCTTGCCAGTTTTGGTGAGGAACCACGACAGTGATCGCGCATCCTGATTGAGATACTTTTTGCTAGTTCCTACCTGACGCCCATAAACTTGAAAATTTTGGAGTGCCCCGTAATAATTCAAATTGTGTTGGTTCATTGTTACTGTCGATGGCAAGACTCCCAAAGTTGAACGTAAATATGGTTCTGTTTGGATAATTTGGGAAATCACCTGCTGATGGGGTAACTCTGCTTTCATATAAGGATAACGTTGAGCCTGAGGACTCAAAGTTTGTGTCACCCAACCGCCGATAACACCTCCTACTGGGAATAAGTTAAACAACATTAGTATTGCTGCCAAACCAATAGTACACGAGCGGATACGTCGTCCCCACAGACTAGAAAAACGCGTCAATCCGTAAGCCAAAAATACTGATACAACAGGTAAATATGGCAACACATAGCGCTCATCTTTATTTATGTTCAAAGATGACAGCAAATAAGCACCCACCAAAAATATCGTCAACCATTTGAGTGAGGATGCTTCTGAGACAAATGGGGGTAAGGCGAATTCTCCTTGTCCCCTTGTCCCCCCGTCCTTATTTTTGAGTCCTGATCGACCCCAATAGAGTAGTAATGCAAATATAGGTACTAGTAACAAAGGAAGAGAGACTTGATGGGGTAGTTGATGCCAGTAATAAGTCCATGCTTGCAGTGTGTTCAGTGGTGCTTCACCTTCAGCAATTGCAGAGTCAACTGTCGCCCGCTTACCAGAAGTGAGAATGATCAGCCAATTTGTACGATACCAGGGACCAAAAACCAACACCGATAAGCACAAACCGCCAAGAAGTTGTACTAACTGTCCCCAACATCGATGACGTAGCGCCCCCACCCCAACCCACACTATCGGTGTCAACAGAAACAACAACGCTGTCTGCTTCACCATCAAAGCCAATCCCAAGGATAAGCCAAACGCCACCGCCCAGACAAGAGAAGATGGGGGGCTTTGGGGTTCCCACGGAGGAGCCAGCCGCGTGGGCGGGTCTCCCGACTTGAGCGGACTGGCGTTGGGGTTGGGGGGAAGTGGGGGAGTGTCCGAGTGGAGGAGTAACTGACTATTTCCTCTTTCCCCCCCTCTCCCTTTCCCCCCCTCTCCCCCTCCTCTTCTCCCCCGCCAAACAGTCAGACAAAAGAAACTCAAAGTCACAACTGCTGCAAGGGGATAATCGAGCAAAAAATCTAGACGAAGCAGATAAAAAGCGGGTAAAAGTTGGCATAGTGCAGCAGCCCATAAACCCACAGATTCGCTAAACAGAACTTTGCCCAACCCATAGACTGAACCTAGTAAAATGGCACTGAACAACAGCATGACCAGCGTTGCTTGATCTGGTCCAGTGCCAAAGATAGACTGAACAATCGCTGTCACTATGTAAGTTAAGGGCGGTATTTTGGAAGATATTAGCCAAAAGCCATGCCACCACTCTTGGTTCCACCACTGGGGATTGTGCAATGCTTGCCAATAGTTTAAAGTACCAGTTAAATAATCTGCTTGATCCCAAGCGGGAATGGAGTGATCCAGGGCAAACCAGATGCGATCGCACAACGCCCCTAACAGCCAAATTATGCTAAGTATCAGTAGGTTTTTATATTTATTTCGCTTATATTTGTGATTGCTCATGATCAGGGAAGAGTGCTAATCGCGAATAGGTTTATATTTGCGCTTAAGCGCTACTACAAACCAATACATTAGACGTGTTAAAAGTATGATTTCAGGATATTTAGAACCACAGATGCACACAGATTAACACAGATAAATTATCTGTGTGCATCTGTGGTTTTATTTTCATCAATTTGAATAGTGCAAGAGGTTTATTCTAAACCTACCTCAATTTCTTCGTCATTTTCACATGGCGAATGCCAGCTTCTTCAAAAACCTCTCCCTCTTGCTGAAAACCCAACTGTTGATACAAACCCTTCACATACTCTTGGGCATTAATCACAACTTCTGAAATATTCTTGCTATCTATAACTTCCAAAGCCTTTTCCATCATTTTCTTGCCAACACCATACCCTCTAGCTACAGGCAAAACAGCAAGCCTTTCTATTTTTGCAGTTGTCTCATCCAAATATTTAATCCTCGCTGTTCCCACATACTCCTTATTTAAAGAAGCAATCAAATGTTCAGATGTTTCATCTTGACCATCAAAATCTAAAGCTGAGTCTACCCCTTGTTCCTCCTGAAAAACAGATTTTCTGATTGCTTTAATAGCAGGACATTCTTCATGCCAATTAGCAATTCTCACAATTAAATCACTCATTTAAGTCTCTTAGTACGCCAGTCGCCTCAATGGGGAGAGACCCCCACACGGCGCTGGCTTGTCTTGGCGGTTCGATTGCTGATATCTTAAATATTTAGAATCACAGATAAACACAGATATCTGTGTAGCCTACGCACGGCTTACGCCTACATCTGTGTTCATCTGTGGTTTAATCTGCTCCCTCAATTGGCGCAAAACCTTGACGCTGAATATTCTCCGTTACTGTACGCGGTTCTAGGAATTGTAGCAAGTAATCCGGTCCTCCTGCCTTGGAACCAACTCCAGAAAGCTTGAAACCACCAAACGGTTGTCGTGCAACTATAGCACCCGTAATGGTGCGGTTAATGTATAAGTTCCCGACTTCAAACTCTTCCTGCGCCATCTCAATGTGCGAAGGTGTTCTGGAATAAAGCCCCCCAGTCAAAGCGTAGTTAGTACCGTTAGCAACTTCTAGCGCTTCCTTAAAGTCTTTCACCCTAATCACCGCCACAACTGGACCAAAAATTTCTTGTTGGGCAATGACAGCATTTGGCGATACATCTTTAAAGATAACAGGACCGATAAAATAACCTTTATCTGGTGATGGCATTTCCAAAGCCACTTTTGCTTCTGCTTTACCTTTCTCAATATACTCGCGGATGCGATCGCTTGCATTAGCATCAATGACCGGTCCAACTTGCGTGCTAGGTAACTCCGCCTCCCCAACGTTCAGCGATTTCGTCGCTTCCACGAATCGCTGCACAAAGGTATCATAAATCGGTTGTAGTACAATCACCCGCGAACATGCAGAACATTTTTGTCCACTGTAACCAAACGCCGACTGCACAGCCCCAACAACAGCTTGGTCTAAATCAGCACTTTCATCTACAATGATGGCATTTTTCCCACCCATCTCAGCAATCACGCGTTTCATGTGCTTTTGATCGGGTTTAAGAATTGCCGCTTCTGCGTAAATTCGACAACCAACCTCCTGTGAACCTGTAAAAGCAATCACATGAGTATCGGGGTGATTCACCAGATAAGCACCGACTTGCGAACCCTTACCAGGCACGTATTGAAAGACACCTTTTGGTATCCCGGCTTCTACTAAGATTTCCGTTAGTTTCGCCGTAATGACAGAAGATGTTTCCGCAGGTTTGAGGAGAGTACAATTGCCTGCAACCAAGGCTGCAACTGTCATCCCCGTAGCAATGGCAAGGGGGAAATTCCAAGGAGAAATGACCACAGCAATTCCCCGAGGCTGGTAGATATAACGATTTGTTTCGCCAGCAATGTCATAATTATAACCTTGGTCTAGCCGTTCCATTTCGTCGGCGTAGTAGCGACAGAAATCTATCGCCTCGGAAACCTCTCCATCTGCTTCCCGTACTGGTTTCCCAACTTCTAAAACTATCCAAGCTGATAGTTCAGCGCGACGTTGTTCCATCAAGTCAGCAGCTTTCCGCAATATTCCAGCGCGTTGTCTTGCGGGTGTTTTGCGCCAACCAGGAAAAGCAGTTTTCGCGGCTTGCATCGCCTGTTCGGCTTGTTCGACACTCAGGAGTCCGACTTTACCAACCACCTCGCTAAAATTCGAGGGGTTGAGGGAATCTATAATTTGTTGGGTGTTGACATACTCGCCGTTGACGAGAGGGAGATAGGTTTTTCCTAATTGCTGACGGACAGTTTGGAAAGCTTGAGCAGCAACATTTCTTTCCTTCTCTTCAGCATAATCTGTATCAGCAGCACCGGAGAAAGAGGAGGGGGGAAGGGGAGGAGGGGAGGAGTCGGGGCTATTTTCTCTTTCCGTGTCTTTTATGACTGGTGGTGCTATTAATTCCTCGACGGGGCGATTTTCCAGATTTTGCCGTAAGAAGGAGCTATTTGCTGTATTTTCCAGCAAGCGGCGAATCAGATACGCCATCCCTGGGAGAAGTTCGCCATAGGGACAGTAAACTCTGACGCGATAACCTCTATTAACTAACGATGAAGCTAGTTTATCGCCCATGCCGTAGAGAACCTGCATTTCAAAGCAACGGCGAGGGACATTTAAGCTTTCAGCTATTGCTATTGCCAAGCTCTGCGATCGCACATTATGGCTACCAATTGCAGCATACACATATTGATGATTCTCTAGCAATAACTGAGTTATCGTCTCAAAATTCGCATCTGTCGCGGCTTTGTCGTTGTACACTGGCTGTTGCCAATGTTTCTGCTCTGCTTTGATGGTTTCCTGATCCCAGTATGCGCCTTTCACCAAACGGATTGTTATCGGATAACCACGCAGTTTTGCCCAAGAAATCAATTCTCGTGCATCTTGCTCGCTGTCGCGCAGATATGCTTGGATTGTCATACCAATATCTGTGCGAGTGCGGAACTCTTCTTCCATCAACAACTTTTTCAGGATGCTGAAAGTTAGGTCTTTGTAAGCGTACTGTTCCATGTCAAAATGAACAGCAGCACCCAATTCCTTGGCGCGACGTAAAAGAATGCGGATGCGATCGCTCACCCGTTGTTCACTACCTTTAGCATCTAACGGGTCAAACTGCGAGTAAAACGCCGTTAACTTTACAGAAACCTGAACTTTTGGCAATGGTTGTCCATCGGCTTCATCAATTAAAGGTACTGGAGTCCAACTCTTAGATGCTTGCACCAATTGTTGCATCAAATCTAGATAGCGTTCCAAATAAGACTGCGCTTCTGCTTCCGTTATCACCGCCTCACCAAGTAAATCAATGGTAAAAGCCATTTTTTCTTTACGCAGTCGTTCTACCGTCTTGATGACTTGTTTAATATTTTCTCCAGAAATATATTTATGCGCCAGAGTCTCAACAGCCGTCCCAACAGTTGTCGCAGCAACTTGCCCTGGCATAGAATCGGGGTTAGCAAAGCCCAGCATTCCCTTAAGGGCTGACGGTAATTCTACCGACTCATCGCCCAGATATTCCTGTAAATGAGCTGCAATTTCTGGTTTACTATGTAAAGCAGGAAGAGTATCAATAAAGCGAAATAGCTGCACCCGCAACCCTGGATTACTCATCGCCCAAGCCAGTAACTTATCATCCCAGCGCATCTGATCCCGTAACGCACCAAAGAACGAACGATTCTCCTGCGTTGCTGCTAGAAGCTGTCTGGCGATTTCTTGGGTTTTAGCTTCGTAGGTGCTTTTTTGTACTTGTACTACCACTGATAACAGACTCCTTATTTAAGGCAAGGCTTCATTGTATATAGCCCGTGTCTTCTATTGTGGCTTTTGAATTGTGCTACTACCAGTTCCTAAGCATAGGGACATAAAAAGTTATTAAAATGCCAAATATTAAAGATGTCATCTATCAGTAAGTTGACGATGCAACCTGACCTCAAGGCTCTGTTAAGCTTCGGTAGCGCTGGCTTTCAACTTTGTTAAGGATGTGTAAATTCTGTGACGAAGTTGTGGCATATTGACGCTCAGGCTAGTACCGCAAGGCGGAAGTCAAAAGTCAAAAGTCAAAAGTCAAAAGTATTATGGAATAGGCTTTTTAGGGATTTTAAATGGTTGCCCTATTTACGCCGTGACGTACTAGTTAACTGGCTTCCAACTTCGTGCTTCATTGATATAGCCTGATAAAGTGGTTTATGGTTGCTGATTCGCAAAAAAGATCTTTATCAGGCTAATGGAGATTTTGATTGTTGAGGATGAAGTTGAGATTGCTCAGTTAATTCAACTGTATTTAGAAAAGGAAGGATTTTCCTGTCGCCAGTGTCGAGATGGATTAAGTGCGATTCAGGTGTTTCAAGAGCTTCCGCCTGACTTAATTATCTTAGATCTGATGATTCCCGGTTTGGACGGACTGGAGGTTTGTGCCCGCATTCGACAGCAACCAAGCTGTAGCGACCCTTACATCTTGATGTTGACGGCTAAGGGTGAGGAAATTGATCGGATCATCGGTTTATCCACTGGAGCAGATGACTACGTGGTCAAACCTTTCAGCCCAAAGGAACTGGTAGCCCGTGTGCGAGCACTCCTACGACGGACGCTACGTCATGGTAAGCACAGTCAAATTTATCGCACTCCACACTTTGTCATTAATCTCGAGCAACACTCAGCCAGGCGGATTGTGAGTACCAATCAATCGGCTCCCTTAGACTTAACGACTTTGGAGTTTGAACTGCTGGCAACATTTATGAGTGAGCCAGGTCGGGTTTGGAATCGGACTCAACTGATTGACAAACTTTGGGGCAGTGACTTTTATGGTGATGAGCGGGTTGTTGATACTCACATCGCACGGCTACGGAAGAAGATTGAACCCGACCCAGCTAATCCAACCTTTGTCAAAACTGTGATTGGAGCGGGTTATAAGTTTGAGGACCCAATTATCTAGGACGAATTGTGTGAGGAAGTTGAGCCTGCGATCAAGATTACTGCTGTGCCACATTGTTGTGATATTAGTTGGGTTGAGTACCCTACTCACAGTGAGCTGGTTCTTCTCGGGTCACCTGTTTGGGTTGCACTTAACGCTATTAGAAGGACGAGGATTTGACCTGGGTGCAATTTGCAACGCGCTGATTGAGGAGTTTGAGACAGCCTGCAACCGAGGAGCTTGGTGGTCACTACTGATAGGTGCAATCGTGGGAGGTGGTTTGAGTTACTTGTTTGCCAAGCCCATCGTACAACCTCTCATTCAGATGGATAAAATGACTCAGCAGTTTGCCCAGGGGAACTTGACAGCACGTATACCTGAGAGTGAAATTCCAGAGTTGAACCGCCTTGCCATGAACTTTAACCGAATGGCGTCCAACCTTGAAGGGGTAGAACAGCGTCGTCGAGAACTCATAGGAGACCTAACCCATGAGCTACGTACACCGTTGACAATCATGGAGGGTTATCTGGAGGGTTTAGCAGATGGTACGATTGAACCATCAGCAGAAGTGTTTCAGCGATTAGCCAGAGAGACAGCCCGATTAGGTCGGTTGGTGAATGATACACAAGAACTTTCTAAGGCGGAGGCGGGATATTTACTCATCAATATTCAACCCATCGATTTACATCCACTCCTGCTCTGTCTAATTAAACGGTTCTGCGATCAACTATTAGAAGAAGGTCCCGTGTTGCGTTTGGAGTGCCCACCCAATCCTCCCCTGGTATCTGCTGATCCTGAGCGAGTCGAGCAGATTCTGGTCAACCTACTTGGCAATGCGGTACGCTACACTGCGAATGGTTCTATCATAGTGCGAGTTTGGAGCGAACCTCCGAAGTTATGGATTGCGGTTATTGATACAGGTCATGGCATTAAGTTAGAGGAGCTACCCTTTGTCTTTAATCAATTTTGGCGATCAGAGCGCTCTCGTGTCCGCAACCCTAGTGGTTCTGGAATGGGTCTAGCTATTTCCCATCGTCTAGTTAAGTTGCAGGGGGGCGAAATCCTGGTAGAAAGTGAGCTAGATAAAGGAAGTACGTTTCGATTTTCGCTGCCGTTGGCATAAGAAGATAGGAGTTAACAATACTCACGACTTAGTACTGTTGAAATGTTATTCAAAGCACTAAGAATCTCCTAACTTATAGTCGAGAGAATCTCAAAGCTTAGTTTCTACTTGCTTGGATAAGAAAAGGCTTGCCCCAACTAACATACCCACTAAACCCAAATAAGGAACAATAGTTTTAATTCCAAGGATAGGCCATCTTTTGATACCGCCTAAGATGGCTCTCCAATTATTGCTTCCAGTAAAATGTGTGAGAATTAATTCTCTGCAAAACTTTTTACTATATCCGACTTCCATGAGTTTTGCATAAACTTTGGGCAAATCGGAATAATACACCCTGAACCATAACTTAGGGTTTGCTAAGGCATTTGTACCGCAAGCATATGCTAGATAAATATCCTTGGTAAATTTTACGCTTCCTTTAAGGGCGCAAAAGGCACTCCAATAGATTTGTCCTTCTAGGTTATTTACACTCAATGGCCACTTTTGTATAGCTAACTTTACTGCTTCTGTTTGGTATACTTGAGCAGTCATAAAACCTAAACCGAAAATATCTTCTGATAAATTACCTTCAATAAATGCTCTTCCATCAGCCCTTATCTCTTCGTTTTCAATAGAAAAATGGCGTTCCTTGATAACTTTAGCAGTTGGTATGTCAACCCGAGAATAATTCAGACTCAACAATGTTAAGTCTGGGTGGGATTGCAAGTTTTTCACTACATAATAGAGGGCTGTTTTCTGAATTTCATCGTCATCACCAATTACCCAAAGATATTTGCTATTAGTATTGTTGATACAATAAGCAAGATTTCTCATTAATCCGATATTTTCGTTATTTTTGTTGAATTTAAAGGATATATTGCTCAGAATTTCTTGCCACTTTTTTATGACCTCCTGAGTATTGTCTGTAGAACAATTATCAGAAATTAAGATTTCACAATCAGATTCATAACCTTGGATAGCTTGAGATAGCCATGATAACTGTTTATCCAGTAGCGTGGCACGATTAAATGTAGGAATGGCAATGGTAAGCAATTTCTGCATAAAAAACAACTAGTCAACAGTATTATTTACTCTAATCACCATAGAATCTGTAGAAATATCAGAAAAACCTCAATAATTTGTAAAAAACAGAATTATTAAGAATTTCAAAAAAGCGATAGATTTATTTTTTACTGCACCCTAGAAGCTTTATTAGCTATAACATATGAGTTTGACAAAGATATGACGAAACTGTGACAAAAATGTGACAATTTCTCAACTTCTTATAGAAGGGTAAAAAATTCCGTTGGCATAAAAATGTACGAATCGCGGAAAAGCTCAAAATACTGAAATCTCCATCCATCAAATATTTAAATAAGCGTCAATTTGAATAGCTATTGGGGGGCGAACCCTGGCACAAAGTTCTACCAAAACACCCCATCATGAGTGGGGTGTTTTGGTGTGGAATTGCATTTGGCATACTACAAGGCTGGGGAAGTTAAAAATGTGAATCTAAGTATAAATAAGCCAAAAGGTAAAAAATATCATGACACCCTTCCCTGAAAATTTAAGTATTCTGTATATACTCTTAAGAGTTAAGATTAATGGTGAGGACGATGTCATGGAAAATGGGAAACCCTTAGCTCTTGACTTCAGCAAGCAAGATACCTCTTTACAACTGTTTGAACGATCGCCCCTCCTCACCAGCCATGCCGCCGGATGGAACGGAATTCATCTGGAATTTCACCATCAACCGCCTGCCGAAAAGTCTGAATATCGATCACTTCAGCATCTGATTATCATTCACACTCTACCGCCTCCATCGACCGAAAGACGCTTGATTGATGGGTGCTTGTGGCATGAGGAAATTGCACAAGGGGATGTGGGTATTCTTCCGGCAAATATTCCCTGTCAAACCCAGTGGGATATGCCCCGTCAGTTCATTATGCTCTGTTTGGAACCAACTCAGTTCAGCCGTGCGATCCATGAATCGATTGATCCCGACCGAGTTGAGTTGCTGCCACACTTTCCTAAGCCCGATCCATTGATTTATCAAATGGGGTTAGCACTCAAAACAGAGCTAGAGAGAGATAGAGCAGGGAGTCGGCTCTATGCTGAGGCGATGGCAAATGCCATGATCGTTCATTTACTCAAGCATTATGCGGTACACACTCCCGTAGTTCAGGACTATTCCGGTGGTTTGTCTCGATCAAAATTGAAGCAAGTCATTGATTACATTCATAATCACCTGGATCGGGATTTGAGCTTGAATGCGTTAGCGGCAATGGTACAAATGAGTCCAACGTACTTTGCCAGGTTATTTAAGCAATCAACCGGATTCGCACCGCATCAATATATCCTTCATCACCGAATTGAGCTAGCCAAGCGGTTACTCTTTCAGCCTGAATTGTCAATCGCCGAAATTGCCTATCGAGTCGGATTTGCCAACCAAGGACATTTCAATCGCCACTTCAAAAAACTAACTGGAACAACACCTGGCTCAATCAGACAGCAATCATAAGAACAGATCAAAAGAGTATAAGAACATGTAAGACGACAAGCGCTCGCAACCGTTACGCTCAACATTAGTTGAGGTTGATCTGCCGTCGCCGACTGTTGTCATTAGGTAGCCAGCGGTCAGTAAACGACTCAGCCTTTCATAGGGTCGGCAAATCGCACGGGAGGTGCAAATGAAAAGACGTGGCTTTCTTCTTGGCAGCGCCCTGGCGCTTTCAACATCCGTTGCTTTTGGTCAATATCGAGTCGGGCTAACCTCACCCAATAATCCAGCAAGGAACTCGAAGGTCATCTTGCTGATCCACGGTGCATGGCATTCAGCACAACATTGGAAAAAAGTGTCCGAGTTGCTCACGCAAATGGGTCACCGTGTCGTTGCGATGGATCTGCCTGGGCACGGTCTAGAGGCGAAGTTTCCCACATCATATCTTCGACAAGACCTTGCTATGCTCGCGACTGAAGAATCGCCACTCAAGGCGCTCACCATTAAAGACTATGTCGATGCCGCAGTCGAGGAGGTGCGTGCCTTATCCACTGATCAAAAAGTTATTGTTGTTGGTCACAGTATGGGCGGGATTGTGGTCACTCAACTCGGTGAAAAGGTGCCTGATCGAATAGAACGGCTTGTTTACCTCACCGCATATTGCCACACAAAACTACCAGATCTACTTGCATACAACAATTTGCCTCAAGCTGCCGTCGCCCAATCGCGTCAGAGGGACGCCATCATTGGTAACCCCACCAAGATTGGCGCGGTTCGGCTCAATATGCGATCAATCGACCCAAACTATCTAGAAAAGCTTCGCCAGATCTTCTACAACGACATAACGATGGAGAATTTTCTTCCTTACGCTCATAGTTTGACTCCGGATCTACCACTGGGTCCGGTGACTGCCGACACCAGGGGAACGTCTGCACGTTGGGGTCGCGTGCCACGCACATTTATTCGCTGCACAAACGACAGGGCTATTCCTTTGGCCTTGCAAGACCTGATGATTGAGCAGGCTGACGAGTTGACTCCCAGCAACAAATTCCATCTGCAAACTCTGAATTCCAGCCATTCACCGTTTGCCTCACAACCTAAACTCCTGTCCGATATTCTCGACAGGCTACCCTAGCCTGGGTTTACTAATGGCTGGTATGCACAGCGCGTTTATTATGAGTATGATCCGAATCATCGCTGTGTAGATAAAAGTCTCGGAAGTTTCGGGTAGTCTTTCATATCCCACGTTAAATCATTAGGATATGCTTTAGTCATTCGCTCACAAGGTGCTGTTTTCTACAAATCTCAGCATAAGCCTTGTGAGCTTTCTTACGAAAGTCCCCCACTTTTAAAATATCCTCTGAGTATACCAGGGGGGCTTATGGCAATAAATATAAAAAATTCGCAATAAGCTAGACAAGAAAATCTAGTACTTATGTATTGCCAACCAGATGAAGATGGGCAAGATTCGATATTTGAAAAGACCTATCAAAAGTTAGAGCTTGAAAAGTTTTGCCTTGCAGCTGTAGAGTGAATTTAATTGGAGTGAAAATCAATAAGCTTAAAAGTGACACGAAAAGGCTGAAAAGCTAATTTAAAAAACTGATTTAAGAAAAAAAGCAAGTTCTGTAACCAGTTACGGCATTACCCGAACTCTGTCCGGAAACAGAAATCAAGGCTGAAAAGCCTTAATTTGTTTGTGTACCAGCATTTTTGAGAGAAAAGACCAGCGCTTTTAAGGGAGCATGACAACGCTGCTGAACAATCGCTATCAAGTTATCCAGGTACTAGGCTTCGGTGGCTTTAGCGAAACCTTTTTGGCAGAAGACACCTATATACCTTCTCGCCGTCGCTGTGTGATCAAGCAACTCAAACCGATAACAAATGATCCTCAAATCTACGAAAAAATTCAACAGCGGTTTGAACGGGAAGCAGCAACCTTGGAGTACCTGGGCGAAGGTAGTGACCAAATTCCCAAACTCTTTGCCTACTTTTCTGAGAACGGGCAGTTTTACCTGATCCAGGAATGGATTCAAGGACAAACTCTGTCAAACGTTCGCAAAGCTAAAGGGTCACTCAGCGAAACTGTAGTTAGAGAAATTTTATTGAGTCTGCTGTCAGTTTTAGATTACATCCACAGCAAAGGCATTATCCACCGGGATATCAAGCCTGATAACATCATTCTCCGCTCCTCCAATAGCAAGCCGGTGTTGATTGATTTCGGTGCAGTCAAGGCAACGATACATTCAGTGGTTTCCCCACGAAACCCTACTCAATCGCTCGTGCTGGGCACACCAGGGTATATGCCTAGCGAGCAAGCTGTTGGACGCCCAGTTTACGCCACTGACATTTACAGCTTAGGCTTGACAGCAATTCATCTGCTCACAGGCAGACATCCCAACGAGCTACAAACCAACCCTCAAACAGGGGAAATACTTTGGCAGAATTATGCCCCAGGGGTATCTCCGAATTTGGCGATGGTCCTTAATCGGGCAATTAAGCCCCAAGCAGGCGATCGCTACGATAGTGCTAGCAAAATGTTACGTGCCTTGCAGTCTGCAACTCCAAGGCGACAGTGGCTACCACGAGCATTCTCCCCGCACGGCGCTGCCCTCCCTGCCTCCCCTTCACCAACAGCTGCAATTCAACCCACAGTAGTAGCCCAATCTCCCACTGAAGCGTTACCCCAGCAAACCCAGCTATTGCCTTCCCATCAAAACACTCCAGTCACCCTTGTGTATTCCACTTATAAAAACTGGCAAAAGCTGGCTTGGCTCGTTAGCAGTTTGGTTGTGATTGGTTTGATTGGTGTATCAGTTATTCTTATGACTCGCAAGCCAGTTTCTGAAGTGCCTCTTGCTACATCACCCACATCCACACCGTTGCCAGAATCAAACACCACAAATCCAACAGAGTCACCCTCTCCTACCTCCACAGAAGCCAATAAGCCTGTGGTTTCGCAACCTACCTCACCACAGCCAAAAAACGAGCCACTCACTTCAGATGCTCCCGCAGTTCCTGTAGCATCAGCACCACCAGAACAAAACGCTCAAAGACCAACGCTTTTCACACCAAAGTCACGTCCAGCACCATATAAAAACAACTCGGCTCGCAATAACTCAGCTGGCAATACTAACATAGGTCGTGTTCCAGCATTTCCTCCGGGTACACAAAGAAGCACTGTAGAAACAGTTGTCGGCAAGCCAGATCATGATTCAAGAGGTATTTGGCGCAACACTCGTGCTATCAGTTATATATTAGTGCCAAATCAAATTCATCTTGGCTACATATTTGATCGTGATTCTGGAATACTTCGCCAAAGCGAAGTAGCTTTTGCTCAATCTGTAGACTTTCAGGTCATGCTGGCAACCTTAGAAAGAATGTTAGGCACTCAAGCAACAGAAGAAATTAAGCAGGGACTGCGACAGATGCAACAGCGTCAGTTGAATAGTTTCCGTTTTACCAGAGGTTCGTTGAAGGGTCAGATTGTGCGTCAGGAATGTGATTTTATTTATATCAGTGTATGGGATGCAAGCTTACATGATTTTGTGAGTCCTGCCAGCGCTAGAAAGTGTTGAAGTTTAGGTTATTGTACTGATCTACCCAGCTGATAAAGCTAGATAAATCTTCTCAACCTGCTAAAAAATACCAATTGCTATCTGAATTCCCCGTTGAATTCGCTCTAGAGATTCAGCACTGATTTGACCATAAGGACCGCGCTCTAAATACGGTTTTTGGACAGATGAAATATTGTCACAGATAGCAAGCGAATCTACTTCCAGTCCGCCTTCGCCAGCGAGAATCAAGATGCGAGTCGGTGTCTCACCTGTACTCAAATTACTAGTAAACGGAACAACCAGTACTGTGCGGCTCAATTCGTTGCGGACATTGATGGAAACAACGACAACCGGACGCTTTTTAGTATCTGCTATCGAGCGTAATGCTCTGGCAAGATAAATTTCTCCTTGGCGTGGATAGCCTTCTGTCATTGATTCAAAGACCTTCCGCCCTTAAGCTATCTTCCATTTGTTCTTGGGCAAATGTTGCCCATTCCTCTTCAAAACCAACATCAGCCTGTGTACGAGATTGGTAAGATTTCCGCAGTTGCTCTTCAATTTGTTTAACGTACCAAAGGCGTATTCCTTCTTCAAAGGCAGCAGAACGGTTATTTGTCAGCTTATCAACTTCCTCAAGCAGATGTGAGTCAACTGTAATTGAAACTCGTTGCTTTTGTTGAGAGTGGGTCATTGTCTAGAACAGATAAAATACTATTTGAAGTAGGATTTTTAATCCTACCTTTTATCATATCACAATTATTTTGATAAACTGGCTTTAAATCAGTTATCAGGCGTATGGTGGGGGATTTAGACCCGCCACCAACACCTTCCATCAATTGGCTTAGACCCAAGGATTTAACTGATAACTGATAACTGATAACTGTTCACTGTTAAACTCCTCTTCCCTCCTCCTCTATGCTCTGTGCGGTTTAATAATCCAGACCCCCTAACTTGATTGAGAACTTTGTTGGTACACTTGAACTTCATAAGCCCAGTAAAACAGCGCGATGGTTCATGTAAAGCGCGTAGAACTCACTAACTTCAAATCCTTCGGCGGTACGACCTCTGTCCCCCTACTGCCAGGGTTTACTGTCATTTCTGGACCTAATGGTTCGGGTAAATCCAATATCCTCGACTCGCTGTTGTTTTGCCTTGGACTAGCAAGTTCCAAGGGAATGCGTGCCGATCGCCTACCCGATTTAGTCAACACCACCCAAGTTACTAAATCACGTTCCGCTGTCGAAGCTAGCGTCACTGTCACACTTGATTTGTCAGATCATCAACTAGATGATGAACTAGAAACTTTACCTGTTATTTCCGTTGTTGAGGATGAGGAAGTTGGGGAAGTCGAGGAAGCACAAAAGGAAGAAAGCGCACAGGACAAAAATCGTAAAGAGAAAATCCGCGCCAAATCAGGTAGCGAGTGGAGTGTCACCAGAAGGTTACGAGTGACTCCGCAAGGAACTTATACATCGAATTACTACATTAACGGTATCTCCTGCACTCTCGCCGAGTTGCACGAAGAACTCGATAATCTACGTATTTACCCTGAAGGCTATAATGTCGTGCTGCAAGGGGATGTCACTAGCATTATCTCGATGAATGCCCGTGAAAGACGCGAAATCATTGATGAATTGGCAGGGGTAGCGGCGTTTGACCGCAAAATTAACCAAGCAAAAGAAACGTTAGATCAAGTTAAGGAAAAAGAAGATAGCTGTCGCATTGTCGAGACAGAATTAATCGCACAGCGCGATCGCCTCTCCCAAGATCGCGCCAAAGCGGAAAAATACCAAAGACTCCGCACTGAGTATCAAGAGAAACAACAATGGGAAGGAGTTCTATCGTGGCGTTCGCTGCAAGCACAACAAGAAAAGTTGGTGACGCAAATTCAAGAAGGCGATCGCACCTCCGCTGAACTGACAAATCAACTCACCACCCTAAACACAGAAATCGCCCAAAAAACCGCTGAACTTGAGGAACTCAACGCCCATGTGAAAGCATTGGGAGAAGAAGAACTTTTGGCGGTACAATCTACCCTTGCCACCCAAGAAGCGGAACGCAAGCAGCTTCAGCGTCAGCAAAAAGAACTAGAAACAGCGATACAAGAAACCGCCAAGCGCCTGCAACAAACTCAAGAGGAAATTCAACAGCATCAGCAGTCTCTGGAACAACTGGCAGAACAACAGATTGTAGAGACGCGCCATGGCGCGTCTCTACAACAGCAACGAGATGAGGCGCGACAAGCATTAGAAAATTCGCGGGAAGCCGCAGCAGAAATTGCTTCAGCTTCCGAAGCGTGGGTACAGCAACAAACTGCTCTTAACCGCCAAATTGAAACTTTGCTGCAAACTGTTGAACCCCAACGTACAGAGCAAGCACAACTCACAGAGCGTAACAACCAGCTTCAGCAGCAAATTCAAGAGCAAACGCAGCTAACTCAAACATTAGAACCGGAAATTGCTGAAAAACAATCCCAAATTGCCCATGTAGAGACGTTGCATGCAACGTCTCTACAACAGGTTGAACAGCTAGCCGAAACTGTATCAGCCACAGAACAAGAACTGCAAATCCAGCAGGAAACCCAAAAACGCCTCTTGCAAGAGCAACGGGAAAAGCAACGCCAATTGGACAAACTAGAGGCGCAACAAGCAGCACAACAAGAAGTCCAAGGAACCCAAGCCAGCAAAGTCATTCTACAATCAGGAATGCCTGGTGTCTGTGGCTTGGTTGTACAGTTGGGACGTGTGGAACCCCGCTATCAATTAGCTTTGGAAATTGCTGCTGGGGCACGTTTGGGGCATATTGTTGTGGAAGATGACAGCATAGGAGCCGCAGGAATTGAACTGCTCAAACAAAAACGTGCTGGTCGAGCGACTTTTTTACCGTTGAATAAAATTCACGCTCCCAAATTTACCCAAGATTTTACGCTGCGTTATGCCAACGGCTTTGTCAACTATGCCGTTAACTTGATTGAGTGCGATCGCCGTTATAAGGATGTATTTAACTACGTTTTTGGAAACACAGTGGTTTTTGCAAGTCTGAATCAAGCGCGTCAGCATATGGGAATGTATCGTATTGTCACCTTAGATGGGGAATTGCTAGAAACCAGTGGCGCGATGACTGGTGGTAGCACGAACCAGCGTTCGTCGTTGCGGTTTGGTACGGTGGAAGCTGCGGAGTCTGAGGAAGTCTCTTCTTTGAAAAGTCGGTTGGCTGACATTGAGCGGATTTTAGATCGTTGTAACGAGGCAATCAATACTCTATCTCCCAGGACAAAACAATTAACGCAAGAACTGACGGAAGCACGACAGACGCGGCGAGAACAACAGCTGCAATTGGAACAGTTGCAAAAAGAAATTAAGAGTTTGACGGCGCAGTTGGAAACAACGCGATCGCAGCTTTCCCAAAACAGAGAAAGACTAGCTACCGTTCAATCCCGCTTAGAGGTATTGGATCGGGAATTACCAGAGCAAGAGCAGCATTTGCAACAATTGCGACAAGCTTTAGCTGAGTTGGAACAATCACAAACTCCGAAAGAATGGCAACAAATCCAAGCAACAATCAAAATTCAAGAGCAACAATTGCAACAACGGGATGCAGCATTAAGAGAAGCAGAACAAAGATTGAAGAACTTGGAGAATCAGCAGCAGCGGTTGCAAGAAAAAATTCAAGAAGGGGAACAGCGTATTGAAGAATACCATCAAGAACAAATAAATCAGGAAAATCAACGTATAGCACTCAGCACTCAACACTCAACACTCAGTAGTGCTATCGCTGAGACTCGCGCTGCTTTGAGTCAAATGGAACAAAATTTAGGAGAAGAGAAACAAAGACGCGATGCAACAGAACAAGAATTGCGATCGCACACAATGCGTCAACAACATTTGGAATGGGAACTGCAAAAACTGCAAGAAACCCAGCAGACACGGCGCGAGGAACTGGCTGCATTGCAAACCCAATTGCAAACTATGGTGGCGGAATTACCAAATCCTTTACCCGAAGTGCCAGATAAAGTCAATTTAGAAGAATTACAAAAAGAATTGCGCTCTCTTGCCAAACGCCTGCAAGCAATGGAACCTGTGAATATGCTTGCTTTAGAACAATATGAACGCACGCAAAAACGCCTTGAAGAACTCAGTCAAAAATTGCAGACTTTAGAAGCAGAACGCACCGAATTACTGTTAAGGATTGAGAATTTTACGACTTTGCGGCAACGCGCATTTAAAGAAGCCTTCGATGCTGTCAATGAAAACTTTCAATCAATTTTCGCCACCCTTTCTGAAGGCGACGGCTATCTACAACTCGACGATCCAGAAGATCCATTCAACAGTGGATTAAATTTGGTTGCACATCCCAAAGGCAAACCGGTGCAGCGACTCGCTTCTATGTCTGGGGGAGAAAAATCTATGACTGCTTTGAGCTTTATTTTCGCTTTGCAACGCTATCGTCCGTCGCCATTTTATGCATTTGACGAAGTAGATATGTTTTTAGACGGGGCAAACGTAGAACGATTAGCTAAAATGATTAAACAACAGGCGCAACAAGCACAATTTATCGTTGTCAGCTTGCGTCGCCCGATGATAGAATCAGCCGAACGCACAATTGGTGTGACTCAAGCAAGGGGAGCTTATACCCAAGTTTTGGGTATTAAGTTACAATCTGACCATACGTCTGCTTGAGTTTTTGTTAATAATAGTGTATAGATAAACCGGATTCGAGATCAGGACTCGGTATAGAATGACCTCTGAACAAAGTATTAGACGTTCCGATATTTTAAACACCCAGGTAATCACCCGCGATAATGGCAAGCGCTTAGGAATCGTGAGTCAAGTCTGGGTTGATGTAGATCAACGAGAGGTTGTGGCTCTTGGCTTACGAGACAGCCTGATCTCTATTTCTGGAGTGCCACGCTATATGTACCTCAACAGCATCAACCAAATAGGTGATGTCATCCTTGTGGATAACGAGGATGTCATTGACGATGTTGAGGTTGAGACCTACAGCAACCTGATGAACTGGGAGGTGATTACAGAAACTGGTGAAGTCTTAGGCAAAGTACGGGGCTTCAAGTTTCATGGGGAAACAGGTAAGATGTACTCCATTGTCATCGCCTCTTTCGGACTGCCGCAAATTCCCGACCAATTCTTGAGTACTTACGAGCTTTCAGTAGACGAAATTGTGAGCACAGGTCCCAATAGATTAATTGTTTTTGAGGGAGCCGAAGAGCGAGTCACTCAATTAACTGTTGGTTTACTAGAGCGTTTGGGTATTGGCAGAGCACCGTGGGAGCGAGACATTGAAGAAGAATACTCCACCTACACTCCTCGTACAGTGACACCAGACAAGCAACTGCCAAGTGGAGTGCCATTAGAGCAACCTAAGCCGAGAATTGTTCGTACACCTGAACCTGTAGCGCAAGAATGGGATGAAGACTACTACGAAGAAGAACGTCCCCAGCGTCAGGTGATGAAAGCGCGGCAGTATGAGGCTGTTCAATATGAAGAGGACGAGGAAGAAGACAACTGGAGCGAGGCAACAGGTCAAGATAGGTATCAAAAACAACCAAAGTCTGACTCAAGTTCTTACAACAGTAAGTCATACGCTGACCAATACGACGATTACGACGACGATTTAGACCGTGATGCTTGGGATGATGAGCCACCAAAGCCAATTAATATTCCCAAGAAAGTCAAAGAGAGACAGCCAGAGTACGAAGAAGAAAGCGGTTATTGATTTGACCTTATTCTCCTCCACGTAAGTGGGGAGGAGAGCAGAATAAAAAGGTTTTGAGGAACTCGGTTTTTTAATAAACCGGGTTTCTATTTTTAGAAATTTAAAATATCTAATGATTCTTCTATTTCTAAATCTAAAATTCTTTCCCGCACATTTTTATGTTCCTCTAGCTTACCTTCTTTTCGATAAAGGTCTGCTGCTTTGTGAAAATCATCAATGACTCCCTGCTTATCTCCTAGGTGATAACGAGCATTCCCACGGTTGTAATAAGCATCAGCATCATTGGGATTCATCTTAATTGCCTGAGTATAATCCTCAATTGCTCCCTGATAATCTCCTTGGTCATAAAGAACATTACCACGGTTGTAATAAGCATCGACATCATTGGGATTCATCTTAATTGCTTGAGTATAATCCTCAATTGCTCCCTGATAATCTCCTTGGTCATAACGAGCATTGCCACGATTTTTATAACCAATAGCATCATTGGGACTCATCTTAATTGCTTGAGGGAAAGAGTCAATTGGTTGCTTGAAAACTCCTAAATTAAGACGAGAATTGTTACTTTTATCATAAAAATTGTCATCATTAGGATTAATCTTATTTGCCTGAGTGTAATCTTCAATTGCACCCTGGTAATCTCCTATGTGATAACGAACCTCAGCACGGTTTCTGTATGCAATGGCGTCATGAGGATTCATTCTGATTGCTTGAGTGTAATCTGCAATTGCACCCTCGTAATCTCCTAATTGATAACGAGCCAAACCAATTTTGTTGTAAACCTTGCCATAATAAGGATTTATTCTAATTGCTTGAGTGTAATCTGCAATTGCACCCTCGTAATCTCCTAATTGATAATGAGCTAAACCACGTTTGTAATAAATATCAGCATCTTTAAAGTTAAGTTTTAAAGCCTGATTGTAGTGATTAATTGCAGTGTTGTACTGTCCTTTCTCAAAGCATTCATCACCCAGTTTTACATAAAGCAGATTCATATCTCCATGATGGAAACGCAAATAGTCATTTTGCTCAGGATACAAGTTTCTTTTGACAAACTGTTGCTTCTGTTGCTGATAGCTGGTTTCCTTCTTAGGGTTATATTTCTCAAGAGGAGGCTTTTGGTTATAAGAATTGAAATCTGTAAAAGATTCTAACTGTTCTAGATAACACCGTAAGCCACCGCCATAGAGTAATTGTCCTATCCCGAATGAGATTTTTCCAGTTTTCAGCTTTATCATCTGGGTTGGAAGAAAGCCAGCCAAGAAAAGGTGATATTCTGGTTGTGCTTCATTGACTTCCTCTTGAATCAAAATACAGACCACAACTGCATTTTTTTGAACTTCTTCCGAATTAATTGACCATCTGACTTTATTAATATTGCCGTGACGGGATTTAACTGCGATGCCAACCGATGAATCGAAAGTCAGCGTAAAATCAACTTTGCCATCGCCAACGCCGAATCGTTTTTCATAATCAACTTCAGTCACAAAATCAGCTAACCGTTCTTTGACAACTTCTTCACCTAATTTTCCTTTCAAATTACTGATAAAAACATCACGAACTGCTGAAGTCCGCTTATATTTCTCAGCCATCTGCCAACAAAATTCCCGTAGCGTTTTTAACCTCTCTCCAGAGATGACCGTTAATTCGCTATATTGACCTTCTGTTTCACAATGCAGCAGACAACCAGATGTTAACCTTTTGATGAAATCAGATTGTAGCGATCGCAGTAGGGTAATCCAGTCCATTTATAGTTCTGCGAATCTTTTTGTTTATCTTATTAAAATAGCAAATCAGCGAGAACCTGTCTAAATTGTGTTTAATTTAACATACTCACCCATAGAACCCCACCCCCAACCCCTCTGGTGCAAGCCGAGAGCCGGGTGGTTTCATAACAAGAAGAGAAAATTCGTTACTTGTCCATATTCATCCCTTGACATCGTTTATAACATGGGAATAAATTAATAAGTAACTACTTACTAATTTATGGCTCGTATACCCAAAATTACCAATCAGCAAATATTAGAGGCAGCCCGTGAAGTTTTTCTAGAAAAAGGTTTTAGCGGTTCAACTTTAGAGATTGCGGCGCGAGCAGGTATTTCTGAGGCGTCAATTTTTAAGCGCTTCTCAACCAAAGAAGAATTATTCTTCGCAGCGATGGGAATTCCAGAAACGCCTGTATGGGTTACAGAGCTTGAACCTCTTGTTGGCAAGGGCAACCTCAAAGAGAACTTAATTCAAATCTGCATACAGATTCTGGAATTTCACCAGGAGGTCATGCCCCGATTTATGATGCTGCGATCACGAGGGAAAGCTCTCCCGAAACCGGAAAGTCTACTAGAGTCAAAGCCGATCCGAGATGTCAAGGCACTGACTAGTTTTCTAGAGCATGAGATGAAACAAGGTCGGCTTTGCCCTTGCGATTCCAAAACTCTTGCTCTGCTCTTAATAGGATCTCTCATGAATTATGTTTTTTTTTCAGAGCGTATGGGGGCGCAGGCAAGTGTAGCTAATACCGATCAAGAGTTTGTGCAGCGTCTTGTAGAAATTCTTTGGCAGGGAATTGCACCAGTCCTAGATTAATGGGATGACACAGCTAAATCTTTTTTGAGCCAATTAATTAAGTAAGAACTTACATCTTAATAGAAAGGGAGTTGAGTTATATGATGTTGCGTCGTACTGCTGTGTTCACAGCTTTGTTCTTCTGTCTCGGTAGTACTGTTGCTTGGGGTGTACCATCTCGCCTTTTTAAGGAATTAATTGCACAAGTATCAAATGAACAATTGGGTTTTGAACCAGGTCAAGGCACACTCATTCAGGCACTCAATCTTACACCAGAACAAAAAAAGCAACTTGACTACACTTTCAATCAGAACAAAGAGCGAATCCAGCAAAGTCAACAAGAACTGCAGCAAACTGCTTTTGAGTTGCACTCACTTATGGAAGGTACAGGAACATCAGAGCAAATTCGTCAAAAACATAGCCAACTTCAACACTTGCAGGAACAGCTTGAAAATAGCCATTTTGAAAATATGTTGGCAATGCGAGCGGTTCTTACTCCAGAGCAGCGCCGTAAATTAACTGAAGTCGTACAGAAGCAGAGGATAAATTTACACAATCAGCCTGCTGAAAATCTAGAAGATTTTAATCTTTTACAACTTTTTTAAATGTTGCTAGTTTGTGCTGGGTTTAACTATCAACTAGTTAACATAAAAATCAAAAGCACTACAGATATTAACAGATATTAACTTCTTGATTCGCTCCACTGAAACTATGACTTTTGTCACGTATCAATTTAGGACTTTTGATCCATGTAATTACCTGAAATAATATTTATCATGAAGTTGTTGAATAGCAAGGAATTTGTCATTTTGAATTCCGAGGAAGTTTCATGAGGCTCAAATTCATCTCCTTGTTTGTTGTGACCATGACCGCAATCTCTTTGAGTACTACCGCATGT
Source organism: Mastigocladopsis repens PCC 10914 (assembly GCF_000315565.1). NCBI lineage: Bacteria > Bacillati > Cyanobacteriota > Cyanophyceae > Nostocales > Symphyonemataceae > Mastigocladopsis > Mastigocladopsis repens. Next base: position 22,241 of record NZ_JH992901.1, on the reverse strand, counting down.
CAAGACCAAAAGGTTGGGACGCAAAGCCCCGAACCGCCTGGTCAAGTTCAAAATTTAGGGATGAAAGAACCTCCTGTTTCGTCTGATTTAGATTTGAGCGAAGAACAAAAAACCCAATTCAAGGAGATTCAAAAAAATACTCATTCCCAAGTTCAAAGCATTCTCACACAAGAGCAAAAGGAACAATTAAAAACGGCGACAGAACAAGGTAAAGAACCGTGGGTTGCAATGCAAGGTTTGAATCTCTCATCAGATCAGACGGAGAAAATGCGGAAACTCATGCAGTCACAGCGTGAGGAACTTTCAAATATTCTCACGGCAGAACAAAAGCAAAAACTGCAACAAATGCGTCAAGGAAAGCCCACTTCTGACGCTCCTTGATTGTACCCGCAACTTAAGTATTTAGTTCAATCAGAGAAATTTTTAATGACCTTCCAACTTTTTCTTCAACAATAAAAGAGGTAGTTTTATGTTTCGACCACACCACGCATTTATTGTCATAGCGACTGCCATAACACTTGCTCCAACTTTCTTCGCTAATCCAGCAAGTGCTCAGGGCAGAGTTTATGGTGTAGATAGACATTCAGAAGTTGCACAACTTCCACCACCTCCTCCTGAAGATGATCGCAATTGGGATCGTGACCGCAATTGGGATCGTGACGACGTACCAAGACCTCCTAGAAGAGACGATCGCAATTGGGATCGTGACCGCGATTGGGACCGCGACGACGTACCAAGACCTCCTAGAAGAGGCGATCGCAATTGGGATCGTGACGACGACAGACCAAGGGGGAGAATAGTTAGACTTCGTAATGGTGACGTTAGGCTTCCTAATGGGGATATTGTTCCTGCTAGGAAGATACGTAGACTTCGTAATGGTGACATTAGGCTTCCTAATGGAGACATTGTGGAGATAGACAATTAGAATTCCACGAATCAAAGAGATTGTAAATTTAAGGCTACCAAATGTGATCTCACATTAATCTCACTTTATGAGAGTAGAACTTTTTGGTAGCCATTCTTTCTAGACAGGAAAGAAAAAATGACAGTTAAAGAAAAAATGACAGTTGATAAATCACATCCTGTAGATGCGAGGCATCTATTTGTAAATTTAAAGAAAAAGGGTTGGACTCGTTGGTTGCCTTTTCTCATTATCTTTGCGGTTTTGGGTGGAGTTGGCTATATCGTTTATCGTCAATTAGTCGTTGTTCCCATTCAGGAAGCAAAACGTTCTGTTCTGACACATCCTGTAGAGAGGCAGAGTTTATCGATAACGCTGTCGGCAAATGGAACTGTTAAGCCAGAAAGGTCGATTAACGTTAGCCCCAAGAACTCAGGTAAACTTAAAAGATTGCTGGTGAAGGAAGGAGAGACTGTCAAACAGGGTCAGATTCTGGCTTACATGGATGACTCAAATCTTCAAGGGGAACTGATTCAAGCACAAGGACAAGTGGCAGAAGCTGAGGCTAATTTGCAAAAGTCGATAGCAGGGAATCGTCCTCAGGAGATTTCTGAATCGCAGGCGCAATTGGATGAAGCTCAAGCGAGTCTGCAAAAAGCGATTGTAGGAAATCGTCCTCAAGATATTGCCCAGGCTCAAGCACGCTTAACAAGCGCTCAAGCTTCCTTGAGCAAAGCGGAAGATGATTTTCGCCGCAATCAGGAACTTTATAAAGATGGGGCTGTTTCCCTTCAGACCTTGAACCAAAAACGCGCCGACCGTGACAGCGCTCAAGCTGAGGTGACAGAAGCACAGCAAGCTCTAGCATTGCAAAAAGCTGGGTCACGCCAAGAAGACATTGAGCAAGCACGGGCTGTGGCTAGACAAAGACAGCAGGCTCTAGCACTACTCAAAGCGGGGTCACGCCAAGAAGATATTAATGCACAGCGTGCCAAAGTGACTTCTGCTCGCGGTTCGCTCAAAAGCATCCAAACTCAAATCAATGACGCTATCATTCGGGCACCTTTTGATGGTGTAGTGACTAAGAAGTTCGCTGACCCTGGCTCTTTTGTGACTCCCACAACTTCCGCCAGTTCAGTTTCCTCTGCCGTTTCTTCTTCAATCTTGTCCTTAGCTTCTACAAATCAAGTTGTGGCAAATGTTGCGGAAGCGAATATTGCCAAAATAAACCTTGGTCAAAAAGTTGTAATTAAGGCAGATGCTTACCCAGGAAAAACCTTTGAGGGTCGGGTGAATCAAATTGCTGCCGAGGCGACAGTAGAGCAAAATGTTACTAGTTTTGAAGTCAAAGTCTCAATTATTTCCGACTCGCAAAACCTGCTGCGGTCTGGGATGAACGTGGAAGCAGAATTTCAAGTCGGTCAATTGAAAAATGCAATTGTAGTGCCTAATGCAGCGGTTGTGCGTCAACAGAATGTGACAGGAGTGTTTGTAGCAGAAGCTGATAACAAACCACCTGTATTCACTCCTATTAAGATTGGTGTCACGGTCAATAACAAAACTGAAGTCCTGTCTGGGTTGAAGGGAAACGAAAAGGTATTGCTGAGCTTTCCACCAGGGTCTAGACCGCAATCAAGACCTCGGGGCGGAATACTTCCTGGTATGCCTGGTGGAAGAAGCAGTTCTCCGGGTAGTACTCCAGGTGGCACTCCAGGTGGCACTCCAGGTGGCGCTCCCTCGGGTGGTGGTGCTCCAGGCGGTGCTCCCCCCTTAAACTAGTTTTAAAGATAACAAGATGACTAAGAATTTTTCGCGGGTTAAAAGTTACCGCACAGTGTCAGTGTGGGAAATTTTATCAATGGCGATAGAGGCACTGTGGAGGAACAAATTACGCACCGGACTGACTATGTTAGGTGTGATTATCGGGATTTCCTCAGTCATTGCTATTACCTCTGTTGGTCAGGGTGTCCAAAAAGGCGTCGAGCAACAGATACAAGCGTTGGGTACGGATGTTCTGCAAGTCATGGCTGGAGCCGCAAGAAGCGGGAATATTAGTCAGGGATTGGGTTCTACTAGCACCTTAACTTGGGAGGATGCTCAGGCGATCGCACAGCAAGCGCCGTCTGCTCAGGTTGTTTCTGCTTACCTCCAACAGACGGCACAAGTCGTTTATGGCTCAGAGAACACATCAACAACAATTTACGGCACAGATTTAAACTACCCAGAAGCGAGAAATACCCACCCTCAAGAGGGGAGATTCTTTAATCAAGAAGAGTTGGATACTGCTAAACAAGTTGCTGTTTTGGGTCCCACAGTTCAAAGGACACTGTTTAAAGGGGAAGTTGATGCCATAGGTAAGAAAATTCGGATTCGGGGGGAGGCTTACGAAGTGATTGGGGTGATGGAGCCGAAAGGTTCCCAAGGACCAAGGGATCGAGATGACCAAGTTTTCATCCCTCTGACCAGTATGTCTGCCAGACTTGTGGGCAACAATGCCTTGACAGGAGTTTCCGTGAATGGAATTTTGATCAAAGGCAGCAATCAGCAGCAATTAGAAGCGGCTCAGTTTCAAGTGAGCAATATCTTGCGCCTGCGTCACAATATCTATTCACCAGAAGCTGATGATTTCAGAATCACCAACCAAGCTGATATTGTCAGCACTTTCACCAATGTCGTTGGTTTATTTACAATCATGGTGGTGGCAATTGCTGGGATTTCATTATTAGTTGGGGGAATTGGCATTGCCAATATTATGCTGGTTTCTGTTGTGGAGCGAACGCGAGAAATCGGGATTCGCAAAGCAGTAGGAGCAACTTATTCAGCTATTCTCAACCAATTTTTAGCGGAAGCGGTTGTGATATCCACCATGGGAGGCGGCATTGGTATGGGAACTGGGATTGTGATTGCCGCTGCTGCTGCTACTGTGTTCAAGTTTCCCTTTGTCGTTTCTTTTGTGTCAATCATCGTCGGTTTTGGACTCTCGTTTATGGTAGGGCTACTCGCTGGGGTGATTCCAGCAAGGAACGCAGCAAAATTAGATCCAATTGCTGCTTTACGCAGTGAGTGATATCATGTTCGGGAAATTACTCATAATAAAACTTGTTTGTCGTCAGGACTTTAGTCCTTGCTTTCAAAGAGCAAGAGGACTCTTGTCCTCACTACGAATTTTTAAGGTTATTTAACCGGACATAATATGAATTTTCTTCATCTTTAATTGAGTACTGGCAAAGTTGCCACCAAATCCAATGAACTCTCATTATGTTATTCGGGATGAAGGTACGATCATACCTTCATCCTTGCTGCTTTTGTACAAAAATTTGTAACTTACGCAAGAAGTCTAGTGTCTAGAGTAACTGGAAAAGTCACCCATTCAGGTGAGGACACAAATAAGCAATAACCAATAATATGAAGGGAAATTAAGCAACTAACATTTTACACATTTGTATAGTCGTTGGTTTATTAAAAACTCTATTTTATTCATGGCTAGCGACTCCAAAAGTTGTAAAAACTCCAACTTTTTGGTTTCGCTCTCCCACTAAAAGATACTCAAGTCAAGAAATTTTCATTACAAGCTATCCATGACTACATACTTAGAAATTCCCGTAATTGGTAAAAAAGTTAAGCATCCAGTACGCTGGCTCATGGGTTTGATGGCAGCTGGTGTCTTGGTTGTTGGTAGTGCCACAACCTACACAGTTGTCAATCGCGGGACAAGCAAACAAGACATAGCTGCACTTACTGTCCCCGTCGCAGCCAAAGATGTCACTTTGCGAATTTCTGCCAGTGGTAAGGTGCAACCTGTTCAGAATGTGAATATTAGCCCGAAAAACTCTGGCACTCTAGTAGAGTTGTATGTTGAGCAAGGCGACAAAGTAAAACAAGGGCAAATTCTTGCCAAGATGGACAGCGCAGACATTCAAGCACGTATCTCCCAAGAGCGTGCAAACATAGCACAGAGCCAAGCACAGTTAGACCAAGCTCTTGCTGGAAGTCGTCCTCAAGAAATTGCCGAACAAAAAGCGCGTTTAGCACAAGCCCAAGCGCAGCTAGCTCAGGCGAAAGCAGGTAATCGTCCTCAAGAAATTGCTCAGGCTCAAGCTCAAGTCAACTCAGCTCAAGCAAAGGCGAAGTACACCAGCGAACAGGTCAAGCGTTACCAATATTTATACCAGCAGGGAGCAGAGAAAAAACAATTACTTGACCAAGCCATTAGCGAAGACGATGCTGCCAAGGCTTCTTTGGAAGAAGCTCAAAAACAGCTAGCTCTACAACAAATTGGCTCTCGTTCTGAAGAAATCGCCCAAAAAGAAGCAGCGGTAGAAGAAGCACGAGCTGCTTTGCAGCTGTTGGAAGCAGGTACCCGTCGTGAGGAAATTGCCCAGCGCAGAGCAGCTGTTGCTGCTGCCCAAGCCAAGCTAAAGACGGAGCAAGTCAATTTAGACAATACGATCATCCGCGCTCCCTTTTCAGGTGTGGTGACACAAAAGTACGCCAACGTTGGCGCATACGTCACACCGACAACGTCAGCGTCTACTAGTGCGTCCGCTACTTCCAGTTCTGTTGTTGCCCTAGCACGCGGGTTAGAAGTTCTGGCTAGTGTCCCAGAAGCTGATATAGGCAGAATTAAGCAGGGGCAACAGGTAGAGATTGTTGCCGATGCCTATCCTGACCAAGTCTTTAAAGGTCATATCCGCTTGATTGCTCCTGAAGCAGTCAAGGAAGAAGGTGTGACATTGTTCCAAGTGCGTGTAGCAATTGATACTGGGCAAGACAAGCTGCGTTCTGGTTTGAATGTAGACATGACCTTTTTAGGTGACAAAGTACAAGATGCCTTACTCGTGCCAACTGTGGCAATTGTTACCGAGAAGGGCAACACAGGTGTTTTGATACCAAATGAAAAGAATAAACCCGTGTTTCGGCCCGTCACAATTGGAGCACAAGTCCAAGAGCAAACACAGATTTTAGAGGGACTGCAACAAGGCGATCGCATATTTCTTAACCCGCCCGCAGATTACAAGCTCCAGCAACGCCAAGAGCAGCAGAAGAAATGAACATCCTAGAAAGTATGAAAATGGCAGGGAAAACCCTGCTGTCGAACAAGTTACGTAGCGCCCTCACCATGCTGGGTATTGTCATCGGTAACGCCTCGGTGATTGCCATGATTGGCGTTGGTGAAGGAGGGCAAAAGTTTGTCAATAAGCAGTTGGAGTCCTTAGGACCAAACGTCCTGTTTGTCATTCCTGGAAATCAGGAAACTCAGCGGATCTCCAATGATCTGCCGAAAAATTTGGTTCTGGAAGATGCAGAGGCGATCGCCTCTCAAGTGCCAACGGTTGCAGGCGTGGCTCCTGAGTTAAACGGGAGATACGTGGTTACATACCGTAACAGAAATACCACTGATGTCAATATTATTGGCACGACTCCGAGCTTCTTGACAGTACGGGACTTTGAAACTGCTAAAGGGCGGTTTTTTACAGACATAGACACCAAGCGCAGCAATCAAGTGACTGTGTTGGGTGCTGAATTGGCAGAAAAACTATTTGGTTCGAGTAACCCCGTAGGTCAGCAGTTACGGATTAAAAATGCTAGCTTTCAAGTTATTGGCGTGCTAGAAGGCAAAGGTTCAAGCCTAGGGGCTGATTATGACGAGGCAGCATTGATACCCATCACAACCTCAGCCAACCGACTTGTGGGAAGGAATTCTCCCTATGGTATCGTGTTAGATTACATCGTTGCTTCTGCTCGCGATAGCAATAGTGTCGATGCGGCAGAGTTTCAAATGACCAATTTGCTGCGCCTACGGCACAAAATTATCAGCGAAGATGATTTTACTGTCCGCACTCAGAAGGATGCTTTGCAAACTGTTGGTCAAATCACGGGTGCTTTGACAATCATGCTAGCTGCCGTAGCAGGTATTTCCCTGTTTGTTGGCGGCATCGGCATCATGAATATTATGCTCGTTTCCGTCACCGAACGCACCCAAGAAATCGGATTGCGTAAAGCCATTGGTGCAACCCAGCAAGATATTCTGTCACAGTTCATAATTGAAGCCGTTATTCTCTCGGCGGCTGGTGGCTTAATTGGTACGGCGATTGGTGTAGGCGGTATTATCCTGGTATCAGCTTTGACTCCCTTAGAAGCGGGGATCTCTCCTGTGGCAATTGGCTTGGCAGTCAGTGTTTCTGGCGGTATTGGTTTATTCTTTGGTGTTGTTCCCGCACGTCGTGCTGCCCAACTCGACCCAATTGTGGCTTTAAGGAGTGCTTAAAAGGATTTTAACCGCAGATGGACGCAGATGGACGCGGATATTACAGACAATTATATACGTACATCCGCGTATGTCTGCGGTTTTGAATTGAATAAGTAAGTAGGGTGGGCATTGCCCACTGAGTACATTGATGGTGGGTTAAGTTAAATTAGGTTAAAAATTTCTATGGCAAACACTCTATCAATAACTGACTCCCGTGTTCCCAACCCAGTAAATCAACCAGTTATCATTCGCTTAGAAGATATTTCTAAAGTTTATGGCAGTGGTGAAACTGAAGTGCGAGCGCTCAACGGTGTTGACCTAACTGTGGAACAGGGTGAATACTGTTCAATTATGGGAGCATCTGGTTCTGGTAAATCCACAGCTATGAATATCATTGGTTGTTTGGATCGCCCCAGTTCAGGGCATTATTACCTGGATAACGTTGATGTCGCCCAAATGGACGATGCAGAGTTAGCAAAAATTCGCAACAAAAAACTAGGGTTTGTGTTCCAACAATTCCACCTCTTACCTCAGCTATCAGCGTTAGAAAATGTGATGCTGCCGATGGTATATGCTGGTGTGAATGCTGGCGAACGTCGCGATAGGGCAACCCAAGCACTGAAGCGAGTAGGCTTAGAAAATCGTCTGAATAATAAACCAACTCAACTTTCTGGAGGACAGCAGCAACGGGTAGCCATAGCTCGTGCTATTGTTAATCGTCCAGTTTTACTTCTAGCCGATGAACCGACAGGCGCACTGGACTCACGTACAACCCAAGAAGTATTGGATATCTTTGGCGAACTGAATGCTAGTGGTATCACTGTTGTAATGGTGACTCACGAGCCAGATGTTGCTCGTCAAACACAACGCATTGTGTGGTTTCGTGACGGTGAAGTGGTACATTCCCACCTCAATCCGTCTGATGTGGGTCATTTGGCAATGTCTTAGCTTGCTAATGAGGCATTCTGGTGTTTGCCTTTGGATCATGAGTGTCACTACTGACAAACACTATGACCACACCCCCTCCAGCGACTTGTTAGGCGGCTGTTGGTAACTTCTAGTTCAGGGAGTTCGCTTGGCATACCACGCATGAATGAGGAGAGTCTGGAAGAACAATACAGGCGTGTCGAAGCCACTTGATGCAATAATGGATTCAACTTCCTGCGGCGGTAGTATGGCGGCATCCCGCCCATACGAGGTGACAAATTTTTCAATTTCCTCGGCAGGCGTTTCAGCATATCTAAGCATCAGTAGCCAAACTGCTAAAAGGCTTTGGTAAGACGCGGTAGACATATCGGAAGCTAAATCAGAACTCACCAGGTATCCATCAGGGAGAAGACGTGCAGCGATTTGGCGAAAGAAGTTGCGCCGTTCCTCCTGCTGCATAAAGAAATGAGAAACCAAAAGGCAGGTTGCTGCATGGAAAGAGTCCGATGCGGGAAGCGAGTCGAGATAACCTTCGTGGAAAGTGCAGCGTGATATGATACCACAAACTTCGGCTTTCTGGCGACAGATGTCCAGCATCGATGCCGCAGGCTCTACTGCAGTGAATTGCCATTGCGGAAATGTTTGGGCGAGGTCAATCAATTCCAAGCCGGTTCCCACGCCGACGCAGAGAATCCGTGCATCGTCAGGAAGTTCAGAAAGCACAATGCGGATAAACAAATGAAGTGCATCGCGCATAGGAGCCAATTTAGCGAACCGCTTGTCATAGGAAGAAGCACGTTCTTGGTCAAAAACAATAGATGGCTTTTGATCTTTCATTGTGAATAAATTCGCGCTCCTATATTTTATACGGTCGAGGACTACACAAGCTGCAAAGCCGCGCGCAGCCGCCTAACTTGTTATTAGACAGACAAAGTCTGTCTATTCACCACACCCATCAACTTGCGTCGTTTTCACCATCTGGTTACTGCAGCAAATGCTTCGACTGGTGTGTCAGAAAGGCTACCCCACTCATTCCAAGAAGCGTCATAATTGCGTACATTCTCATAGCCCAGTAAATACTTTAAGACAAACCAAGTATGGGCGGAGCGTGCTCCAATTGCACAGTAGGTTATCACTTCTTTGTCAGGAATGATGCCCTTACTGCTGTATAAAGCGTACAGTTCTTGAGCTGATTTGAACGTCTCATCTTCGTTCAGAGCTAATTCATAAAAAATGTGGACTGCACCTGGAATGTGCCCTGCACGCTGGGTTCCTTCTGGTGGTTTCATGGTGAACAATTCACCGCAATACTCTTGAGGTGTGCGTACATCAACCAAAACGCGGTCTAAGTTGCCAATAGCTCCTTGCACCTGCTCCCGCAGTGCCCGTATGTTTGAATCGGGTTCCTGTGCTGTATAGGTGGTTGTCTTGATGGTCGGGATTTCGGTCACTAGTGGGCGTCCTTCGCTAATCCATTTCTTGCGACCACCATTCATCACTCGCACATCCCTATGACCAAGTGAAATTGAAATTGCCGAACTGGTGGCACAAGGGCTAACAAGTGCTGAAATTGGTGCAGCCCTTTGGATTACAGAAAATTCTGTTAAGCAAGCCTTAAAACGAATGTTCCGAAAGCTTGAAGTTTCATCTCGTGCTGAATTGGTAGGGCGGCTTTTCTCAAACACAAGGCTTTCCCCATCCAAGGAGCATACAGTTTAACGCCTACGTTCCGTAACTTGCACGCAGCTTTCTTAAAACATTTGTATGAGGCTGTAGCGTAATGGTAACCTACAAACGCGATCTCAAAAATGTGGACTGGGAGGAGATAATTTTCATTGAGTGGCTAATAACTAACTACTCATGGTTATTAGCTATTAGCCATTAGCCTCTACTAATTAAAGGCTTGGCGTTTTGCCAGTCTCTGCTTGTGTTTCAATTGGCTTGACATCGCTGTAGCCCATATCACCAACAATTGTCCGGAACACAGACATTTGCTCTTCAAAATCCATTCCTTCTATTTGGGAAAGCAGATTGTTAACCGCGTCAGTTGCTTTGTAGTTTTCTGGTATGTCAACGACTTTATCACCCATGTTTTGTGCCCAAGCATACCAGACGAATAGCTGGTTATTTTCTTTGATTGCGCCATAAGCACGAGAATATTCTGAATCCTCGCGGTTGACAATTTGCCGCATAATTGCCAATTGTTGCTCATGAGATAATTTATAATAGTCGCTCAAGAGTATTGGTGCGAGTTCCGGTTCTGCCGCAGAGGGAGCAGCGGGAGTTATTGACTCACCCATTTTCTCATACACAAAGTAGAACCAAGCGAGTTTGGCATCGGTATCTAAGCGGTTAAATGCTTCTACCACATTTTGAGTTTCACTGCTTAAAGCTTGAGGAACATTTTTATCGTAATTTGCTGTCATATTTTATCTCCAGATCTATTTAACAAGTCAAACTTAGGCGTACCAGAGTTTCGGAATCGGTATCGACCCCCAAGAGAAAGAGTTTTAAAAATTTGCCAAATAGCCTTTTATCCGCCTTTTAATAGAGGTAAAAATCTATCTACAGATGCCAAGTATGGAAGAGTTTACTTTGTTAAAATACGGCATTGATAGAGAAATTCTTGGAGAAAATAATAATGCCTGATGAAATACAACCAAATCCATCACAAGCTCCTACTCACGATGCACAACTAGCTGCTGAAAACATAGCTAGTGGTGAAGAAAAAGCGCCAAGCGTTGATATGGAAGCAGATTATCAAGCTGCACAACAGCTCAGCGTCAGTGAAATTGACCGTACTGGTGAAGGCGAAAAAGCAGCCGAAAAGGCAACTGCACCTAAGCAAGAAGTGCGCGAACCTCAACAGACGAACACAGAAGCTAAGCCAACTGGTAATCCCAATGATTACATTGACATGGCAAAGGAAGTTGGTGGTTCCAGAAATCAAGGTGGAACTAACGTCACTGACGATTTGTTAGAAAAAGCTAAGGAAAAGGGTCAACCGAAAAAGTAAATTTGTCTGTATTTAATAAAGAATCAATTTAAAAAAAGCTCAACCTATTTTATGTTGAGCTTTTAGTAATTTTATGGTCTGTGCTAGAGAATTATCAAAAACTACTTGATAGCATTGCCTGCTTTAAGGAGTAGATCTCCAAGTTTCTTCACCTTAGTAGCAACATCACCTGTTGCATCAGCAGCTGCACCCTTTGTGTCCTCGCCCAAATCAGCCAGAATCCTAGATATTGATGCTTTGTCACCACTGTTGAGTGCCTGTTTGAGTTCACCCAGGTCTTCTGCAATATCATTTCCTTCGAGCTGTTGTTGCCAACTATCGATAACAGCAATGACTTGCTCGGCAGGTATAGAAGTAATATCTCCTTGTAAGGCAGAGATGGTGGCATCGAGATTAGCAGTTTGCTTTGCGTCAGCCATAACTATCTTCCTATGCTACGTGTTTTTTCCTGAATAACTTGGAACGTTAGTATTGAAAAATACTCTCATACCAAGTTTCATTTTTCTTAATATGAACACTAAAATCCTCATCCTACAGAAGTAGATATACTTGTATAACTTTTGATTTATTGACTAATCATATGCGGTAATTTTCCTAGTTCTGCCATATCAAAAGCATAGAAAAAAACTCCTGCTTTGACACAGGAGCTTTTGAGCTATTTGATTGTCAGTGATGAAAGTAACTTAGAAGCCTAGTCGAGTTCTTTCATGAACAACACTGGCTCAGTCTCGCGGTTGATACCTTTCTCGAAACCACCAGCAGCAGCACGGGCGCGACCAGCGTGCCACAGGTGACCAATCAGGAAGAAGAAGCCTAATACAAAGTGAGAAGTTGCCAACCACGCACGCGGAGACACGTAGTTGAAGGAGTTAATCTCGGTAGCCACGCCACCTACGGAGTTGAGAGAACCCAGAGGAGCGTGAGTCATGTACTCAGCAGCGCGACGAGCTTGCCAGGGCTGAATATCGTTCTTGATTTTATCCAGGTCAAGACCGTTAGGACCGCGCAGAGGCTCTAACCAAGGACCACGGAAATCCCAGAAGCGCATGGTTTCACCACCGAAGATGATTTCACCAGTGGGAGAGCGCATCAGGTATTTACCTAGACCAGTTGGACCTTGAGCAGAACCGACGTTAGCACCCAAGCGTTGGTCACGGATCAAGAAGGTTAAAGCTTGAGCTTGAGATGCTTCTGGACCAGTAGGACCGTAAAATTCGCTGGGATAAACGGTGTTGTTGTACCAAACCATGCAGGAAGCGATGAATGCCATCAGGGACACAGCGCCTATGCTGTAGGAGAGGTAAGCCTCACCAGACCAGATGAAAGCGCGACGTGCCCAACCGAAAGGCTTGGTAAGGATGTGGAAAATCCCGCCTGCAATACAGATCAAGGCAACCCAAATGTGACCGCCAACGACATCTTCGAGGTTATCGACGCTGACAATCCAACCTTCGCCACCGAAGGGAGACTTCAGCAAGTAACCGAAGATGACAGCTGGGTTCAGTGTCGGGTTAGTAATGACGCGAACATCACCACCGCCTGGTGCCCAGGTGTCATACAGACCACCGAAGAACATTGCCTTCAGCACCAACAGCAGGGCACCGCATCCCAAGATGATCAGGTGGAACCCGATGATGGTGGTCATCTTGTTCTTGTCTTTCCAGTCGTAACCAAAGAAGGAGGAGTATTCTTCTAAGGTTTCTGGACCACGGATGGCGTGATAGATACCGCCAAAACCGAGTACAGCTGAAGAAATCAGGTGCAGTACACCAACTACAAAGTAGGGGAAGGTGTCAATAACTTCACCACCAGGACCAACGCCCCAACCAAGGCTTGCCAAGTGAGGGAGCAGGATTAACCCCTGCTCGTACATGGGCTTTTCAGGAATGAAGTGAGCGACTTCAAATAAAGTCATTGCTCCAGCCCAGAATACAATCAAGCCAGAGTGGGCAACGTGAGCGCCCAGTAGTTTACCGGAGAGGTTGATGAGACGAGCGTTACCAGACCACCAAGCAAAACCAGTGGACTCTTGGTCACGACCACCTGCAACGATAGATCTATTAGAGAGCGTTACCACGGGGCAGTACCTCTTCTGGGAATACAAATTTTTCGTGAGGCTGATCTTGAGGAGCCATCCAAGCGCGGATGCCTTCGTTGAGCAAAATGTTTTTGGTATAGAAAGTTTCAAACTCTGGATCTTCTGCCGCCCGCAATTCTTGCGACACGAAGTCGTAAGCACGCAAGTTCAGCGCCAAACCGACAATCCCAACCGCGCTCATCCACAAGCCTGTGACTGGTACAAACAACATGAAGAAGTGCAACCAGCGCTTGTTGGAGAAGGCAATACCGAATATCTGTGACCAGAAACGGTTTGCTGTCACCATTGAGTAGGTTTCTTCGGCTTGGGTGGGGTTGAAGGCGCGGAAGGTGTTAGCTGCATCGCCGTCTTCAAACAGGGTGTTTTCTACTGTTGCACCGTGGATGGCACACAGCAGCGCTCCCCCAAGTACACCTGCAACTCCCATCATGTGGAAGGGGTTGAGTGTCCAGTTGTGGAATCCTTGCAGGAACAGCAGGAATCTGAAGATCGCTGCCACACCGAAACTGGGTGCAAAGAACCATGACGACTGTCCCAAGGGGTACATCAAGAACACGCTGACGAATACTGCTATTGGTGCAGAAAATGCTATAGCGTTGTAGGGTCTAATTCCTACCAGTCGCGCGATTTCAAATTGCCGCAACATGAACCCTATCAAAGCAAAGGCTCCGTGCAGGGCAACGAATGCCCACAATCCTCCTAATTGACACCATCTGGTGAAGTCGCCTTGTGCTTCTGGTCCCCACAACAGTAATAGGGAGTGTCCCATTGCATCCGCTGGCGTCGATACCGCTACTGTTAGGAAGTTACAGCCTTCTAGATACGACGAGGCGATCCCGTGGGTGTACCATGAGGTCACAAAGGTGGTACCGGTTAGCCAACCGCCTAGTGCTAGAAAGGCGCAGGGGAATAGTAGTATCCCTGACCAACCTACGAACACGAACCGGTCTCGCTTTAACCAGTCGTCTAGAACGTCAAACCACCCTCTACTACTGGGGGCCCGTCCAACTGCGATGGTCATCGGACTAAAATCCTCGTTTTTACTAAAATTGCAACTTTTTTGAGGGATTAACTTCTTTTATGACACTTACAGCGGCCCTAATGCTGCTGATATATATATATTATGAGAGCTTGCTGTCTCGTTAAGTCAGCATTTCTCATATCAGTGTCATAAGAGTTTCCACTAGTTGGTAATCCAGCTTGCAGAAACTTAATGATTCTTAACTTATCACATTATTCTGGCTTTGTGCCTGATTTACATTAAGAAATCAGGTATAAAGCCCGAACCCATTACTTATTATCAATATCAGAATTTTTACAATTTGACACAAGTTTTCTCATAAAACTTAAAAAACTAAAGTTCTGGGCTATGAGTGTTGAGTCAACTGACCTGTTGTTCCACTTAATTTCTCAGGAATCGGGGCTAAGTACCATTCTCGCTCTTATTTCAATTCGCTAAACTTGCAATACATCTGCTGCAATGGCAGACTTTGTAAAGAGAATATCTCACGCACCAAGGTAGTTCTAATGACGGCATCAACAACCATTAACAGAGGTGAGTCGCCCAATGGCGATAAATCTTCAAGCGTCTTACATCAAAAGGTTCTCGGTTCTCGTCGGTTCAGTAACTACTGGTGGGCAACTGTCGTTTCTGTGGGAGCCACGGGCTTCTTGCTCGCTGGTATTTCTAGTTACCTTAAAATCAATTTACTTATAGTTTCTGACCCAACTCAACTGCTATTCTTCCCCCAAGGATTGGTTATGGGTTTGTACGGGAGCGCTGGCTTACTCCTAGCCTTATACCTGTGGCTAACAGTTTTATGGGATGTAGGAGGCGGATACAATGAGTTTGACCGCCAAAGTGGCACAATCAAAATCTTCCGGTGGGGATATCCTGGGAAAAACCGCCGCATTGAGATTGACAGCCGTACAGAAGATGTACAATGTGTGCGAGTTGACATCAGAGAAGGGGTTAATCCTCGTCGCGCACTTTACCTGCGCGTTAAAGGTCGCCGAGACATTCCCCTAACTCGGGTAGGTCAACCCCTCTCGCTACAAGAGTTAGAAGTTCAAGGTGCTGAGTTAGCACGCTTTTTGGGTGTGCCGCTTGAAGGCCTGTAAATGATTGTGACTTTTGTATTTTAGGTAGGGGTGCATCAAAAATCTAAAATCGAAAACCTAAAATCGCATAACGAAGCTAAGATACACTGATTGAGTTTGTAACTAGTAATGCGGTTAAAAATTCCCCAATTTTTAGTAGCTCTCATCCTTGTCGGTGCGTTGATATTGGGGGGATGTTCAACACAGCAAGTTGTTTCTAACTCTTCCCCAACATCCACTGCTACCGCAGCAAGCACTAACTCAACCGCCGAGACAACCACTAATACGGCAACCACAGAGACAACCTCTGTATCTGCAAGTACAAATGAGAGTATTCCTGGAATGAAAGATTTACCACGACTCGAAGGCAAGGCAACGGTGGTTATGACCGTCAAAGGTTCACCCATTACCATCGAAGTGGACGGTACTAATGCCCCTATTACTGCGGGCAACTTTGTCGATTTAGTCCAGAAGGGTGTATACGATGGCTTGAGTTTCCATAGAGTCGTGCGCCAACCCCAACCGTTTGTCGTTCAAGGAGGCGATCCCCAAAGTAAAGACCAGAAAGTTCCTGTAAGTAGTTTGGGAACAGGCAGTTTTAGCGATCCAAAAACTGGAAAAATTCGCTACGTACCCCTAGAGATTAAGCCACAAGGTTCAGATCAGCCAATTTACAGTAAAACATTGGAGATGGCTGGTGTAAATAAGCCGCCTGTATTGCAGCACAAGCTGGGTGCAGTCGCAATGGCGCGATCGCAAATGCCTGACTCTGCTTCCTCACAGTTTTACTTCGCTTTAGCGGATTTGGGTTTCCTAGATGGTAGCTATGCTGTTTTTGGCTATGTTACCGACGGGATGGCAGTTGTAGACAAGATTCAGCAAGGCGATCGCATTGAGTCGGCGAAAGTCACTCAAGGTGCAGAAAATTTGAAAACCACCGGACAGTAAAAAGTAGATATAAGGGAGATGAGGGAGATAAATGCCGCATCCTCCCTATATTCCTCAACTTTCCCAAATTACTAACTCCCTAGATTACGAAATTGGTCGCAGTTGTTGTCACTGGTATTGGTCTAGTTTCCGCTTTGGGGAAAAACCTAGAGGATAGCTGGCAACAGTTAATAGCAGGTCAATCTGGAATAAAATGGCATCAACCATTTCCAGAACTGGAACCACGTCCTTTAGGAATGATTGGGAAACAACCAGCACAGATGAGAGTGCTGACTCATCTGGTTGTTACATCTGCTTTGAAAGATGCAGGATTGCTTCCACCTTTGCCAGATTGTGGGGTTGTGATTGGTTCGAGTCGCAGCCATCAGGGATTGTGGGAGGAGATGGTGCGGAGGATGAACAGGGGAGTAGGGGAAATGCCTTCAATATTCCCCCTTTGTCCCTCTCTCCCTCTCCCCCCCTCTTTAGAGGGTTGGTTGGAAACTTTGCCTCATATGAATGCGATCGCAGTTGCACGGCAAATAGGGACTTGTGGCATAGTTTTGGCACCAATGGCGGCTTGTGCGACTGGAATTTGGGCGATCGCTCAAGCGGCTGATTTAATCCAAACTGGGCAATGTCAAAGGGTCATTGCTGGTGCAGTGGAAGCACCAATTACACCCCTTACCCTTACAGGTTTCCAGCAAATGGGAGCCTTGGCGAAAACAGGAGCTTATCCCTTTGATGTGCGTCGGGAAGGCTTGGTTTTAGGAGAAGGTGCAGCAGTCTTTGTTCTAGAATCAGAGGAGTTGGCACAGCAGCGTCAGGCAAGGGTTTATGGTCAAATTCTTGGTTTTGGATTGACAGCAGACGCATATCATGCAAATACGCCAGAACCAGAGGGAAGGGGTGCGATCGCCGCAGTGAAACAATGTCTTGACCGAAGTCATATCAGTCCAAATGAAATTGATTACATTCATGCTCACGGCACAGCCACTCTCCTGAATGACCGTAGTGAGAGCCAAGTGATACAACGGTTATTTTCCAAAAGCGTGGCAGTCAGTTCCACTAAAGGCGCTACAGGTCACACACTAGGAGCATCAGGAGCCTTGGGTATCGCTTTTTCACTGATGGCATTAAAGAATCAAATCTTACCGCCAAGTGTTGGGCTAACTCACCCAGAATTTGATTTGGATTTGGTGAGGAAGGCGCGTCAAAGTCAAATTCAGCGCGTGCTGTGTTTTAGTTTTGGATTTGGAGGGCAGAATGCAGTCATAGCCTTGGCTAACGAGGGTTGAGGCAATTATTGTTCACACTTCCTACACTCCGACTCTGAGAAAATAGATATGATATGTAAAAGTAGATAAATCTTAAAAATTATTTATCAATGCTGGTTTCCTCCTCTGGCTTGTCCAAGGTCAAAGACTCAGTAAAAGAAAAGATTTTTTTCGGTAACGAACCTACAAGCGAGTTACTCGCAATTCTTACCGTTTACTTTGTTCAAGGTATTTTAGGCTTGGCGCGTCTTGCCGTCAGCTTTTTCCTCAAAGATGAACTTTTGCTCACTCCAGCTCAAGTTTCAGCTTTATTCGGCATAGTTGCCCTACCTTGGATCATCAAGCCACTGTTTGGTTTTATCTCCGATGGCTTGCCCATATTCGGCTACCGACGGCGTCCTTACCTAGTTTTATCTGGGATACTGGGAGCAATTTCTTGGGTGAGTCTTGCAACAATAGTTCACACACCCATAGCCGCTACACTGGCGATCGCCCTTGGTTCCCTCTCTGTCGCCGTTAGTGATGTGATTGTTGACTCACTGGTTGTCGAAAGGGCAAGAGCCGAGTCACAAGCCCAAGCAGGTTCTCTTCAATCCCTCAGTTGGAGCACTTCAGCCTTAGGCGGGTTGATAACAGCCTACTTTAGCGGTATGCTCTTAGAGCATTTTACTACCCGCACTGTCTTTTGGATTACCGCCTCCTTTCCGCTTATAGTCTCCGCAGTCGCTTGGTTTATAGCTGAGTCGCCCGTAAACAAAAACGCCAGCGAGGGTGATGATTCAAATTTCCAGTCAATCACGCATCAACTACAACAACTCCGCAAAGCCATTACTCAAAAAGCAATTTGGTTACCGACAGCATTTCTCTTCCTCTGGCAAGCGACACCAACTGCTGAATCTGCTTTTTTCTTCTTCACAACCAATGAACTGCACTTTGAACCAGAATTTTTGGGACGGGTGCGCTTGGTGACGAGTATAGCTTCCCTCGTTGGCATTTGGATTTTTCAACGCTTTCTCAAAACTGTCCCCTTTCGCGTCATTTTTGCGTGGAGTACCGTCCTCTCAACAGTACTGGGAATGACGATGCTGCTGTTGGTCACTCATGCTAACCGTTCATTGGGTATAGATGACCGCTGGTTCAGTCTAGGCGATAGCCTCATTTTGACCGTGATGGGGCAAATTGCTTATATGCCAGTGTTGGTTTTAGCAGCGAGGCTTTGTCCACCAGGAGTGGAAGCAACATTATTCGCCCTGTTGATGTCGGTAACAAACTTAGCTGGACTAGTATCCTACGAATTGGGCGCAGGATTGATGCATTGGTTGGGCATTACCGAAACTAACTTTAATGCCTTATGGGTGTTGGTGATTATCACTAACCTCAGCACGCTGCTACCGTTGCCATTCATTAACTGGCTTCCTGCTGCTGATTCTCAAAACGAGACACCAACGTTATCACCAACTTCAACCAACAGTGGGGAACAACCATTTTTACCTGAATTCATCTCTAAGTTGATCGTGCGAGAACCAAAGTCTGAACCAGTCGATTAGTCAGGAATTAATACGGTTGAGTTAAGACTTATTTGTGATCATTTAATCCGTGTAGAGAGGTTGCACTGCAACCTCTCTAACTTGGCTATTACACCCCCAAACTGTCTTATCTGAACTGTATTGAGTCAGGGACTGGTTACTAGTTAGTAGTTAGTTGTCAAACATTCAACTAACTACTAGTAGATGCCAAGAATGAATCCAAAATTTAATATTTAGATTTAATATAAGTTCAGAATTGGTATGCAGAGTTTTCAACTTTACGAACGAGCCTCAACAGTTCCAGAAAAATCATACATTCGTGGAGATTGGCAGAAAGGATATGAATCTCTCACAGAAGAGTTTGATTATTGGATTGATGATGTAGAAGGACAAATTCCGCCAGAACTGCACGGGACTCTGTTTAGAAATGGACCTGGTTTGTTAGATATAAATGGGCATCATATTCATCACCCATTCGATGGAGATGGCATGATTAGCCGCATCACTTTCTCAAATGGTCGCGCTCATTTCCGCAACCGTTTTGTCCGCACAGAAGCTTATTTGGAAGAACAAAAAGCCGGGAAAATTCTTTATCGTGGTGTTTTTGGGACTCAAAAACCTGGCGGTTGGTTAGCAAATGCCTTCGACTTTAAACTCAAAAATATTGCCAATACCAACGTGATTTATTGGGGTGATAAGCTGCTTGCACTTTGGGAAGCCGCAGATCCCCATCGTCTCGATCCCCAAACTTTGGAAACTTTGGGTAAAGAACATTTCCAAGGTGTGTTGTCAGAAGGAGAAGCTTTTGCTGCACATCCCCGCTTTGACCCCAGTTGTGCTCAAGATGGGGGTGCGCCTTGCCTTGTCAACTTTTCGATTAAGCCAGGACTCTCCACCACAATTACAATTTTTGAGCTAAACACTGAGGGGGAAGTTGTACGCAAGCACGCTCATAAAGTGCCTGGATTTGCCTTTATCCACGATTTTGCTATTACCCCCAATTACTGCATTTTCTTTCAAAATCCTGTTACCTTCAATCCCATACCTTTTGTGTTAGGAATGCGTGGTGCAGGTGAATGTGTGAAGTTTCAGCCACATCAACCCACTCGCATTGTTATTATTTCTCGCAATCCCGAACAACGCGAAGTAAAAATTCTCGAAACTCACTCTGGTTTTGTCTTCCATCACGCCAATGCTTTGGAAGTTGGGGATGAGATTGTCATCGACTCAATTTGCTACGAATCTTTACCAGAAGTGGAACCAGAAAGTGATTTCCGAGAAGTGGATTTTGATGCTCTTCAACCCGGACAACTGTGGCGATTTGATATTAATTTGAAAGACAAAACAGTGTCGCGGGAGTTGATAGAAAGTCGGTGTTGTGAGTTTCCTACCATGCATTCGCAAAAGGTTGGACGCCCCTATCGTTATTTATACATGGGTGCTGCTCACGCAGAGACTGGTAACGCTCCATTGCAAGCATTTTTGAAACTTGATTTAGAATCAGGCAAACGACAACTTTGGAGTGCTGCACCGCCTGGTTTTGCAAGTGAACCGATTTTTGTCCCGCGTCCAAACTCTGAAAGAGAAGATGATGGCTGGGTGGTAGCTTTGGTTTATGACTCCGAGTCCCATCGCTCAGATGTGGTGATATTGGATGCGAGAGATTTGAATAAAGGACCTATTGCTAGGTTGCATCTGAAGCATCATATTCCTTATGGTTTGCATGGGAATTTTGCTTCTGAGGTTTTTGTCCCAATGGATTAAGGTAGCGATCGCCTACCAAATGTTAGCCTACTGATAAAACTCTGAGACTGGCGGTTAGAAACCGTGCCTAAACAAATACTGGCAAAACTCTGAAGCTGGCGGTTAGAAACCGCGCGCCAGGTGCTACAACGCGGGGAACCCGCGCAACGCACTGGCTTGCCTACACAAACTAAGTCTGCCTCCGCAGACTAAAAATCATGAATTTCTAACCCGCGCAGGCGGGTTTTGTTTGTGTAGCCGCGACTTCCAGTCGCCAGGGTTTTTATCTGCTAGAGTGCGTTACTCAACCACGAGGTTCTGAGACTCAACGCCGAGTATCCAACACTCAACGACGAGTATCTAACACTCGACGACGAGTATCCAACACTCAACGCCGAGTATCTAACACTCAACGACGAGTATCTAACACTCAACGACGAGTATCCACCACTCAACGCCGAGTATCTAACACTCAACGACGAGTATCCAACACTCAACGACGAGTATCTAACACTCAACGACGAGTATCTAACACTCGACACCGAGAATCTAACACTCAACGCCGAGTCATTTAACACCATCGCACAAACTTCTATCACTCTCACTCACATTCCGGTTCGTCTGCAAATAATCACGCGCCCAATTGCAGCCGCGCACCAGTAAATCGTCGAGATTCAAATTCCACAAAATCACCGTGTTGTCCCAACTTGCCGAAGCAAGTGTCTTGTCGTCGGGGCTGAAACTGACGCCCAAGACCCCATCGCTATGACCATTCAAGGTTGTGAGCAATTGCCCTTGCATATTCCACAGCTTGATGTCCCGGAACCTACCGGCGGAAGCAAGTGTCTTGCCGTCGGGACTGAAACTGACGCCCAAGACCGCCTCGCGATGACCACTCAAGGTTTTGAGCAATTGCCCTTGCAGGTTCCACAACCGTACCGTCTTGTCCCAACTTGCGGAAGCAATTGTCTTGCCGTCGGGACTGAAACTGACGCCCCTGAGCCCATCGCTATGACCACTCAAGGTTTTGAGCAATTGCCCTTGCTGATTCCACAACCGTACCGTCTTGTCCCAACTTGCGGAAGCAATTGTCTTGCCGTCGGGACTAAAACTGACGCCCAAGACCGCATCGCTATGACCACTCAAAGTTTTGAGCAATTGCCCTTGCAAGTTCCACAACCGTACCGTCTTGTCATGACTAGCGGAAGCAATTGTCTTGCCGTCGGGGCTGAAAGCTACGCCATAGACCCGATCGCTATGACCATTCAAGGTTTTGAGCAATTGCCCTTGCAGGTTCCACAACCGTACCGTGTTGTCCGCACTTGCCGAAGCAATTGTCTTGCCGCCGGGACTGAAACTGACGCCCAAGACCGCATCACTATGACCATTCAAGGTTTTGAGCAATTGCCCTTGCAGGTTCCACAACCGTACCGTGTTGTCCGCACTTGCCGAAGCAATTGTCTTGCCGCCGGGACT